>NZ_JBIAHN010000004.1:0-442308 GCF_042870555.1 Streptomyces sp. NPDC006487
CACGCACTTAGAGCGGGACAGTCATGTCGGAATAAGACCGACCGTCCACTGCGTCCTCGCTGTGTAATTGCCTGCAAGCATCCCGGCCGAAGCCGCGACCTCACAGGTCTTTTTCAAAGGAACCTCATCCACCGAAATGGACGGGGTATCAACTTTTTGGCGTTGATTTTTGGCACGCTGTTGAGTTCTCAAGGAACGGACGCTTCCTTTGTACTCACCCTCTCGGGCTTTCCTCCGGGCTTCGTTCTGTTCTGTTCTCGCGTTTCCGACTCTATCAGACTCTTTCGTGTCCGATTCCCGGTCGAAGCGGGTTTCGCTTTCCAGTTCTTCGCTTTCGCGTTTCCCTTTCCGGCGAGTCCGACTCTATCAGAAGTTTTCCACCGGATTTCCCGGCTTCAGTTTCCTGAATGAAGAGTTGGGTGTGCCCGCTTGGAATTCAATTCCTGGGGGCGAGAAAGACTTTAAACCATCACTGCCGAACTTGTCCAGTTCGAGGCAACCGTTCGAATCTACCTCCCCGCAGCTGCCGTGTCAACGGTGTTTGCGGGACGACGAGGAGACTAGCAGCTCAGCAGGGCCGCACGCACATCAGGCCGCGATGGGGAGCGTCGCCGTCTGGTCGGCCTGCTCCACGTCGCCCGTGTCGCCGGCTCGGGCCGCGCGGCCGCCCAAGACGTAGACGTAGAGCAGGAAGGCCGCCTCGGCGGCCACGCCGATGCTGATGCGGGCCCACGTGGGCAGGCCGGAGGGGGTGACGAAGCCTTCGATCAGGCCCGAGAGGAAGAGGACCACGGCCAGGCCGATGGCCATGCCGAGGGCGGCGCGGCCCTGTTCGGCCAGGGCGACGCGGCGGGTGCGGTGGCCCGGGTCGATGACCGTCCAGCCCAGGCGCAGGCCCGTACCGGCGGCCACGAAGACGGCGGTCAGTTCGAGCAGGCCGTGCGGGAGGATCAGCCCGAGGAAGACGTCGAGGCGGTCGGCGGAGGACATCAGGCCGATGCCGACGCCGAGGTTCAGCATGTTCTGCCACAGGATGTACAGGACCGGCAGACCCAGGAAGCCGCCCAGGACCAGGCAGACCGCGGCCGCCTGGGCGTTGTTCGTCCAGACCTGGGCCGCGAAGGAGGCCGCGGGGTGGCTGGAGTAGTACGTCTCGTACCCGCCGCCCGGCTTCGTCATCGCCTTCAGGTCTTCCGGAGCCCCGATGGCGTTCTGGATCTCCGGGTGGGTGGCTATCCACCAGCCGACGAGGACGCCGACGGCCGTGGAGATCAGTGCCGTGGGTATCCACCAGCGGCGGCTGAGGTAGACGGCGGCCGGGAAGCCCGAGGTGAAGAAGCGGGCCGCGTCGCGCCAGCCGGACCGCCGGGTGCCCGTCACGATGGCGCGGGCACGGGCGACGAGCTGGGTCAGGCGGCCCGTGAGCATCGGGTCGGGGGCGCTGGACTGGACGAGGGAGAGGTGCGTGGCCGTGCGCTGGTAGAGCGCGACGAGCTCGTCCGCCTCGGCTCCCGTGAGTCGCCGGCCCCGGCCCAGCAGCTGTTCCAGGCGGGCCCACTCGGCCTGGTGGGCCGCAACGAAGACGTCGAGATCCATGCGGTTGGCGCTCCCCTGCCCCTGGTCCCTCTGGTTTCTCCTACTGCTTGCTTCGTCAGCTTGGCAGACTGGAGGCAGATGGGGCGGGGCAGGTCATGCGAAGGGTGTGCATCGGTGAGCGATCTGGTGACGGGGGACGCGGTCGTCCTGGGGCTGCGGCCGGCGAGGCTGCCGAGCCGGGCGCTGGCGATCCTGCTCGACCTGGTCGTGTACGTCACCGGGTACCTGCTCATTTCCGTCGGGCTCGTGCTGGCCACCGCTTCGATGGACGGGGCGGCCCGGGCGGCCGTGTCGGTGGCCTCGTTCGTGCTCGTCCTGGTCGGCGTGCCGATCGCGGTGGAGACGCTCAGCCACGGGCGGTCGCTGGGCAAGCTCGCGTGCGGGCTGCGCGTGGTGCGCGACGACGGCGGGCCGGTCCGGTTCCGGCACGCGCTGGTGCGCGGGGCCTTCGGCGTCTTCGAACTGCTGCTGACCTTCGGGTCCGTGGCGTGCATCGCCTCGCTGTTCTCCGAGCGGGGCCGCCGGCTCGGTGACGTGTTCGCGGGGACGCTGGTCGTCCGGGAGCGGGTGCCGGGTGCACGGGTGATGCCGGTGCCCCCGCCGCCTCCGTGGCTGGCCGGGAGGTTCGGCGGGCTGGACCTGTCGGCGGTGCCCGACGGGCTGTGGCTGGCGATCCGGCAGTACCTGACGCGCATGGACCAGCTCGATCCTCAGGTGGGCGGCGCGTTGGCGGCCCGGCTCGCGGACGATCTGGTGGCGCGTACGGGGGCTCCGCCGCCGGTCGGGGTGCCCGCCGCCGCGTTCCTGATGGCCGTGGTGCACGAGCGGCAGTCGCGGGACGCCGCGCGGGCCTTCCGGCAGCAGCAGCCCGCTCCCGGGTCGGCTCCGGTTCCGTACGGGCCGCCCGCGCCCGTGGTGATGCCTGCCGTGGCGCCCGTCGCTCCGGCGGTGGTGCCCCCGGCTCCGGTCGCGCCGGTGGCTCCCGTGTCCGTACAGCCGCCGAAGACGACCGGGTTCGCCCCGCCCGCCTAGCTAGTCGGTGAAGGCGGAGGGCGGGGTTTCCAGGTGTTCGAGTTCGATGCCGGGGGCCGAGAGGACCACGTCCCCCGCGATGTGGACCGTATGGACCTCGCCGGTGTCCAGGGCGGTGACGCGGTACTCGTCGACCTGCAGCGGGCCGCTGTCCGTGGGGTGCTCCGTGCGGTTCAGGAGGGCCCAGGCCTGGTCGGTCGTACGGGCCGCCAGGACGGGGTCGGTCAGGGCGACGAGCCGGACGCGGGTGGCGGGGGCGCCGGGGGTCAGGCGCAGCAGCCGGGCCGTGGCGACCAGGAAGGCCGGGGAGGTGCCGGTGAAGCCGGCGGCCCCGGGGACGTTGCCCTCGGTGGCTTCGGCTCCGGCGGGGTCGGTGCGGACCCAGGTGATCCCGTCGATGGCGGCGCCGCGGACCTGCCAGCTGGAGGCGTTGACCTCGAGGCGGATGGGGCGGCCCAGTTCGTCGACGGCCAGGTCGACGGAGCCGCGGTGCGCACCGTCGGGCGCGGTGAGCTGGGAGACGTAGCGCCAGCCGGAGGGGCCCGGGGCGCAGTGGAAGTGCTCCTCGCCGAGGGGGGTGTGGTCGTGCGGGTCGTGCAGCGCGTAGCGGCCTCGGGGCATGGGGCGTCTTCCTGGGTTCGGGCGGGTACGGGGCAGGCCCCCGGCACGGATGCCGGGGGCCTGACCTGAAGCGTGGTGCCGCTGTTCCGTGGGGATCAGTAGCGGTAGTGGTCCGGCTTGTACGGGCCCGCCACGTCCACGCCGATGTAGGCGGCCTGCTCCGGGCGCAGGGTGGTCAGGCGGACGCCGAGGGCGTCGAGGTGGAGGCGGGCCACCTTCTCGTCGAGGTGCTTGGGGAGCACGTAGACGTCGGTGGGGTACTCGGCCGGCTTGGTGAAGAGCTCGATCTGGGCCAGGGTCTGGTCCGCGAAGGAGTTCGACATCACGAAGGACGGGTGACCGGTGGCGTTGCCCAGGTTCAGCAGGCGGCCCTCGGACAGGACGATGAGGACCTTGCCGTCGGGGAACTTCCAGGTGTGGACCTGGGGCTTGACCTCGTCCTTGACGATGCCCTCGATCTTCGCGAGGCCGGCCATGTCGATCTCGTTGTCGAAGTGGCCGATGTTGCCCACGATGGCCTGGTGCTTCATCTTGGCCATGTCGGCGGCCATGATGATGTCCTTGTTGCCCGTGGTCGTGATGAAGATGTCGGCCGTCGCGACGACGTCGTCCAGGGTCGCGACCTGGTATCCGTCCATCGCCGCCTGCAGGGCGCAGATCGGGTCGATCTCGGTGACGATGACGCGCGCGCCCTGGCCGCGCAGCGACTCGGCGCAGCCCTTGCCGACGTCGCCGTAGCCGAAGACCACGGCGGTCTTGCCGCCGATGAGGACGTCGGTGGCGCGGTTGATGCCGTCGATGAGGGAGTGGCGGCAGCCGTACTTGTTGTCGAACTTCGACTTGGTGACGGCGTCGTTCACGTTGATCGCCGGGAAGAGCAGGGTGCCCTCGGCCATCATCTCGTAGAGGCGGTGGACGCCGGTGGTGGTCTCCTCGGTGACGCCGCGGATCTCGGACGCGAGCTGCGTCCACTTCTGCGGGGCCTCGCCCAGGGTGCGGTTGAGGAGGGTCAGGATGTGGGCGTACTCCTCGGAGTCCGCCGTCGACGGGTCCGGAGCGGCGCCGACCTTCTCGAACTCGACGCCCTTGTGGACGAGGAGGGTGGCGTCACCACCATCGTCGAGGATCATGTTCGGACCGCCGGTGGGGGTGTTCGGCCAGGTCAGCGCCTGCTCCGTGCACCACCAGTACTCTTCCAGCGTCTCGCCCTTCCAGGCGAAGACGGGGACGCCCTGCGGGTTCTCCGCGGTGCCGTTCGGGCCCACCGCGATGGCGGCGGCCGCGTGGTCCTGGGTGGAGAAGATGTTGCAGGAGGCCCAGCGGACGTCGGCGCCGAGGGCGACGAGGGTCTCGATGAGGACGGCGGTCTGCACGGTCATGTGCAGGGAGCCGGTGACGCGGGCGCCGGCGAGCGGCTGGGTGGCCGCGTACTCCCGGCGGATCGACATGAGACCGGGCATCTCGTGCTCGGCGAGGGTGATCTCCTTGCGTCCGAAGACGGCGAGGGAGAGGTCCGCGACCTTGAAGTCGGTGAAAGCGGCAGTCATGGGTGTGCTGCTCCTCGTGCTGTAGAGAGGTGGGTACGGCTGAGCCGGGCACCGTCGTCAAGACGGCGCACATGGCGCTCAGTCCGTCGGGGGTCCTCTCTCCCCTCGGCCGGTCTCGAAGACCGCCCGACCGCCATCAGCAGCGACGCCTGACACTGATGACGAATCTACACCGATCGGCGGAGCGCGGCCCAGGCGAACCGAAAGCATGTCTCGACCGGAGTTCGGGGCCTACGGCGGAGGATTGGGGGCCTTTCGGACTTTTGATCACCCCCTTACATGGACGAGGATGCGGTTGGGTCGGGTTGTACGCGCGATCCCGCAGGACAACGCATGTGTCGTGAGGAGATTCCAGTGACCAGTCCGGCAGGCCCTCCCGAAGGCGGGGACGTGGGCGGGCGGAAGCCCGTGAGGATCGTCGCCGTTACCGCGTGCCCCACCGGTATCGCGCACACGTACATGGCCGCGGAGAAGCTCCAGCAGGCCGCCGACCGCCTCGGCGTCTCGATCAAGGTGGAAACCCAAGGTTCCATCGGGGCCGAGAACGTGCTCTCTGACAACGATGTCAGGCAGGCGGACGCCGTCATCATCGCCGCCGACAAGGAAGTCGACCTCGACCGGTTCGCCGGCAAGCGGGTGCTGTCGACCGGCGTCGCGGACGGCATCCACAAGCCGGAGGAACTGATCCGGCGCGCGCAGGGCGCTCCGGTGCAGTCCGGGACTTCGGCGGCGGCGGGCAGCGGCGACGGCGGCGGCGGCCACCAGCGCAGTCAGGCGTACAAGGCGCTGATGAACGGCGTCTCGCACATGATCCCGTTCGTGGTCGTGGGCGGTCTGCTGCTGGCCGTGTCCCTGTCCCTCGGCGGGCACGCGGACGCCAAGGGCGGGCTGGTCATTCCCGACGGGACCTTCTGGTTCTACGTCAACAAGCTCGGCGTGACCGGCTTCTCGCTGATGCTGCCGATCTTCTCCGGCTACATCGCCTACGCGCTGGGCGACCGGCCGGCCCTCGTACCCGGCATGATCGGCGGCTTCCTCGCCGCGGACGCCGTGCACATCTACGGGGCCGATGCGAACGCCGGCTTCCTGGGTGCCATCGCGACGGGCTTCCTCGCGGGCTATCTGGTCATGTGGATCAAGAAGGTCAAGGTCCCCAAGGTCATCCAGCCGATCATGCCGATCATCGTGATCCCGATCGTGTCGACCGTGGCCCTGGGGCTGTTCTACATCTACGTGATCGGCCAGCCGATCTCCTGGGTCTTCACGCACCTGACCGACTGGCTGAACGGGATGACCGGCTCCAGCGCGATCGTGCTGGGCACCATCATCGGCCTGATGATCGCCTTCGACATGGGCGGTCCGGTCAACAAGACCGCCTTCCTCGTCGCCGTCGGCCTGATCGGCACCAACAACCACGTCATGGGCATGGCCGCCGCCGCCATCCCCGTCATGCCGCTCGGCCAGGGTCTGGCGACGCTGCTGCGCCGCAAGCTCTACAGCGACGAGGAGAAGGAGACCGGCCTCGCCGCCCTGTTCATGGGCTTCTTCGGCATCTCCGAAGGAGCGATCCCCTTCGCCGCGGCCCGGCCCGCCCAGGTCATCCCCGCGAACATGCTCGGTGGCGCGGTAGCCGGTGCGATCGCCGGTGTGGCCGGGGTCCAGGACTCGGTGCCGCACGGCGGCCCGATCGTCTCGCTGTTCGGTGCGATCAGCGGCGTCGCGATGTTCTTCGTGGCCATCGCGGCCGGTGCGGTCGTGACCGCGCTGACGACGAACGCCCTGATCGAGTTCAAGCTGCGCCGGGAGGGCGTCACCGGCGGCGGGTCCGCGGTCCTCGCGCCGGAGCCGGCCCTGGTCGGTGCGGGCGCCCCCGTGGGCGCGGGCGGCGTCGCCGCCGCCGCAGCGGGTGCGGGAGCAGCCGGTGCGGCCGTCCGGGCGCAGCAGCCCGCGGCCGCGGCTCCGGTGGCCGCGGGCGGGCCGCCGGAGGTGCTGTCCGGGTACCTCACCGAGCAGACCGTGAAGACGGAGCTGGCCTCCGGCTCCAAGGAGGCGGCGATCCGCGAGATGGCGGAGATGCTGGCCACGACCGGCAACGTCACCGACGTGGACGAGCTCGTACGGGTCGCCCTGGCCCGGGAGGCGCAGGGCACGACCGGTCTCGGCGAGTCCATCGCCATCCCGCACGCCAAGACGGACGCGGTGACCCGCCCGACGGTGGGCTTCGCCCGGTCCGACGAGGGCATCGAGTGGGGCGCGCTGGACGGGACGAAGGCCCGGCTGGTCTTCATGATCTCCGTGCCGGAGGCGGCCGCCGGGGACGAGCACCTGCGGATCCTGGCGCTGCTGTCGCGCAAGCTGATGGACACCGGCTTCAGGGAGCGGCTGCAGGCCGCGCCCGGCAAGGCCGCGATCCTGGACGTGCTGCGCGAGATCCAGTAGCCCCGGGCGCGGAGAGGCCCCCCTGCGCGCGTCGCTGGGGGGCCTCTCCGCGTCGGGTGCGGGGTCAGTGGCCCGGGTTGGCGCCCTTGGCCGCGGCCTCGGCGTTGAAGATGTCCGGCTCGAGGTAGATGACGCGGGCGATCGGGACGGCCGCGCGGATGCGGGCCTCGGCGGCGTTGATGGCGTTGGCCACCTCGGTCGCGGTGTCGTCGCTCTGGACGGAGATCTTCGCGGCGACCAGGAGCTCCTCGGGGCCGAGGTGCAGGGTGCGCATGTGGATGATGCCGGTCACGACGTCACCGTCGACCACGGCGGCCTTGATCTTCTCGACGTCCTCGGTGCCGGCGGCCTCGCCGAGCAGCAGGGACTTGGTCTCGGCCGCGAGCACGATGGCGATGATGATCAGCAGGACGCCGATGCACAGGGTGCCGATGCCGTCCCAGACGCCGTTGCCGGTGAGCAGGGCGATGCCGACGCCCGCGAGGGCGAGGACCAGGCCGATGAGGGCGCCGAAGTCTTCGAGGAGGACCACGGGGAGCTCGGGGGCCTTGGCGCGCTTGATGAACTGGCCCCAGGTGAGGCTGCCGCGGATCTCGTTCGACTCCTTGATCGCGGTGCGGAAGGAGAAGGATTCCGCGATGATCGCGAACACGAGGACGCCGACCGGCCAGTACCAGTGCGAGATCGCGTGCGGCTCGTGGATCTTCTCGTAGCCCTCGTAGATGGCGAACATGCCACCGACGGTGAACAGCACGATGGAGACGAGGAAGGCGTAGATGTAGCGCTCGCGCCCGTACCCGAAGGGGTGTTCCGGAGTCGCCTCGCGCTGGGCCTTCTTGCCGCCCAGCAGGAGCAGGCCCTGGTTTCCGGAGTCCGCCAGCGAGTGGACGCTTTCCGCGAGCATCGAGGACGAGCCACTGAAGACGAAGGCCACGAACTTGGCTACCGCGATGGCCAGATTGGCGGCGAGTGCCGCCACGATCGCCTTGGTACCGCCCGACGCGCTCATGGTTGCGATGTGTCCCTTCCTCGGTGCGGCGCCCCGGGCCGGGACGCCGCGCTACGGCCGCAGATTCTCACAGCCACCGAGAGGGACGGTACGTCAGACCACCACAGTGGCACGGAAGACGGTGCCGGTTCCGGACAGTTCGACCTTTTCGCCGGCCGGCACGAAGACCGATTCGCCGGGTGCCAGGGCCAGTTCGCCGGACTTCGGGGAGCCGGCCTTCGGTGAGCCCGCCGTGCACAGCAGGATCTGGGCGGTGGTGTCGGGGACCACCCGGGGAGCGCCGCCGGGGGCCAGGACGAAGCGGGAGAGCCGGAATTCGTCGATGGGGGTCTCGTAGACCTCCTCGCCGTTGCCCTCCGGGCGCAGGATGCCGGGGTCGCCGGGCTCGAAGAGGGTGACCTTCAGCAGCTCCGGCACGTCGACGTGCTTGGGGGTGAGCCCGCAGCGCAGGACGTTGTCGGAGTTGGCCATGAGCTCGACGCCGAGGCCGTCGAGGTAGGCGTGCGGAATGCCGGCACCGAGGAACATGGCTTCGCCGGGCTGGAGTCGCACGTGGTTGAGGAGCATCGCGGCGATGACGCCGGGGTCGCCCGGGTAGTGGTGGACGAGTCCGGCGTACGGGGCGTACGGGCCTCCGAGCCGCTCGGCGGCGGCCGCGGCCTCGGTGACCGTACGGGCCATCTCGGCGCGGTCGGCGGTCAGGACGGCGGTGAGCACCTCGCGCAGGGCCGCCTCCTCGGGGTGTGCCCGCAGGAGGTCGGCGTAGGGCTTCAGGGAGTTGACGCCGAGGCCCTCCAGCAGGGCGGCGGCCTCCAGCGGCGGGCGGAATCCGGACAGGCCCTCGAAGGGGGTGAGGGCGCAGACCAGCTCGGGCTTGTGGTTGGCGTCCTTGTAGTTGCGGTGCGGTGCGTCGATCGGGACGCCGCGGCGCTCCTCGTCCTCGAACCCGGCCTTCGCCTGGGCGAGGTCGGGGTGGACCTGGAGGGAGAGCGGGGCGCCGGCGGCGAGGAGCTTGAAGAGGAAGGGGAGCTCGGGGCCGAACTTGCGGACGGCCTCGACTCCCAGTTCGCCTTCGGGGTCGGCCGCGATGACGTCCGAGAGGGCGCTCTCCCCGGCTCCGCGGTCGAGGCGTGAGGGTGCGCCGGGGTGGGCGCCCATCCACAACTCGGCCTGGGGTTCGCCGGTGGGCGGGACTCCGATGAGTTCGGGGATCGCGGTGGCCGATCCCCAGGCGTAGGGGCGGATCGTGTTAGTGAGGCGGTCCATCGGTCGTCTTCCTGGGTGAGAGGCGCGCGTTCGTGCGCCTCAGCTGTGTCCCCCGGAGGCCAACGCCAGGTAGGCGGTGGCGAAATCCGTGACGGCGAGGAGTTCGGCGAGCTGTTCCAGCTCGGTGCCCTCCTCCGGTTCGAGCTCGCTGATGGCCGTGTCGTGGCTGAGGGCGAGTTCTCGGGCGGCAGGGGCGGCTGTCAGTCCGCCTGCGGGCCTGTCGCGCAACAGGACGATGCGTGCGCGCAGGGCCTGCGGTTCTTCCACTCGGTCGCGGAAGAAGTCGTCGGGGTCGGCGCCGGCGGCGAAATCGCCGGCGAGCAGGACCCCGTGGGCCGGGAGGGCCTCGGGAAGGTCGGCGGCGAGTGCGGGTCGGCCGGCGAGCTCGGCGAGGGTGGCGGCGAAGCGGCGTCCGGCGGGTCCCGCGGCGGCGCCCTCGCTCCAGATGAGCGGGAGGGAGTCGGCGAGCTCGGACGCGAGGGTCTTGGCCGGGTTGGAGTAGGTGACGATGGCGGGGCCGCAGCGTTCGGCCGTGCGGTCGAGCCGGTCGGCGACGAGCTGCAGGGTGTGCGGGGCGGCGGTGATCAGGCCGACCCGGTCGAGGAGCACCAGCAGCGGGGTCAGCAGGGCCCAGAGGGCGCCGGGGCCGGCCGCGGCCGACTCGTCGTACTCCTGGTACGGGGCTTTCGCCATCGGTACGAGGAGCCCGTGTGCGCCGTCCACCGCTTCGCTCAGCGGCGAGCGCTCGGGGGCGACGGCGACGACGGTGGAGCCGCGCCGGTAGGCCTGCTCGGCGAGGACGGCGAGGCCGGGCTCGGTCCCGTCGGTGGTGGCGATGAGCAGCAGGTCGACGGGGCCGGCCCAGCCGGGCAGGGTCCAGCGCAGGGCCCCGGCGGCGTGCGCGACGCCGGTCGGGTGCAGCCGGATGACGGGCGCGGAGGCGCCGGCGAGCGCGCCGAGCAGGTCGGCGACCCCGGTGGCGGCGGTGCCGGGCCCGGCGATGAGGACCGCGCGGGGGCGGCCGTCGGGGCGCAGGTCGGCGAGACCGGCCTCGGCGGCGTGCCGGGCCGCGGTGCGTACCCGTGCGCCGGCGTCGGCTGCGCCGCGGAGCAGGCCGCGGCGGTCGGCGCGGGCGAGATCGTCAGGTGCGTCGAGGAGTGACTCGTCGAGCATGGCGGCCTCCGGCTATGTCTGTGACGGAACCTGTGTGGGACGGAACCAGTCTCGGCTTTTGCGCGGGGTGGCGGTAGGAGGCTCAGGCGGGACGGCGTGCCTCGTCGACGAGGAGCACCGGGATGCCGTCGCGGACCGGGTAGGCGAGACCGCAGTCCTGGCCTCCGGTGCAGATCAGCTCGGGGGTCTCCGCGTCGGCCGACTTGTCCTCCAGGGGCGAGTGGCAGGCGGGGCAGGCGAGGATCTCCAGGAGGCCGGCTTCGAGCGGCATGTGCGGTTCCCTTCGGGGATGTGGATCGGGCCAGGTCAGCCTACCGCCGAGTCACCTCCGGTGGCGGGTGGAGGAGGACCTCGGTGAGGGGTCGGCGGTGATGCGGCGGCCATGAGGTGCGGGTGCGCTGCTGGGGCTCCGCCCCGGGCCCCGCGCCTCAAACGCCGGCCGGGCTGAATTTGGCCGGCGGCGTCTGGAAGTGCGGGGCGGGGCGGATTGTGGCCGCCCGTGCCCGGAAGCGCGGGCGGGGCCGACTTTGGCCGCCCGTGCCCGGGAGCGCGGGCGGGGCGAGGTTCAGCCGCGGATGAGAGCCAGGGCCTCGTCGCGGATCTTGGCGAGGGTGGGCTCGTCGCGGGCTTCCACGTTCAGACGGAGGAGGGGCTCGGTGTTGGAGGCGCGGACGTTGAACCACCAGTCGGCCGCGGTCACCGTGAGGCCGTCCAGTTCGTCCAGGGTGACGCCCTCGATCGCTCCGTAGGTCTCCTTGACGGCGGCGAGGCGGCCGGCCTGGTCGGCGACGGTCGAGTTGATCTCGCCGGAGCCCGCGTAGCGGTCGTAGGAGGAGACCAGGGCCGAGAGGGGGCCGTCCTGGCCGCCGAGGGCCGCCAGGACGTGGAGCGCGGCGAGCATGCCGGTGTCCGCGTTCCAGAAGTCCTTGAAGTAGTAGTGCGCCGAGTGCTCGCCGCCGAAGATGGCTCCGGACTTGGCCATCTCCTCCTTGATGAAGGAGTGGCCGACGCGGGTGCGGACGGGGGTGCCGCCGTTCTCGCGGACGACCTCGGGCACGGACCAGGAGGTGATCAGGTTGTGGATCACGGTGCCGGTTCCGCCGTTGCGGGCCAGTTCGCGGGCGGCGACCAGGGCCGTGATGGCGGACGGGGAGACGCCCTCGCCGCGCTCGTCGACGATGAAGCAGCGGTCGGCGTCGCCGTCGAAGGCGATGCCGAGGTCGGCGCCCTCGGCCAGTACGCGGGCCTGGAGGTCGACGATGTTCTTCGGGTCGAGGGGGTTGGCCTCGTGGTTGGGGAAGGTCCCGTCCAGTTCGAAGTACATGGGGACCACGTCCAGCGGGAGGCCCGTGAAGACGGTGGGGACGGTGTGCCCGCCCATGCCGTTGCCCGCGTCGACGACGACCTTGAGCGGG
Source organism: Streptomyces sp. NPDC006487 (assembly GCF_042870555.1). Classification (NCBI taxonomy): domain Bacteria; kingdom Bacillati; phylum Actinomycetota; class Actinomycetes; order Kitasatosporales; family Streptomycetaceae; genus Streptomyces; species Streptomyces sp. NPDC006487. The sequence continues at coordinate 12,099 of NZ_JBIAHN010000004.1, forward strand.
CGGATGGCGGTGAGGTCGACCAGGCCCTTCAGGTGGTCGGCGTAGCCGGTGAGGGTGTCCTGCTCGGTGACGGTGCCGGGGACGGTGCCGGCGGGGACCGCCGGGGCGCCCTCGTCGCTCCACTTCTCGGCGAGCTCGCGGACGGTGGAGAGGCCGGTGTCCTGGCCGACCGGGGCGGCGCCGGCCCGGCAGAGCTTGATGCCGTTGTACTGCGCCGGGTTGTGCGAGGCCGTGAACATCGCGCCGGGCAGGTTCAGCTTGCCGGAAGCGTAGTAGAGCTGGTCGGTGGAGCACAGCCCGATGAGGGTGACGTCGACGCCACGGGCGGCCGCGCCTCGGGCGAAGGCGCCCGACAGGGCCGGGGAGGAGGGCCGCATGTCGTGGCCGATGACGATGGCCCGCGCGCCGGTCACCTCGACGAAGGCGGCACCGAACAGCTCGGCCAAGTGCTCGTCCCACTCGTCCGGCACAACGCCTCGTACGTCGTACGCCTTGACGATGTTCGAAAGATCGGTGGCCACTGCGTGCCCTCCTGAAGGTGATGTGCGGTGAAGCAAACCTACCGTGGACACAGTGCGGCTTTTCAGATCAACGCAATGTCAGGAATCCGGCGAACGCAGGACGCGCAGGTGTCCGCGACGGGTCTCCCCGGTGGAGGGACCGCCCTGACCGCTGCCGCCGGCCCCGGCCGCGCGCTCCGGCGGACGGGCCGCCTCGCGAACGGCGTTGGCGAGGGCTTCCAGGTCGTCACCGGTGGGACGCGAGGGCGCCGAACCATCGGTGAGGCGTACGACGTCCCAGCCGCGCGGGGCGGTCAGGCGCTCCGAGTGCTCGGCGCAGAGGTCGTAGCAGTGGGGTTCGGCGTAGGTGGCGAGCGGGCCGAGAACTGCGGTCGAATCGGCGTAGACGTACGTCAGAGTCGCGACGGCAGGGCGGCCGCACGCGGTGCGCGAACAGCGACGTACAAGGCTCACGACGTTGGACGGTACCGCACTCTTGACCGGGCCGCGACGACTCTCCCCCGGCCACTCGCCCGTGTCGTCCGATCTCCCCCGCCCCGCTGTGGATCTGCGGGCTACCCTGCGGGGGTGACGGACAGCACTCTGCCTCCCCCTCCCGTGCCCCCGGCCGCCTCCCTGCCCGGCGGCTCCCCCACCGGTGAGCCACGGGTACGGCGGCGCGACCGGCACGGGCGCGGGATGCGGGGGCCGGTGGCCCCTCCGCAGGTGCCGCTGTCGGCGAGCCGCGGGGAGCTCTTCGGGGACCTCGTACGGGACTCCGTGGAGCGGCTGGAGCGGCGGTGGCCGCAGCTGGCGGAGGTGGAGTTCATGATCGGCGACGTGCCGGGGCCGCCGGGCGGCGCGGAGGCCGGCTGGAACGACGAGGCGGTGCCGCTGGGCGCGCTCGCGGAGGCCGGGGGTGGGCGGCCGGCGCGGATCGTGGTGTTCCGGCGGCCCGTGGAGATCCGGGCGAAGTCGCGGGACGAGCGGGCGATGCTCGTGCACGAGATCGTGGTGGAACAGGTCGCGGAGCTGTTGGGGCTGTCGCCCGAGACGGTGGATCCGCGGTACGGGTCGGACTAGGCCGTCTCTTTCGGATCTTGCCGGTCAGGCCCGCGCCGGCGGTGCGGGAGGTGGCCCTGCGGGGCTGTCCCCTGCCCGCCCTTCCTCCGTTCCCCGGGCTCCGCCCGGACCCGGTCCTCACACGCCGGACGGGCTGAACCGGTCCCGGGGCTCCGCCCCGGACCCCGGTCCTCGAACGCCGGACGGCTTATCGGGTCAGGACCGAGAGGTCCTGGGCCGCCTTGGGGACCGAGACCGTGGAGCGGTCGTCCGAGAGGGCCTGGACCGTGAACATCGGGATGCCGTCGCGCGGGATCGTCAGGGTGCGGGACGCGTGGACGGGGCCGCCGGAGACGGTTTCCACCGTGAGGGCGTAGGCGCCCTTGCCGCCCGTCGGGGCGAGTGCCACGGTCTGTGTGGTGCCGCCCTTGACCGTGACCTCCTTGGAGGCGGGTTCGCCGCCCTCCGTGCCCGGCGAGGCCGTCACCTTGACCGTCGCGTCGGCTCCGGGCGGGGCCGTCAGCGACAGCAGCGTGGCGTTCGCCTCGGGGCGGTTGTCGGCGACGGTCGCCCGGGTACCGACGGGGGCGGAGGCCTGGATGAAGCCGGTCTCCTGTTTGGCGCCGCTGCCGCGGACCACCCGCAGCGCCGCGACCACCGGGACGGACTTCTTGGCGTCCGCCGGGGACAGGACGAGGGAGCCCGGTTCGCCGCGGGTGACGTCCTTGAGGTCGAGGCTCGCGGTCATGCCCGCCTTGACGTGGAGCTGCTCGCTGCCCGCCGGGCTGATCGAGCCGCCCGGCCCGGCCAGCTTCACGTTGAGGTCCGCGTCCTCCTCGCCGGGGGCGAAGGCGACCAGCCGTACGGAGGTGGCGTCCGCCGGGATGCCGGGCAGGACCAGGGTCCCGGCCGGGTCCACGGAGGCGGGCAGCCAGTCGGCGCCGATGCCTTCCTCGCCCGCCTGGGCGGTGGCTCCGACCCGGCCCGCGCGGGTGGTCACGTGGGCGGTGACGTCCGCGAGCTGTGCGCCGGGGGCGAGGGAGGCCAGGGAGATGGCCTTGCTGGACTTCGGGTCGATGCGGATGTTCTCGCTGGTGCCCGCTTCGGCCTTGATCGTGCCGTCCGGGCCGAACAGCTTGATGTCCACCACGGCCGCGGTGTCGTCGGGGTTGGTGAGGTGGACGTAGTCCTCGCGGCCCTTGGCGGTGCTGACGCCGGGGAACCAGAAGTCGGTCCCGGGCCGGGTGCAGCCGACGCCGAGCAGGCCGCGCGTACGGCCGACCGAGACCACGGTGGTCTGCTGCGCGCTCCAGCCGGGGGCGAGGAACCCGTCGGCCACGCCGCTGAGCGCGGGGGCCTCGGCGCCGGATGCCTTGGCGCCCACGGGCTTGCCGGGCTCCTTGAGTTCCAGGACGGGCTTGGCTTCCTTGGTCGCGCCCAGCAGCCGGGCCGTGCCCTTGCCTCCCGGGGCGGCCGCGCCCGGGGTGATCGCCGTGTAGAGGGTCTCGGCGATGTCGGAGGTGCTGGGCGCGGGGCACACCAGCAGGGACCGCTCGACCGGCATCCGGGCCGCCGGCTTGCCCGCCGCGGCCGCGGGGGCCCCGTCGGCGGCCGGCGCGGTGAGGGTGGCCAGGCCGGTGACGGCGGCCAGGGCGGCCGTGACGGCGGCGAGTGTGAGGGGTACGCGCTGCTTCACTGCTGGGGGCTCCCGTCCGGACGCGGGGCGTGCTGTCCGTCGTGCTGGCCGTAGGGGTCGTAGCCGTCGGTGTTGTCGTGGCCGTCGGAGGGACCGGGCTGCTGCTCGTAGGGCGGGTACGGCTGCTCGTACGGCTGCTGGGGCGGGTAGGCCTGGTCGTACTGCGGGCCCGGGTGGCCGGTGTACTGCTGCTGCGGCTGCTCGTACGGGTACTGGTCGTACTGCTGCTGCGGCTGCTGCTCCTGGCCGCCGTAGGCGTAGCCGCCCTGGTCTCCGTACGCCTGCTGGTAGGCGTACGCGTCCTCGCCGTACACCGGCTGCGCGGGGATCTGCGCGTACGGGTCAGCCGCGACGGCCGCCTCGGCGGCGGACTCGGGCTGCGGTTCCTGCTCGGACTGCTCGCGCAGGCGGCGGGCCCGGCGGCCTTCGCCGGGCTCCTCGGCGGCGGGGGCCTCCTCCTCGGGCAGGTCGTCGTCGAGGCGGGCGCGGCGGCCCGGCAGGGCCATCACCAGGAGCACCAGGGCGAGCAGGCCCTGGGCCCAGTGCCAGGCGGTCCGGGTGAGGGCGTCTTCGTGGACGAGGTCGAGCTCGCCGGCGGCGGCGGGGAGTTCGAAGCCCTGCGCCCAGCCGTCGAGCGTCTTGGCCTGGAGCGGCTTGCCGTCGAGGGTGGCCCGCCAGCCGGGGTCGGCCCGGTCGGCGATGCGCAGGACGCGGCCGGCCTCGCCGGCCGGGATCTTGGTGCGGACCTCGACGGGCCCGGAGGCGACGGGGATGGGTGCCTCGCCGGGCTTGCCGGAGACGATGACGGCGCGGGCGACCTGCCGGTCGACGCGCCACAGGGCGCTGCCTTCGAGCTTGCTGAGGCGGCTGAGGCCGGGGGTGGCGTCGAGGACGCGGCCGATCTCCTGCGGGGCGCCGTCGCGGACCAGGACGTAGCGGATGGCGAAGCCGCCGAGCTGGTCGGTCTGGTCGGCGCCGGATCCCGCGACGAGGCTGGAGACGACCTTGTCGAGGCGGGCGTCGCTGCCGGCCCGGTCGGCGAGTTCGGCGTCGCCGAGGCGGCCGCCCGAGCCGCGGACCAGGCTGTAGGAGAGGGCGGCCGGGGAGTCCGCGCCGATGACGAGGGTGCGGGCCTGGTCGCGCGTGCCGCTCTCTTCGGCGACGAAGGCGGGAACCTGGACGGGGTCGCGGCGCTCCAGCGGTCCGGCGGCTCCGCTGAGCATCCAGCCGGCCGCGCCGACGAGCGGGCCGACGGCGGCGGCGAGCGCGATCAGGGCGGCGAGGGGCTGGCGCCAGCCGAAACTGCGGGCCGCGACGCGCTCCTTGGCCCCGTCTGCGCCGATGACGGCGGCGGCCAGCAGGGCGAGTCCGTAGACGAGCGTGGCGGGGCCGGCCCAGGTGGTGCGGTTGACCAGGACGGCCAGCACGAGCGCGGCGAGCGCGGTGGCCCATGCGGCGCGTACGGCGAACTGCCGGTCGGCGCGCAGCAGGGCGGCCAGGGCGGCGAGGACGACGCCGAGGAGGATCAGGCCGCCGGCGGTGCGGGGGCCGCCGGGGCTGATGCCGAGCAGGTCCAGGGCGGTGGCCGAGCCGGCTCCGTGGGGCAGCCCTGCCTCGCGCAGGAAGCCCCCGGGGTGGGTGAGCAGGCTCAGCGACCAGGGGGCGAGGACGAGGATCGGGACCCCGAGCGTCGCCAGGAGGCGGGGGCCGTACGTCTTCCAGTGCGCGCGGCGCAGGACCAGCGCGGCGCATCCGAGGACGGCGGCGAGCGGCCAGACGACGGGGGTGAAGGCGGTGGCCAGGGTCAGCAGGAGGGTGTGGGTCCAGGCGGAACGCCAGCTGCCCTCCCCCTCTCCGAAGCCGAAGGCGGTGACGGCGGAGCGGGCGATGAGCGGGAGCAGGACGGCGAGGACGGCGGTGCCGAGGCGGCCGCCGGCGAGGGCTCCGGTGATGGCGGGGAGGAAGGCGTAGGCGACGGCGGCCCAGGCGCGCAGCAGCCGGGATTCCACCAGCGGCCGGGAGGCGAAGTAGGCGGTGAGGCCGGCGAGCGGGACCGAGCAGACGAGCAGCAGGGTCAGGGCGGCGTTGGTGGAGCCGAGGAGCAGGGTGGAGAGGGCGCCGAGGACGGCGAGGTAGGGCGGGGCTCCGGCGGTGGTGCCGGTGCCGACGGGCTGCCAGTCGTCGGCGTAGACGCGCCAGAGGTCGAGTCCGCCGTCGGGGGCGGGGAGCAGGGCTCCGCCCATGAGGGAGCCGCTGCCGAGGAGGGAGCGGCAGGCGATGACGGAGACGAGCAGGAGGAGGGCGAAGAGGACGGGCGCGGGCTTGCGGGCGATCCGCTTGAGGCGCGCGAACTGTTCGATCTCCAGGTAGTCGGCGTCGTCTCCGCCGGGTCCCGATTCGACGGCTCCGCCGTGCCGGCCGGCGGCGCTGCTCTCGGTGTCGCCGTCGGCGCCGAAGTAGCCGGCGATCTGTTCGGCGTTGGCGCGCAGGCTGGCGCCGGGCGGCGGGAAGAGGGGGCGCAGTTCCTTGGCGGAGACGGCGGCACGGCCTCTGCGGCGGCGGGCTCCGAGGATCCGGCCGGGGCGGAGCAGGGTGGCGAGGAGGCCGGTGATCTCGTCGACGGCCTGTCCGGGGGCCTTGCCGACGAGGTAGGCGAGGGTGCGCAGGACGGTGCCGAAGAGGATCCGCAGCAGGACGTACGGGAGGGCGCGGCCGGGGCTGTTGGCCAGCATCGTGTAGACGGCGCCGGCTTTGTCGACGCGGTGCGGGCTGGCGGCGGAGCGGCCGACGCAGTCGACGGTGCGGCGCTCGCGGGCGGAGGCCTCGGCGTGCCGCAGAACGGCGTCGGGGGCGATGAGGACGGTGTGGCCGGCGCTCTGGACGCGCCAGCACAGGTCGACGTCGTCGCGCATCAGCGGCAGGCGGCGGTCGAAGCCGCCGAGGGCTTCGTAGACGTCGCGGCGGATCAGCATGCCGGCGCTGGACACGGACAGGACGGGCTGGATCTGGTCGTGCTGGCCCTGGTCCTGTTCGCGCCGGTCGAGGCCGGTCCAGCGGCGGCCGCTTCGGGCGATGGTGACGCCGACTTCGAGGAGCTGCTTCTTGTCGTACCAGCCGCGCAGTTTGGGGCCGATGACGGCGGCTTCGGGGTTCTCGTCGGCGACGCGCAGCAGTTCGGCGAGGGCGTCGGGCTCGGGTGCGCAGTCGTCGTGGAGCAGCCAGAGCCACTGGACGGGCTCGCCGTGGGGCAGGTCGGGGAGGTCGTACGTGTCGTCGCGCCACGTGCGGCTGACGGGGTCCCAGCCGGAGGGGCGCTTGAGGTACGGGAGTTCCTCGGGGGTCAGGGTGCCGGCGGTGCGGGCCGCTTCGTCGACGGCCGCGCCGAAGCCGGTGCGGCGGGCCAGGTGCAGGACGCGGTCCTCGCCGAGTGCCTCGCCGAGCAGGCGCGCGGAGTCGTCGGCGCTGCCGGTGTCGGCGGCGATGTGGCTCTGGGCGGGGCGTTCCTGGCCGAGGAGTCCGGCGAGGGTCCGGGGCAGCCAGCGGGCGCCGTCGTGGGCGACGAGGACCGCGGTGACGACGTGCCGGGGGAACTCTGGTGCGGCGGCAGCCTGATAGGAGGCGCTCGACTGGCTGTGCAGGGACATCGCGGTACGGGCCCTCCGGCCGGGGGTCCGGGGGTGGTGTGCCCTCGGAGGCTGCTGGACAGCGCCCCACCCTAACGGCTGGGAACACAGCGGTCCGCCTCCTGCGGGGAAGGTGCGGGAGGCGGACCGTTTGCTCTGCTCGATGCCGTGCTGTTCGTGCCGTTCGCTGTACTGCGTTTTGTACCGATGCGTGCACTGTGGCCGCTGCCGTGCGTGAGGCCGGGTGCACAGGCGGCTATGCCGTCGGGTGTGCCGCCGGACAGGTCGTCGGATATGTCGCCGGATATGTCGTGGGCCGTGCCGCGGGCCGTTCCGCGGGCCCTGCCGTGGGCGCCGTTCGGTGCGCGCCGTGGGCGCTTCAGACGGCGGCCTTCTTCAGGCGTCGCCGCTCGCGCTCGGACAGGCCGCCCCAGATGCCGAATCGCTCGTCGTTGGCGAGGGCGTACTCAAGGCATTCGGAGCGGACCTCGCATGCGAGGCAGACCTTCTTGGCCTCGCGGGTCGAGCCGCCCTTCTCGGGAAAGAAGGACTCGGGGTCGGTCTGGGCGCAGAGAGCTCGCTCCTGCCATCCGAGCTCTTCGTCCGCCTCCTCGACCAGCAGTTCCTGAACCAGCTCGGTCATGTGCGCCCCTCGCTCTGTCTGTGCGTCCCCGTGGTCATGCCGTCACTCATCGCTACGTAACGACACGAGTGAAATTACAAGTGCGGGGCTCCAGCGCAGTCAAGCCGAGATCTGCTATTGGGCCCCTTATTCACTCTGCGGAACCAAGCCTATGCAGAAAGTGTTCATATCGCCAAAAATCGTGACACATGCCACAGGCCTCATCCGCGGCTCCCTCTCCCCCGTAGCCGACGCGTCACTCTGTGGTGGGGTTCCGATCCGGCCGAAGAAGCGGCACAGATCACATTTCAGCCACAGAGAGACATCGCACAGCTTTGCGGGTTTGAGAGCCGCAACAGCGGGATGCGGCACGACTCGAAGCGCCACATCCCCTGGTGCGGACTGCACAAACCTTTCTCCGGGCACGGTAACCGGATGAGGTGAAACTTTTCTACCAAATCGGACATTGGGTTGACAGTCCGGCCCCCCACCCGGTCTTCTTGTAGCCATGTCAGCGCCCTCAGCCGCCACCTGGACCCCCATTCGTGGGTTCCTGTGCGCTGCCCAGGTTCGCTGTTGCTGTTGCAGCTGTTGATGCCTCGGGAGCTCCGGCTCCCCTGAGCTCCAGCTCGCCCCCACAGCAGCCGCCGCACGACTGACATCCGTCGAGGAACCCCCCGATGAACAGCACCAGCACCCTGAACGCCACCACCGCCGCAGCCATCGCCCCGGCGCGTGTCGAGAGCGACCTCCAGATCGCCGGCGACATCCTCTCCGTCCAGCACCTCCTGCAGCCCGCCCGCGAGCACCCGGCCACCGTCGCCGAGTTCGTGGGCCTCGCGCGTTCCATCGCCGCCGACCGCTCCGAGTGGGAGCACCTGGTCCGGTACGACGCCACGACCCGCTGGTACCACCGGCTGCGCACCGGCCCCGGCTACGAGGTCTGGCTGCTCAGCTGGGTCCCCGGCCAGGGCAGCGGCCTGCACGACCACGGCGACTCCTCCGGCGTGCTGACCGTCCTGGACGGCGAGCTGACCGAGCACACCGCCCGCGGCCGGCTCACCCTCGGCGCCGGCTCCCAGCGCGTCTTCGCCCCCGGCTACGCCCACGAGGTGCAGAACGACAGCCTCGACGGGGCCGTCAGCCTGCACGTGTACTTCCCCGGCCTGACCCGGATGCCGATGCACAGCTGCTCTCCGGCCCGGCCCGAGGCCCTCTCCGTCTAGCCCCAACGCCCGCCCGGCACGTCCCGCCCGTCACCCGACCACCGCCCCTCGGCGGCCGGCCCGCGGCTGACAGACTGTCCCGCATGCGCATTGTTGTTCTGGCCGGCGGCATCGGCGGCGCCCGTTTCCTCCGAGGTCTCCAGTCCGCGGTTCCCGACGCGGACATCACGGTCATCGGCAACACCGGTGACGACATTCACCTGTTCGGGCTCAAGGTCTGCCCCGATCTGGACACCGTGATGTACACCCTCGGCGGTGGCATCAACGAGGACCAGGGCTGGGGCCGCACCGACGAGTCCTTCACCGTCAAGGAGGAACTCGCCGCGTACGGGGTCGGACCGACCTGGTTCGGCCTCGGTGACCGCGACTTCGCCACCCACATCGTCCGTACGCAGATGCTCGGTGCGGGCTATCCGCTCAGCGCCGTCACCGAGGCCCTCTGCGACCGCTGGCAGCCCGGGGTCCGGCTGCTCCCCATGTCCGACGACCGCGTCGAAACCCACGTCGCGATCACCGACGCCCAGACCGGCGAGCGCCGGGTCATCCACTTCCAGGAGTACTGGGTCCGGATGCGTGCCGCGGTGGACGCCGAGGCCGTCGTCCCCGTGGGCGCCGAACAGGCCAAGCCCGCGCCCGGCGTCCTGGAGGCCATCGCGGCCGCCGACGTGATCCTCTTCCCGCCGTCGAACCCGGTGGTGTCGGTGGGGACCATCCTCGCCGTACCCGGCATCCGCGAGGCCGTGGCCGCCGCCACGGCCCCCGTCGTGGGCCTCTCCCCCATCGTCGGGGGTGCTCCCGTGCGCGGGATGGCCGACAAGGTGCTGGCCGCCGTCGGCGTCGAGTCCACCGCCGCCGCCGTCGCCCTGCACTACGGCACCGGGCTGCTCGACGGCTGGCTCGTCGACACCGCCGACGCGGACGCCGTCGCCGAGGTGGAGGCCGCCGGCATCACCTGCCGCGCGGTACCGCTGATGATGACCGACCTGGCCGCCACGGCGGAGATGGCGCGGGCCGCGCTGGAACTGGCGGAGGCCTCCCGGTGACCGCCCCGCACGGGCCCTCCTACGAGGTCCGGGCCCTCGGCGGGATCCCCGAGGTGCGGCCCGGCGACGACCTGGCGGCGCTGATCGCCGCCGCCGGGCCGGAGCTGCGGGACGGCGACGTCCTGCTCGTCACCTCGAAGGTCGTCTCCAAGGCTGAGGGCCGGATCGTCCGCGCCGATTCGCGCGAGGCGGCGATAGACGCCGAGACCGTACGGGTCGTCGCGCGCCGGGGGACCCTGCGGATCGTGGAGAACCGGCAGGGGCTGGTCATGGCGGCGGCCGGGGTCGACGCCTCGAACACCGAGGCCGGCACCGTCCTGCTGCTGCCCGAGGACCCCGACGCCTCGGCCGCCGCGATCCGGGCCGGGCTGCGGGAGCTGCTCTCCGTGGACGTGGGCGTGATCGTGACGGACACCTTCGGGCGGCCGTGGCGCACCGGGCTCACCGACGTGGCGATCGGCGCCGCGGGCGTGCGGGTCCTGGACGACCTGCGCGGGGGCACCGACGCCCACGGGAACCCGCTGAGCGCGACGATCGTCGCGACCGCCGACGAACTGGCCGCCGCGGGCGACCTGGTCAAGGGCAAGGCGGAGGGCCTGCCGGTGGCGGTGGTGCGCGGGCTGGCGCACGTCCTGGGCGAGGGCTCCTCGGCCGTGGACCTGGTGCGCTCGCCGGCCGACGACATGTTCCGGCTGGGCACCTCGGAGGCGGTACGGGAAGCCGTGACGCAGCGGCGTACCGTACGGGCCTTCACGGCCGAGCCCGTGGACCCGGGCGCGGTCCGGCGCGCGGTGGCGGCGGCCGTGACGGCCCCGGCCCCGCACCACACGACGCCGTGGCGGTTCGTCCTGCTGGAGTCGGCGGGCGCGCGGCTGGAGCTGCTGGACGCGATGCGGGACGCCTGGATCGAGGACCTGCGGCGGGACGGGAAGTCCGAGGAGTCCATCGCGAAGCGGGTCCGTCGGGGCGAGGTCCTGCGGGCCGCGCCCTACCTGGTGGTCCCCTGCCTGGTCATGGACGGCGCGCACGACTACGGGCACGCCCGGCGGGACGCGGCGGAGCGCGAGATGTTCGTCGTCGCGATGGGCGCGGGCGTGCAGAACTTCCTGGTCGCGCTGGCCGGGGAACGGCTGGGCTCGGCGTGGGTGTCCTCGACGATGTTCTGCCGGGACGTGGTGCGCAAGGTGCTCGGGCTTCCGGAGGACTGGGATCCGATGGGTGCGGTGGCCGTCGGGCACGCCGCGGTCGCTCCGGTGGAGCGGGCCGCGCGCTCGGCGGAGGAGTTCATCGAGGTGCGGTGATCCTCCGGGGCGGGTGGGACGGCACGGGCTAGGTCGTCTCTTTCGGATCTTGCCGGCCAGGCAAGATCCGAAAGAGAGGGCCTAGAGCTTGCCGATGTCGCCCCGGGGCATCCGGGGGGCCCGGCGGGGCGGCGCGGCGCCGGCCAGGAGGACGAGCCGTGCCGCGCGGTGGCGCTGGCCGGCGTAGGGGGCGAGGAGCTCCAGCATGGCGGCGTCGTCGGCGTCCCGGTCTCCGGCCAGGGCGTAGCCGATGATGCCGGGCAGGTGGAGGTCGCCCGTCGTGACGGCGTCCGCGGCGCCGTTGCTGCGCTGGAGGGTTTCGGCGGAGGTCCACGGGCCGATGCCGGGGACCGCCTCCAGGCGGGCGGTGGCCGCCGGCAGGTCCATGGCGACGGCTTCTTCCAGGCGGGCGGCGAGGCGGGCCGCGCGGACGATGGTCGCGGAGCGTTTGGAATCGACTCCGGCCTTGTGCCAGTCCCAGGACGGGATGAGGGTCCAGGTCCGGGGATCGGGCATGACGTAGAGGCCCGGGGTCTGGTCCGGGCCCGGGCCCGGGGCCGGCTCTCCGTACTGGCGTACGAGGCGGCGCCAGGCGCGGTACGCCTCGTCGGCGGTGACCTTCTGTTCCAGGACCGTCGGGATCAAGGACTCCAGGACCAGGCCGGTACGGGTCAGCCGCAGGCCGGGGCGGCGGCGATGGCTGGCGTGCACGAGCCTGTGGCGGGGGACGAAGCCGGAGGGGTCGTCGGCGGAGCCGAGCAGCTCCGGCAGACCGTCGAGGATCCAGTCGGCGCCGGGGCCCCAGGCGGTGGCGGTCACCCCGGCGCCGTCGCGCGCGACGCGGAGCGTGGCCGGGCCGGCGGGGGTGCGGGTCGCCCGCCAGATCGCTCCCGGAGTGGCGCGGAACGTGGGGTCTGCGGGGCCCCGCCTGAGCGGGCCGAGGGTGAGGCCCAGGTCCAGGGGGCCGGGTGGGGTCCACGTGCGGGTGCGGGTGCGGGTGCGGGTGCCCGTTCCGGTGCCGGGAGTCGGGGCCGTGCCGGGGGCCGGGGGCACGGTTGTGCGGCCGCCGCGGATCGCGGTGCGGGTGAGGGGGTCGTAGCGGCCGGCCATGCCTTGAGCCTAGCCCTGCGGGGCTGTCCCCCACCCGCCCTTCCGCCGTTCCCCGGGCTCTGCCCGGACCCCGGTCCTCAAACGCCGGACGGGCTGAAGGAGGGGGTGCCGGGCTGCGCCCGGACCCTTCCCGGTGCTCCGCCCCGGGCCCCGCGCCTCACACGCCGGCGAGGCTGGATTGGGGCGGCCTCGGCCTGCACATGAGCGCCGGAGGGGCTGGAGATCCAGCCCCTCCGGCGCTCGAGGAACGGGGGCCGGCCCCCGGCAAGGGGTCCGGGCGGAGCCCGGGGAACGGGCGAAGGGCGGGTAGGGGAACCCGCCCCGCAGGGCCCGGCCACCCGCACCCGCCCACCGGACCCCACGCCGGGACGGCGGTGGCGCCAGCCCCCGCCCCGCCACCGCCGGACGGAGTCCGGCGCAGCGGCGCGAAGCCGGGGAGGCCCGCCAGGGCCGCACCGCGCGAGCGGCGCGTCGAAAAGGTGACCGGCGCAGCGGCGCGAAGCCCAGGAGGCCCACCAAGGCCGAGCGGCGCGAGCGGCGCGTCGAAAAGGTGCGCGGCTAGGGGCGGCCCTGGAGTTTGGCCGAGGCGGTTCGGGTGGGGGGGAGCTGGCTGTAGAGGTGGCGGCCGGGGCACTCCGTGGCGAAGCCGTCGCGGTGGCCCGAGATGACGTTCAGGCGGACGTTGCTGCCCTTCGCGTAGAGGTTGCCGCCGCCCGAGCGGAGGGTGGTCTTCGCGCGGGGGTCCGCTCCGAAGAGGCCCAGCTTCCAGGCCGTGAGGCGGGCCACCGCGTCGACGGCCGCCTTGGGGGGAGCCGTGGAGGCGAAGGTGCCGATGACCGCCACGCCCATGCTGTCCGTGTTGAAGCCCATGGTGTGCGCGCCGAGCACCGCCTTGGCGACTCCGCCCGCCCGGCCCTCGTAGACGGTGCCGCACTTGTCGACGGCGAAGTTGTAGCCGATGTCGCGCCAGCCGCTGCTGACCACGTGGTAGCGGTACAGGCTGCGCAGGACGGCCGGGGCGTCCTTGCAGGCGTAGTTGTTGCCGGAGGCGGTGTGGTGGACGAAGGCGGCCTTGACCGTGTTCGTGTAGACGAAGCCCTTCTCGCGCAGGCTCTCGTCCGCGCCCCATCCCAGCCGGGTGACGATCTTCGGGCGCGGGCCGATGTACGGGGCGGCCGCGAGCGCCTCGTCGGCGAGGACCGCGTCGGCGGTGGAGTCGGCCTTGTTGAGGGCCGGGATCTCCTGGGCGCCCAGGGGCGCCATCGGGACGTTCGCGGAGGAGGACTCCGCCATCTCCATCGTCATGCCGGGGAGGAGTGCCAGCTCCCCCTTGTCGTCGTCGACGGGGGAAACCGGGGAGGAGGGCGAAGCGGGGTGGTCGGGTGTGGCCGGGTCGGACGTGTGGGCGTTCTTGCCGTCCGACCCGGGGCCGGTCGTGTCTCCCGGGTCCACCAGCTCGATGCGCATGCCCGTCGGGAGGCCGCTGCTCACCACGCGGCCGCCCGGTTCCGCCTGGACGCGGACCTCGATGCCGTCGGACTGCCCGACCCACAGGGGGGCGGTGCTGCCGCGGACCCGGCCGGAGCCGCGTTCGGCCGTGTCGGGGTCGGCGGCGTGTTCACCGTTGTGGGTGTCGACGTCCTGCCACTCGGACCAGGCCGAGGTGGCCACGGAGCGGGTGCGGACCTGGACGCGGCCGTCGAGCTGGGTGCTCGCGTCGTCCCAGACGACGCCGACCAGCGAGAAGGTCTTGACCTCGCGCGCCGACAGGCCCCGTGTCTCGGGCAGCCGGGGCGAGGTGCTCATGCCGGGGACCCCGGGGGTGCGGTCCGCGGCGGGCCCCACGGGGACGAGCGGCAGGGACTGGGTGGATCCGGCGGGGGCCGCGGGGGCCGCCGAGCCCGCCCCGACCGATGGCTGCGTCGCGGCCGGGCGGGCGAGGGCCGTGGAGGAGAGCGCGAGCGGCAGGGCCAGTGCGGCAGCCGTCGCGACGCCGATGGAGGAAGCAAGGAATGCACGCATGGAAAGGATGCTGAGTACTCCCGGAGGCGGGCGCCATCCGAGAACTGACGTACCGTCCGGCACCGCGCCGATACCCCTCCTCCGTACGGGGGATCGTGCTGCGGCCGTACGGAGCAGGGGCGCGGCCCGCCCCGCGTAGGCTCTGGTCCGTGAACGCCACTGACCGCACCCCTGCCGACCTGCTGCGATCCGCGCTCGCCGCCGATCCCGGCCGCCCGCTCGTCACCTTCTACGACGACGCCACGGGCGAGCGCGTCGAATTGTCCGTCGCCACCTTCGCCAATTGGGTGGCCAAGACCGCCAATCTGCTCCAGGGCGACCTGGGCGCCGAACCCGGCGACCGGCTCGCCCTGCTGCTCCCCGCGCACTGGCAGAGCGCCGTATGGCTGCTCGCCTGCGCCTCCGTCGGGGTCGTGGTGGAGGTGGGCGGGGATCCGGCCGGCGCCGACCTCGTCGTGAGCGGGCCGGACACGCTGGAGGAGGCTTCCGCGTGCTCCGGCGAGCGGGTGGCGCTCGCGCTGCGGCCACTGGGCGGGCGCTTCCCGCAGCCGCCGGCCGGGTTCGCGGACTACGCCGTGGAGGTGCCGGGGCAGGGCGACCGCTTCGCCCCCTTCCAGCCCGTGGACGCGGACGCCCCGGGGCTGGTGGTCGGCGGCGAGGAGCTCTCGTACGCGGCGGTCTGCAAGCGGGCCCGCGAGGACGCGGTGAAGCTCGGCTTCGGCGAGGGGGCGCGGGTGCTGTCCCGGCAGGGCTACGACAGCTGGGAGGGGCTCTCGGCCGGGCTCTACGCGGCCCTGGCCACGGGCGGCTCCGTGGTGCTGTGCCGCAATGCCGAGGAGCTCGCGGACGGAGCGCTGGCCCAGCGGATCGAGAGCGAGCGGGTCACCCACACGGCCTGATCAGGCCCGACTCCGGCGTCACCCACACCGCCCAATGCCGGATATCGGCCATTTGTCACCCACATGGCCCTATACACGGCCGTGCCCCCGGGCCGCATCGATCACCCGGGGGCAGGATCGGCACAGGCCGTACTCACCCGTACGGCCCGTACCGGTTCGGGTGAGGGGACGGAACGCGAGTGACGGACAGCGCGGGCATACCGGGCGGCACCGATGCGGCCGGAGGCGACAAGCCTCCGAACGTCCGCAGGCGGCGCCGGCTGCTGCGCTGGATCGGGCTCGGGACCGGTGTGCTGGCCGTCGTCGGGGCGGGCACGGGCTGGTGGATCTACTCCAAGCTCGACGGGAACATCGCCGAGGACACCTCCGCCGCCGCCGAGCTGCGGCGCTACGACAAGGAGCGCCCGGCCCACCTGGCGGGCGGCGCGCAGAACATCCTGCTGATCGGTTCGGACTCGCGCACCGGTGCGGGCAACGCCCCGTACGGACAGGACGAGGGCACGCAGCGCTCGGACACCACGATCCTGCTGCACCTGCCGGCGGACCGGAAGAGTGCGACGGCGGTGTCGATACCGCGGGACCTGATGACGGAGATACCGGCGTGCCTGAAGCCGGACGGAAACCGCACCAGGGAGCAGTTCGCCCAGTTCAACTGGGCCTTCGAGTGGGGCGGGACCGCCTGCACGATCCGTACGGTCGAGGCGATGACCGGGATCCGCGTCGATCACCACATGGTGCTGGACTTCAACGGCTTCAAGAAGATGGTGGACGCCATCGGCGGGGTGGAGGTCTGCCTGAAGCGGCCGGTGGACGACACCGAGGCCAAGCTGAAGCTGCCGGCGGGCCGGCAGACCTTGCAGGGCGAGCAGGCGCTGGGCTTCGTACGGGCCCGCTACAGCCTGGGCAACGGCAGTGACACCGAGCGGATGGAGCGCCAGCAGGCGTTCCTCGGGTCGCTCGTCAAGAAGGTGCAGAGCAATGGCGTGCTGCTCAACCCGGCGCGGCTGTACCCGCTGCTGGACGCGGCGACCTCCTCGGTGACCACCGACCCGGGGCTGGCCTCGCTGCGGGGGCTGTACGAACTGGTCCGGGGCGTACGCGACATCCCGACCGACCAGATCAAGTTCCTCACGGTGCCCCGCCGGCCGTACGCCGCCGACGCGAACCGGGACGAACTGCGCCAGCCGGACGCGACCCAGCTCTTCCAGCGGCTGCGGGCGGACCAGCCGCTCACCATCGCCCCGCCCGCGCCCAAGACCACGGCCACGCCCGCTCCGGTCTCCCGGCCGGACGGGGAGCCGGACGGGGAGATGGACGAGGCCACGGCCGAGGACGGGGCGCGCACCGGAACGGACGGACCGGGAACCGCGGAGCCCTCCGCACCCGTCCCCACTTTCACCGGTACCACGGCCGGCGTGGCCGACTGCCGGTAAAGCAATCCCAAAAGCCGGTGTCCGGGCCGAGCTTGTTGAGGCGATTGCCCCGTTGTAAGTGCGTGGAATTCATCACCAGCATGGTTTGCGGCGAACCTGTCCGGATAAGGTGAGCGATCCGGCGCCCGACCAGTACAGAGGCCGCGTGCCAGCAGCCGGATCGTTGACCGTGCGCCTGGGGGAGGCGCGTCGCGAAGCACCGACGGAGGATTCGAGCAAACCGTGGATGCGCAAAGCCGTGGACGGGCCGACGAGATCGACCCCGCAGACCAGTGGGTACTCAACCCCCGCACCGGCAACTACGAGCTGCGACTGGAAGATTCCGGTGCGCAAGCACCCTCGCAGCGTTCCGTCCCCCGCGCGGCGCCCCGCAGGGCCCCCGTTCCCCCCCGCTCCCCCGCGGCCCCGTCCCCGGCGGTCCCCGGACCGCGCCGCGGTGACGGTCCCCCGCCCGGCGGCGGCCGGCGCGGCGGGCGTTCGCGCAAAGTCGGCGGCGGGGGCCGCAAACGGGCCCTGACCATCACGGGTGGAACCCTCGCGGTGCTGCTGGTCGGCGGCTCGGTGGCGGGATACCTCTATTACGAGCACCTGAACGGCAACATCAGGGTCACCGACGTCGGCGACGCGGGCACGAGCGGCGGTTTCAAGAAGGACCAGCCGATCAACATCCTGGTCATCGGCACGGACAAGCGCAGCGGCGCGGGCAACGAGGGGTACGGGGACGCCGGCAGCGTCGGCCACGCCGATACGACGATCCTGTTCCACGTCTCGAAGGACCGCTCCAACGCCACGGCGCTGTCCATCCCCCGCGACTTGATCACCACCGTGCCGGTCTGCCCCACGAAGCAGCCCGACGGTTCGACGAAGGACATCCCCGGCGAGCGCGGGGCCCGCTTCAACACCAGCCTCGGGCAGGCGGGCCGCGACCCGGGCTGCACGATGCGCACGGTCAAGGAGCTCACCGGGATCCAGGTCGACCACTTCATGATGGCCGACTTCAACGCGGTGAAGAACCTGAGCACGGCGGTCGGCGGGGTGCCGGTCTGCGTGGCCAAGGACGTCAACGACAAGGACTCCAAGCTCAAGCTGACGGCGGGCGAGCACCGGCTGCAGGGCGAGCAGGCACTGGCCTTCGTCCGGACCCGGCACGCCTTCGGCCAGCGCAGCGACCTCGACCGCATCAAGACCCAGCAGCAGTTCCTGGGTTCGATGATGCGGGAGATGAAGTCGAAGGAGACCCTGACCAGTCCGCAGAAGTTCCTCTCCCTCGCCGAGGCGGCCACCAAATCGCTGAGCGTCGACTCGGGCATAGGGTCGATTCGCAAACTCACCGATCTTGCGGGCGAGTTGAAGGGCATCGACCTCAAGAACATCACGTTCACCACCCTCCCGGTCATCGACAATCCGGCGGAGCCGCCGAACGCCAAGGCCACCGTGGTGGTCAAGCAGGCGGAGGCGGAGCCCCTGCTCCAGATGATCCGTGGCGACGTCTCGCTGACCGAGGTCGAGAAGAAGGAACAGGCCGCCAAGGACGCGGCGGACGCCGACGCGAAGGCCAAGCTGGACGCCCTCGTACAGGGCCCCCGCGCGGCGGCCAAGGACGTCCGGGTGGACGTCCTCAACGGCGGCGGCCCGGCGGGATCCGCGTCCGGCACGCTGACCTGGCTGCAGAACACCGAGGGGGTGCTCAAGTCCAGCAACCTGGGCAACGCGCCCGCCAAGGTGGCTGCCACGCAGCTGGAGTACGCACCCAACCAGGCCGATCAGGCAAGGGCGTTGGCGGACATGATGGGCCTGCCGGCGACGGCGTTGAAGATGGGCACGACCGACGCCGCGCCCAAGACACCGATGAAGCTGACGCTCGGTGCGGATTTCAAGGGGGCGGGGGTCTCCATGACGGCACCACAGCAGGCGCCCGAGGGCGTCCAGCGGGTAGAGGCGGACAAGTCCGTCTGCGCCAAGTGACCGACAGGGGGGCCGACCGGCTCTCCGCGATCACGAAATGACGTGCCGGAACACGGCGGACCGGCACACTACCGACACCGAGTGATCGTGATGGGGGACGCGTGAGGCACAGCAGCGTGCAAGGGGAGGGGGCGGCGGACCGGGCCGGCGACGGCATATCCGGCGCCGGCACCCGTCCGACGGCCACCAGTGCCGTACCGGCGCCGAGGTCGGGCTCCGGCCACCGCCGGGCCGGTCGCGGAAGCGGCGGTGCCGGCGGCAGCGGCGGCGGCAACCGGCCGACCCGGCGGGGGCGACGCCGCGTACTGCGCTGGGCGGCCTCCATCGTGGCGCTGCTCATACTCGTGACGGCGGCGGCCGGTTACCTCTACTACCGCCACCTCAACGGCAACATCCGCAGCGGCCAGCGCCTGAGCGGCGACAGCGGAGTCGCCAGGACCGAGGCCGACGCCGCGGGCCGGCGCCCGATCAACATCCTGATGCTCGGCTCCGACAGCCGCGACAAGCCGGAGAACGAGGCGCTCGGCGGGGCCTCGGACAGCGTCGGCTCCGCGCGGGCCGACGTACAGATGCTGATCCACATCTCGGCCGACCGGAAGAACGCCTCGGTGACGTCCGTTCCGCGCGACACGGTCGTGGACATCCCGGAGTGCACCGACCCCAAGACGGGCGAGAAGCACAAGGCCATCAAGGCGATGATCAACGAGAGCTTCGGGCGCGGGGGTGCCGGCTGCACCCTGGCCACCTGGGAGAAGCTGTCCAACATCTACATCGACCACTGGATGACGATCGACTTCACCGGTGTCGTGAGCATGGCCGACGCGATCGGCGGCGTCGACGTCTGCGTCAACCAGAACGTCTTCGACCAGTCGAAGCCGGGGTCGGGGACGGGCGGTTCCGGCCTCAAGCTGAAGGCGGGCACCACCAGGATCCAGGGCAAGCAGGCGCTCCAGTGGCTGCGCACCCGGCACTCCTTCGGCAGTGACATGGGCCGGGCCAAGGCGCAGCACATGTACATGAACTCGATGATGCGCGGCCTCAAGGGCCAGAACGCCTTCACCGACCTCCCCCGCCTCACCGGCCTGGCGGAGGCGGCCACGAAGGCGCTGCAGGTGTCGGAGGAGATCGGGTCGGTCAAGAAGCTCATCGACCTCGCCCTGCTGCTCAAGGAGGTGCCGGTCAACCGCATCACGACGGCCACGATCCCGGTGCTGCCGGCCCCTTGGGACAAGGACCGGCTGATCGTCAATCCCACGGACGCCCCGAAGGTGTGGGAGCTGCTCCGCAAGGACGTCGCCATGGACAAGAACGGCGACCCGGCGCCTGCCGCGAGCGGATCGCCGTCGGCCCCCGCGCCGACCTCGCAGCCGTCCTCCGCGCCGCCGGCGTCCGCCCCCGCGAAGATCGCCGTACAGGTGGTCAACGGCACGGGTGTCGGGGCGCAGCCGGTGGGCAAGCGGGCCACGGCCATCGCGGGCCAGCTCGTCGCCAAGGGGTTCACTCTGGCCAAGGCGGACAGCGCGCTCACCCCCGAGAAGGCGACCGTCGTCCGCTACGCCACGGACGCCCAGGCCGCCGACGCGCAGAGCGTGGCCGCGGCGCTCGGGATCCCGGGCACCTCCGTGCAGAAGTCGGCCGCGGCAGCCAAGATCACGGTCCTGGTGGGTGCGGACTGGCGCGAGGGCGCCGTCTACCCGCAGCAGGCGCCGCCCGAGGCCGGCGACGTCCCGGAGACGGCCGACGTGCTCAACGGCACGGACACCAGCTGCATGGACATCTACGAGCCGTTCCGCTGGTGAGCTGACGCCTCCACACACCGAAAGGGGTGACCCGGTCCTCGTCGGACCGGGTCACCCCTTTCGTGTGTACGCGGGCTCAGAGCTCGGCGGCGTCCCGGCTCACCGACGGGCGGCGGCTCGCGATGACCTTGGCGGCGAGCGAGCGCGGGCTGGTCAGGAAGCCGTAGCCCCAGCACATGTGCATGGTCGCCAGGGCGACGGGGATCCGCAGCCGGGCCCCCAACGACAGACCCTTGCCGGCCGGGACGGAGCCGGCGGTGATCGCCGCGAGGTATCCGGCCGGGAGGAGGAAGGCCCACGGGGTGACGGCTGCTCCGACGACCAGACCGGCGGCGATCGCGCAGACGGCGGCCGGCGGGGCGAGGTAGCGCAGGTTGATGGAGCCCGAGTGGTAGCGGGCCACCACGTGGCGCCAGCGTCCGTAGTCCTTGTACTGCTTGGCGAGCGCCCGCACCGAGGGCCGCGGTCGGTACTGGACCTTCAGCTCCGGCGAGAACCAGATCAGCCCGCCGGCCTCGCGGATGCGGAAGTTCAGCTCCCAGTCCTGGGCGCGGATGAACTCCACGTTGTACCCGCCGGCGGCCTCCAGGGCCTCCCGCCGGAACACCCCGAGGTAGACGGTGTCGGCGGGGCCGGCCTTGCCGCCGGTGTGGAAGGCGGCGTTGCCGACGCCGATGCGCGAGGTCATCGCGGCGGCGACGGCGTCCTCCCAGGGGTTCTCGCCCTCGGCGTGCATGATGCCGCCGACGTTCTGCGCGCCGGTCTCCTCCAGGAGGCGGACCGCGGTGGCGATGTAGTTCGGGGAGAGCATGCCGTGGCCGTCGACGCGCACGACGATCGGGTGGCGCGAGGCCTGGATGGCCGCGTTGAGGGCGGCGGGGGTACGGCCGGTGGGGTTCGGAACGGTGTGGACGCGGGGGTCTTCGCGTACCAGCTCGGCGGCGATCTCGTCGGTACGGTCCTTGGAGGGCCCGAGGGCGATCACCACTTCCATCTCACCCCCGTACTCCTGTCCGAGGATGTGGTGGACCGAGTCGCGCAGATGGCGCTCCTCGTCGAGTACCGGCATGATCACCGAGACTGCGGGCTGCTGGGCGGGCATGTGGTCCTTCAAGGTCGGGTATCGGTGTCACGTTACCGCGTACGGGGGAACCGGGTGCGCGCCGGATGAGCAGTACGGACAACGGCTGATCGTATGGACCTACTGTTCTGACGAATCTGCCGAACGTGCGAGGTGTCCCCCGTGCCCCAGCCGCACCGTCCCACCCGACCCGCCCTGCCCGCCCGGTCCGCCCGGCCGTCGCAGCGCGCGCCGCGGCCAGGCGGTGCGGCCGGAGCGCGGGCCGGCGGGAGACGGCCGGCGGACAGACCCCGCTGGGGGGTCCGGCTCGCCGCCGGGCTGTCGGTGATCGTCCTGGGATCGGGAGCACTCGGGCACGCCGTGATGACCGGGCTGGACACCGGGATCCAGCGCGTGGACCCCTTCAAGGACATGAAGAACCGCCCCCAGGCCGGGCACGGGGTGAACTTCCTGCTCGTCGGCACCGACGGCCGCGACAAGATCACCGCCGAGGAGAAGCGCGAGTACCGCCTGGGCGGCGCGCCCTGCCACTGCACCGACACCGTCATGCTGGTCCACCTCTCGGCGGACCGGTCGCGGGCCAGTGTGGTCAGCCTCCCCCGCGACAGCTTCGTGGAGCTGCCCGCGCACGTGGACGGCTCCAGCGGCAAACCGCACGGGGCCCACCCCGTGAAGCTCAACGCCGCCTATGCCGAGGGCGGGCCCCAGCTGACCGTGCGCACCGTCGAGAACATGACCCGCGTGAAGATCGACCACTACCTGGAAGTCGACTTCACCAGCTTCATGAAGACGGTCGACGCCATGGGCGGCGTGGAGATCTGCACCGCCAAGACCATGCACGACCCCAACACCGGCCTCGACCTGCTTCCCGGAACCCACCGGCTCAGCGGCGGCCAGGCCCTGCAGTACGTGCGCTCGCGCCATGTCGACGGGGCCTCGGACCTGGGCCGGATGCAGCGCCAGCAGCGGTTCATCGCCGCGCTGATCAAACAGGCCACCGGCGGCGGGGTGCTGCTCAACCCCGTCAAGTTCAAGCAGGTCAGCTCCACCCTGCTGAGCTCGGTCCGGGCCGACAGGGGCTTCGGCTCGGAGCAGATGCTGGCGCTCGGACAGGCGATGCGCGATTTCACCCCGTCCTCCTCGGAGTTCGCCTCCGTGCCCGTCGGCAACCCCTCCTTCCCGGTCAAGGGCATCGGCTCGACGGTGAAATGGGACGAGGGGAAGGCCGCGAAGCTCTTCCAGGCGCTGCGCGAGGACCGTCCGATGGCCACGCCCCCGGCCCCCGCCCCCGGCCGGCCGGTGCGCCGGCAGCCGGCGGTGCCGGTGGACGTGCCCCCGGGGCAGGTCCGGGTCCAGGTGGAGAACGGCACCCGGATCGACGGGCTGGGCACCCGGGTGGACTCGGCGCTGCGCGCCACCGGCTTCGACACCACCCGGGCTCCGGGGAACGGCGCGAGCCGGGACGTCAAGCGCACGGTGATCACGTACGACCCGCGCTGGGACCGGTCGGCCCGTACGGTGTCCACCGCGCTGCCCGGCAGCGAGATGCGGGCCGTGCGGGGGCAGGGGCGGACCGTCGTGGTGATCGCGGGCGCCGATTACCGCAAGGTGGTGGCGGTGCGCGCGGAGGATCCGTACCAGGGCGAGTTCGGTGTGGTCACCGGTGACCAGGTGGTCTGCGGCGGCTCCTGACCGAACCGGCGTACGGGCCGTGGCGGCCGGGATCGTCGGGGCGGCGGAGGTCGTCGGGGCGGACCGGGTTACAGCGGGTCGCCGAGGGGCCCGTACTCCGCCGCCAGGTTCTCGGCCCAGTGGGCGGCGAAGTCCGGCTGCGCGCCGTCGGCATCGGTGAAGCCGTACTCCCGGTACAGGCCCCAGGTGGCCAGGGCCCGTCCCGACTTGGCCATGACGTCGGGGTCGCCAGCCAGTGCGGCCACGGCCCGGCCGAGGTACGCCGGGCTCTCGGAGTGGGCGAAGTTCGGGTCCTGGGCCGCGCCGTCGCGCCAGTTGGCCTCGGTGACACCGAAATGCTCCAGCACTGCCTCCGAGCGCAGGAATCCCGGCGTGATGGCCACGGCCGCGACGCCGTGCGGACGCAGCTCGGCGGCCTGGGCGACCGCGAGGCGGATGACCGCCGACTTCGCCAGGTCGTAGAAGAACGTGCCGCGGTAGCGGGCGGTGTTGCCGTCGGTGACCTCCACGACCAGGCCGCTCTTACGGGAGACCATGAGGGGGAGCGCGAACCGGCTGGTGATGACGTGGGTCTCCACCGCCTGCCGCAGCAGCCGCAGACCGGTCTCCAGATCCTGCTCCCACAGGGGGTGCTCCCAGTCGGTCAGCGGGTCTCCGCCCCAGACGGAGTTCACCAGGATGTCGAGCCGTCCGTCCTGTTCGGCGGCGATCCTGTCGACGAGGGCCCGGACCTCGTCGGGACTGCTGTGGTCGGTCCGTGCGGGAATGCCCAGGCCGCCTGCCTCGGTGACCTTCTCGGCGGTCTGCTCGATGGTTTCCGGGCGGTCCAGGTCGGAGCGCCCACCGGCTCCGCTGCGGCCGGTGACGTACACCGTCGCCCCGGCGGCGCCGAGCTCGACGGCGATGCCCCGTCCGCCGCCGCGGGTACCGCCGGCGACCAGGGCCACCTTGCCGGCCAGCGGGCGTGCGCCAACGGTCTTCATGATTCCTCCTGGTCGTGGCCGGCTCGCGGCGGAAGGTGGGGAAGGTGGGGGGACAGCACGACGTCGAGCTCCTGCCGGAGCCGCTGTGCGAGGGTGCCTTCGCGTTCGAGTGCCCAGGTCAGGCCTGCCCCGGCGGTGATCGCCTGGACGGTGCGGGCCAGCGCCGCGGCATCGGTCCCGGCGCGGAGCTCGCCCTCGCCGACCGCCTCCGTGAGCAGCTCCCCGATCACCCGCCCGTGGGTGCGGTGAACGGCCAGCGCACGCTCGTAGAGCTCGGGATCCCCGAGATCCGTGCACAGGAACGCCAGATGGTTGGCGAAGCTCTCTGGCGTGGCCATCACCGCCGCCGACTCCACCGTCAGCGCCACCAGGGCCCCGAGCGCCGAGTCGTGCGACCGGCGCACGCGCTCGGCCGTCTCGCTCGCGTCCTTCTCGGAGAGGTCGCCGAGCGAGAGGAGCAGACCGCGCTTGGAACCGAATCGCTGCACCAGGGTCGCCGGAACCAGTCCGACCTCGCGCGCCACCGCGGCCAGCGTGAGACCAGCGGGACCCACCCGGCCCATGACCTGCGCCGTCGCACGCAGGATCACCGCGTCCTCGACCCCTCGGGGACGTGCCATCATCGCCACCCCTCATTCATAAATGCTCGTTCATTTATTAAAGCGGGCAGAGGTCGCCCCCGGAAGGGCGAACCGAGCTCACATCCCGAACCAGCCCGCTGCGTGGGCCCGCTCCATCGCTTCGTAGAAGGCGTCGGCCACCTTCGCGTACCCGGTGTCGTTCGGGTGCAGGCCGTCGGCCAGCTCGGCGGGCGTGGAGGCGTCCGCCTGTTCCGCGGGGGTCAGCCAGGGGGCCTTGACGAACGCGAAGTGCCTGCCCGCCCCCTGTTCCCGTGCCTCGATCTGCTTGAGGCGCCGGTTGTAGGCCGCGATCGGCTCGGAGATGTCCTGGTCCTTCGAGCCGGGGGTCGAGGGCACCAGGCCCTGCATGATGACGGTGCCCCCCGGGCGCAGGGTGAAGATCCGCTCGACCAGGTCCTCGGCCTCGTCCGCGGCCCGGTCCGGGTCGCCGCCGCGGTTCAGGTTGTTGAGGCCGATGTGGAGCAGGACCACGTCCGGTCCGGCGGCCGCGATCCACCGGTCGACCCCGGCCCGGATCCGGCCGACGGTGTAGCCGGGGTGCCCTTCGTGTTCGTTGTCGTCCATGGGGCCCTGTGCCCGGGAGCCCACGAAATCGATGGCGTACCCCGAGTGGCCGGCGACCAGACGCCCCAGCGGCAGCCGGTAGCCGCCGAAGTCGGAGCTCCCCACGCCCGCGGTGGTCGAGGCGCCGAGGGGCATGACGCGGACCGTACGGGGCGCGCGCGTGCCGGAGGAGGCCTCGGAGGAAGCGGTCGGGGACGGCGGGACCGCGGTGGCGGGGTCCTGCTCGGAGGCGGCCGTCAGCAGCGGGACCGCCACGGCGAGACCTGCGAGTCCGGCGACGCCTGCGAACACGGCCGAGCGGCGATTCATGAGGCCTTCCGGGTGGGGCGCGGACGCGGGCGCGGACGCGGGGGCACGGGGAACACGGGGAACACGGGGAACACGGGGAGACGCCGGCGCACTAGACGTCGGCGTCCAGCCCCTGTGCGGTGCGTTCTTCCCGCAGGTCGCGGATGGCCTGGCGGCGGGCAAGCCGGTGGGTGCGCCGGATCTGGGCCTCCTGGTAGCGCCGCTCGTCCCGCTCGGTCTCCCGGATCACCTGCGGGACCTGGCGGGGCTTGCCCTCGGCGTCGACCGCGGTGAAGACGAGGTAGGCGCTGCCGACCTGGGTGGCGGGGGTGGACTCGTTCCACCGCTCCGCGAGGACGCGTACGCCGATCTCCATGGAGGAGCGGCCGGTCCAGTTGCACTGGGCCTTGACGTGGACGAGGTCACCGACGCGGACGGGGGCGAGGAAGGCCATCTCGTCCATGGAGGCGGTGACGGCCGGGCCCCCGGAGTGGCGGCCTGCCACGGCGCCCGCCGCGTCGTCCACCAGCTTCATGATCACGCCGCCGTGCACCGTGCCGAGGAGGTTGGTGTCGTTGGCGGTCATGATGTGGCTCAGGGTGGTGCGGGAAGCCGAGATCGGCTTTCCCGGCGGCTCGCCCGGTATCTCTGTCATGGAGACAGCTTAGGGCGTGTCTTTTGGGATCAGGCCGGGTCAGCCCGCGGTGCCGGGCGCCGCGGGCCCGGCCTGATCCGAAAGACACGCCCCAAGTGCGGTCCGCCGGCATCAGCTCTGCAACAGCACCGGTACGAACAGCCGCCGGGGGTGTTCCGCGCCCCTGTCTGCCAGGCATTCTTGGGCACATGAGTGACTGGGACGGGTGGAGCGGCGAGCAGGACCAGCGCGGCCGCCGCGATGACGGGTACGGCCGCGGCAGCGGCCAGGCGGAGCCGGAAGGCGCACGGCGGATGAGGCACGTCCAGCGGCCCGGTCCCGGCCCCCAGGCGTCCCGGCAGCAGCCGGTGCAGCCCCAGCAGCCCCAGCAGCCCCCGCGCCGCCCGGCCCAGCCGCCGGCCGGGGCCCCTTACGTGCCTCCGCAGCAGGACGGCTCGTACAGCGGCGGCGTCGGCGGCGGCGTCGACAGCGGCTACAACACCGGCCAGGTCTACGGCGGCGGCAGCGGCCGCCCGCCCGCCGGGCCGCGCGGGCGCGGACCGGGTGGCCCCGGCGGCCCGGTCCGTCCGGCGGGTCCGGCCCCGGACTGGCGCAGGCGGATCAAGATCGGCTCGATCGTGCTGGTCTCCGGCCTGCTCGTGACGGGCATCGGCACGTACTTCTGGGCCGACTCCAACGTGCGCCGCGAGGTCGACCTCTCCAAGGTCATCGAGCGCCCGAAGGAGGGCGACTGCACGACCTACCTGATCGTGGGCTCCGACAGCCGTGAGGGCATGTCCGCCGAGGACAAGAAGAAGCTCCACACCGGCTCGGCCGAGGGCAAGCGCACCGACTCGATGATGATCCTGGCCAAGTGCTCCAGCGGGAACACGATGATCTCGCTGCCGCGCGACTCGGACGTGGAGATCCCGTCCTTCGTCGGCTCGGATTCGGGCAAGAAGTACGTGGGCAAGGGCGTTCGGACGAAGCTGAACGCGGCCTACGCGCAGGACGGCCCGGAGCTGCTGGTGCGGACGGTGGAGTTCAACACCGGCCTGCGCATCGACCACTACGCGGAGATCGGCTTCGCCGGCTTCGCGAACATCGTGGACGCGCTGGGCGGGGTGGAGCTGAACATCGAGAAGGCGTTCAAGGACAAGAACTCCGGGGCCGACTTCAAGGAGGGCAAGCAGACGCTCAACGGCGAGCAGTCGCTGGCCTACGTACGGACCCGCTACGCCTTCGCCGAGTCGGACCTGCAGCGGACCAAGAACCAGCAGAAGTTCCTGTCGGCGCTGGCGAGCCAGGCGGCGACCCCGACGACGATCCTGAACCCGTTCGCGCTCTACCCGGTGCTGGGCGCGGGTCTGGACACGCTGATCGTGGACAAGGACATGGGCCTGTGGGACATGGGGTCGATGTTCTTCGCGATGAAGGGCATCAGCGGCGGTGACGGCGTGTCCATGAACATGCCGATCTCCGGTCAGCGCGGCGGCAACCTCGTCTGGGACAAGGCGAAGGTGCAGCAGCTGGTCCAGCAGATCCAGAAGGACGAGAAGGTCACCGTCCGCGGGAACTGATCACGGAGGCGGGGGGCCCTTTGCCGGGCGCCCCGCCCCGGCAAAGGGGCGCCCGCCCCGGCTCAGGCGTCGGAGGAGAACCGGATCGCCGCGTCGGGCAGCCGCGCCCCGCACCAGACCCGGGCTCCGGCGCGGAGCTCGTTGTCGGCGCCCACGACGGCTCCGTCACCGATGACGGCGGCGTCCACCACGGTCCGCGTGCCCACCGAGGCGCCGGCGCCGATCAGACTGGCGGACACCTGGGCGTCGGGGCCGACGACCGCGTCGGCCAGCACGATGGAGCCCTGGACGACCGCGCCCGCCTCGATGCGGGCACCGGCGCCCACGACGGTGCCCCCCGACAGCTTGGCCCCGGCCGCCACGTGGGCTCCGGGCAGGACGAGGAACTCGCCGCGGCGTCCGGGGACGGCCGGGGAGGGGACGACGCCGCGGACCAGGTCGGCGGAGGCCTGGATGATCGCCTCCGGCTTGCCGAGGTCCATCCAGTACGTGTTCTCGGTGACCCCGTGCAGGGTGGCCCCGGAGGCGAGCAGACCGGGGAAGGTCTCGCGCTCCACGGAAACGGACCGGCCGGCCGGGATCGTGTCGATCACGCTGCGCCGGAAGACGTAGCAGCCGGCGTTGATCTGGTCGGTGATGATCTCCTCGGGCGTCTGCGGCTTCTCGGTGAAGGCCAGCACCCGCCCGTGGGCGTCGGTGGGGACCAGGCCGAAGGCGCGCGGGTCGTCGACCCGGACCAGGTGCAGGGAGACGTCGGCGTCGGCCGCCTTGTGCGATTCGACGAGCCCGGCGATGTCCAGGCCGGTGAGGATGTCCCCGTTGAAGACGAGCACGGAGGAGTCGGGGCCGCCGGTGAGCAGCCGCGCCGCGTTGCGGATGGCGCCGCCGGTGCCGAGGGGCTCGTCCTCGACCACGTACTCCAGGTGGACGCCGAAGTCGGACCCGTCGCCGAAGTAGGGCTCGAAGACCTCGGCGAGGTAGCAGGTGGCCATCACGATGTGCGTGACGCCTGCGGCGGCGGCGCGGGCTATCTGGTGGGCGAGGAAGGGGACGCCTGCCGTGTGGACCATCGGCTTCGGCGTGTTCACCGTGACGGGGCGCAGCCGCGTCCCCTGTCCGCCGACCAGCAGGATCGCTTCCGTCATTTGCGTTCTCCCCAACCGGTTCCGGCGTACGAAGGTCCAAATTTAGCCCATCCGGGGGATCCCCAGGGGGCAGGTGTCCGATGTGTGCGACCGTCTTCGCCGCAGGCCAGGGGCCTCAAGCCGCGAACGGGTTGGCGTGGCCGGGCAACTGCTGCCCGGGGCCCAGGAACCGCCGGCCACCCTGATGGTCGCGCACCTCGTGGAACCCGGCGGCCGTCAGCCGCTGTGCGATCTTCGCCCGGCGGGTCGTGCCCACCGCGAGGGCCGCGGTGAGCAGCAGCGCGACCGCCCCGCCGGAGAGGAGCGCTTCGCCCGGTGGCTTGTCGAAGAGCATGAGACCGGTCACGGCCACGCAGGCGAGGTAGAGCTTCGTCTTGAGGCTCCGGTCGGCGATGTACTCGGCCATGACGTCGAAGGTGACGAGGTCCTTCAGCACGGCCACGGCGCCGGCCGCCCCGGGGAGCGGCTTCAGGGAACCCTGCTCCAGCCCCGGCACCGTCCCGCCGTTGCCCGCCTGCGGATGGGCGGTGATGGTGGCCGCTTCGCGGACGCGCGCTTCGGGTCGCGGGTCCCGGTACATGCGGACCTGGACGAGCGAGTTCTTGAAGCCGGTCCGGTACGCCGTGTCGTACGCGTAGCCGTACTGCTCGGCCACGTGCGCCAGGGCGGCCGCCTTCAGCGCGGTGCCCTGCGGGGCGATCTCCACGAAGTCCTGCTGACGGGCGATCTGCTGGAGCATCCCCGCGATGTGACGTTCTACGGACATCCTGTTCCCGCCCCCTGGGACCCCGCACCCGGAGCCGACCGGCGCACAGCCTAGAGGCTGCGCCGCCGGTCGGAACACGCGAGGCCGGGCCCTACGGCAGGTTGCGGGCCATGACGATGCGCTGGACCTGGTTCGTGCCCTCGTAGATCTGCGTGATCTTCGCGTCGCGCATCATGCGCTCCACCGGGTAGTCCCGGGTGTAGCCGTAGCCGCCGAGGAGCTGGACCGCGTCCGTGGTGACCTCCATGGCCACGTCCGAGGCGAAGCACTTGGCCGCGGCGCCGAAGAAGGTGAGGTCCTCGTGCGGGCCGCCGCCGGAGACGCGCTCCGAGCGGGCCGCCGCCGCGTAGGTCAGCTGACGGGCGGCCTCGATCTTCATGGCCATGTCCGCGAGCATGAACTGCACGCCCTGGAAGTCGCCGATCGGCTTGCCGAACTGCTTGCGCTCCTGGACGTAGCCCTTGGCGTAGTCCAGGGCGCCCTGGGCGATGCCCAGCGCCTGGGCGGCGATGGTGATGCGGGTGTGGTCGAGGGTCTTCATCGCGGTGGCGAATCCGGTGCCCTCGGCGCCGATCATGCGGTCGGCGGGGATGCGGACGTTGTCGAGGTAGACCTCGCGCGTCGGCGAGCCCTTGATGCCGAGCTTCTTCTCCGGAGCACCGAAGGAGACGCCCTCGTCCGACTTCTCGACGACGAAGGCGCTGATGCCCTTGGAGCGCTTCTCCGGGTCGGTGACGGCCATGACCGTGTAGTACTCGGAGACGCCGGCGTTGGTGATCCAGCGCTTGACGCCGTTGAGGACCCAGAAGTCGCCGTCGCGCACGGCGCGGGTCTTCATGCCCGCGGCGTCCGAGCCCGCGTCGGGCTCGGAGAGGGCGTACGAGAACATCGCGTCGCCCTTGGCCAGCGGGCCGAGGTACTTGGCCTTGAGCTCCTCGGATCCGGAAAGGATCACCGGGAGCGAGCCGAGCTTGTTGACCGCGGGGATGAGGGAGGAGGACGCGCAGACGCGGGCCACCTCCTCGATCACGATCACGGTGGCGAGGGCGTCGGCGCCCGCGCCGCCGTAGCTCTCGGGCACGTGGACGGCGTGCAGGTCGCTGGCGACGAGGGCGTCCAGGGCCTCCTGCGGAAAGCGGGACTCCTCGTCGACCGCGGCGGCGAAGGGCATGATCTTCGCCTCGGCGAGCGCGCGGACGGACTCGCGGAGCATGTCGTGCTCCTCGGCCGGGCGGTACAGGTCGAAGTCGGCAGAACCCGCCAAGATCTCTCACTCCCCAGGTGGTGCGTGGTGTTAACTACCGTTAAGTAGCCCAAGCTTAGTGTCCGGCCGCCGACCGCGACACGGGCGTCGCACGTGAGTTGCATGACAGCGGGGCCGGTGCGGGACGCCGGACGGGCGGTGACCGGGTGGCTGCGCGGTGACGGACGGGCGGCGGACGGGTGACGGACGCCGGAATGCATCCCCGGCCACCGGCCCGACTATGCTCGGTTGCCGCGAACGGCCCAGCACCTCCAGGAGCACTCATGGCCCCCCTCAAGATCACTGTGATCGGCACCGGATACCTCGGCGCAACGCACGCCGCGGCAATGGCCGAGCTGGGGTTCGAGGTGCTCGGACTGGACGTGGTGCCGGAGAAGATCGCCATGCTGGCCGACGGCCGCGTCCCCATGTACGAGCCGGGGCTGGAGGAGCTGCTGGCCGCGCACGTGGCCGGACTGCCGGGCTCCACGGGCCGGCTGCGCTTCACCACCTCCTGGGAGGAGGTCGGCGCCTTCGGCGACGTCCACTTCGTCTGCGTGAACACCCCGCAGAAGCACGGCGAGTACGCCTGCGACATGAGTTACGTCGACTCCGCCGTGGAATCCCTCGCCCCGCACCTGACCCGGCCCGCCCTGGTCGTCGGCAAGTCCACCGTGCCCGTCGGCTCCGCCGAGCGCCTCGCCGCGAAGCTGACCGCGCTCGCCCCGGCCGGCGAGGAGATCGAGCTCGCCTGGAACCCGGAGTTCCTGCGCGAGGGCTTCGCCGTCCAGGACACCCTGCACCCGGACCGGATCGTCATCGGGGTCGACGGCGAACGCGGCGAACGTGCCGAGAAGGTCCTGCGGGAGGTCTACGCGACCCCCATGGGCGAGGGAACCCCGCTGGTCGTCACCGACTTCCCCACCGCCGAACTCGTCAAGACCGCCGCCAATTCCTTCCTCGCCACGAAGATCTCCTTCATCAACGCCATGGCCGAGGTCTGCGAGGCCGCCGGAGGCGACGTGGTGAAGCTGGCCGAGGCCATCGGCCACGACGAGCGCATCGGGAAGAAGTTCCTGCGCGCCGGCATCGGGTTCGGCGGGGGCTGCCTGCCCAAGGACATCCGCGCCTTCATGGCGCGGGCCGGCGAGCTCGGTGCCGACCAGGCCCTGACCTTCCTGCGCGAGGTCGACTCCATCAACATGCGCCGCCGCGGCCACATGGTCGAGCTTGCCCGCGACGCCGTCGGCGGTTCCTTCCTCGGCAAGCGCGTCGCCGTCCTCGGCGCCACCTTCAAGCCGGACTCCGACGACGTCCGCGACTCCCCCGCGCTGAACGTGGCCGGCCAGATCCACCTCCAGGGCGGCCAGGTCACCGTCTACGACCCCAAGGGCATGGACAACGCCCGCCGCGTCTTCCCCACCCTCGGGTACGCCGACTCCGCCCTGGACGCCGCCCGCGGCGCCGAGGTCGTCCTGCACCTCACCGAGTGGCGGGAGTTCCGCGACCTGGACCCCGCGGCCCTCGGCGAGGTCGTCACCGACCGGCTCGTCCTCGACGGCCGCAACGCCCTCGACCCCGAGCGGTGGCGCGCGGCCGGCTGGACCTACCGGGCGATGGGCCGCCCGCGCGCCTGACCCGCGGCCCCCGATCCGCTTCGTTGCGGAATGCACGGTTTCACATCTCGTCACCGGATCGTTGGCGAGAGCCACCGGGGCCGTACCGCCCGGATCGCTAGACTCACGGCCGATGACCAGTACGAGCAGGACCATCGACTCCGCACTCCGGGGGCGCGCCGGCCGCCTGGCCATGGCGGGCTTCTGGCTGGCCACCCGGACCCTGATGGTGGTCCTCCTCGTGGTGAACCTGCACGGCACCTCCTCGGTGCGCGTGGAGATCACCCAGACCTACAACAACTGGTACGACGTCCTCGTCACGGGGACGATGCCGCACGACGACGTCATGTGGCAGTACCCGCCGGCCGCGGCGGCGATCTTCCTGTCGCCCGACCTGCTCCCCTTCCTCAGCTACTTCCAGGCCTTCGTCGCCCTGACCGTGATCTGCGACGCGCTGATCGCCGTCGGCCTGGTCCGCGCCGCCCGCCGCGCCGACGGCAGCCTGGCGGGCGCCGTGCTGTGGCTGACCACGCTGCCGCTGCTGCTGTCGCTGCCCTTCGGCCGCTACGACCTGCAGGTCACCCTGCTCGCCGTCGGCTCGTTGCTGTGCCTGCGCTTCCGCCGCAAGCTCGGCGGCGTCCTCGCCGGAGTCGGAGCCCTGGTCAAGGTCTGGCCGCTGCTCACGCTGATCGGCACCCCGCGCGGCCGCACCACCCGCGACGCGATCGTCTCGGCGGTGGCGGCCGGGGCCGTCCTGCTCGCCGTGCTCGCGCTGTTCTTCCGCGACACGCTCGGCTTCCTGGGCAACCAGGGCAACCGCGGCATCCAGGTCGAGTCCCTCGGCGGCTCCGCCCTGATGCTCGGCAAGCTCGTCGGCGCCTGGTCCGGGAAGATCGAGGTCCGCTACGGCGCGTACGAGTACCTCGGCCCGTACGTCTCCAGCGTCGCCCTGCTCTCCGTCGGCCTCACGGTCGCCGGGTTCGCCTGGCTGCTGCTGTGGCGGGTGAAGGCCCGGCGCTGGACGACCGCGACCCCGCTGGACGCCGCGCTGTGCGCCATCCTCGTCTTCACCATCACCAGCCGCGTGCTCAGCCCGCAGTACCTGATCTGGCTGGTCGGCCTCGCGGCCGTCTGCCTGACCTGCAAGCACACCACGCAGCGGCCGGTGGCCTGGCTGATCGTGGCCTCCACCGCGCTGAGCACCGTGATCTACCCGCTGACCTACGGCTCGGAGATCCTCCCGGGCACCGGCTTCGGCACGTTCCTCCTGGTGCTCCGCAACGGCCTGCTGGGATGGGCCGCCGTCTGGTCCTGCCTGCGCCTGTGGCGGGCGAGCGTGAGCCCCGTCCCCGCGGCCGGGTCCGTGAACGGGAAGGACGCCGGGTCCGCGGGGGCCCCGGCGTCCAAGGCCGGATCCGAGGTCCCGGCGCGCGTCTGAATCCCGCTCAGGAGGCCCTGCGGTGCTGCGCCGCGCGGGCCGTGAACTCCACGTCGCGCACCACCCGCTGGGCGTTCCCCCAGGTCAGCAGCGCCAGATCGGTCTCCGGCCAGCCCCGCTCCAGCAGTTCCGCGATCAGTCGCGGATAGCCCGAGGGGTCCGTCAGGCCCGCGGGCCGGGGGATGCCCGGCTCGGCGCCGAAGCCGGCCCCCAGGCCCACGCAGTGGGGGCCCGCGACGGCTCGTACGTGCTCCACGTGGTCCGCGACCGCGTGCAGGGAGTCCCCCGTGAGCGCGCTGTCGAAGGTGACCATCGCCAGGCCGTTCGCCGCGCGCAGCGCGAGCAGCACCTCGTCGGTCACGTTGTCCGGGTGCGGATTGAGGGCGGCCGCCCCGGTGTGCGAGATGATCACCGGCGCCTTGGAGGCCGCGGCGAGCTGGCAGGCCGGCGCGGGCGGGCAGCCCGTGAGGTCCAGCAGCATCGCCAGCCGGTTCATCTCCTTGACCACCTCGTGGCCGAAGGCGGTCAGTCCCTCCATCGCCCAGGGGGCCCCGGCCGGCGCGAGGATCCGTACGCCCAGCGCGTGGAACGCGCGCAGCGCGCCCAGCGAGTCCGTCAGGGTGCGGCCGGGCACGGGGCCGAGGAAGGAGGCGATGCGGCCCCGGTTGCGGGCGTCCGCCAGGTCATCGGCGGTCAGCGCCAGGCAGAGGCTGTCGGGGTAACGGCGCATCAGGGCCAGTGCCCCGTCGATCTGTTCGAGGGTGTCGGACACCACCTGGTCGGTGGCCGCTGCCTCGCGCGGGGTCAGCAGGGACCAGAACTGGGCACCCACTCCCCCGGCGCGCAGCCGCGGGATGTCGGTGTCGACGCCCGTGTCCGAGGTGTCGATGTCGTGGTACGGACTGGTCCGAAGGGTCCAGACGAGGGTGTTGCAGCCATCCGCGACGGGATGGACGCTCAGCAGTGCGGCGGCCCGGTCCAGGGCGCCCGGGAGCAACGTGCCGGTGGGATCCTCGGCTCCTAGGGAGCCGGGGCCCACGGGGGTCACCGGGTTCGAGTGCGGTTCGTCCTGCAGGTCGGCCATGGCGTGCGCTCCGGTCTCGGCGGCTGTGTCGTTGCGAAAAGCAGCGGGAGAGAAGCAGGGAAGATGGTGCCACCGTGACATGTGGGACGCCGGAGGCGCCCGGCGGATGTGGCGTTCGGGTGTAAACCGGCAGGTGTTCGCTGGTCACAGCCCGTGCGCCGGATCCGCCGGGCGGGCCGGTCAGGAAGAAGCGGGGCTCCTCGGCCTCAGACCTGGAGCACCGCGTTGGACGGACCCCGGGAGGCCGACTGCTCGCGCGCCACCGCTTCGGCGTCGCGCAGCGTCCGTACCGCGTTCGACCAGGTCAGCTTGGCCAGGTCGGCCTTGGACCAGCGGCGTGCCAGCAGCTCGGCGACCAGGTTGGGGTACCCGGCCACGTCGTCCAGCCCGGACGGGGTGAAGGCGGTGCCGTCGTAGTCCCCGCCGATGCCGATGTGGTCGACGCCGGCCACCTCGCGCATGTGGTCGAGGTGGTCGGCGACCGTGGCGGCCGTGGCCACCGGGCGCGGGCGCGCCTCCTCGAAGGCCCGGTGCAGGGCCATCGCCGCCGGGGTGGTGTCGAGGTGGTGGTGCCCGTGCGCGCGCAGGTTCTCATCGGCCGCCAGGGTCCACTCGACGGCCGCCGGGAGGATGAACTTGGGCACGAAGGTGGCCATCGCGACCCCGCCGTTGGCCGGCAGCAGCGCCAGCACGTCGTCGGGGATGTTGCGCACGTGGTCGCAGACCGCCCGCGCCGAGGAGTGCGAGAAGACCACCGGCGCGGCCGTGACCGCGAGCGCGTCGCGCATCGTGGTCGCGGCGACGTGCGAGAGGTCGACGAGCATGCCGATCCGGTTCATCTCGCGGACGACCTCGCGGCCGAACTCGCTCAGGCCGCCGTGCCGGGGCTCGTCGGTCGCCGAGTCCGCCCAGTCGATGGTGTCGTTGTGCGTGAGCGTCATGTACCGCACACCGAGCTGGTGCAGGGCCCGCAGGGTGGCGAGCGAGTTGTTGATGGAGTGCCCGCCCTCGGCGCCCATCAGCGAGGCGATCCGGCCCTCGGCGCGCGCCGCCTCCATGTCGTCGGCCGTCAGCGCCCGCACCAGATCGCGCGGGTAACGGTCGATCAGCTGGGCGACGGCGTCGATCTGCTCCAGGGTGGCGCTGACCGCGTCGTCCCCCGCGTAGTCGGAGCGCACGTAGACCGACCAGAACTGCGCACCGACCCCGCCGGCGCGCAGCCGCGGGATGTCGGTGTGCAGGTGGCCCTTCTGGTCACGGCCGATGTCGCGCCGGTCCAGGTCGTAGCGCACGGTCTCGCGCAGGGCCCAGGGCAGGTCGTTGTGCCCGTCGACGACCGGGTGCTCGGCGAGCAGCTCGCGCGCCGCGTCCAGGTGCCGGGCGGCGCCCGCCGTGCCCGCCGTGCCCGCCGCGCTCACTTGCCGAACCCGAACGACTCCTGGCCCGCGACCTTGTTGCGCAGCCGCTTGCCCTTCTCGGTGGCCTGGTCGTTGAGGTCGTGCAGGAAGTCGTTCATGCGGGCGCGCAGCTCCGGGTCGTGCGCGGCCAGCATCCGTACGGCGAGCAGCCCGGCGTTGCGGGCCCCGGCGATCGAGACGGTGGCGACGGGAATTCCGGCCGGCATCTGGACGATCGACATCAGGGAGTCCATGCCGTCGAGGTACTTCAGCGGGACCGGTACGCCGATGACCGGCAGCGGGGTGACGGAGGCGAGCATGCCGGGCAGGTGGGCGGCGCCGCCGGCGCCCGCGATGATCGCCTTGAGGCCGCGCCCGTCGGCCTGCTCCCCGTACGCGATCATCTCGCGCGGCATCCGGTGGGCGGAGACCACGTCGACCTCGTAGGGGATCTCGAACTCGTCGAGGGCCTGGGCGGCGGCCTCC
This sequence comes from Streptomyces sp. NPDC006487, assembly GCF_042870555.1. NCBI lineage: Bacteria > Bacillati > Actinomycetota > Actinomycetes > Kitasatosporales > Streptomycetaceae > Streptomyces > Streptomyces sp. NPDC006487. The sequence goes on from NZ_JBIAHN010000004.1 coordinate 49,038, forward strand.
ATGACGGGCCAGTCGGAGTCCGAGCCCATGACGATGCCGATGACGGGAGCTGCTGCGGAGGTGCTCATTCGGTGATCGATCCTCTGAGGTAGCCGGCTGCGTGACGTGCGCGCTCCAGCACATCGTCCAGGTCGTCGCCGTAGGTGTTGACGTGGCCGACCTTGCGGCCCTGTTTCACGTCCTTGCCGTACATGTGGATCTTCAGCTGGGGGTCGTGGGCCATGCAGTGCAGGTAGGCCGCGTACATGTCGGGGTAGTCCCCGCCGAGCACGTTCGCCATGACCGTCCAGCGGGCGCGGGGGCGCGGGTCGCCGAGGGGGAGGTCCAGGACGGCCCGTACGTGGTTGGCGAACTGGGAGGTGATGGCACCGTCCTGGGTCCAGTGGCCGCTGTTGTGCGGGCGCATCGCCAGTTCGTTGACCAGGATCCGGCCGTCGGTGGTCTCGAAGAGCTCCACGGCCAGGTGACCGGTCACGCCGAGTTCCTTGGCGATGCGCAGGGCCAGGGCCTGGGCCTCGCCGGCCAGGGCCTCCGAGAGGTTCGGGGCGGGGGCGATGACGGTGTCGCAGACCCCGTCCACCTGGATCGACTCCACGACGGGGTAGGACACGGCCTGGCCGTGCGGGGAGCGGACGATGTTGGCCGCGAGCTCGCGGACGTAGTCCACCTTCTCCTCGGCCAGGACCGGGACGCCCGCCTTGAACGGGGCCTCGGCGTCCGCCTGCGTACGGACGAACCACACGCCCTTTCCGTCGTACCCGCCGCGCACCGTCTTGAGGATGACGGGGAACCCGCCGACCTCTTCGGCGAAGGCCGCCGCGTCCGCCGGATCGCTCACGATCCGGTGGCGGGGGCTGGGCGCGCCGATCTCGTCGAGCTTGGCGCGCATCACCCCCTTGTCCGCGGCGTGCACCAGCGCGTCGGGTCCCGGGCGGACGGGAATGCCGTCGGCTTCCAGGGCCCGCAGGTGCGCGATGGGCACGTGCTCGTGGTCGAAGGTGATCACGTCACAGCCGCGCGCGAAGGCGCGGAGGGTCTCCAGATCGCGATAGTCGCCGATGACGACGTCGCTCACGACCTGGGCCGCCGAGTCCTGTGGGGTGTCACTGAGGATCTTGAATCTGATGCCGAGGGGGATACCCGCCTCGTGGGTCATGCGGGCGAGCTGTCCGCCGCCGACCATGCCGACTACCGGGAACGTCACTCCTCCAGGGTATCCGGCGGTATTCCGCCATCCGGACCCGCATGGGGGCGTCCCCGGCCGGAACCCGCTGCCCGCCGGTGGCGGGTGTGCCGTGTGTCGCACGGTGTCCGAAGGCGCAGACGTACGGATGGGGCGACACTTAGCATGGGCGCGCACAGGTAGAACGTGTAAAACGTGTGACGCCTCATACGGGGGCCCCGAAGACAGGACTGAGCCTCATATGAGCAAGCCGGAGAGCGGATCCGTCCTCGACCGCGTGCGCGGGCTCGCGCGCGAGATCGCCAGGTTCGGGGCCGTCGGCGGGCTGGGAGTCCTGGTCAACCTGGGCGTCTTCAACCTGATCAGGCAGGTCACCGACCTCCAGGTGGTGCGCGCGAGCGTGATAGCCACCCTGGTGGCCATCGTCACGAACTACCTGGGCTTCCGCTACTTCGCCTACCGGGACCGGGCCGACCGGACCGGTGCGGGCCGTACCCGTGAGCTCGGGCTGTTCGTCGCGTTCAGCGCGATCGGGCTCGTGATCGAGAACGGCATCCTGTTCACGGCCACGTACGGCTTCCACTGGGACGGGCCGCTCGCCTCGAACTTCTTCAAGTTCACCGGCATCGGCATCGCCACCGTGTTCCGCTTCTGGTCCTACCGGACCTGGGTCTTCAAGGCCCTGCCCGCGCCGACCACGGCCTCTCTGGTCGTCGAGCAGCGTGACGGCCAGGCCCCGGCGGACGCGCAGGCGCCGGCGGCACGGACCCCGGAGACCGCCGCGAACTGAGGTCTCAGCGGACCGTCTGCTCCGGTTCGGTGGGTGTGGGCGCGGTCCGGCTGAGGAACAGGGCGAACACCGGCGGCCGGGTCTGGAGCAGCTCCAGGCGGCCGCCGTCGGCCTCCGCGAGGTCCCGGGCGACGGCGAGGCCGATGCCGGTGGAGTTGCGGCCGCTGATGGCCCGCTCGAAGATCCGGTTGCCCAGGTCGGGCGGGACGCCCGGACCCTCGTCCGTGACCTCCAGTACGGCCTGGTTTCCGATCACGCGGGTCCGCAGGGCCACGGTGCCGCCTCCGTGCATGAGGGAGTTCTCCACCAGGGTCGCCAGGACCTGCGAGACGGCGCCCGGGGTGCCCACGGCTCGGATGCCGGTCTTCCCGGAGCGGACGACGGCCCGGCCGGCGCTGCGGTAGGCGGGACGCCACTCCTCCAGCTGCTGTTTGACGACCTCGTCGAGGTCGAAGGGGACGGCGGAGCCCGTGCGCGGGTCCCTGGAGTTCGTCAGGAGCCGCTGGACCACGTCCGTGAGCCGCTCCACCTGGGTGAGGGCGATCGTCGCCTCCTCCCGTACGGTCTCCAGGTCGTCGGTGACGGTGATCTCCTCCAGCCGCATCGACAGGGCCGTGAGCGGGGTGCGCAGCTGGTGCGAGGCGTCCGCGGCCAGGCGCCGCTCGGCGGTGAGCATCCGGCCGATCCGCTCGGCGCTGGAGTCCAGTACGTCCGCGACCCGGTCCAGCTCGGGGACCCCGTACCGCTTGTGGCGGGGCCGCGGGTCTCCCGAGCCCAGCCGCTCGGCCGTCTCGGCGAGGTCGGTCAGCGGGGAGGCCAGCCGGTTGGCCTGGCGTACGGCGAGCAGGACGGCCGCCACGACGGCGAGCAGGGCGACGGCTCCGACCACGGCCAGGGTCCGGCCGACCTCGCGGGTGACGGTGGAGCGGGACTCCTCGACGACCACGGTCTCGCCCTGCTCCCCGCGGGCGGTGCCCCGGATGACGCTGTCGGTGATGCGGGTCCCGACCTCGACCGTTTCCCGGCCGGGGATCGTGATCCGGGCGTACCGGCCGTCGTCGAGCAGTTCGGCGAGCGCGCCGGGGTCGACGGGCTTCTTCTCCAGGACGTCGCCCTCGACGATGCCCACCAGCTGCAGCGCCTCGGACTCGATGCGGTCCTGGGCGCTGCTGGTGATGGTGCGGGTCTCGACGATGACGAGGGAGACCCCGAAGACGGCGATGACGACGAGCACCACGGCGAGCGTGGAGTTGATCAGGCGGCGGCGCATGGCTCAGAGAATGCCCTAGATGTGCGGTCCGGGGTGGTTTCAGCTCTTCTCGAAGCGGAAGCCGACTCCGCGGACGGTGGCGATGTAGCGGGGGTTGGCCGCGTCGTCGCCGAGCTTCTTGCGCAGCCAGGAGATGTGCATGTCGAGGGTCTTGGTGGAGGACCACCAGGTGGTGTCCCAGACCTCGCGCATCAGCTGGTCGCGGGTGACGACCCGGCCGGCGTCGCGGACGAGGACCCGCAGCAGGTCGAACTCCTTCGCGGTGAGCTGGAGCTCCTCCTCGCCCATCCACGCGCGGTGCGATTCGACGTCGATGCGCACCCCGTGGGTGGCGGGGGCCTGGGAGGCCTCCGTGGCGCCGCGCCGCAGCAGGGCCCGGACGCGGGCGAGCAGCTCGGCGAGGCGGAAGGGTTTGGTCACGTAGTCGTCGGCCCCGGCGTCCAGGCCCACGACCGTGTCGACCTCGTCGGCACGGGCGGTCAGGACCAGGATCGGGAAGCCGTGGCCTTCGGCGCGCAGCCGGCGGGCGACCTCCAGGCCGTCCATGCCCGGCAGGCCCAGGTCCAGGACGACGAGATCGATGCCGCCCTGCAGTCCTGCGTCCAGGGCGGTGGGGCCGTCCTCCCGGACCTCGACCTCGTACCCTTCCCGGCGCAGGGCGCGGGCCAGGGGTTCCGAGATGGATGCGTCGTCCTCGGCGAGCAGTACACGCGTCATGTGGGTGATGGTAGTCCGCGGCGGGGGAAAGAAGAGGCCCGCGTACAAGGCCCTGTCTATCTGGGCTTACGACCTACTAACCGCCTTCGAATATGCGCCGCTGGTTCCACCGCAACCTGTGATCCATATCTCAAGTACTTTCATATCCGGCACTGTCGTGTCGTATGGTGTCGAGACGCCTGATGCACTACCTCCAAGAGACTTTCGAGCCAAAAACAGCCGAAAGTCTTTATTTCTGCCCTGATCGGGCAGGCATTGTTGTCGCACCGCCCGTTCGGGGCAGATGTGCAGATGACAGTGAATGACCTATGGGCCGGGCCCTTCGCGCGATGAAGCGCGGCAGGGCGTGGATCCCGGTGTCGGATGTTCCTTCGTCTTCGCCCCCGCGGAGCGAACCCCCGGGCGTGGGGTCCGGAACAGCCGAAGCCGGTACCGGCCACCCCTCACCGGGCGCCGTTGAGCTCACGAAGCCGCGCGTCCCGAGCAAGCAAGGATCGACCATGGCTTCCAGCCTGACGAAGGGCTCGGCGGACCCGTCCACCGAGAAGACCTTCCTCGGACACCCCAGCGGCCTCGCCTTCCTCTTCATGACGGAAATGTGGGAGCGCTACAGCTTCTACGGCATGCGCGCCCTGCTCGTGCTCTTCCTGGCCACCAACGTGGCCGACGGCGGACTCGGGATGAACGACGCGACCGCGGTCGCGATCTACTCCGTCTACAACGCGATGGTCTACCTGCTCGCCCTCCCGGGCGGCTGGCTCGGCGACCGCGTCTGGGGCGCCCGCAAGGCCGTGGCCGTGGCCGGTGTCGTGATCATGACGGGTCACTTCCTGCTGGCGGTGCCCTCGTCCATCTCGTTCTTCATCGGCCTGGCGCTCATCGCCGCCGGTTCCGGCGTGCTCAAGGCCAACATCTCCACGATGGTCGGCCAGCTGTACACGGACAAGAACGACCCCCGCCGTGACGGTGGCTTCACGATCTTCTACATGGGCATCAACCTCGGTGCCTTCGTCGCCCCGCTGACCATCGGCTACGTCGGCCAGGAGATCAACTGGCACCTCGGCTTCGCCATGGCCGGTGTCGGCATGGCCCTGGGCCTCGCCTTCTACTTCTTCGGCTTCCGCCACCTGAACCCGGTCTCCAACACGGTTCCGAGCCCGCTGAGCGCCGCCGAGAAGTCCTCCGTCCTCAAGAAGGGCCTGATCTGGCTCGGCGTCGCCGTCGCCGCCTACGCGGCCATCGGCCTGGCCGGCATCTTCACGATCAACTACGCGCTGTGGCCGCTGACCGTCGCCGGTCTGGTCCTCCCCGCCTGGGCGATCCTGCGCATCAAGCGCGACAAGGACCTCTCGGGCGTCGAGCGCTCGCGCATGTCGGCGTACGTCTGGTTCTTCGCCGCCGCCGCGATCTTCTGGGCGATCTACGACCAGACCGGCTCCACGCTGGCCCTGTTCGCGAAGGACAGCACGGACAGCACGCTGTTCGGCTTCAACTTCCCGGAGAGCTGGTTCCAGTCGCTCAACCCGCTGTTCGTGATGGCGCTCGCGCCCCTCTTCGCGATGCTGTGGGTGGCGCTGGCCCGTCGCTCCAAGGAGCCCACCACCCTGGCGAAGTTCTCCTTCGCGCTGATCATGATCGGCGTCTCCTTCGGCGTCATGATGATCGCCCAGGGCCTGGCCACCGGTGACACGAAGGTCAGCCCGATGTGGCTGGTCGGCGTCTACTTCATCCAGACCGTCGGTGAGCTCACGCTCTCCCCCGTCGGCCTGTCGCTGACCACCAAGCTGGCGCCGCAGAAGTACGCCTCCCAGATGATGGGCGTCTTCTTCCTCGCGGTCACCGCCGGTGACTCCACGATCGCGCTGCTCCAGCTGCTCGGCGCCCCGACGGACACCCAGGGCTGGTTCGCCACCCAGGGCGTGCTCGCGGTCCTCGCCGGCATCGCGATCTACATGTACCGCAAGAAGGTCCAGCCCCTCATGGGCGGCGTGCACTGACGCACCCCCTGATACGGGCAACGGCCCGGCACGCCTTTCGGCGTGCCGGGCCGTTCCTTTTCCGTGCTCACGGCCTCCGGCTGGCTACCGCTGCCCGCGCAGGCGGCGCCACGGGGTGAAGGTGAAGACCGCCGCGCCGAGCAGCATGACCGTGCCGGCCACCAGGGCCAGGGCCTTCACGCCGCCGCCGTCCGAGGCTCCGGTCTCGGCGAGGCCGCCCGCCGTGCCGGAGGCGCTGCCCGAGGTCCCGGAGGTGCCCGAGCCGCCGGGCTGGGCGGCGGTGTCCAGGGTGAGCGACACCGCGCTGGCCGTCGCGGCGCAGGGCACCACGATCGGGGCGGCGCCCGGGGCCATGACCACGTTGATCGTCAGCTTGTCCGGGGTCAGCGTGGTCTTTCCGGTCTTGCCGGGCTTGTAGGTGCCCTTCATGTCACTGAGGCTGACCGGCGAGCCGCCCTTGATCGCCTCGGCGTTGCCCGGGCCGCTGACCTTGACGACGCCGCTGTCGGCGCCGCCGAGCTTGATGTCCATCGCGGGCTGGAGCGCTCCCGCCGGAAGGTCCGCGGGGCTGTTCATCACGCCCTTGGCGGTCGTGGCGGTCAGGTCGTAGTTGCCGCCGTTCTTCTTCGCGTTGATCGTCACCTTGCCCTTGAGGGGGCCACCGGGGATGAAGGCCCCGCAGTCGAAGGTCACGTCGACGGTCTGCCCCGGGAAGTCGGTCTGGCCGCCACCGGACGGGGAGGGCGCCGGACTGCTCGGCGGCGCGCTCGTGGGCGGCTGACTGCTCGGCGGGGCGCTCGTGGGCGGCTGACTGCTCGGCGGCGGGCTCGTCGGCGGCTTGCTGCTCGGCGGCGGGCTCGTCGGCGGCTGGGTCGGACCCCCGACCTTCACGTCCAGTTCGAGGGACGGCTTGGGGTTGTTGCCCGGGGTGCAGGTGGTGGTGGTGCCCAACGCCTTGATCAGCAGGACGCCGGCGGTGAAGGTGACCTTGCCGGACTTCTTGGGCGTGTAGACGCCCGTGAGGTCGCTGATCTTGATGGGGGTGTTGGCGGGGATCTTCTCGGGGTTGGGCGGGCCGTCGACCTTGACCGCGCCGCTGTCTGCGCCCCCGAGCACGATCTCGGCACTGGGCGTCATCGAGCCCTTGTCGAGCGCGATGGGGCTGGAGGAGACGCCCTTCTGGAAGGACATCGTCAGCTTGTAGCCGCTGCCTTCCTTGACCGCCTTGATGTCGATCGGCGAGACCGCCGACTTGTCCCCGATGGGGGTCTTGCAGTTGTACTCGACTTCGATCACGTCCGCCTGTGCGGGCGTGGCCCCCATGGCGATGCCCGCGCCGCCGAGCAGCAGCGCGACCGCGGCCGCGCTCGCCCTCCGTTGGGTGTTCACGAGTGTCCTTTCGTCGTCGGACTGTTCTCAGACGGTGCGGACGTCTGTGGTTCGGTTGTCTGTGGTTCGGTTGTCTGCGGTTCGGTTGTCTGCGGTTCGGTTCCCTGTCGTTCGGTTGTCTCTGGTGGAGTCGTCTCCGGTGCGGTTGCCCCCGGCGCGCTGTCCGGGGTGAACCACGGCAGTACCGCCGTGGTGGTCTGTGGGGGTTCGGCCGCCGGGGCGGAGCGGGACGGCGGTCCTCCTCGTACGGGGCCCCGCGCGGGCCCCCGTACCGCCGGGATCCTCGGCAGCCGGGCCGTCACCGCCGCCGCCGGGTCGGGCTGCGGGCGGTGGCCCCGGTGGCGGCCGCTGCCCGGCGGGAGTCCCGTGCGCGGGCGGACCCGGTCGACGACGGCCATGCCGATCCGGAAGATCGCGGCCGGGATCACCAGGAGGAGCAGGCCCCAGAACAGCAGCACCCCGTACGGGCGGGCCACGCCCCAGGGCTGGGTGGCCAGGACCGTCTCCCCGTACTTGAGGGAGAGGGTGTAGTCCCCGTGGGCCCCTGCGGTCAGGGTGGCGTCGAGGGAGACCTCCGCCTTGCCGCCGGGCGGGATGGTGCCCTTCCAGCGGACCTCCTCCCAGGTCGGTGCGAACACCCCGTGGGCGGTGCCGAGCTGGAAGACCGGGTCCTTGACCGCGGCGGAGCCGAGGTTGCCCACGGTGACCGTGAACTTCCGGCCGGGCGGGGCCCCGAACCAGGTCAGCACCCCGTCCTCGCCCTTGAGCCGGACCCCGGTGAGCAGGGCGAGCCGGGCCGTGCCGCCCTCGGCGGGCAGGTCGGCCACCGGGTGGTCGGTGATCTTCAGCGGGGCCCCGACGGTGGACTGGTCCCCGTTGACGGAGGTCACGTTGACCACGCAGGGGCAGGGCTTGGGCGGGGCGACCACCGGGAGCTGGGCGGAGAAGTGCCCGTCGTCGGCGACCGAGACGGCCACGCCGTCGGCGTTGGCACAGCTGTTGGTGCCGCCGATCATGTTCTGCCCGCAGACCAGCAGCATCACCATGGTCTTGGGCCGCCAGCCCGTCCCGGTGACGGCTATCTCCGTGCCCTTGGCGGCCTCCTTGAGGGAGAGGGCCACGGCGGGTTCGGCCCCCTCGTCCGCCGCGGCCGGGGCCGCCGCGAACAGCGCCAGCGCGCACGCCACCAGCCCTGCCGCCAGCCTTGCCGCCAGCCCCGCGCGTCCCCCCGCGACCAGGTCCCTGACCTTGCCGCCGTGTCTCCCACCGGCCTTGGCGCTCACCTGGGTGCTCCCGTCAACTCGTGTTCCGGCGCTGGGGCTTCTTCGGGCACGGCGCTCCCGCGCGGCTCGGGCCCGGACCCCGGTCCGGACCTGCCGGACCGGACCCGCCGCTTGCGTTCGAGGAGCAGGGCCGCCGCGGCGACGGCGCCGAGGCCCAGCAGCCCGAGGCCGGTCGCGCCCGCGATCCCCCAGGGCACGAACCAGGCGGAGGCGCTCCCCGTGGCGCGGGCACCGCCGGGGGCCGTGACGGTGAGGGTCAGTGCGACCCGGTCGAACACGGGGGCGCCGGGCCAGGGTTCGGACAGCTCCACGCGCTGGCCGGGCAGCACCTCGACCGGCAGGGTGCGTGCGCTGCGGCCCGCGACCTTGCCGAGGGTTCCCTCGGCACTGATGACGAGTTCGGGGGCGAGTGCCACGTTGCCGCGGTTGACCAGGGTGTACGCGACGCGCGCGGTCGCGCCCTTGCCCCGTACGGCGACGTCCTCGACCGTGAGCGCCGCCAGTACCGGGCCGCCGACGCGCAGATGGACCCGTACGCCCACCTCGCGGCCGGCCTCGGTGGCGACGACGGCGGCGGGGTGATCGCCGGGCGGGGAGCCTGGCGGCACGGTGACGGTGAAGGGGACCACGGCGCGGGTGTGCGCCGGGACCTTGACCGTGGTGCCCGAGCCGAAGCTGATCCAGAGTCCCGCGCCGGTGGACTCCTTCGCCGAACGCACGGCGAAGGCGCCGGCCGCCGTGTTGTAGGCGTCGGCGCCCCGCAGGGTGATGGTGTGCTCCCGGTCGCTGGTGTTGGCCAGGGCGAGACGGTCCTCCAGCACCGTGCCGGAGGGACCCGAGAGGTAGAAGTACGGGCGGGCGACGTACGGGCGGGCCCCGGCCTTCGCCGCCGCCGGAGCGCTCCCGGCGGCGGGCTCTGCGGTCCAGCCGGGCCCGTCGGCGCCGGCCGGGGCCGCCACCGTGCAGGAGAGCACGACTGCGGCCACGGCGGCGACGGTGGCGAGGCGGAACCCGCCGGACCTTCGGGGCGAGTGGAGCACGGGCATGACCGGGTGCGCTCCGTTCAGGACCGGGCCCGCTGGCCGCGCCGGGTCAGCCAGAGCACGCCGGCGGCGCCGGAGAGGATCACGGTGGCGCCGAGGGTTCCGAGGGCGATGGCCGAGTCCTCGGGGCCGGTCTGCGGGAGGCTGTCCCCGGTGGATCCGGTCGATCCGGTCGATCCGGTCGATCCGGTGGCGCTGCCGCCGCCGGGGGCCGTCACATCGAGTTCGAGGGACGGCTTGGGGCTGTTGCCCGGGGTACAAGTGGTGGTCGTACCCATCGCCTTGATCGTGAGCACGCCCGCGGTGAGCGTGACCTTGCCGGACTTCTTGGGCGTGTACGTGCCCGACAGGTCGCTGATCTTGATGGGCGTGTTGGCCGGGACGGCCTCGGGGTTGGGCGGACCGGAGACCGGTACCGACACCTTCTCCGCGCCGCCGACCACGATCACGGCACTGGGCGTCATCGCGCCCTTGCCGAGCTCGATGGGGCTGGAGGAGACGCCCTTCTGGAAGGACATCGTCAGCTTGTACCCGCTGCCCTCCTTGACCCCCTTGATCTCGATCGGCGAGACCGCCGATTTGTCCCCGATGGGGGTCTTGCAGTCGTACTGGACGTCGACAACGGCCGCATGGGCTGCGGGGGCGGCCAGCAGTACCGCCGCCCCCGCCAGCGCGGAGGCCAGCGCGAGCGCGGTGGAGCGTTTCCGGTCGGACACCTTCGTCTTCCCCTCGAACCTTGGGCCACAAGTTACTGACGGCACATCAGATTGGTGGCTCAAGGTACGCCCGGGGCCTTACGGAGGGAAGACAAAGAACAGCGCCGTATCAACAGCCCGTCCATAGGCCGCAGACCGCCCCCGGGGGCGGTCTGCGGCGTCCGGGTTAGGGCTGTTTCAGGCCGTCTTGCGACCCTTCTGCCAGACGGCCGAGACCAGTGGAACGCCCGGCCGGTAGGCGAGGTGGACGTGGCTGGGGGCGTCGAGCAGGGCGAGGTCCGCGCGGGCACCGGGGGCGACGATGCCGATGTCGGCGCGGCGCAGGGCGCGGGCGCCGCCGGCGGTGGCGGACCACAGGGCCTCGTCCGGGGTCATCCCCATGTCGCGGACCGCGAGGGCGATGCAGAACGGCATCGAACTCGTGTAGGAGGAGCCCGGGTTGCAGTCGGTCGACAGCGCCACGGTCACCCCCGCGTCGAGGAGGCGGCGCGCGTCGGGCCACTGCGCGCGGGTGGAGAACTCCGCACCCGGCAGCAGCGTGGCCACGGTCGTCCCGGCCGCCTGGGCGAGGGCGTCCACGTCGGCGTCGGTGAGGTGGGTGCAGTGGTCGGCGGAGGCGGCCTCCAGCTCGACCGCGAGCTGGACGCCGGGGCCGTGGGAGAGCTGGTTGGCGTGGACCCGCGGGATCAGCCCGGCGGCGGCGCCTGCGGTGAGGATCGCACGGGCCTGCTCGCCGTCGAAGGCGCCCTTCTCGCAGAACACGTCCACCCAGCGGGCGTACGGGGCGCAGGCGGTCAGCATCTCGCCGGTGACGAGGTTCACGTAGCCCGCCGGGTCGTCGGCGTAGTCCGGGGAGACGATGTGCGCGCCGAGGTAGGTGACCTCCTCGGTGTGCGCGGAGGCGATGCGCAGGGCCCGCGCCTCGTCCTGGACCGTGAGGCCGTAGCCGGACTTGGTCTCGAAGGTGGTGGTGCCCTGGCGGCGGGCCTCGTGGAGGTGGCGCAGCAGGTTCGCTTCGAGCTCGGCGTCGGAGGCGGCGCGGGTGGCCGCCACGGTGGTGCGGATGCCTCCGGCGGAGTAGCTGTGGCCGGACATGCGGGCGTTGAACTCCGCCGTGCGGTCGCCCGCGAAGACGAGGTGGGAGTGGGAGTCGACGAAGCCGGGGATGAGAGCCCGGCCCTGCGCGTCGAAGGCCTCGTCGGCGGGCGGGGCCTTGTCGGCGGGGCCGACCCAGGCGATGGTGTCGTTCTCGATGACGACCGCGGCGTTGTGGATCAGGCCCAGCGGGGTGCCGTCGCCCAGGGCGGGGTCGTTGGTGACGAGGCTGCCGATGTTGGTGATGGCTGTGGTGGTCATGATCCCTCGGGTCGTCGAGTTGTTTGTTCCCCCACCCCGCCCCTTCGCGAAACCGGGGTCTGCGGCCCCGGACCCCGTTCCGGGCGGAGTGGTCAGCCGCGGAGGGCTGCGATCGTGTTGGCGAGGATCGTCGGGACGTCCGCGACGAGGGTGTGCGACCCGTCGCGGACGATGTGGCGGCCGCCCACCACCGTGTGGCGGACGTCCGCTGCCGAGGCGGCGAAGACGGCCGTCTCCGCGCCGAGTCGGGGCAGCGCGCCCGCCGTGCGGACGGAGTCCAGGGCGATGGTGGTGAAGTCCGCGAGGGCACCCGCCTCCAGGCGGCCCGCCTGCGACCAGCCGAGGGCCGCGTGCCCGTCCTCGGTGGCGGCGGTGAGCAGGGCGTTCGCCGTCCAGTGGCCGCGCGTACGGCTGCTCAGACGCTCGTTCAGTTCCATCGCCCGTGCCTCTTCGAGCAGGTCGATCACCGCATGGCTGTCGCTGCCCAGCGAGAGCGGGCTGCCCGCGCGCTGGAGGCGGACGGCCGGGCCGATGCCGTCGGCGAGGTCGCGTTCGGTGGTGGGGCACATGCAGGTGCCGGTGGTGGTGGAGCCCAGGAGGGCGATGTCCCCGTCGGTGAGGTGCGTGTTGTGCACCCCGGTCGTGCGCGGGCCGAGCACCCCGTGGTCGGCGAGCAGCTGTGTCGGGGTGCGGCCGTGGGCCGCGAGGCAGGCGTCGTTCTCGGCGGTCTGCTCCGAGAGGTGGACGTGGAGCGGAGCCCGGCGTTCGGACGCCCAGCCGGCGACGGTGGCGAGCTGTCCCGCCGGTACCGCGCGGACCGAGTGGATCGCGGCGCCGATCAGGGCGTGTTCGCTGGGCTTGAGGGCCGAGACCCGCTCCGCCCAGGCGTCCGCGGTGCCGTCGGAGAAGCGCAGCTGGTGGGGGTTGGGGGCTTCCCCGAAGCCCGCCGACAGGTACGCCGTGTCCAGCAGGGTGATGCGGATGCCGGCCTCGGCGGCGGCCGCGATCAGGGCCTCGCCCATGGCGTTGGGATCGGCGTACGGGACTCCGCCGGGGGCGTGGTGGACGTAGTGGAACTCGCCCACGGCCGTGATGCCGGCCAGCGCCATCTCGGCGTAGACGGCCCGCGCGAGCGCGAAGTAGCTGTCGGGGGTGAGGTTCTGGGCGACCTTGTACATGAAGTCGCGCCAGGTCCAGAAGGTGCCCGAGCCGACCTGCACCGTCGAGCGCAGGGCCCGGTGGAAGGCGTGGCTGTGCGCGTTGGCCAGCCCCGGGACCGTCAGGCCGCGCAGGACCTCCGCTCCCGGGGGCGGGGTCTCGGCCCCGGTCCGCAGGGCGGAGATCCGCCCGGGGCCGATTTCCGCGGCGGAGCCGCTCGTGGACACGTCCAGAGCAACGCCCGGCTCGACATGGGTGCCGAGCCAGGCGTGCTCCAGCCAGTACGTCTTCAGCGGCACGCGAGGCCTTCCAGTACGTCGGCGAGGGCGAGGACGCCTGCCACGCAGTCGTCCTCGGCGGCGAACTCCCGCGGGGAGTGGGAGACCCCGGTGGGGTTGCGTACGAACAGCATGGCGGTCGGGACGGCCGCCGAGAGGATTCCGGCGTCGTGTCCCGCGCCCGTGCCGAGCACGGGGACGGCCCCGCCGAGGATCCGGTTCATCTCCTCGCGCAGGGCGTGCTCGAACTCGACGACCGGAGTGAAGGACTCCCGGACCACGTCCAGGTCGATGCCCTCCTGGTCCGCGCGCTCGCGGGCGGCCTTCTCGATGGCGGTCACGACCGTGTCGAGGGTGGCCTGGTCGGCGGCGCGGGAGTCGAGCCAGCCGCGTACGAGGGAGGGGATGGCGTTGACCCCGTTGGGCTCGACGGAGATCTTCCCGAAGGTGGCCACGGCACCGGCGAGGGCCGCCTCGGCGCGGGCCGCGAGCACGGTCTGCGCGTACGTGAGCATCGGGTCGCGGCGGTCGGCCAGCCGGGTGGTGCCGGCGTGGTTGGCCTCGCCCCGGAAGTCGAAGCGCCAGCGGCCGTGCGGCCAGATCGCGGAGGCGATGCCGACCCGGTCCCCGGACAGGTCGAGGGCGCGGCCCTGTTCCACGTGCAGTTCGACGAAGGCGCCGATGCGGGCGAGGCGTTCGGGGTCGGCGCCGATGGTCTCGGGGTCGTACCCGGCCGCCTCCATGGCGCGGGGCAGGCTGACGCCGTCCGCGTCGCGGAGCTCGTACGCCTTCTCCTTGGTCAGCTGTCCGGCGGCCAGCCGGGAGCCGACGCAGGCGAGGCCGAAGCGGGCCCCTTCCTCGTCACCGAAGTTGGTGATGGCCAGTGGCCTGGAGAACTCCGCTCCCCTCCTGCGGAGTTCGTCCAGGGCCGCGAAGGAGGACACCACCCCGAGGGGGCCGTCGAAGGCCCCGCCGTCGGGGACCGAGTCCAGGTGAGAGCCGGTGACCACGGCGTCCCCGGCCAGGGGGTCGCCGAGCCAGGCCCACTGGTTGCCGTTGCGGTCGGTCTCGTACGCGAGCCCGCGCGCCTCGGCCTGCGCCTGGAACCAGGTCCGGCAGTCGGCGTCGGCGCCGGTCCACGCGTAGCGGCGGTAGCCGCCGCTGCCCGCGTCCCGGCCGATGGGCCGGAGCTCGGCCCACATGTCGTGGAACGAGGCTCCGGCAGCGGCTTCCTGGGTCACGCCGAGTCGCCTTCGCGCATCGGGATGCGGACGCCGCGCTCGTCGGCGACCGTCTCGGCGATGTCGTAGCCGGCGTCGACGTGGCGGATGACGCCCATGCCGGGGTCGTTGGTCAGCACGCGGCGGATCTTCTCGCCCGCGAGCTTCGTGCCGTCGGCGACCGTGACCTGGCCCGCGTGGATGGAGCGGCCCATGCCCACGCCGCCGCCGTGGTGGATGGAGACCCAGGAGGCGCCGGAGGCCACGTTGACCATGGCGTTGAGCAGCGGCCAGTCGGCGATCGCGTCGGAGCCGTCGAGCATGGCCTCGGTCTCGCGGTACGGGGAGGCCACCGAGCCGCAGTCCAGGTGGTCGCGGCCGATGACCAGCGGCGCGGCGAGCGTGCCGTCGGCCACCATCTCGTTGAAGCGCTCGCCGGCCTTGTCGCGCTCGCCGTAGCCGAGCCAGCAGATGCGGGCGGGCAGTCCCTGGAAGTGGACGCGCTCGCCGGCCATCTTGATCCAGCGGTGCAGGGACTCGTTCTCGGGGAAGAGCTCCAGCATCGCCTTGTCGGTCTTGTGGATGTCCGAGGCCTCGCCGGACAGCGCCGCCCAGCGGAAGGGGCCCTTGCCCTCGCAGAACAGGGGGCGGATGTAGGCGGGGACGAAGCCGGGGAAGGCGAAGGCGCGCTCGTAGCCCGCCAGCTGGGCCTCTCCGCGGATGGAGTTGCCGTAGTCGAAGACCTCGGCGCCCGCGTCCATGAAGCCGACCATGGCCTCGACGTGCGTGGCCATCGACTCGCGGGCGCGGGTGGTGAAGCCCGCCGGGTCCTTGGCCGCGTAGTCGGCCATGTCGTCGAAGTCGACGCCGACCGGCAGGTAGGCGAGCGGGTCGTGGGCGGAGGTCTGGTCCGTCACGATGTCGATCGGCGCGCCCTCGGCGAGCATCTGCGGGAGGAGGTCGGCGGCGTTGCCGAGCAGGCCGATGGAGAGCGGCTTGCGGGCGTCGCGGGCCTCGACGGCGAGCTGCAGCGCGTGCCGCAGGTCGTTCGCCTTGACGTCGAGGTAGCGGTGCTCGATGCGGCGGTCGATGGCGCGCGGGTCGACGTCGATGCAGATGGCGACGCCGTCGTTCATCGTCACGGCCAGCGGCTGGGCGCCGCCCATGCCGCCGAGGCCGGCGGTGAGGGTGATGGTCCCGGCGAGGGTCCCGTTGAACTTCTTGGCGGCGACGGCGGCGAAGGTCTCGTACGTCCCCTGCAGGATGCCCTGGGTGCCGATGTAGATCCACGAACCGGCCGTCATCTGGCCGTACATGGTCAGACCCAGGTTCTCCAGGCGGCGGAACTCCTCCCAGTTGGCCCAGTCGCCGACCAGGTTGGAGTTCGCGAGGAGCACGCGCGGCGCCCACTCGTGCGTCTGCATGACGCCGACCGGGCGGCCGGACTGGACGAGCATCGTCTCGTCCTGCTTGAGGGTCTGGAGGGTGCGGACCATCGCGTCGTACGAGCGCCAGTCGCGGGCGGCCTTGCCGGTGCCGCCGTAGACGACGAGCTTGTCGGGGTGCTCGGCGACCTCGGGGTCGAGGTTGTTCTGGAGCATCCGCAGCGCGGCCTCCTGCTGCCATCCCAGGGTGCTCAGCTCGGTACCTCGTGCGGCCCGTACGGGGCGGGGTCCTGACATGGCGGTGCCTCCTCCGTTGTTGGTCAATCTATTCACATCTTTACCCCCTGAATAGATTCAGTCAACAGCTGCGGGCGGCCGCGCCGGATGATGGGATGGCGGACATGGCAGCCGACGCACACGCACACGCCGGCGCGGACTCCGACTCGGGCTCCGACTCGGGCTCCGCCGGGCGACGGGACCTGGCCGTACGGGCCGCAGTGGAGCAAGGCCTGATCGACGAGGATTCCCCCCTCCTCTGCCTGCTCGACACGGCCGGCATCCGCGCCTCCGCCACCGCCCTGACCAGCGCCTTCGCCCGGGCCCTCGCCCCCGGCACCCCCGTACTGCACGCCTTCGCCGTCAAGGCGTGCCCGCTCGTGCCGGTGCTGCGGCTGCTCGCCGACGCCGGGCTCGGCTGCGAGGTGGCCAGCCCCGGCGAGCTGGCCCTGGCCCGCGCGGCGGGGATCGCGCCGGAGCGCATCGTCCTCGACTCCCCCGCGAAAACGGCCGCCGAACTTCGGGAGGCCCTGGCCCTGGGCGTCGCGGTGAACGCCGACAACCCCCAGGAGCTGGCCCGGCTCGACGCACTCGTCCGGGCGGCGGGCCCCGCACCCACCGCCTCCCCGATCGGCGTACGGATCAACCCGCAGACCGGCGCGGGCAGCATCGACGCCCTCTCCACCGCCACGGCCACCTCGAAGTTCGGCATCGCGCTGCGCGATCCGGGTGCGCGCGAGTGGCTCGTACGGGCGTACCTGGACCGGCCCTGGCTCACCCGGCTGCACACCCACTCCGGGTCCCAGGGAGTACCGCTGGCGCTCATCGCCGAGGGGGTACGGGAGCTGTACGCACTGGCCGAGGAGATCAACGCGGCGGCCGGGCGGCGGCAGGTCGACACCCTGGACATCGGCGGCGGGCTGCCGGTGAACTTCACCTCCGACGCCACCACTCCCACCTGCGCGCAATACGTGAGCGCGCTGCGCACGGCCGTCCCCGGGCTCTTCTCGGGGGCCTACGGGCTGGTCACGGAGTTCGGGCGGTCCCTGACGGCCAAGCACGGGCTGGTGCTGACCCGCGTCGAGTACACGAAGACCACCGGCGGGCGGGCGATCGCGCTCACGCACGCGGGAGTCCAGCTGGCCACCCGAACGGTGTACGCCCCCGCGGCCTGGCCGCTGCGCATCCTCCCCTACTCCGCGAAGGGGGCTCCGCTGACCGGGCCCCTCGTGGCCCAGGACATCGCCGGACCGGCCTGCTTCGCGGGCGACCTGCTGGCGGCCGCGCGGGAGCTGCCGCTGCTGGCCCCCGGGGACCTGGTGTGCGTGCCCGACACGGGGGCGTACGCCTTCACCGCGCACTACGGGTACAACAGCCTGCCGCGCCCGGCGGTGCACGGCTTCACCGTGACCCCCTCGGGCGGGGTCCGCTTCGCCCTGGCCCGCGCGGCCCAGCCCATCTCCACGATCCTCACAGAGGCCGGCGCAGCCACCCCGGACGCCCTCCTCTGACACCCGGGGGCCGACCCGAGGGCCCGACCCGGGGCTGCGCCCCCGCCAACCCGCTGCGCGGAGCCCGTGAGCAGGCACGGCAGGGCGGTTCGGCCCTACGGGGCGAAGTCCCCGCTGCGACCCTTGCCGCTACGCGGGCGAAGTCCCCTACCCGCCCTTCCACCGTTCCCAGGGCCCGGCCCTGACCCGGTCCTCAAACGCCGGACGGGCTGGAAGGGGTACCGGGCTGCGCCCGGACCCCCTGGGGCTCCGCCCCAGACCCCGGTCCTCAAACGCCGGACGGCTGAGAATGCGCGGCGGGGCCGGAAGGCCCACCCGGTCGGGGGCGGAAGGCTTCCGGCCGGGGCGGGGACGGGGGCGCGGTGGGGACGGGGGCGGGGTGGGGACGGGGGCGGGGTGGGGTGTTGGCCGGGACGTAAAGCGTGATGTGTGGCGCAGGTACACCCCACAACTGTCGAAGCCACGCCCAGGGCGCCTAAATCATGCAGTCCAGGCCGACACCCCACCCCGCCCCCGGCCCCAGCCCCAACCACACCCCAGCCCCGCCGGCGTCGGCGTCGGCGTCGGCGCCGCATCATTGGTCGCCCACTCCGCCGAAGGGCTACTCCACGAACAGCCCGCGCGCCGCGGCCCGCGCGTCAAAGGCCTCCAGCCGCGCCTGGGCGTCCGGCAGCGCGTCCGCCATCGCCTCCAGCAGCACGCGCCCCAGCAGCATCGGCGCGCACGCCGTGTCGAAGGCCAGGCCGGTGCCGACGGGCGCGGGGATCAGCAGATCGGAGTGGCGGGCCACCGGCGCGAAGGCCGAGTCGGCGACCGTCACCACGGCCAGCCCGGCCCCCCGCGCGTGCTCCAGGGCCTCCGCGACCTCCTTCGGATGGCGGGGCAGCGCGAAGCACAGCAGGGCCGAGGCGCCGGCGCCCGCGGCCGCGTCGATCCGGTCGGCGAGCATGGAGCCGCCCTCGTCGAGCAGCCGCACGTCGGGGTGGACCTTCGCGGCGAAGTACGCGAACCCGCGCGCCTGCGAGGACGCCGCGCGCAGCCCCAGTACGGGCAGTGGGCTCGACCCGGCCAGCAGCCGCCCGGCCTCCCGCACCGGCGCCGGATCGGCGAGCATCGCGGAGAGCTGCCGCAGGTTCTCGATCTCGCCCTGCACTGCCTGCTGGTACTCGTTGTACGCGTCCTCGTCCCCGCTCCCGGCCCGCTCGGCGGGAGCCACCTCCCGCAGGTGCCGGCGCAGCGCGGGATAGCCGTCGAAGCCCAGCGCCACCGCGAACCGGGTCACCGAGGGCTGGCTCACCCCGGCCAGCTCGGCGAGCTCCACGCTCGACAGGAACGGCACCTCCGCCGCCCCGCGCACCATGCAGTGCGCGATGCGCCGCTGGGTCGGCGTCAGCCGGTGCCCCTCGAACAGCTTCTGCAGCCGGGCCGCAGGGCTCTCGCTCATCCCGTTCCCCTCCGTCCCGTCCGCCGGGCGGCCGGGCGGCCGCCAACGGGATATTCAGTCACCGAGCACTCTGCATGCGGTTATGCAGGACGGCAACCCGCGCCCGCGATCCGAGACCCTCCGGGGAGCTCGGCGCGGCCTCCCGGGGGCTACTCCACGCAGCCTCCACGCAGCCTCCCCGCACCTCCCCCGCCCCAGACCAATTCGCTTGACCGCCTGACGACCCGCCCTTGATCCTCGAGTGCGGCCGCGCCGAGACCCACCGGCCAATACCCCCCACATCCAAGCGAATTGGCTGCCCCTCCATGGTGTCCTCGTCCATCTCCGCCCCACCCAGGCGCCGTTCCCGCCTCTGGACCGGGAACTTCGGCCTCTACTTCACCGCCCGCGTCGTCTCGATGCTGGGCGACACGATGATGCCGGTCGCCCTGGCGGTGGCCATGATCTCCCTCGGCTACGGGGTGAGCGGCATCGGGTACGCGCTCGGCGCGTGGATGGGCTCCTTCGCCCTCTTCGTGGTGTTCGGCGGAGTGTTCGCGGACCGCTTCCACCCCCTGCCGCAGATGATCGGCGCGGACGCGGTCCGCTGCGCGGCCCAGGGCTCCTTCGCCCTGTACCTCTGGCTCGGCCACCCGACGCTGTGGTTCGTCATCGGCGGATCGGTGCTCGGCGGCATCGCGACCGCGATGTTCCAGCCGGGCACCGCCAGCCTCGTACCGCAGGTCTCCGCCGACCCCACGCAGGCCAACGGCGTGCTGCGGGTCAGCGAGGGCGCGTCCACGATGGCCGGTCCGGCCATCGCCGGCGTGCTCGTCGCCACCACCTCTACGGCCTGGGTGTTCGCCATCGACGCGGCCACCTTCGCCATCAGCGGGATCTGCCTGGTGGCGCTCGCGCTGCGGCTGCCGCGCTTCACCTCCGGCCGCCAGGAGTCCACCCTCGCCAACCTCCGGGAGGGCTGGCAGGAGTTCCGCTCCCGGTCCTGGCTGTGGGCGGTCATCCTGATCTGGTGGGTCCTCGGGGTCTGCGTCTGGGGTCCGCTCACCCCGCTCGGCGCGGCCTCGGTCATCGCCGAGCACGGCAAGGCGGCCTTCGGGTACGCGGAGGGGGCCTTCGGGGCCGGCTGCGTCCTCGGCGGCCTCGTCGCGATCCGGATCCGCCCGGCCCGCCCGCTGCTCGGCGGGGCCGTCGCGATGTTCGCGTTCCCGATGATGCCGCTGGCGGCCGCCCTGGTCCCCGACCTGCCGCTGCTGATGCTCGGCTACGCGGTCAGCGGCGTGGGCTGGGCGTTCTGGGGCGTCCAGTGGTCCACCACGGTGCAGACGCAGATACCGCAGGACCGGCTCAACCGGGTGACCGCGTACGAGGTCGGCGGCTCGATCCTCGCCATCCCCTTCGGCCAGGTCCTCGCGGGCCCCGCCAGCGGCCTCTTCGGCGTCCGCCCCCTCCTCCTGGCCGGCGCCGCGATCGGCCTCGGCTGCGCCCTCGCCCTCGTCCTCGTACGCCCCGTCCGCACCCTGGTCCGGCGCGATACGGGGGCTAGCCCCAGTGCCGGCAAGGACGGCGGCTCCTAGGGTGGCGGGATGGAGTCCCAAGAGCTGAAGAAGGAACTCTCCGCCACGCTCGACGCCCGGCGGGAGCTGGGGGCGGAGTACGAGGCCGCACTGGTGGACTCGTTCGTGGAGAAGGTCGACACGCAGGTCCGCCGGCGCCTCGCGGAGGAGCGGATCTCCGCGGCCCGGGGTACCCACCCGAGTGCGGCCGGCTCCCCGGACGGGAACTTCGGCGAGCGCTTCGGCTTCGCGATCATCACCCTGGTGCTGGCGATCCCGCTCTCCGCGATCGGCGCCGCGCAGGCGGGCCTCAGCGGTCTGGTCGTCGCCTGGCTCGGCATCCTGGGCGTCAATTACGTCCACGCGGCGAAGTTCCGCCGGCTCCACCTGGGCGAGCGCCGTCCCGATCCGCTGGACTGACGGTCGGGCGGCAGGGGCCCGGTAGGGCCGGCGGGCCGCTCGCGCGCACGAATATGCGCGGGGACCGCCGCACCCCGGTTTCCCGGGGGCGGGACGACGGCGGTCCCCGCGCAGGACACGGGCCGGGTCAGGGCCGTCCGCGCGTCCGTGGCGTCCAACGCGGTCCGGGAGCCGCTCCGGAGGTGCGCCGACGCCGTTCGTGTTGCCGGCCGGGTCCCGGTTTCCCGGGCTTCCCTGCCGACAACCACCACTGTGCCGGAGCCGTGTTAAGCCGGTGCTGCCGTCACGTGACGGGCCCGTACCGTTTGCGCGTCGTCCGCACGCGGCACCGCACGCAGCCCCGCGAGCAGCCCCGCGAACGGCTCCGTACGCGCTACTTGGCGCCCTTGGCCAGGAACGCCAGCAGGTCCTGACGGCTCACCACACCGGTCGGCTTGCCCTCGACCAGCACGATCGCCGCGTCGGCCTCGCCGAGCACCGCCATCAGCTCGGAGACCGGCTCGCCCGAGCCGACCTGCGGCAGCGGCGCGCTCATGTGCTTCTCCAGCGGGTCGCCGAGGGAGGCGCGCTGCGCGAACAGCGCCGCCAGCAGCTCCTTCTCGACGACGGAGCCGATGACCTCGGCGGCCATGACGTCGGGGTGGCCGGCGCCCGGCTTGACGATCGGCATCTGCGAGACGCCGTACTCGCGCAGCACCTCGATGGCCTCGCCGACGGTCTCCTCCGGGTGCATGTGGACCAGGGAGGGGATGCCGCCCGCCTTGTCCGCGAGCACGTCGCGGATGCGGGCCGAGGGGCCCGCGTCCTCGAGGAAGCCGTGTCCGGCCATCCACTCGTCGTTGAAGATCTTGCTGATGTAGCCGCGCCCGCTGTCCGGGAGCAGGACGACGACCACGTCGTCCGGGCCGAGGCCCTCGGCCGCCTTCAGTGCGGCGACGACCGCCATGCCGCAGGAGCCGCCGACGAGGAGGCCCTCCTCCTTGGCGAGGCGGCGGGTCATCTGGAAGGAGTCCTTGTCGGACACCGCGATGATCTCGTCGGTCACGGTGGGGTCGTAGGCGGTGGGCCAGAAGTCCTCGCCGACGCCCTCGACGAGGTACGGGCGGCCCGAGCCGCCGGAGTAGACCGAGCCCTCGGGGTCCGCGCCGATGACCTTCACGCTGCCGCCGGATGCCTCCTTGAGGTACCGGCCGGTGCCCGAGATCGTGCCGCCCGTGCCGACGCCGGCGACGAAGTGGGTGATCTTCCCGGCCGTCTGCTCCCAGAGCTCGGGGCCGGTGGTCTCGTAGTGCGAGCGCGAGTTGTTCGGATTGCTGTACTGGTCGGGCTTCCAGGCGCCCGGGGTCTCGCGCACGAGGCGGTCGGACACGTTGTAGTACGAGTCCGGGTGCTCGGGGTCGACGGCGGTCGGGCAGACCACGACCTCGGCTCCGTACGCGCGCATGACGTTGATCTTGTCCATCGAGACCTTGTCAGGGCAGACGAAGATGCACTTGTAACCCTTCTGCTGGGCCACGATGGCGAGTCCTACACCCGTGTTGCCGCTCGTGGGCTCCACGATGGTGCCGCCGGGCTTGAGTGCTCCGCTCTGTTCGGCGGCCTCGATCATCCGCACGGCGATCCGGTCCTTCACGGATCCGCCGGGATTGAAGTACTCGACCTTGGCCAGGACGGTGGCCTGGAGGCCTTCGGACACACGGTTGAGCTTCACCAGCGGGGTGTTGCCGACGAGGCTGATCATCGAGTCGTGGAATTGCACCATGTTCTCCAAGGAGGGGACTCCACGGGTTCTCCGGGAGGCACCGCCAGACTATGCGGAAAGGGATTGGCCGACCGGCCGTACGGGGCAGGAAGGTCAACAGGACGGCGGGGTCTGCAGGGACGGCACAGGGATCCGGCCAAGGACCGAGAAGGTGGCTTGAAGGGTGTCCAGGGCGAGGACGGCCCGCCGCATCGCGGCGGGGGCGGCGTACGGCGGTGGCGGGCTCGGGCTCGTCGGAGCCGCCGCGGTCGGGCTGGTAGTGGCGGAGATGCAGTTCGCGAAGCGCACGGTCGGCACGGGTCTGCCGGATCCGCCGCGCGCGGACGGGCTGTACGGGAGCGAGTTCGGCGGCCCCGAGATGAGTCCGGGCCCGCTGCGGTTCGGCGTGCTGGGGGACTCCACGGCCGCCGGGCTGGGGGTGCGGCGGGCCAGACAGACTCCGGGCGCCCTGCTGGCCTCGGGGCTGGCGGCGGTGGCCGAGCGGCCGGTCGAGCTGCGCAACGTGGCGCTCTCGGGTGCCATGTCGGACGACCTGGACCGCCAGACGGGGCTGCTGCTGGACGGTGACGGCCCGCCCCCGGACGTGTGCGTGATCATGATCGGCGCCAATGACGTGACCCGCCGGATGCCGCCCACCCAGTCGGTGCGGCTGCTGACCGCCGCCGTACGCCGGCTGCGGCTGGCGGGCTCCGAGGTGGTGGTCGGCACCTGTCCGGACCTGGGCACCATCGAGCCGGTGTACCAGCCGCTGCGGTGGCTGGCGCGCAGGGTCTCGCGCCAGCTGGCGGCCGCCCAGACGATCGGGGTGCTCGCGCTGGGCGCCCGTACCGTCTCCATCGGCGACCTGATGGGGGCGGAGTTCGCGGCGAACCCCCGCGAGATGTTCGGACCGGACTCCTACCACCCGTCGGCGGAGGGGTACGCGACCGCGGCGATGGCCATACTGCCGACCCTGTGCGCGGCCCTGGGCGTCTGGCCCGAATCGGACCGGCTGGACGTCTCGCGCAACGAGGACATGCTCCCGCTGGCCAAGGCCGCCTCGGCGGCGGCGGGGCAGGCCGGCACGGAGGTGACCGGGGCCCGCGGCGCATGGGCCCTGCTCAAGTACCGGCGCAGGCGCCGGGTGCCGGGCGAGGACCTCGCGCAGGAGACGGGAGGAGCCGCAGCACCGGCCGGAGCGGCGGGCGGCACGGCGGGCGCGTCCAGAGCGACCGGAGTCACATCGCATGGACAGTGACCTCGACGGTACGGGGCGGTAACTTCGCATGCGGTCCCGGTACGACACCACCTCCCTTGGAGCCCCGATGCCCGAAGCCGTCATCGTTTCCACCGCCCGTTCGCCGATCGGGCGCGCCTTCAAGGGATCCCTCAAGGACGTCCGCCCGGACGACCTGACGGCCACGGTCATCCAGGCCGCCCTCGCCAAGGTCCCCGGCCTGGACCCGCGGGAGATCGACGACCTGATGCTGGGCTGCGGGCTCCCGGGCGGCGAGCAGGGCCACAACCTCGGCCGGATCGTCGCGGTGCAGATGGGCATGGACCACCTGCCGGCCACCACGATCACCCGCTACTGCGCCTCCTCGCTCCAGACCTCCCGGATGGCGCTGCACGCCATCAAGGCGGGCGAGGGCGACGTCTTCATCTCCGCGGGCGTCGAGATGGTCTCCCGGTCCGTGAACGGCTCCTCCGACGGCATCCCGGGCACGCACAACCCGCTCTTCGCCGAGTCCGAGGCCCGTACCAAGGAGGTCGCCGAGTCCACCGGCTCCTCCTGGCACGACCCGCGCGAGGACGGCCGCACCCCCGACGCGTACATCGGGATGGGGCAGACCGCGGAGAACCTGGCCCGGCTCAAGGGCGTGACCCGCGCGGACATGGACGAGTTCGGCGTGCGCTCGCAGAACCTGGCCGAGGAAGCCATCAAGAACGGCTTCTGGGCCCGCGAGATCACCCCGGTCACCACCCCGGACGGCACGGTCGTCTCGCAGGACGACGGCCCGCGCGCCGGGGTCACCCTGGAGGCCGTCCAGGGACTCAAGCCCGTCTTCCGCCCCGACGGCCTGATCACGGCCGGCAACTGCTGCCCGCTGAACGACGGCGCCGCGGCACTGGTCGTCATGAGCGACACCAAGGCGCGCGAGCTGGGCCTGACCCCGCTGGCCCGGATCGTTTCCACCGGCGTCACCGGTCTCTCCCCCGAGATCATGGGCCTGGGCCCGGTCGAGGCCTCCAAGCAGGCGCTGAAGCGGGCGGGCCTGACCGTCGGCGACATCGACCTGTTCGAGATCAACGAGGCCTTCGCGGCCCAGGTGATCCCCTCCTACCGGGACCTGGAGATCCCGCTGGAGAAGCTGAACGTCAACGGCGGGGCCATCGCCATCGGTCACCCCTTCGGGATGACCGGCGCGCGCATCACGGGCACGCTGATCAACAGCCTGCAGTTCCACGACAACCAGTTCGGCCTCGAAACCATGTGCGTCGGCGGCGGTCAGGGCATGGCCATGATCATCGAGCGGCTGAGCTAGTCCGAGCAAAGCAGGGCCGTCGGGATCAAGAGCCGAGGCCAGACGCCGTAAGGGATCCGCTTGATCCCTTACGGCGTACTGACACCGAATCTAATCCTGTCGCGGCCATTCTGTGACCAAATGTCCCCCAGGATGTGACCTTAGTCCTGGGGGATCATTGTTTTCGCAGGTCAGGCCCGGTTCAGGCGGGGACTTCGGGACGAAAGGCCTGTCCAATTCATGACGTAATGCACTGCAAGCCATTCCCAGGTCAGGACAAGCTGATGTAGGAAGTCGGGGGATCGAATCAATCAGGAGTTAGTCAGTGAGCGCCATGTCTCTTGCCCTACTGCTGACCACGGCCGCTGCCACGGCCGTCGGCGCTGCTGCGCTGCACGCCGTCCACGGGCTGCGCAAGCAGGTCACCGCACTGCGCGGTGAGCTGACGGTTTCGCACCCCCGTGGTGCCACCGTCCCGCACGCCCGCAGCGCCGTGGAGTCCCCCGCCGCCGAGATACGAGCCGCCGTCGCCGAGGCCCTGGCCGAGGAGCGCGAGCGCGAGCTCGCCGAGGCGCGCGCCTTCTGGGCCGCCCAGGAGGCGCGTGACGCCGCCGACGCCCCCTCGCTGCTGGGCGGCCTGTCCGGCCTCGGCGAGGAGAGCCCCGTCTTCCTGCCCCGGCAGGCGGACATGGTCGGCCTGGAGCCGATCCTGGGCGACGACGCCGAGGACTACCAGGGATACCCGGAGGACTCGGCCGAGCTGGCCGCCGCCCGCCGGCGCCACCCCTCGCACCCCGACTTCGTGCCCGTGCAGGCCTCGCACCCCGGCGCCGACCACGAGCGCACGGTCAACCGCCTGGAGGAGCTCGCGGAGGCCCGTACGGCCCTCGCGGACGTCCGCCCCGGCCCGCTGGGCACCCTGGACGTGTACGTCTTCACCGACGGCACCACGCTCTGCATGACCCCGGGCCACCGGGAGACCGCCGAGCGGCTCGCAGACGCCCTGCGCTCGGGCAGCGCACCGGTCCTGCTGGGCGGCTCGGGCATCTCCGGCGCCTACGCGCTGACCTTCTCCTGCGGCGACTCCGAGGATCCGGACAGCAACGTCTACATCCTCGCCGACCGCGTCATCGCATCGCTCTGACCCACCGCATCGGTTCGCTTCACCGCAGCGCCCCGGCTTCCGCCTGATCCACCAGCCGAACGGCCTCGTCCAGCATCTCGGACGGGGCCTTCGCCGCGTCCGGGCCCGGTCCCGCCGCGGAGCCCGCCACCCGGCCCGCCGCCGCGGCGTGCAGGGCCTCCGCGAGGTCCGTCCCGGCCACCGCCAGCTGGTCGCCGACGACGAAGATCCCGGCGTCGGGCATCGTCCGCGCCGGAGCCGCCCCCGTGCCGCCCCTTGCGGCCGTACCGCCCGCGGAGGCGGCCTCCAGCCGCTGGGCCCGCAGCGAGAGCTCCCGGGCCAGGTCCAGCGCCACCTCGGCGGCACCCTGCTGGAGGCGGCTCTGCGGGGCCGCCCGCAGCCGGTCGGCGAAACGTTCCACGGCGGCGGTCAGGGGTGAGGTATCGAGCACCCGGCCGACCTTACGCGCCGCCCCGGCGCCATTGCCAACGGGCGAACTCTCCGGCACGGTGGCGTGAAGGGAACAGCACAGCAAGGCGATACCTCCGGAGGCGCCCATGTCCGTAGAGTTCTCCGAGCAGACGCACCGCAACATGATCGACAGAATCCCCCAGACCACCGGTCGTGAACTCTCCGACTGGCTCAGGGCCGTGGACGACGGCCCCTCCCTCGTCCGGTTCGAAGAGAAGGTCAGCTGGCTGCTCGGCGCGCACGAGCTGTCGTACGGCCAGGCCAAGGCGATCATCCACGAGTACGACCTGCGCAGGGCCGCCCGCAAGTTCGGCTGAGCCGGCCCCTGCCCCCGTCCACAGCCCCCGACTTCAGATCACCCGATCCGCTGACCCCCGACATGCGGGAAGGCCCCGCGAGCGTGTGCTCGCGGGGCCTTCCTCTGCTCAACCTGTGGGTACAGGGGCCGACTAGTCGCCCTTGAGGATGGAGATCAGGCGCAGCATCTCCATGTAGATCCACACCAGGGTCATGGTGAGGCCGAAGGCCGCCAGCCAGGACTCCTCGCGGGGGGCGCCGTAGGTCACGCCGTCCTCGACCATCTTGAAGTCCATGGCGAGGAAGGCGGCACCGAGGATGATGCCGATGACACCGAAGAGGATGCCGAGGCCGCCGCTGCGGAAGCCGAGGCCGTCGCCGCCCGCGAAGACGGAGAACAGCAGGTTGACGACCATCAGGAGCATGAAGCCCATGGCTGCGGCCATCACGAAGCCGACGAAGCGCCGGTTCACCCTGATCCAGCGCATCTTGTACGCGATCAGCACGCCGGCGAAGACGCACATCGTGCCCATGACGGCCTGAACGACCGTGCCGGGGCCGGTGTAGGTGCTGACGGCCGAGCTGATCACGCCGAGGAAGACGCCCTCGAACGCCGCGTAGGCCAGGATCAGCGCCGGGACCGGCTTGGCCTTGAACGACTGGATCATCGCGAAGACGAACGCGATGAGCGCGGCGCCGATGGCGATGCCGTACGACTTGTTGATGTTGGCCGAGTCGACCGGAAGAACGATCCAGGAGATCGCCGCCGTCAGGATGACCGTGCCGAGCGTCAGAGCCGTGCGGCTCACGACGTCGTCGATGGTCATCGCGTTGCCGCGGACCGGCGCCTGCGGCATACCCGTGGCCGGGTCGGTCGCATAGGGGTTGGTCGCGTACGGGTTGGTGGCGGTCCCGGCCTGGGCCTGGGGCTGCTGCGTGCCGAAGCCCGCATAAGCACCGTTGTCGCGGCTGAATCCCCGTCGCGAGAAGACCGGGTTGCTGCTCCTCATCTCACTCCTCCATGGCCACCGTGCGCGGCCTTGGAATCAAGAGTAATGCGAACGCAAAGAAATCGCCCTACTGCTGGAGGAGGATCTTTCCCCGCCGGTACGGGCCCGCCGGGCGGGTCGGGCGGGGGTACGCGTGTGCCCCCGCCCTCCACACGTTCCGGCCTGAAACGGAACGTCATCGTGCCCGAAGCCGGACTTGAACCGGCACGACCCGAGGGTCAGCGAGGTTTAAGCTCGCCGTGTCTGCATTCCACCATCCGGGCAGGGCGTAGCGGCCCCGTAGGAAAAGCCTTGAACGCTGCGCCGAGCCTATCCGTAACACTTGCGCCCTCACCTGGGCGTCTCGCCGATGTTGTCTGATTTTATTGGCGCTTGATGCCCCGTCAGGGGACAGAAGCCACGGTCGGCACGTTCCGGGCGTCGATCTTGGCCGCCACGGGATTGACGGGATTTCGATGGCCCGCGCCACCCCGCACGCCACCCCGTGCGCCACCCCCTCGGCCCGGCTCCGTTGCGGCTCCCGTCCCGCCCCCGGTTCCGCCCCCGCCGCGGCCTCCGCTCCGGCCTCCGCCCCGGGCTTCGCCGCCCGCCTCCGGGGCCGCCGGGGCCGCCTGGCTGGCGCACTCCCCGTACGTGCCTCTGGGCCGCCGTCATACCAAAGGAGGAGACGCGGCCCTCCGTGGTCAGACTCCAGTGGACCGGAGAAGGGGCATCACGGCTGATCCGGAGCGGGGGTGGCCGCCGCGACGATGGAAGGGTCCCGCCAGCCGCGGACCGTGAGCCCGGTCCGCCCGCCCCGCCCCTGACAGGAGCAGCCCCCGTGACCACCATGAACTACGCCCCGCACACCACCCAGGCCGTCGCCGCGCGCGCCACCGGCCTCTCCAAGGTGTACGGCCAGGGCGAGACCCAGGTGGTCGCTCTGGACAACGTCTCCGTGGACTTCGCACAGGGCCAGTTCACCGCGATCATGGGCCCCTCCGGCTCCGGCAAGTCCACGCTGATGCACTGCGTCGCCGGCCTGGACACCTTCTCCGCCGGATCCGTCCGCATCGGCGAGACCGAGCTGTCCACCCTGAAGGACAAGCAGCTCACGCAGTTGCGCCGGGACAAGATCGGCTTCATCTTCCAGGCCTTCAACCTGCTGCCGACCCTGACGGCCCTGGAGAACATCACGCTCCCCATGGACATCGCCGGCCGCAAGCCCGACAAGCAGTGGCTGGACTCGGTGATCAACATGGTCGGCCTCTCGGACCGCCTCTCCCACCGCCCCACCCAGCTCTCCGGCGGCCAGCAGCAGCGCGTGGCCGTGGCCCGCGCCCTGGCCTCCCGTCCCGAGATCATCTTCGGTGACGAGCCCACCGGAAACCTCGACTCGCGCTCCGGCGCCGAGGTCCTCGGCTTCCTGCGCAACTCCGTGCGCGAGCTCGGCCAGACCGTCGTCATGGTCACCCACGACCCGGTGGCCGCCTCCTACGCGGACCGCGTCATCTTCCTCGCCGACGGCCGCATCGTCGACGAGATGATCCAGCCCACCGCGGACGGCGTGCTCGACCGCATGAAGGCCTTCGACGCCAAGGGCCGCACCAGCTGAGGGACGCGCCCCCTCGTTGCCCGTCCGTCCCCGCTGACCCCTTAGACCTGGACTCCTCCACCATGTTCCGTACCGCTTTGCGCAACGTGCTCGCGCACAAGGCCCGGCTGCTGATGACGGTACTCGCCGTCGTCCTCGGCGTCGCCTTCGTCTCCGGCACGCTCGTCTTCACCGACACCGTCGGCAAGGCGATGTCGAACCAGTCCGCCAAGAGCTTCGACGGAGTTGCCGTCTCCGTCACCTCCCACGGCCCCTCGCGCAACGACGAGGGCGTCAAGGAGGGCGAGCCGGGCATCAGCCAGCGGTCCCTCGACAAGGTCAAGGCGCTGAGCGGCGTCGACAGCGCCTCCGGCCGCGTCCACGGCTTCGCCGCCGTGGGCGACCAGGACGGAAAGCTGATCGGCAACGGCTGGTCCAACACCGGCGCCAACTTCGTCCCCCTCAAGGACGGCAAGGACCCCCGCTACGCCTTCACCGAGGGCAACGGCCCGGCCGGGGCCGGCGAGATCGCCCTCGACAAGGAGACGGCCAAGCGCGGCAAGTACAAGGTGGGCGACAAGGTCCGGGTGGCCGACAACGGCCCGGCCAAGGAGTACACGCTCGCCGGCGTCTTCACCACCGAGGACGGCGCGGTCAACGCGGGCGGCTCGCTCGTCCTGTTCGACACCCCGACCGCCCAGCGGCTCTACCTGGAGCCCGGCTACTACGACGAGCTCGCGGTCAGCGCCAAGGCCGGCGTCTCCGCCGACAAGCTGCTCACCGAGATCAAGCCGATCGTCGGCAAGGACGTCACGGCGGAGACCGGCGCCCAGCTCGCCGCCAAGCAGGCCAAGGACATCGAGGCCGGCATGGGCAGCATGAACCAGATGCTGCTGACCTTCGCGCTGATCTCGCTCTTCGTCGGCATCTTCCTGATCTACAACACCTTCACCATGCTGGTCGCCCAGCGCACGAAGGAGCTGGCCCTGCTGCGCGCCGTCGGCGCCAACCGCGGCCAGGTCAAGCGCTCGGTCCTGGCCGAGGCCCTGGTCGTCGGCGTGATCTCGTCCGCCATCGGCCTGATCGCCGGCGTCGGGCTCGCCGTCGGCATGCGTTCCGCGATGAACGCCTTCGACGTGAAGATCCCGGCCGGTCCGCTGGTCGTCGCCCCGGCCACCATCGCCGCGGCGATCGGCATCGGCATCGTCGTCACGATGCTCGCCGCCTGGCTGCCCGCGCGCCGTACGGCCAAGATCTCCCCGGTCGCCGCCATGGGCAGCGCCCACCTGCCGGCCTCCGCCAAGTCCCTGGTGCTGCGCAACAGCATCGGCGGCGCCGTCACCCTGCTCGGTCTGCTGGGCATCCTCGGCGGCGCGATGACGGGCAAGGAGGGCAAGATGCTCATCGGCGCCGGCGCCTTCCTCACCATGATCGGCATCATCATCCTGCTGCCGGCCCTCTCCCGTCCGGTCATCGCGGCGGTCCGCCCGCTGCTGGAGAAGGTCTTCGGCGTCGCCGGCAAGCTGGCCGCGCAGAACGCGGTCCGCAACCCGCGCCGCACCGCCGTCACCGCCGCCTCGCTGGCCATCGGCCTGACCCTGGTGACCGCCCTGTCCGTACTCGGCATCACGATGGGCAAGGCCATCGACCGGATGACCACGGACAACCTCAGGGCCGACTACACGGTCTCCATGGGCGAGAGCTTCGGCAGCCTGGACGCCTCCGTGATCCCCGCCCTGGAGAAGGCCCCGGGCGTCACGGCGGTCTCCCCGCAGCAGGCCGGCGACTTCCGGGTCGGGAACGGCGACTCCTACCGCTCCGTCTCCGGGGTCAACCCGGCGACCATCGGCAAGCTCCTCAACTTCGACGTGCTCAGCGGGCAGCTCACCAGCCTCGCCAAGGGCGAGGTGGCGGTCGCCGAGAAGACCGCGAAGGAGGACGGCCTGTCGGTCGGCTCCACCCTGAAGGTCACCTTCGTGGACAACAAGAAGGCGGACCTGAAGGTCGGCGCGGTCTACAAGGACATGGAGGGCATGCTCTCCCCCTACGTGATCGACTCCGGCATCCTCGACAAGCACGGTGACAAGCCGTACCTGCGCGAGGTCCTCGTCAAGATGGACGGCGGTCCCTCGGCCAAGGGCGAGCAGGCCCTCGTCGACGCCCTCGGCAAGAACCCGGCGATCACCTTCGCCACCCAGCAGGACATCCGCAACGAGATGGGCGGCATGATCAACACCGCCCTGAACATCATGTACGGCCTGCTCGCCATGGCGCTGATCATCTCGGTCCTCGGCGTCGTCAACACCCTGGCGATGTCCGTGTACGAGCGGACGCAGGAGATCGGCATGCTGCGGGCCATCGGCCTGGACCGCGGCCGGGTCAAGAACATGATCCGGCTGGAAGCCATCGTGATCTCGCTCTTCGGCGCGGTCATCGGCGTGGCCCTCGGCACCTTCATCGCCTGGGCCGTCGGCGAGACCATCAAGGCCTCGATCCCGAACTACGCCCTGGTGATCCCGTTCGACCGGATCGCGATCTTCATGCTGCTGGCCGGCATCGTCGGAGCCCTGGCGGCCATGTGGCCCGCCCGCAGCGCGGCCCGGCTGAACATGCTGACCGCGATCAAGACGGAGTAGCCGAAGCAGCCGTACGGGCACCTCCGTACGAGCGCCTCCGTACGAAGCCGCAGGGCCCCGCGACATCCCGTCGCGGGGCCCTGCGGCGTTCCCTCACCCGGTACCGGCTACCGCGGCCACTCCCGGGCGCGCAGCGGCATCCCGGAGGCCGACCGGGTCCCGGTGCGCACCGCGAGCACCTGGTTGACCCCGAGCCGGTTGTGCTCGAAGGCGAGCGCCGAGGCGGCCATGTACAGCTGCCAGACCCGGGCCCGCCCGGGCGAGGTCAGCCGTACGGCCTCCTCCCAGTGCTCCTCCAGCCGGGCCACCCAGGCCCGCAGGGTGAGCGCGTAGTGCTCGCGCAGCGCCTCCACGTCGCGGACCTCGAAGCCGGCGCGTTCCAGCTCGCCGACGGTGGTGCCCAGCGGGGACAGCTCCCCGTCGGGGAAGACGTAGGCGTCTATGAACGCGTTGATCCGGTAGGCCTCCTCGTCGGGCTCGGGACGCCGCGCGATCTGGTGGTTCAGCAGCCTCCCGCCCGGCCGCAGCAGTCCGTACAGGCTCCGGGCGTACGTGCGGTAGCGGTCGGCGCCGACGTGTTCGGCCATCCCGATGGAGGAAATGGCGTCGTACGGGCCGTCCTTGACGTCCCGGTAGTCCTGGACCCGGATCTCGACGAGGTCGGCCAGGCCCTCCTCCGCGACCCGCTTGCGGGCGTAGGCGGCCTGTTCGCGCGAGAGCGTGATCCCGGTGACCTTGGCCCCGTACTCCCGGGCCGCGTGCAGGGCCATCGAGCCCCAGCCGCAGCCGACGTCCAGGAGCCGGTCCCCGGGGCCCAGGGCGAGCTTGCGGCAGACCAGGTCCAGCTTGTCCCGCTGGGCGTCCTCCAGGCTCCCGCCGGGGGTCCAGTAGGCGCAGGAGTACACCATCGACGGGCCGAGCACCCGCTCGTAGAAGGTGTTGCCCACGTCGTAGTGGTGGCTGATGGCCCGCCGGTCGCTGCCCCTGCTGTGCCGGGGCTGCCGGGGTCCGCCGCGGCGGACGGCCTCCTCGGGCGGCGGGGCCGGCTTGGTCCACGGCCGCGCCAGGCCCACGAGGCCCCGTACGGCGGCCCGGGCGCGGGGGTCGCGCAGCAGGGCGGCGGGCCCGGTGCCGGTGTGCTCGGCGGCGGCCGGCCCGGGCTCGCGGTCCCGCTCCCAGAGCAGCCCGCCGACCCGGTCCAGCAGCTCGAACAGGTCCCCGTCGGCGGTGAGGTCCCCGGCCACCCAGGCGCGGGCCAGGCCGAGCTCGCCCGGCTTCCACAGGATCCGGCGCAGGGCGCGCCGGTTGTGCAGGACCAGGACGGGTCCGCCGAGCGGGCCGGCCTCGCTGCCGTCCCAGGCCCGGATGCGGACGGGGAGAGGGGCTCCCATCAGGGTTTCGGCTAAAGCGGCCAGCCGCGGCGCGGCGTCGTTCATGCGGGACCCTCCAACAAGCTCCGACAAGTTCCGACAAGTTCCGACCGCACGGCATACCCGGATCCGGTCCCGAATATGCCGAAGGGGCCGCCCGCACCACGGATGGCGGGCGGCCCCTTCGGGACACGCTGGGTCGTACTGGTCGTACTCGTCCTGCTGGTCGTGCTCGTCCTGCCGGCCCTACGGGGTCAGGAGGCCTTGGCCTTCTCGGCCGGGGCCGCGGCGACGGCGGCCGGAGCCGGCTTGGCGGCCTCGTAGAACTCCTCGCGGGGGGTCTCCAGGGCACCGAGGGAGACGACCTCGCGCTTGAGGAACATGCCGAGGGTCCAGTCGGCGAAGACGCGGATCTTGCGGTTCCAGGTCGGCATGGCCATGCCGTGGTAGCCACGGTGCATGTACCAGGCGAGCCGGCCCTTGAGCTTGATCTTCATCTTGCCCATGACGATCATCGCCACGCCCTTGTGGAGGCCGAGGCCCGCCACCGCGCCCTTGTTGGAGTGCGCGTACTCCTTCTGCGGGAAGCCGCGCATCCCGGAGATGACGTTGTCGCCGAGGACCTTGGCCTGGCGCAGCGCGTGCTGGGCGTTCGGCGGGCACCAGGCGTTCTCCACGCCGGCCTTGCGGGCGGCGAGGTCGGGCACCTGGGCGTTGTCGCCGGCGGTCCAGATGTAGTCCGTGCCCTTGACCTGGAGGGTCGGCTCGGCGTCCACGTGGCCGCGGGGGCCCAGCGGCAGGCCGTAGCGGGCCAGCACCGGGTTGGGCTTGACGCCGGCGGTCCACACGAGGGTGTTGGAGTCGACCTCGAGGCCGTTCTTCAGCACCACGTGGCCGTCCACGCAGGAGTCCATGGAGGTGTTCAGGTAGATCTCGATGCCGCGCGACTCGAGGTGCTCCTTGCCCCAGGTGCCGAGCTTGGGCCCGACCTCGGGAAGGATCTTGTCGGCCGCGTCGACCAGGATGAAGCGCATGTCCTCGCGCTTGATGCTGGTGTAGTACTTCGCGGCGTCGCGGGCCATGTCCTCGACCTCGCCGATCGTCTCGGCGCCGGCGAAGCCGCCGCCGACGAAGACGAAGGTGAGGGCCTTGCGGCGGACGTCCTCGTCCGTCGTGGACTCGGCCTTGTCGAGCTGCTCGAGTACGTGGTTGCGCAGGCCGATGCCCTCTTCCACGCCCTTCATGCCGATGCCCTGTTCGGCGAGGCCGGGGATCGGGAAGGTGCGGGAGATGGCGCCGAGCGCGATCACCAGGTAGTCGAAGGGCAGCTCGTACGCCTCGCCGACCAGCGGCGTGACGACGGCGACCTTGCGGTCCTGGTCGATGTTCGTGACCCGGCCGGTGAGAACCTCAGCCTTGGGCAGCACGCGTCGCAGCGGTACGACGACGTGCCGAGGCGAGATGCTGCCTGCGGCCACTTCGGGGAGGAAGGGCTGGTAGGTCATGTACGAGCGCGGGTCGACGACCGTGACGGTCGCCTCGCCGTAGCGCATCTTCTTCATGATGCGCTTGGCTGCGTACAGGCCTACGTACCCACCTCCTACAACGAGGATCCTGGGACGCTCCGTGGTGCTCATGGAACGAGTATCCAGCACCCCAAGGGGTGACGCTCGTGAGCCCCTTCACAAGGACCTGAAGACCCTCTGCTACACTCCGCCGCCCACGTGACCGAGGTCATGGCGCGAAACGGGAACCAGGGTGTAACGGGAGTCGTTGAACACCAGTCCCGACCTGGCCTCCAGGCCCTCAAGCGGAGTAGACCACAGCCTTCGTGGATACCTACCGCCAGAGGCTCGCACGGTCCGCCGATCGCACGAACGCGAGCGAAAAGAAGGCCCGAGGGGCCTCGGACTCGCCCAAAAGGCTCCTCCAGAGCCCTCACGGGCACCTTTTCCTTGTGAAGAACTTCACGAAGTTCATGTGGACGACGGGACCTAAGACCCCCGAGCGGCCCCCCGGGACCGCTTTCGACCCCCGCTGTTGACCCTCGACCTGGTCGAGGGCCCAGGGTTCAGGGCGTGGAGAACGAGATGCGCAGTATCGGCGAGACGGCCCTGGACAGCGGCCTGAGCGTGAGTGCCCTGCGGTTCTACGACGGGGCCGGAGTGCTGGTTCCCGTCCGGGTGGATCCGGCCAGCGGATACCGCTGGTACGGACCCGAGCAGGTCGAGGAGGCCCGGCTGCTGGCACGGCTCCGGCGGACCGGCATGCCCCTGGCGGACATCCGGCTCGTCCTGGCCGGCTGGGCCGGCGCGGACACCGATCTGGTCCGCGGCCTGCTCCGGGCGCACCTGCTCCGGCTCGAACAGGGCCTGTCCGATGCCCGCACCGAGCTCTCCGCGATCCGCGCCCTACTCGACCGCAGGGAGACCCTCATGAGCACGAGCACGAGCACGACCACGAACACGACCGCCCATGCCACCGCCGGCACGACCGCCCGGCTCACCGTTTCCGGGCCCGAGCTGGCCGCCGCGCTGGACGCGGTCCGGTTCGCCGTCGGCTCCGACCCCGCACTGCCGGTGCTCGGCGGCATCCTCTTCGACATCGAGGGCGGGGCGCTGCGCGTCGTGGCCACCGACCGGTACCGCCTGGCCGTCGCCCGCGCCGGGGCGGCCGGACACTCCGGACCCCGCCTCCAGCTCCTCGTACCCGCCCCTCTCGCGGACGCGATGCGGGCGCTGCTGAGCGAGGACGCCCCGGTCCTGCTCGCCGTCGACGGCGACCGCGTGGCCCTGGAGACGGAGTCGGCGGACCGCCAGGCGGCCGGCCGCTGCCTGGACCACGAGTTCCCCGACTACCGCCGCCTGGTCAGCCTGCCCGCGGGGCGCCGCGTCCCCGTCGACGTACCCGCCTTCCGCAAGGCACTGGAAAACGGCCCCGTCCGCCCGGCCGAGCGCGAGCAGGACGGCGCGACCGGCGACGTCAGCGTGCTCAGGGTGACCGGCGAGGGCACGGTGTCCCTCGGCGCCGACGGCGACGACGACCCGGCCGACGTCGGCCTGAACCGCGCGTTCCTGCTGGACGCGCTCGCCGCCGGGGCCCGGGACCGGCTGATCCTGGAGCTCGGCGCTCCCAAGGCCCCCGTGGCGATCCGCCGCCCCGACGACGAGGAGTCCTTCTCGCTCCTGATGCCGGTCCGGCTGGAGGGGTGACCGTCCGGACGTGACGGTGCCCCCGGCGGGATCCGCCGGGGGCACCGTCACGTGCGCTCGTACCGGCCGCCAGGCGATGGACCCGGCGATGCCGTCCGGCATTACCGGTGAACCCACACCCGTGTACGCGACACCCGGCAGGTGTACACGTTCGCGCGTACACTCGCTGTCATGAGTGATGAGAACGCCGTGACCGTGCGCGAAGCCCGCGCCCATCTTGCGGACCACATCAACCGTGCCGAGCAGGGCGCCCCGACCATCATCACGCGGAACGGCGCTCCGGTGGCCGCCCTCGTCCCCATCGCGGACTTCAACGCGCTCGAAGAGGCGGCGGACGAGCTGCTCGCACGCGAGGCGGAGGCGGTACTCGCCGAGGGCGGATCGACCGTGACGATGGCCGAGCTGCTGGCCGACCTGTTCAGCGAACGGGGTGACGGCGCGGCGTGAAGTACGCCTTCCGGTTCACGACCGCGGCGCAACGGCAGCTCCGGGCGATCGACAGGCCGGCAGCCATGCGGATCCTCGCCGCCCTGACCGCGCTGGGGGACGACCCGTACCGCGAGGACGCCGACATCAAGAAGCTCACCGGCCCCTCCGGCCTGTACCGGCTCCGCGTCGGCAGCTACCGGATCGCCTACCAAGTCCTGGACGGCGAGCTCGTCATCCTCGTCGTCAAGCTGGGCGACCGCCGCGACATCTACCGCAACATCTGACTCCAAGTCCGACGGCGGCGCTCCGGTCGACTGACCGGAGCGCCGCCGTTCGGCCTTTCCGCGGGTCAGGAGCGCTGCTTGTCCGTCTCGACCTCTTCTGCGGTCTTCCAGGCGATGCCGTCGAGGATGTCGTGCTCCGAGACAAGGACCTCCGCGGCGCCGATCCGCTCCATGATCGCCAGCAGGACCAGGGCGCCCGCGCCGATCACGTCGACCCGGCCCGGGTGCATCACCGGGATGGCCGCGCGCTCGGCGTGCGTCAGCGTCAGCATCCGCTCGCTGATCTCGCGGACCGTCTCGTACGGGATCCGGGAGTGGTGGATCCGCGCCGAGTCGTACGCCTCCAGGCCCAGCGCGATCGCGGCGACCGTGGTCACCGAACCGGCCAGGCCCACCAGGGTGCGCGCCTCGGCCAGCGGGACGGTCTCGGCGGCCAGGTCCAGCGCCGCCTCGATGTCGGCCCGTATCGCGGCCACCTGCTCCCCGGTCGGCGGGTCCGTGACGACCCCGTCCACCGTCAGGTGGCGCTCGGTCATCCGGACGCAGCCCACGTCGACGGAGCGGGCCGCCCGGACGTGGTCGGTGCCGACCACGAACTCCGTGGAGCCGCCGCCGATGTCCACTACCAGGAAGGGGCGCTCCAGGTCCGTGCGGCCGGTCAGCTCGCCGGTGGCGCCGGTGAAGGAGAACTCGGCCTCCTGGTCGCCGCTGATCACCTCGGGCTCCACACCCAGGATGTCCAGGACTCCCCGGACGAACTCGTCGCGGTTCTCCGCGTCCCGGGAGGCCGAGGTCGCCACGAAGCGGATCCGCTCCGCGCCGAGCTCCTTGATGACCGCCGCGTACTCGCGGCAGGCCGCGAAGGTGCGCTCCAGGGCCTCCGGGGCCAGCCGGCCCGTCTTGTCGACGCCCTGGCCGAGCCGGACGACGATCATCCGCCGGTCCAGCTCGGTCAGCTCGCCGGTGGCGCGGTCGAGGTCGGCGACGAGGAGCCGGATGGAGTTCGTACCGCAGTCGACGGCCGCGACCCGGGTCACGCGCCCGCCTCCGCCGCCGCGTTCTCGTCGGCCTTCTTCTCGTCGGCCTTCTTCTCGCCGCACGGGGTGACGCAGGCGCCCTTGGCCCACCACTCGGGCAGCATCGCCAGGGCCTCGTCGCCGAACGGGTTCACGCCCGGGCCCGCGGCCAGGGAGTGGCCGACCAGCACGTGCAGGCACTTGACCCGGTCCGGCATGCCGCCGGCGCTCGGGAAGCCCTGGAGCACCTCGATGGCGTCGCGGCGGGTGATGTAGTCCTCGTGGGCGGCCCGGTAGGCCGCGGCCAGCTCCGGGTCCACGGCGAGGCGGGCCTGCATCTCCTTCATCACGCCGTTGGCCTCCAGCGTGCCGATCGCACCGGCGGCCCGCGGGCAGGTCAGGTAGTACAGCGTCGGGAAGGGAGTGCCGTCGGGGAGCCGCGGGGCGGTCTCCACCACGTCCGGCTGTCCGCAGGGGCAGCGGTGCGCGATGGCGCGCAGCCCGCGCGGGGGGCGTCCGAGCTGCTGTTCGAACGCCTCGATGTCGGCGGCGGTCGGCTCGGTCCGGTCGGTCTGGGGCGGGGGCGTCTGCATGCCTGGAGGAAGTCTTTTCGTTCTCGTGGATGGGTGGGACTCAGTCGCCCGGGCGGTCGGCCTTGTCGACGCCGTCCCAGACGTTGGAGTACCAGGGCCGGTCGGTGGCGGCCTGTCCGCCGCGGCGCTGCTCGGCGCCGCCGGCACCGGGGTCGGTCATGATGTAGCTGATCTCCCCCGGCCGGACGAAGTGCAGGTGCTTGCGCGCCTGCTGCTCGGCGTACGCGTTGTCCTGCCAGCGGGCCTTCTCGTCGCGCAGACGTTCCAGCCGGTCCCGCGCGGCGACGGCGTCCTTCTGCTGCTTCGCGATCTCCGAGCGCTGGGACACGTACTGGCGCATCGGATACGCGAGGGCGACGACCAGGGTACAGAGGACGAGGACGAGCAGGGCGGCCCGGCCGGTGAGCCGGCTGCGGCGTACCTGACGGCGGGACTGCGAGCGGTACACGTGCGCCGCGGTCCGCTCACCGAGCTGCTTGAGCCTGGTCGCGGTCGAGAACGTGGCGAACCGGTCCCGGTTCCCGGCCATTGATCCGCCTCCCCTATATGCGCACGACGCACTACGTCCCCGCACACGGTACGGGACCGAGTGCGGGGACGTAGGGAGGCTTGCGCCCTAAAGGACTGATCAGCCCTTGAAGCGCGGGAACGCGCTGCGGCCCGCGTACACGGCCGCGTCGTCGAGGATCTCCTCGATGCGCAGGAGCTGGTTGTACTTGGCGACACGGTCCGAGCGGGCCGGGGCGCCGGTCTTGATCTGGCCGCAGTTCACGGCGACCGCGAGGTCGGCGATGGTGACGTCCTCGGTCTCACCGGAGCGGTGCGACATCATGCACTTGAAACCGTTGCGCTGGGCCATCTCGACGGCGTCCAGGGTCTCGGTCAGCGAGCCGATCTGGTTCACCTTGACGAGCAGGGCGTTCGCCGAGCCCTCTTCGATGCCGCGGGCGAGACGCTCGGGGTTGGTGACGAAGAGGTCGTCGCCGACGATCTGGACCTTGGCGCCCAGCTTGTCGGTGAGGGTCTTCCAGCCCGACCAGTCGTCTTCGTACAGCGGGTCCTCGATGGACACGAGCGGGTACGCGGAGACGAGCTCCTCGTAGTACTCGGTCATCTCGGCGGCCGAGCGGGACTGGCCCTCGAACTCGTACTTGCCGTCCTTGTAGAACTCGGACGCGGCGACGTCGAGCGCGAGCGCGATGTCCTTGCCCGGGACGTAGCCGGCCTGCTTGATGGCCTCGACGATGAGGTCGAGCGCGGCGCGGTTCGACTCCAGGTTCGGCGCGAAGCCGCCCTCGTCGCCCAGACCGGTGGAGAGGCCCTTGGTGTGCAGGACCTTCTTGAGGGTGTGGTAGACCTCGGCGCCCCAGCGAAGGGCCTCGGAGAAGGACTCCGCGCCGATCGGGGCGATCATGAACTCCTGGATGTCGACGTTGGAGTCGGCGTGCGACCCACCGTTCAGGATGTTCATCATCGGAACGGGCAGCAGGTGCGCGTTCGGACCGCCGAGGTAGCGGAAGAGCGGCAGGTCCGAGGCCTCGGACGCGGCGTGCGCGACGGCGAGGGAGACGCCGAGGATGGCGTTGGCGCCGAGGGAGCCCTTGTTCTCGGTGGCGTCCAGGTCGATCATCGCCTGGTCGATCAGGCGCTGCTCGGTGGCGTCGTAGCCGACGAGCTCCGGGCCGAGCTGCTCGATGACGGCGAGGACGGCCTTCTCTACGCCCTTGCCCATGTAGCGGTTGGGGTCACCGTCACGGAGCTCTACGGCTTCGAACGCTCCGGTGGAGGCGCCGGACGGGACTGCAGCACGGCCGGTGCTGCCATCGTCGAGGCCCACCTCGACCTCGACCGTGGGATTGCCTCGGGAGTCCAGGATTTCCCGGGCTACGACGACGTCGATGGACGGCACGAGCATCTCCTTCTGGGATGTGACGCTGGGTGTGCGGTGGCATGTCAGGCCGTGGGATGGCCTTGCCGCTTAGAGCCTAACCGCCTGCGGGCACTCGGCCAGCCGACCGCCCGGGTCCTGGGACGAAAAAGGGCCTGAATGCCCCTCTTACAGGACATAGGACCCTTGATCATCGGCATTTCGGAGGCCCCGTCAGACCGAAGGCATCCGCACACAGCACCGCCCGGCGCGAAGGGGGTTGCGCGCCGGGCGGTGGAATCATGCGGTGGAACTACTGCGTGTCGCGAAAGCGGACACGACCGTTCTCGCAGGTTTCAGCCGGGGTTCAGCTTCGGCTTCGGCCCGCGCCTCGGGTCCCGCTTCAGCTCCTGCTTCAGCTGAGCTTGAGCTTCTGACCCGGGAAGATCAGGTTGGCGTCCGTGACGATGTCCTTGTTGAGCTCGAAGAGCTTCTCCCAGCCACCGGCCACGTTGTTCGCGTCGGCGATCGCACCCAGCGTGTCGCCGGACTTGACCGCGTAGGAGCCGTTGCCCGTCTTGGGGGCCTCGGTCTTCGCGGCCGGACGCTCGGAGCGGGTGGTCGGAGCCTCGACGCGCTTGGTCTCCTGCTTCGGCGCGGCCTTCTCCTGCTTCGGCGCGGGCTTCGGCTGCGTCTTCG
This sequence comes from Streptomyces sp. NPDC006487, assembly GCF_042870555.1. Lineage (NCBI taxonomy): Bacteria > Bacillati > Actinomycetota > Actinomycetes > Kitasatosporales > Streptomycetaceae > Streptomyces > Streptomyces sp. NPDC006487. The sequence continues at coordinate 90,873 of NZ_JBIAHN010000004.1, forward strand.
GCTTGGCGGGGGTCTGGGTCGAGCCGCCCGTGTAGGAGGAGTTCGACAGGCCCACGCCACAGGACGGCCAGGCGCCCTTGCCCTGGCCCTTGAGGACCTTCTCGGCGATGGCTATCTGCTGCGACTTGGAGGCCTGGTTGGCCTGCGCGGCGTACGCCTTGCCGCCGTACGCGGCCCACGTGGAGGACGAGAACTGCAGGCCGCCGTAGTAGCCGTTGCCCGTGTTGATGGACCAGTTGCCGCCGGACTCGCACGAGGCGACGCGGTCCCACTCGGAAGCGGTCGCGGCCGAGGCGGTGCCCGCGGCCATCAGCGGCGCGGCCACGGCGACACCGGCGACACCGGCGAGCGTGACGATGCGGACGGCCTTGGAACCGCGACGGTGCTTGCCCTTGCCCGAAAGCAGCATGGAGTTCTCCTCACCGACGCCTACGAGGTGAGCTGTCGGGTTCGGGCGAGTGAGTGCCCGGCCGAGCGACCTAGCGCTTGGCTTAACCCCTAGCCGGCGATGTGACCGTCTCTCAACGGCCGCTACCGGCGCCTACCTTGGTTCCCCCGCTCCTGCCTTCGGCGCTTTACGCGACGAGTGTTCCCTCCGTCCGCCGGCAGGATTCGGCGATGCGGTCGAAGGAGCCCGCGGTGGCGAGCGATTCAGAAGGTAGACAGGTCTCCCCCCGATGTTCAACGAGCGACATCGGGGGGAAACAGTGCCTACTTGCGCTCCCCGGAAGGGCGTTTGCGCAGGTGAGGGCGGGGTTTGCGGAACCCTCCGGGCCGGACACGCCAGTTGACCTGAAGAGACACATGTCTCACTTACAGAAAACGGACAATCAGCTGGTTCCGGGCGCTTCAAGTGTCCTTATTGATGCGTTAGATCCAGGTTCTGGCCGGGCTTGATCAGGTCCGCATCGCCGCCGATGACCTGCTCGTTGGCCTCGTAGAGACCCTTCCAGCCACCCTTCACCCCGTTGGCGTCCGCGATCTCGATCAGGCTGTCGCCCTCCTTCACGGTGTACGTCGGGTCCGACGCGGCGTCAGGCACGGCGGGCGTCTCGACGGCGGCCGGGCCGCGGTGCTTGCCGCCGCCCTCGCTCGCACCGGAGGCCGCCGGAGCGGTCGGGGAGGCGGACTCGCCGGGCGCGGCCGGAGTCGTCGGGGCCGTGGGATCAACCGGGTTGACCGGAAGTGTCGGGTTCGCCGGATTCCCCGGGTTCGCCGGATTCGCCGAGTTCCCCGGGGCGGACGGAGTCACCGGAGCCGTCGGGTCCACCGGCTGCGTCGGCCCCACCGGCAGGGTCGGGTCCACGGACGGCGGTGTGGGAGTGGTGGGGTTCACCGGAGTGGTGGGGTCCGTCGGGGCGGTGGGGTCCGCGGGGCTCGTGGGAGCCGTCGGGTCGCCCGGGAGGCCGGGAGGCGGCGTCTCCAGCTCCGGCAGCGGCATGACGGGCAGTTCGCCCGGCACGCCGATCGGATAGTCGGGCAGCACCGAGGCCGACGGGGTCGGACCCTTCTGCGTCGGGGCTCCGAAGTCCGTGGACTGCTTGCCCGAGCCGGTGTGGGGCACGGAGGCGTCCGGGCGGGACGGAGCCGGGGCGGCGGATCCGGAACCGCCGGGCAGGCCCGGGTCCACCTCGGCGGCGGGCGCGTCCTGCGTCAGACCGGCCTGCACCCCGCACAGCGGCCATGCCTGGGGGCCCTGGGAAGCCAGGACCCGTTCGGCCACGGCGATCTGCTGGGAGCGGCTGGCGAGGTCGGCGCGCTCGGCGAAGTCCAGTCCGCCGGCGCTCTTCCACTGCTCCTGGCTGAACTGCAGCCCGCCGTACGTGCCACCGCCGAAGTTGGCGCTCCACGTACCGCCGCTCTCGCACTCGGCGACCTTGTCCCATGTGGAGGTCTCCGCGGCGCTCGCGCCCGTGGCGGCGAGCAGGGGCAAGGCGAGTGCGGTGCCGGTGACTCCGGCGGTGACGACAAGTGCGGGCACTTGTCGGGGGCGTCTGTGGCGGCCGTTCCCGGAACGCATGAGGCTGCACCTTTCGCATAACGGCGGGGTAACGGCAGAACCTAGCGGCCTTCGAACGCCAGTCACAAGTTTGGGCAGCCAACTGACTTCCGGTCAGGATGGTTTCAGGCGTTTTGGGCTTTTGATTCGACGGTGAAGCGGACCGGAAGCGTCCGCAGCCCCCGCATGATGAGCCCGCCGCGCCAGCGCAGCTCCCCGGGAGCCACGGCCAGTTCCAGATCGGGCAGCCGGGTCAGCAGGGTGGCGAGCGCGGTCTGCCCTTCGAGCCGGGCGAGCGGGGCGCCCAGGCAGTAGTGGATGCCGTGCCCGTAGCCGAGGTGCTGGTTGTCGGTCCGGGAGAGGTCCAGGGCGTCCGGGTCGTCGAACCGTTCGGGGTCCCGGTCGGCGGCCGCCAGGACCACCAGTACGGGGTCTCCGGCGGCGATGTCCTGACCTGCGAGCACGAAGGCTTCGGTGGCGAACCGCCAGGTGGCCAGCTCCACGGGGCCGTCGTAGCGCAGCAGCTCCTCCACGCCGGTGGCCAGCAGCCCGCTCTCGCCGGCGGCGAGGGAGAGCTGGAGGCGCTCGCGCTGCTCCGGGTTCATGAAGAGGGAGTGGACCCCGTTGCCGATCAGGTTCACGGTGGTCTCGAACCCCGCGAACAGAAGGATGAAGGCCATGGCGGTGGCCTCGGCCTCCGTCAGGTGGTCGCCGTGGTCGCTGGCACGGATCAGATCGGAGATCAGGTCGTCGCCGAGATCGTCGCGCTTGCGGTGGATGAGCTCCCCCAGATAGGTGCGCATCTGCTTCACGGACCGGGCGACCCCGCCGCGCGGGCCGCCGCCGTGGCGGATCATCATGCCCGCCCAGTCGCGGAAGTCGTCCTGGTCCTCTCGTGGTACGCCGAGCATCTCGCAGATGGCGTAGATGGGGAGCGGGAAGGCGAACTCGTGGATGAGGTCGGCTTCACCTTTCTCACAGAACCGGTCGATGAGGTGGTCGGTCAGTTCCTGCACCCTCGGGGTGAACTCGGCGACCCTGCGCGGGGTGAACGCCTTCGACACCAGGCGACGCAGCCGGGTGTGGTCGGGCGGGTCGATGTTGAGGAGGTGGGTCATCAGCTCGGCCTTGCGCTCCCCCGGGATCCCGGTCCGGCCCTTGGCGTGCGCGGAGCCCTCGTGGTGGGCCGGGTTCTTGCTGAGCCGCTGGTCGGCGAGGGCCTGGCGGGCATCGGCGTACCGGGTGACGAGCCAGGCCTCGACGCCGCTCGGGAGCGTGGTGCGGTGCACGGGCGCGTGCTCGCGGAGCCAGGCGTACGCCGGGTACGGGTCGGTCGCGAACTCCCAGTCGAACAGGGTCGGCGGTGGGGCGGACGCATCCGCGGATCCGACCACGGACTGGTCGGCGGCGGGCTCTTCGGGGGCTGCGGGGGTCTGCTCGTGCACCCGGAGACCGTATCCCGCCGCTCGCCCATCACCCCATATGGGGTGGTTGTCGCGGCTGTCCGTAGATCGGCTCTGGCTTGACCTCACGTTCCGTGGCGTTCCTACTTTCGGTTTTGTGGATGTGAGGATCTTGAAAAGCAGCTTCGCGGTGGTGGAGAGACGGGCCGAGCATGCGGTCAAGTTCTTCTACTCCCACCTGTTCTGGCACAACCCCGGAGTCCGTGAGCTCTTCCCGGCCTCCTTCGAAGACATGGAACGACAGCGGGACCGGCTCTTCGCCGCGCTCACCCATGTGATCGCCCACCTGGAGAACGAAACGCTCGTCCCCTATCTCCGCGACCTCGGCCGCGACCACCGCAAGTTCCTGGCGGGGCCCGAGCACTACGCGGCCGTGGGCACCAGTCTCATCGCCGCGCTCGCCGAGGCCTCCGGTTCCGCCTGGCACCCCCAGACGGAAAAGGCCTGGTCAGAGGCGTATCAGATGATCGCCGACGCGATGATGGCCGGCGCCGCCGAGAGCGAGGACCCACCCTGGTGGGACGCCGAAGTCGTGCGCCACCTGCTGTACGGGGAGGACATCGGCGTCCTCACCCTCCGCCCGCACACGCACTTCCCCCATCTCCCCGGCCAGTACGCGAGCGTGAGCAGCGACCGGGTGCCGACGACCTGGCGCACGTACTCCCTGGGGAACGCGCCGCGCGCCGACGGGACGCTCGACCTGCACGTGAGCCGGATCGAGGGGGGCCGCCTCAGCACCGCCCTGATCCGTGAGACGCAGCCCGGGGACGTACTGCGGGTCGGCGCGGCCGGCGGGCAGATGACCTTCCGCCGCGAGGACCGCCCGGTCAGCTTCATAGCCGCCGGCACCGGCTGGGCACCCGTCCGCGCCATGCTGGAGGACTTGGCGGAACACCCTCCCGATCAGGACGTACGGCTCTTCGTGGTCGCACGCGACGCCGCCCACCTCTACGACCGCCCGCTCATCGACGAGTACGCGGCCTCCCTCGGCTGGCTGAGCGTCACCTACATCACCCCCGCTCCCGGCCGGCACCGCAACCAGGCCACCGACCGGCTGGCGACCGCGCTCAGCAACCGCGGGCTCTGGCCCGACCAGGACGTCTACCTCAGCGGTCCGCCGCAGTTCATCCGGGAGACCTCGTACCTCCTGGAGGAGCTCGGCGCGCGCCCCGACCGGATCTTCTACGACTCCGTACCTGCCAGTGGCAAGAGCCACGAGGACGGAAGCCGCCCGATGGGCTTCGGCGAGTGGTTCCTCAACCGCCCCGACCCGCACTGGCACAACCCGTCGGGCCGCGCGCCCCGGGGGTACTGAGAACACCGCTGCCTGACACCGTCGCGGGATGGCTCCCGCTGCCGAGGGCTATCCGCCGACGCCCTCGGCCGCACGGATCGCGTCCCGGTAGGTCCGGGCCGCCGCGCGCAGTGCGGTCTCGGGGTCGGTCCCCGCCGCCTCGGCACGCGCCGCCAGGTCCAGCAGTTCGTACCCGACGCCCTCTCCGCGGGGCAGTTCCACGGGCACCTCCCCGGCACGGGCGCGGCCCGCCAGCTTGGCCGCGAGCGCGAGACCGGGCTGGCCGAGCGGGATCCCGTCGGTCACCGACTCCCGCTGCTTCTCCACCTGCTTGGTGCGCTGCCAGTGTGCGTGCACGTCCTGCGGGGTTTCCGCGGTCGCGTCGCCGAAGACGTGCGGGTGCCGGTGGATCAGCTTCTCGACGAGGGCCCCTGCCACGTCGTCGATGGAGAACGGCTCGTCCTCTTCACCGGGGCCGCCCTCCTCGGCGATGCGCGCGTGGAAGACGACCTGGAGCAGGACGTCCCCGAGTTCCTCGCGCAGTTCCTCGCGGTCCCCGTCCTCGATGGCCTCGACCAGCTCGTAGGCCTCCTCGATGGCGTACTTGGCCAGTCCCTCGTGCGTCTGCTCCGAGGTCCAGGGGCATTCGCGCCGGACCCGGTCCATGACCTGGACGAGGTCGAGGAGGCGCGCGCCCGGCAGATCGTACGAGCCCGGCAGCAGCTCCAGGTCCGGTACGGCGACGCGGCCCGAGCCGGCGAAGCGGGCCAGCCCGTCGGTGAGCCGCCGGTCTCCCTCACCGCTCAGCAGGACGACGACCGTGTGCCCGCCGGCGCACTCCTCGATCAGCGCCTGGGCGTCGGGGGTCTCCAGGGCCACCTCGACGCCCGCGTCGCGGAGGTAGGGGAGCTGGACGTGGCCCGGGTCGGCGCACAGCACCCGGTCCGCGGCGTGCAGGGTCTGCCAGGCCGGCCAGGACAGCACGCCGGGGGCCACCCGGTGGCTCGTGGTCAGCAGCACGATGCGGCCGGTGGGCTCGGAGGACACGTCGTCAGTCACCCTCCGAACCTACCTCCCCGCGGGGACGGCCCGGGCCGTCGGGCTAGGCGCCGGTGGGGGGCTGCTCGGGCCGGGTGACCTGGGTGATCCACGGGGTGGAGTGCTCGCCGAGGGTGACCCGCTGGGGGTCCCAGACGCCGTAGCGCGGGTTGACCTCGATGCCGAGCCCGGCCGCGGCCTTCGCGGCGGGCTCGGCGAGCTTGCCCTCGCCGTACTTGGCGTTCAGCTTCTCGAAGAGCACCTGGTCCCGGACCCAGCGCTCGATCTGGTCGGGAGCGACGGCGGCCTTCTGCAGGATGGCCTCCTCGAACGCCTCGGCCCCGCGGTTGCCCTCGTCGTAGGCCTTGCGGGCCTCCTGGAGCTCCTTGGGGGTGACGGTGATCCCGGCGTCCTTCGCCATCCGGTCCAGGATCCGGCTCTGCAGCATGGTGCTGAGCTTGACCCGGTCGAGCTGCGGGACGGCCGCGATGAGCTCGGCCGCGTGTTCGGAGCGGTTCTGTGCGGTGCGGACGTCGTTCACCTGGGCCTGGAGCGCGGAGGTGGTGATCCGTTCGCCGCCGATCACGGCCGCGGTGCCGGGGCGGGCTTCGCCCGAGCACGCGGACAGCAGAGGGGCCGCCAGGAGCAGGGCGGCGGAAACGGAGAGCGCTGTGCGACGGTGCAAAGGAGCCTCCAGGGCCGGGAGATTGTGCTTCGGTGCACAAGGGCCGTGCGGTGATCGATGTTATGCAGTCGGGGTGATCAGAGCCACTGGTTCGACCAACGATTCCGGGGGTGTTGGGGTTCGCGTCCACCGATGGCCACCCTTCGGCCCACCGGGAGTGCCACGGTCGGCCCACCATGTCGACACCGCACCGCTCCCCGCGCCGCCGCTCCCTGCTCGGCTCGGCGCTCGCCGCCCTGGTCACGACGGTGGCCGTGTGCGCCGGAGACGCCGTGGCGCGCGTCTTCCCGTACGGGCCGCGCCACCGCAGCATCAACGACCTCGGCAATCAGTTCGTGCCCTTCCACGCGCACCTGTGGGACCTGCTGCACGGGCGCGCCGCGGGCGGACTGCTGCTGAACTGGCAGTCCGGGTACGGCACCAGTTTCCTGCCCGACTTCGGGACCTACCTGACCAGCCCGTTCGCGGTCCTGGTGGGGCTGTTCCCGCGCCAGGACATCGACCTCGCGGTGTACGTGGTCACCGTGCTCAAGACGGCGGCCGCCGCGGCGGCGATGACATGGCTGCTGCGCACCCAGCGGCGCGGGCCGGCGTGGGCGGCGGGGCTGCTCGGGGCCTCGTACGCGCTCTGCGGCTGGTCGGTGATCGAGGCCTCGTACAACCCGATGTGGATGGACGGGCTGATCGCCTTCCCGCTCCTGTGTCTGACGGGTGAGTGGGCGCTGCGCTCGCGCCGGCCGGTGGCGGCCGTCGTGGTGGTGGCGCTCTGCTGGACGGCGAACTTCTACACCGCCTACATGGCGACGCTGGGCGCGGTCCTGGTGCTGCTGGTCCGGCTGCTCCTCACCCGGGAGGGCGCGCGGGAGCGGCTGCGAGGCCTCCTGCGGGCGGCGCTCACCACCACGCTGGGCGTCGCCCTGTCGGCGCCGGTGCTCGTCCCCCTCTTCCTCAGCTCGAAGCAGGCCTACCCGGGGTGGTTCAAGCCGTTCGTGCCGGTGGCGACCGAGGACATGCTGGCCCGGCTGCTGCCCGCCACCTACTCCTTCTCCTCCCCCGCCCTGTTCATCGGCACCGGGACCCTGCTGCTCGCGGCGGCCCTGCCCTTCCACCGGGCGGTGGCCGGGCGGGAGCGCCTGGTGTGGACGGGGCTCGTCCTGCTGGTGCCGCTGTCCTTCCAGTGGATGCCGACGCACCTGGCATGGCACCTCTTCGCGACGCCCAACGGCAGCCCCTACCGGCAGACCTTCGTGCTGGCCGGGATCGTGGTGATGGCCGCCTGGGCGGGGCTGTCGGCCGGCCCGCCGGGGGCGCGGGCGCTGGCGGGCGGGGCGGCGGTGCTGGCGGTGGTGCTGCTCGCGGCGAGCGGGAGCGGGCTCGCGACCCCGTGGGGGCTCGCCCTCTTCGGCGGCGGCCTGGCCCTGGCGGGCGCCGCCTGGTGGGCGCTGCGCCACCGGCGCCTGGTGCTGCCGGCGGCGGCCGTGCTGGCGCTGGTCCTGCTGGCCCAGGCGGCGGCGACCACCGCCAACGGGCAGCGGGGCAAGCTGGCGGGCCTGGACGACTACCCCGTGTGGGGCGCGGCGCACACCGCGCGCGCCGGGGCCCTGGCGGGAGCCGAGGGGTGGCCCGCGTACCGCACGGACGCCGGGCGGCCCGCACTGACCGGCAACGACCCGATGCTGCTGGGCGGGGAGGGCGGCGCGTACTACAGCAGCCACACCCCGGACCTGTTCACGCGGACCATGGCGGCCCTCGGGGCGGGCTGGACCTCGCGCGGGCGCAATGTGCAGAGCCTCGACAACCCGGTGACGGACGCCGTGTTCTCCGTCGGGGCCCGGCTGCGGCCCGACGGCACGGTGACCCGCGCCGAGGTCCCGCCGCTGGTCACGGTCCGCCCGCCGGGTCCGCAGCCGGCGTACGGGGCCTCTCCCTTCGCCAACCAGGAGCTGCTGCTGGGGGCGCGGGTCTACGAGGATCCGCTCTCCCCCGGGGTCTGCCGGGCGGGGACGGAGGCCTTCCTGTGGGCCCCGGAATACAACGGGACGGCCCGGCTCGCGGACGGACCGGCCTTCCGGCTGAACGCCAACCCGCCGCGCAACAGGGCCGCCCTGCAGCCCCTGGGGGTCTCCCGCGGCCCTGCCTCGGCGCTGGTCTTCGAGCAGGCGGCTCCGGAGCACCGGCAGCTGGCCTGCCTGGACCGCTCCCTGCTGGCGGCGGCCGTCGACCGCCTGCGCGCCACGGCGGCGGTGTCCGTACGGGTCGGCTCCTCGGGCGTCCGCGCGGTGCTCCCGCCGGGCAGCACGGGCACGGCGGTGCTCTCCGCCCCCGCGATCGCGGGCTGGACCTGCAACGGCCGCCCGGCCGCCACCCGGCTGGGCCTGATCGCGATCCCGCTGGACGGCCGCACCACCGGCATCGACTGCACCTTCCGGCCCCCGGGCCTCGTCCCGGGCGCGGCCGTCGCCGGGGCGGCCGTGCTGGGCCTGCTCGCCCTGCTGGGGCTGCCCGGCCGGCCCGGGCCGCTCGCGTCGGACCGGCGGCGTCGGCGGACCTGACGCGCCGGGGCGAAGGCGCGACCTGCGCCGGCCGGGGCGTCAGCGCGACTGCACCGGCCGGAGGCTCGTCGCGACCTGCGCCGGCCGGGGCGTCAGCGGACCTGGCCCAGCCAGAGCAGGGTCCGGCGGACCTCCTCGGTGAAGGGGTGGTTCGGGCCGTGCAGGCGTTCCGCGTCGAAGAGGAGGCGGGCCAGGGTGTCGTGGGCCGCCGGGCGGTCGCCGAGGGAGAGCAGCAGGTGCGCTATCCGGCGGCGGACCTCCAGCGGGAGGCCCGGGTCCGGGTTCGCGTAGTGGTTCTCGAAGAGCGGCAGCAGCGCGCGGTACTCGGCGAGGGCGGCCCCCGGTTCGCCGAGCTGTTCCAGGCACTGGGCCGCGTCGTAGCGGAAGCGCAGGGACTGCGGGTCGCCTGCCGGGAACTCCTCGGCGAGCCGGCGCAGTTCGGGCAGGGCGCGGCGGTACTGGCCGTCGTCCATCAGGGTGGCCGCGTACTGCTTGCGCAGGGAGCGGACCACAGGCGAGTGCGCGCCGTGCTGCTCGGCCGCCGCCGGGAGGATGCCGCCGAGGATGTCCACCGCCTGGGTGAGCATGCCCTGGTCGAGGAGCTTCTTGGCCTCCTCGACGGCCGCCGGGACGTCCGGCCGCGGCGGCGGGGGCGGGGTCGCCGGCCGGGGCGGGATCACGTGGGCCCGGTCGGGCCAGGGGGCCTGCGGGCGCAGGAAGGGGCGGGTCGGGTCGAGGGGGCCGGTGGGGGCGCCCGAGCCGTGGTGGGGCAGCAGCGGCGCGAGGGCCGCGTACACCGCCTGCGCGGAGGCGGGCCGGTCCTGCGGGTCCTTGGCCAGCAGCTTCAGGAGCAGGGCCTCCAGCTGCTGCGGCACCTCGGGGCGCAACTGGCGCACCGGGAGCGGGGGTTCGTACAGATGACGGTGGAGCACCCCGAGCGCGGTGGAGCCGGCGAAGGGGACGTTGCCGGACAGCAGCTCGTACAGGACCACGCCGAGCGCGTAGAGGTCGGTGTGCGGGCCGACGGCCCCGCCCATGGCCTGTTCGGGGGCCATGTACGCGGGGCTGCCGATCGGCGAACCGGTGCTGGTGAGGCGGGTGGTGTCGGTGTCCATCACGGAGGCGACACCGAGGTCCAGGACGAGCACGGTCCCGTCCGGGCGGACCATGACGTTGCGCGGCTTCAGGTCACGGTGGACGATCGGCACCGCGTGCACGGCCGACAGCACCGAGCACAGCTGCGCGATGACCGACACCGCCCAGGGCCACGGGTACGGGTCGTGCTCGGCGAGGTGGTCGGCGAGGTCGGCGCCCTCCACGTACTGCATGACGAGGTACAGCTCGTCCCCGTCGCTGCCCGCGTCGTGCACGGTGACCAGCCCGGGGTGGTCCACCTGCGCCGTGACCCGGCATTCGCGCACGAAGCGGCGGCGCAGCTCCTCGGCCACGGAGCCGGGGCCGGCCACCTTGTCGGGGCGGAGCAGTTTGACCGCGACACGGCGGTCCAGGCGCCGGTCGTAGGCCGTCCAGACCTGGCCCATGCCGCCCTGGCCGAGGATGGTGGCGAGCTGGTAGCGGTCGCCGATGAGCCGGTCCGTCACGGGCGGGGGCCCTCGTTGTGGGGCGGCTGCTGGCGGCGCAGGAGCTCGCTGAGCTCGTCGAGTTCGGCGCGGACCTGCCCGATGCGCGGGGGCGGCGTCGGGGCGGGCGCGGACTCCGGGGCCTGCTGCGGGGCGGGCTGCTGGGGCTGGGGCTGGTGCTGCGGCTGCTGGTGCTGCGGCTGCTGGTGCTGCGGCTGCTGGGCGGTCTGGGCCGCCGGCGGGTATCCGTAGGCGGGCCCGGCCTGCTGCTGGGGCGGTACGTAGGGGGAGGCGGGCGGCGGGTACCAGCCGGCCGCGGCGGGCCCGGCCTTGAGCGCCTCGAAGTGCCGGATCTCGGCGACCAGGTAGTAGATGCACACCACGAGGCCGTTCAGGAGCGTGCCGAAGGCCCCCGCGTTGCCCTGCCAGGCGCTGGCGTCCGGGGTCGGGTCCGCGCCGATCAGCGCCAGCGAGAGGACCTCGGCCGCGCACGAGGCCCCGAACAGCCACCAGTCCCGGGGTTTGCGGGTGACCAGCGCGAGCCGCAGCATCGTCCCCCAGGCGAGGAACCCGCAGCTCAGGATGGGCAGCAGCGCGAACAGCACGCGGAGCGCCACCACGCCCCCGGTGCTGGGCTGGTGACCGTGGGGCGGCGGGGTGCCGGGGCCGTGCATCGCTGCTCCTGACGGGCCGTGCGGAGGAAGGGTGGAGGAAGGGCGAGAAGGGCTGAGAAGTGCGGAGGATTCCGCGTCTGAGGGTATACAGCGTTCCCGGCCGGGAGTGAGGGGATGCGCTCAACCGTTGTACGGTCGCAGCCCGGCCTGATCGGCAAGACACCCCCTGGCGCTCACTCCGGCCGGACCGTGCCGTCCGACAGCCCGTCGTACAGCCCTTGTACGAGCTGCTCCCCGAGCCGGGCGGCCAGCCGCAGGGCGTCCTCGAACTCGGCCAGCGCCCGGAACCGCGCCCCGTAGACCTCCTGCTCGGTCCGTGGCAGCCGGGGCAGTTCGAGGCGGCGCACGTCGAGCCGGGTCGTGGTGGACGCGTGGCTGCTGGCGCGGCGGTTGTTGGCGGTGGCGCGCAGGAAGCCGGCCAGGAACCAGGGGTCCAGCGCGGCCGGGTCGGGACGCAGCAACTGCAGGCCCCGGCCGAGCGCCGCCCCGGCGGTGGCCGCGTCGACCACGCGGGCCACGCCCGCGCCTCCGGTCAGCGGGACGACCACGTCCCCCGGTGCGGTGAGCAGCGGTGGCTCCGCGGCTGCGGTCAGAGTGCCGGTGGGTCCGGTGCCAGCGCTCACGTCGTGCTCGGTCAGGACGGGGGCCCGGCCCTCGCCGGCGCCGGTGCCCGTGGCCAGGAGCAGGGCTCCGGCGCGGGCGAGTTCGCCGACGGTGGTCATCGGCAGCCGGGCGGGCGCCGCGGCGGGCCCATCCGGGGAGACGGCGGGCGGGGCGGGCGGGGTGAGCCGGGCCGCGCGGGTCAGCGTCGAGTCCAGCCGGTCCCGTACGGCGGTCAGCTCGGCCACGCCGCCGCCCGCGGCGGGCGGCGGCAGGTGGCGGGCCGGGGTCAGGTCCACATCGTCGTCGAGCAGGTCCACGACGGGCACCACGCGGCGCACGCCCGGGACGTCGGGGGCCGGGACGTCGGGGGCCGGGCCGCCGCGCTCGTACGCCGTCCAGGACTCCTCCACCGCGCTGTGCACGGTGGCCCAGCCGGCCCGCCCCGGACCCGCTCCGGGACCGTCGGCGAGTGCGGTGGTGTCCACGAGGAGCAGCCCGGAGGGGGGCGCCGCGTGCGGGGCGGGCCTGCGCAGCACCCACAGGTGCAGCGGGATCCCGTACGGAGGCGCGGCGCCGGCCGGGAGGGCGACGACGGCCCGCAGCGCGCCCCGGCGCAGCAGGTCGGCCCGGATGCGGCGGCCCGAGCGGCGGGCGGCGGCGGCGGGCGGCATGAGCAGGACGGCGGTGCCGCCCTCGCGCAGGTGGGCGAGGGCGTGCTGGACCCAGGCGAGTTCGGATTCGGCGCGGGCGGGCAGCCCGTACTCCCAGCGCGGGTCGTAGGACAGCTCCTCGTGGCCCCAGTTGCGTTCGTTGAACGGCGGGTGGCAGAGCACGGCGTCGACCGGTTCGGCGGCGGGGCGCGCGAAGGCGTCGGCGCGCAGGCTGTCGGCGGCCGCCGCGCGGACCGGCGCGTCCGACTGCAGGGCGAGGCGCAGAGCGGCGAGGGAGGCGAGTTCGGGCGAACTGTCCTGCACGTAGCGGGTGGTGGCTCCGGGGACGGCCCGCAGCAGGCTGCCGGTGCCGCAGGCGGGGTCCAGGACGGTCCGGGCCGAGGGCCCGGCGAGGGCGGCCATGAGGATGGCGAGGCCGTCCGGAGTGAGCGTGTACTGCCGGGGGTTGGCTTCGAGGTGGCGGCCGAGCAGGAACTCGAAGGCTCCCCTGGTGCCGAGTTCGGCGGCGAGCTCGGCGGCGGCCCGCAGGAAGGGCATCGCGGTGGGCCGCAGGGGGCCGGTGGCTCCGAGCGGGTGCGCGGGCCCGAACCGCAGGGCGAGCACCCGGTCGACGGCGGGCGCCAGCAGGGTGGCCATCCGCGCGTCGGAGACGGCCGAGGCCTCCAGCCACTCCCTGGGCCGGTCCCGTACGAGGAGCAGCGCGCTCCCGGCTTTGACGAGCGCGGCCACGGAGCCGCCGGGGTGGGAGGCGACGTACTGCCAGACCCGTTCGCGCAGCGGGACTTCGGCGAGCTTGCCCTGGGCCCGGAGCCAGCCGGTGACCTCCGGCAGGGCGAAGGAGGGGCTGGTGTCGGTGCCGCCGACGGGACGGGGGAAGTCGGCATGCCGGCGGCGCCAGTTGCTCACGGCGGCGCGGCCGACTCCCGCGAGGCGGGCGATCTCGGCGGCGGTGACTTCGGGGGTGGCGTCGGGCGTGGCCTCGGACGTGGCGTCGGGCGTGGCCTCGGACGTGGATGGGGCGGCTGGGGCCTCGGTGGGGGGCTTCTGCTCCGGCATGTGCGCGAGCATACCGCTGCAAAGAGGAGAGACCCATTCACAGTGTGAATTTAATAATCCACACGAAACTCGTTGACTCGGTTCACAGGCATCTGCTGTGATGACCACACCGAACAGGTCGTCAGATGAGGCAGGAGCCACACACATGTCCCACACCACGCCCGCCAGTTGGACCGCCCGAAACGCCCGCAAGGTTCTGACGGGCTGCGGCGCGGCCATCGCCCTGGTGACGCTCAGCGCGTGCGGCGGCGCCGACACCACCACCGGCAAGGGCGCCGACGCGGCCGCCTCGAAGCCGGCGAAGTCGAGCAGCACCCCGGCCGCCGACGCGGGCAAGGCGAAGTCGGCCGTCAAGGGCACCGGCACCTTCCAGGTCGGCTCCGACGTCCAGCCGGGGCTCTACCGCTCGACGGGCAACAAGGCCGACGACAACTGCTACTGGGAGCGCGCCAAGGACTCCAAGGGCGAGGCCGACTCGATCATCGACAACGACAACGCCGTCGGCTCCACCTACGTGGCCATCGCCGCCACCGACAAGATCTTCAAGACCGAGGGCTGCAAGGGCTGGGAGCTCGTGGACCCGAAGGCCAAGGGCACCCCGAAGGCCGAGATCTCCGGCAAGGCCGGCATGCTCAAGGTCGGCGTCGACGTCGCCCCGGGCACCTACAAGTCCGCCGGCTCCACCGAGGACGGCAGCGGCTGCTACTGGGAGCGCACCAAGGACGCGACCGGCAGCATCGAAACGATCATCGCCAACGAGAACCCCGAGGGTCAGGCCGTCGTGACGATCGCCGCCGGGGACGGCTTCTTCAAGACCGCCGACTGCCAGGACTGGAAGAAGGGCTGATCAAAGCCCTGAGGCAGGGAGTTGCAGGGGGTGGTCCGGGGCCCGGCACAGGGTGCCCCGCGACCTGATGCAGGGGGGTGGTCCGGGGCCGGGCCGAAACGGCGGCCCGGGACCCGACCCTGCGGGGTGGATCAGCGCAGCCGCTCCGGCGGGCGGGTGGGGTTGCCCCCGGCCGGCAGGCGCTCCCCGGGACAGCCGGTCAGCACCCGCTTCATCGCGTCGCGTTCACCGGGCGTGACCCACAGGCCGTACTTCTGCTTGACCGCGATCTGGGACGCGACGTAGCGGCAGCGGTACCCGCGGTCCGGCGGAAGCCAGGTGGCCGCGTCACCGTCCCCCTTCTTGCGGTTGGCCGCGGCGTCGACCGCGAGCAGGTTCAGCGGATCGTTGGCGAAGGCGATCCGCTTGCCCTTGTCCCAGCCGCCGGCCCCTTTCTGCCAGGCGTCGGAGAGGGCCACGACGTGATCGATGTCCACGCCGGTGCGGCCCCGCTCGTGCATGATGCGGGCCCCGGTGTAGGGGTCCCTCTCCAGCACCCCGGTCAGCACCTTGCAGCCGTCCTTGAAGGTGGTCCGGGCCAGGTCCCGCTTGAGGATGTCCTCGCGGGTCCCGCAGCCGCTGCCGTCCGTGTCCAGCCAGCCCTTGCCGAACCGCTCGCGCGCGTACCCCGTCTTCGGCGCCCGCCCCTTCACCGCGAGCCCGTCCACCGAGGCCAGGGCCACCGGCCCGTTCGCCGGGCCGCGGGCGTTCACACCCGCACCGGCGCCGGGCCCGGGAAGCCCCGTACAGCCGGAGAGCGCGACGGCCGCGGCGAACAGGAGGGCGGGAACCAGCAGGTGGGGGCGCATAGGACAAGATCATAAACTTCATGGCTTTACGGGGCGTTCCGACTCTCCAGCGGGCGAACCACCCCAAACGGGCGTAGCGTCGCAAACGGGATTACGGAAGGAGCCCGAGCATGGGGATTTTCGACAGGTTCAAGGACAAGGGCAAGGACATCTCGGACAACCTCGAACAAGAGGTCAACGAGAAGACCGGCAACAAGTACGCCGACCAAGTCGACAAGGCCCAACAGCAGATGGAAGAGAAGCTCGGCATCGACGACGACCCGAACAAGTAGCCCCCGCGGGAACGCGAACGGCCGCGACCGGGGACCGGAAGGTCCCGTCGCGGCCGTCGCCGTGTCCGCCCGCACCGTGTGCGCGCCGACGAGCCGGGGGTCGTGGCGCGCCCGTGCGCGCCACGCCTACGAGCCGAGGATCGTGGCGAGGAACTCCCCGGTCCAGCCCAGCAGTTCCCGCCCGACCAGCGGCTTCCCGCCCACCCGGGCCGTCTTCGGCCGCGGAACCAGCACCTGCGAGGCGGCCGGCTTGATCACCGAGCCCGGGTAGAGCCGCTTCAGCCGCAGTTCCTGCGATTCGCGCAACTCCACCGGCCCGAAGCGGATGTTGGGGCCCTGCAGGGTGATGTCGCCGACCCCGCAGGCGCGGGCGAGCATCCGCAGTCCGGCCACCAGCAGCAGGTTCTCCACCGGCTCCGGCAGCTTGCCGTAGCGGTCGGTGAGCTCCTCTCGGACCGCCTTGACGTCCTCCTCGGAGTTGGCCGACGCGATGGACCGGTACGCCTGGAGGCGCAGCCGCTCGCCCGGCGCGTAGTCGTGCGGGACGTGCGCGTCAACCGGCAGCTCGATCTTGACCTCCAGCGGGGGCTCTTCCTCCACACCGCCGTCGATCGCGGACCTGTAGTCGGCCACGGCCTCGCCGACCATCCGGATGTAGAGGTCGAAGCCGACGCCCGCGATGTGCCCGGACTGCTCGCCGCCGAGCAGGTTGCCCGCGCCGCGGATCTCCAGGTCCTTCATCGCCACGTACATGCCCGCGCCCATCTCGGTGTGCTGGGCGATCGTCGCGAGCCGCTCGTGCGCGGTCTCGGTCAGCGGCTTCTCCGGCGGGTACAGGAAGTACGCGTACCCGCGCTCGCGGCCGCGGCCCACGCGGCCGCGCAGCTGGTGGAGCTGGGAGAGGCCGAAGTTGTCGCCGCGCTCGACGATGAGGGTGTTGGCGTTGGAGATGTCGATGCCGGACTCGACGATCGTCGTGGAGACGAGCACGTCGAACTTCTTCTCCCAGAAGTCCACCACGACCTGTTCCAGGGCCTGTTCGGACATCTGGCCGTGCGCCGTCGCGATGCGCGCCTCGGGCACGATCTCGCGGAGCTTGGCGGCCGCCCGGTCGATGGACTCGACCCGGTTGTGGATGTAGAAGCACTGGCCCTCGCGGAGCAGCTCCCGGCGGATCGCGGCGCCGATCTGCTTCTCCTCGTAGGGGCCGACGAAGGTCAGGACCGGGTGGCGCTCCTCGGGCGGGGTGGTGATCGTGGACATCTCGCGGATGCCGGTCACCGCCATCTCCAGGGTGCGCGGAATGGGGGTCGCGGACATGGTGAGCACGTCGACGTTGGCGCGCAGCTTCTTCAGCTGCTCCTTGTGCTCGACGCCGAACCGCTGCTCCTCGTCGACGATGACCAGGCCCAGGTCCTTGAACTTGGTCTCCTGCGAGAACAGCCGGTGCGTGCCGATGACGATGTCGACGGAACCTTCGCGCAGGCCCTCCAGCGTCGCCTTGGACTCGGTGTCGCTCTGGAAGCGGGACAGCGCCTTCACCTTGACCGGGAACTGCGCGTACCGCTCGGAGAAGGTCCCGAAGTGCTGCTGGACCAGCAGCGTGGTCGGGACGAGGACGGCGACCTGCTTGCCGTCCTGGACCGCCTTGAAGGCCGCGCGCACGGCGATCTCGGTCTTGCCGTAGCCGACGTCGCCGCAGATCAGCCGGTCCATGGGGACCGACTTCTCCATGTCCTCCTTGACCTCGGCGATGGTGGTGAGCTGGTCGGGGGTCTCCGCGTACGGGAAGGCGTCCTCCAGCTCGCGCTGCCAGGGGGTGTCGGGGCCGAAGGTGTGGCCGGGGGCCGCCATGCGGGCGCTGTAGAGCTTGATCAGGTCGGCGGCGATCTCCTTGACCGCCTTCTTCGCGCGCGCCTTGGTCTTGGTCCAGTCGGCTCCGCCGAGCCGGTGCAGGGTCGGGGCCTCGCCGCCGACGTACTTGGTGACCTGCTCCAGCTGGTCGGTGGGGATGTAGAGGCGATCGCCGGGCTGGCCGCGCTTGGCCGGCGCGTACTCGACGAGCAGGTACTCGCGGGTGGCTCCCTGAACGGTGCGCTGCACCATCTCGATGTAGCGGCCGACGCCGTGCTGCTCGTGGACGATGTAGTCGCCGACCTCCAGGGTGAGGGGGTCGATCGTCTTGCGGCGCCGGGTCGGCATCCGGCCGAGGTCCTTGGTGGCGGTGCGCTGGCCGGTCAGGTCGGTCTCGGTGAGGACGGCGAGCTTGAGGACCGGGTCGACGAAGCCGTTGTCGAGGGAGCCGCACGAGACGTGGACCAGCGAGGGCTCCAGGACGGTGACGTCCGCCTCGAGGCGGGCCGCGATGCCCTCGCCGCCCAGCACCTCGA
This sequence comes from Streptomyces sp. NPDC006487, assembly GCF_042870555.1. Classification (NCBI taxonomy): domain Bacteria; kingdom Bacillati; phylum Actinomycetota; class Actinomycetes; order Kitasatosporales; family Streptomycetaceae; genus Streptomyces; species Streptomyces sp. NPDC006487. The sequence goes on from NZ_JBIAHN010000004.1 coordinate 108,845, forward strand.
CGGTACGGGCGGCCGGGCCGTGGCCCTCGGTCAGGAAGACGGTGCGCCAGCCGTCGGCGATCCAGGCCTTGGTGTCGGCGAGCGCGCGGGCGGTGTCGCCGCGGTAGGCCTCGGGGGCGTGCATGCCGAGGGTCAGGCTGTCGCTGCCGACCGCTGCGTCCTCGTCGGCGGCGAACGGGGACACCGACCACCACATCATGCCGAGCTCGCGCGCGTGTTCCCGTACGTCGGCGATTCCGCGGAGCGAGGCCGCACCCACGTCGATGGGGGCCTCGCCACCGCCGGCGGTGGCGGCCCAGGAGGCCATCAGGAACTCCTGCGAGGTCGCCACCAGGTCGGAGGCCCGCGTCCGCACCCGCTCCGGGTCGCACACGACGGCCATCGAACCGGCCGGCAGTACGTCGATCAGCAGCTCCATGTCGTCGACCAGGACCGGGGCCAGGGACTCCATGCCCTCGACCGCGATCCCCTCGGCGATCTTGTGCAGCAGTTCGCCGAGCTCGGGGTGGAGCTCGGCGAGGGCCGCGGCGCGCTCGCGCACCTGGTCGGTGAGGAGCAGCTCCCGGCAGGGCGGGGCCCACAGGCCGTGCTGGGCGATCTCCAGGGAGCGCTGGTCGGCGACCTTGAAGTAACGGATCTCCTCGACCTCGTCGCCCCAGAACTCCACGCGCAGCGGGTGCTCCTCGGTGGGCGGGAACACGTCGAGGATGCCGCCGCGCACCGCGAACTCCCCGCGCTTCTCGACGAGCTCGACCCGGGCGTACGCGGCGGCGGCGAGTGCCTGCGTCACCGCGCCGAGGTCCACGCTCTCGCCCTGGCGCAAGCTCACCGGGACCAGGTCCCCGAGCCCCTTGACCTGCGGCTGGAGCACGGACCGGATCGGCGCGACGACCACGGAGACCGGGCCCGCGGCAGGGTCGTCCTTGCTCGGGTGCGCGAGGCGGCGCAGTACGGCGATGCGGCGGCCGACGGTGTCGCTGCGCGGGCTCAGGCGCTCGTGCGGGAGCGTCTCCCAGGACGGGTACTCCGCGACCTCGTCGGGGTTGAGCATCGAGCGCAGCGCGGCGGCCAGGTCCTCCGCCTCCCGCCCGGTGGCGGTGACCGCGAGCACGGTGCGCCCCGTACGGGCGGCCAGCGCGGCGATGGCGAAGGGCCGCGCGGCGGCCGGGCCGACGAGGTCCACGTGCATGCGGTTGCCGTCCCCGGCCGCGGTGACCGCCTCGGCGAGTGCGGGGTCCCGGGTGACGGCGTCGAGCAGTCCGTGCAGGCTCATGAAGGCGGCTTTCCGTCCGGTGAGGTGCGGCGAGTTCCCGCGGGGCGGCAACGCGAAGGACCCGACACGTCGAACGGGCCGGGGGTTCCCACCCTACGACGCGGGTCCGACGGCCGCGCGTGGGATCCGGCCGGGATTCGGGTCGCTCGTGGCGGTGGCGGCGGGACACCCGGTCCTGCCGCGAACGACCCCGGCCCCGGCCCACCCGAACGGGTGAGACGGGGCCGGGGCGCTCCCCCGTACGACCGGCCGGCGACTACTCGCTGGCGATCGCGTTCAGGACGTTCATCCGGCCCGCCCGGAAAGCCGGGACCAGTGCGGCCAGCAGGCCGACCAGGGCGGAGCCGGCGAACACGCCGAGGATGGTGGGCCACGGGATCTCGAGGATCTTCATGCCCTCCAGTGCGAGGAGCTGGTGGGCGGTGGCGCCCCAGCCCATGCCGAGCCCGAGGCCCAGCAGGGCTCCGAAGAGGGCGATGACCACCGACTCCAGGCGGATCATGCGGCGCAGCTGGCGGCGGGAGAGGCCGATGGCGCGCATCAGGCCGATCTCGCGGGTCCGCTCGACCACCGAGAGGGCCAGGGTGTTCACCACGCCGAGGACCGCGACGATGATCGCGAGGGCGAGGAGCGCGTAGACCACGTTCAGCAGCTGGCCGACCTGGTCCTTGAGCGCCTGCTTGTAGTCCGTCTGGTTGAGCACCTGGTACTGCGGGTACTCGGCCAGCGCCGACTTGACGGCCGCGTAGGCGGCTTCGTCCTGGCCGTCCTTCGCGGTGGCCAGCACCATGAAGGGCCTGGGCAGCTTGTCGGCGGGCAGGTTCGCCTCGGCGACGGCGGTGCTGACGTACTTCATGCCCTTGTCGAGGTTGCCCTCGTCGCTGGTGATCGCCGCGACCTTGAGCTTGGCGGTCTTGCCGCCGGTGAAGGCGACCGTCAGCTCGTCACCGAGCTTGACCCGGTGCTTGGTGGCGTATTCGGAGCCCACCGACATCGAGCCCGGCTTGTACGCGTCCGCGTGCTCGCCGGCCGTCGTCTTGCGGCGGACGTCCTGGGCGTAGGTGGGGTCCTGGACCCCGAGGCCGTCGCCCTCGGTGGTGCCGTCGGGGGCGGTGATCTTGGCGTCGACCTCCCGGTAGGCGGTGACGTGCGCCAGGCCCTGCGTCCGGCGCAGCGCCTGTTCGGCCTGCGGTACGACCGGCTGCCCGGTCTGGGACTGGACGATGAAGTCCGCGCCGACCGACTTGTCGAGCTCGTCGGTGGCCGAGGCCACCATCGAGGAGCCGACCACCGACAGGCAGGCGACCAGCGCGAGGCCGATCATCAGCGCGGCGGCGGTGGCGCCGGTGCGCCGCGGGTTGCGCAGCGCGTTGCGCTCGGCGAGGCGGCCTATGGAGCCGAAGGGGCGCAGCACCGGGGCGGACAGGGCCCGGACCACGACGCCCGCGAGGAGCGGGCCGATCACGATGAACCCGATGAGGCTGAACAGCACGCCCAGACCCAGCCACTGCGCCCCGGTGCCGGCGGCGTCGGCGCTGCCGGCGAGGTAGAGGGCCGCGGCGCCGATGCCGGTGAGGCCCAGGCCCAGGGCGGCGCGGATCCGGCCGGCCTTCTTGTCGCCGGGGGTACCGGACTCGCGCAGGGCGGCCATCGGGGAGACCTTGCCGGCCCGGCGGGCCGGGATGAAGGCGGAGACGACGGTGACGACGACGCCGAGGACGATCCCGATGACCGGGGTGGTCCAGGCGATGGTGAGGTCCTCGGTGGACAGGCTCATGCCGAGCCCGCTCATGAGCTGCATCAGGCCGACGGCCAGGCCGATGCCTGCGGCGACGCCGAGGATCGAGCCGACGACACCGAGCAGCAGGGCCTCGATGACCACCGATTTGAGGACCTGGCCGCTGTCGGCGCCGATGGCTCGCATCAGGCCGATCTCACGGGTGCGCTGGGCGACCAGCATCGAGAAGGTGTTGAAGATCAGGAAGATCCCGACGAGGAAGGCGATCGCGGCGAAGCCGAGCATCACCCACTTCATGATGTCGAGGAAGTCCATGCTCTTGCGGTTGGCGTCCGCGGCTTCCTTGGCGGTCTGCAGCTTGTAGGCGTCGGCACCGACGGCGGCGGCGACGTTCTGCTTGAGCTGGGCGTCGCTCACCCCGTCCTTGGCGGTGACGTTCACGTGCGTGAAGGCGTCCGGCGCGCCGAGCAGCTTCTGCTGGGAGGTGGCGGTGTCGAAGTAGACGACGGTCGCGCCGGGGTTGGTCACGGTGAAGGCGGCGATACCGGTGATCTTGGAGCGGATGTCGCCGGTGACGGCGATGGTGCGGATGTCGTCACCCAGTTTGAGGTGGTGCTTCTTCGCCGTGTCGCCGTCGATCATCACATCGGTGGGGCCGCGCGGGGCCTGCCCCTCGATGATCTTCATCGACCTCAGTTCGTTCTCGGTCCAGTTGCCCGCGAAGGTCGGTGCTCCCGTGGTCGAGCCGAGGTTCTCGTTCTTGGAGTCGACGACGGTGACCGCCATCGAGGACACGCCGCCCTCGGCGGACTTCACGCCCTCGGCCTTCCTCACCTGCTCGACGACCGAGCCCGGCAGCGCCTGCGGCTTGCCGGTGTCGGGGGTCTCCCCGGTGGTCTCGGCCTCCTTCGGACTGACGGTGACATTGGCGTTGGTCACCGCGAACAGCTTGTCGAAGGTGGTGTTCATGGTGTCCGTGAACACCAGCGTCCCGCAGACGAAGGCGACGGAGAGCAGGACGGCCACGGCGGAGAGCGCCATCCGCCCCTTGTGCGCGAGGAAGTTGCGCCGCGCGGTCTTCATGACGGTCATGACGTCCGCCCACGGGCGTCGAAGTCCTTCATGCGGTCCAGGACCTGGTCGGCGGTGGGCCGGTGCATCTCGTCCACGATCCGGCCGTCCGCGAGGAAGATGACGCGGTCCGCGTAGGAGGCGGCGACCGGGTCGTGGGTGACCATGACGATGGTCTGGCCCAGCTCGTTCACCGAACGGCGCAGGAAGCCGAGGACCTCCGCGCCGGCCCGGGAGTCGAGGTTTCCGGTGGGCTCGTCGCCGAAGATGATCTGGGGCCGGGACGCCAGGGCGCGGGCGACTGCCACGCGCTGCTGCTGGCCGCCGGAGAGCTCGGTCGGACGGTGCTTGAGGCGGCCCGCCAGACCCACGGTCTCCACGACCCGGTTCAGCCACTCCGCGTCGGCCTTGCGGCCGGCGATGTCCATGGGGAGCGTGATGTTCTCCAGGGCGTTGAGCGTCGGCAGCAGGTTGAAGGCCTGGAAGATGAAACCGATCCGGTCGCGGCGCAGCTGCGTGAGCTTCTTGTCCTTCAGACCGGTGATCTCGGTGTCGTCCAGGAAGATCTGGCCGCTCGTGACCGTGTCCAGACCGGCCAGGCAGTGCATCAGCGTGGACTTGCCGGAGCCCGAGGGCCCCATGATCGCGGTGAACTGGCCGCGCTGGATGTCCACGTCCACCGCGTCGAGGGCGACGACCCGCGTCTCGCCGGAGCCGTAGGCCTTGACGACCTTCCGCGCCCGCGCCGCGACGGCCTCATGCCCTCCAGTACCCCCGTGCCTGGTTTCGGTCATAGCCGTTGTCACGGTGTTTCCCCTCGTGTCGATGCGTCTGCTCGTCGGTTCGCGCGCTGTGACGCGCTTCATTCGAAGTCTGCTGGGCGGAGTTCCGCGGCGCGCTGGTGCCAATCGCCGTATCCATAGGGGTGCTACCCCTACCCCCCGGACTCCCGCCCTGTAGTAACCAGTTAAGGAGCCCCGCGGCCTTTCCTCCTCCTCCCCCGGGACGAACCGTCCCTGGATCCTTATAAGGAGCAACCCCTAGGGGATCTCGCCCGTTGGGACGAGGCGCCCTACGGGGATACCACCCCGTCCTGCCGCAGTGAGAAGGTGTCCGCGCAGGTACGCACGGGGGGAAGGGTTTTTCATGGGCTCAGGGGAGAGCACGGGCGCGAGTACCGACGGCAGCGCCGGAGGCATACCCGGGAGCGACCCGGCAGGACCCGGAGCCCACGCCTCCGCCAAGCCGCGGCCCCGGACGGCCGTCGTCGCCGCCCTGATGCTGACCATGGGCCTCGTCGCCCTCGACAGCGCCGTCGTCGCCACCGCCGTCCCGCAGATCGTCGGCGACCTCGGCGGCTTCGCCGTCTTCTCCTGGATCTTCTCGGGCTACATCCTGGCCGGAACGGTCACCCTGCCCGTCTACGGCAAGCTGTCCGACACCTACGGCCGCAAGCCCGTCCTGCTCCTCGGCATCAGCCTCTTCCTGCTCGGCTCGCTGCTGTGCGCGGCGGCCTGGAACATGGCCGCCCTCATCGCCTTCCGGATCCTCCAGGGCCTGGGCGGCGGCGCCCTGCAGGGAACCGTCCAGACCCTGGCCGCCGATCTCTACCCGCTCAAGGACCGGCCGCGCATCCAGGCCCGGATGTCCGCGGTCTGGGCCACCTCGGCACTGACCGGCCCCGCGCTCGGCGGGCTGATCGCCACGTACACCGGCTGGCGCTGGATCTTCCTGATCAACCTGCCGCTGGCCGCCGCCGCCCTGTGGGTCATCAACCGTCATCTGGTCGAGCCCACGCGGGCCCCCGGCCGTACCGGCCCGGTCGACTGGGCCGGAGCCCTCTCCGTCTTCGCCTGCGGAGGGCTGCTGCTCTTCGCGCTGGTGCAGGGCGGGGTCGCCTGGCCCTGGCTGTCGGCGCCCTCGCTGGGACTGTTCGCGGCCGCCGCCGCGCTGGGCGTGCTCGTCGTCTGTGTCGAACGCCGGGCCGAGCAGCCCATCCTGCCCGGCTGGGTGTGGCGCCGGCGCACCATCGCCGCCGTCAACCTGGCCATGGCCGGGCTCGGCCTGCTGATGGTCGCCCCGATGGTGTTCATGCCGACGTACGCCCAGTCCGTACTCGGCCTCGGCCCCACCGGCGCCGGCCTGGTCACCTCCGCGATGACCCTGAGCTGGCCCATCAGCGCCGCCTGCGCCCAGCACGTCTACCGGCGCATCGGCTTCCGCAACACCGCCGCCACCGGGGTCTCCCTCGCCGCCCTCATCCTCGGCTCCTTCACCCTGCTCCCCTACCCCGCCCCGGTCTGGCAGCCCGTACTGATCATGCTGCTGCTGGGCGGGGCCCTCGGCCTCTTCCAGCTCCCGCTGATCGTCGGGGTCCAGTCCACGGTGGGCTGGGAGGAGCGCGGGACCACGACGGCCTCCGTGCTGTTCTGCCGCAACGTCGGGCAGAGCGTCGGAGCGGCGCTGCTGGGGGCCGTGGCCAACGCGACCATCGCCGGCCGGCTGGCGCAGGCGCCGGTGCCCGGGCTCCCCGCGACCCTGGACGACGTCTCCAAGGCCCTGGCCCAACCCGGCCTCCTGTCCCAGGAGGCCGACGACTACCTGCGCCGGGCCGTCGCCGCCGCCGGGGACCACATCTTCCTCGGCGCGACCCTGGCGGCGGTGGCGGCGGCACTGGTGCTGTTGCTCGTGGCGCCGCGGCGGTTCCCGCTGCTGCCGGAGCAGCGGGAGGGATGAGGGCGGGGCGACTTGTCATGCTCGGGATGAGACGGTAACCCTCTTCGGAGACGCCGCACTTCCGGGGGGACCACACATGACGTCCGCGCTCTTCGCACTCGCCTTACTCGCCGCCCTGGCGGGCCCGATCGTCCTGCGCCTCGTGCGCCGCCCCGGATTCGTCACCGGCCGCGACGGACGCCTCTCCACCTCGATCACGCTCGCCCTGGCCTGGACCGTGATCCTGGTGTGGCTGCTCCTGGCGACCCTCGGCTACGGGCTCACCGCGGGCGGCGGCGTCGACTGGTTCCAGGGACCCGAGGGCCCCCTGTCCTCGCTGACGACTGTCTACCTCCCCCTGCTCGGGGGCCCGTACGCCGCCCTGATCGCGGCGAAGGCGGTGGTCGGCATGCGGGTGGAGCGGGGCTCCATGGCCAAACCGGCGCCGAAGGGCACGGAGCGCCGTCCGGTGCACGACCTGATCTCGAACGACGGCGGGCGGACCGACCTGGTCGACCTGCAGTACGTGGCCCTGAGCGCGGTCACGATGCTGTACGTGGTGGCGTTCTTCCTGACGGACGTGGGCGGCGGGCTGCCGCGGCTGCCGGCGGAGATGTGGGCGCTGACCGGGGCCCCGGCCGGGGCGTACCTGTTGAACAAGATGGCGGTGCGGGGCATCCCGGTGATCACCGGGGTCACCGTGACGGACGGTCTGCTGACCGTCGCGGGCGGCGGCTTCGGGGACAACCCGCGGGTCGAGGTGAACGGCACGCCCCTGCCGACCGCGGTCGTCCCTGACGGGACCCTGACCGCGCCCCTCCCCGCGACGGCGCCGCCCGCCTTCGACGTGGTGGTCACCACCCACGGCCTCCGCAGCGATCCGGCCCCCTTCGCCCCGCCGGATCCGCTGCGCGGGGCGGAGTCCCCCACCCGCCCTTCCCCCGTTCCCAGGCCCCGGCCCTGACCCGGTCCTCAAACGCAGGACGGCTGAAATACCCGACCGGGGCCGGAAGGCCCACCCGGCCGGGGGCGGAGGCTTCCGGCCGGGGGTGAAGGCTTGCGAATCGGGCCGGGGCGGGGACGGGGGCGGGGTGGGGTGTTGGCCGGGACGTAAAGCGTGATGTGTGGCGCAGGTACACCCCACACCCTGTCGAAGCCACGCCCAGGGCGCCTAAATCATGCAGTCCAGGCCGACACCCCACCCCGCCCCCGGCACCGCCCCCACCCGCAGCCGGCCCCCGACCCCGGCCTCACCCCTCGGCAGGCGCCCGGCCCGTCAGGGCCGCCAGGCTGGAGCGGACGTGGTTCATGTGGGCCCGCATCTCGTCCTGGGACTCCCCGTGCTCCCGCAGGATCCGCTCCGTCTCCCGCCCGACCCGCTCCTCCCGCACCCGGGCCTCCGCGATGAGCTCCGCCGCCTTCGCCTCCGCGTCCTCCTGGCCGTGCCGGGCCGTCTCCTGGGCCTGCGCGAAGGCCCGCTTGGCCTCCGACAGCCGGGACTCCGCGTACCGTTCGAGCTCGGCGTGCCGAGACTCCAGTTCCGCCTCCCGCGCCGCCAGTTCCCGCTCCGCCGCGTCCCAGCGCTCCGCCTGTTCCTGTTCGCGCTCCGCGAGCAGCGCGTCCGCCCGGCGGGCCGCGTCCGCCAGCACCGCCTGCGCCTCCGCCCGCCACGCCGCCGCGTCGTCCCGCGCCTCGGTCCGTGCGTCGTCCGCCTCGCGCCCCGCCCGCAGCAGCCCCTGCCGGGCCCGGACCTCGGTCTGCTCCCGCACCGCCTGGGCATCGCCGCGCGCCAGCTCCGTGACCCGCTCGGCGTGCGCCTCGGCGGCGCCCGCCGCCGCCAGCGCGTCCGCCCGCGCGTCACCCCGTAGCGTCTCGGACTCCTCCTCGGCCAGGAGCAGGATCCGGCGGGCGCGCTCGCCGAGCTCCTCGTACGTCTGCGGGGCCAGTCCCGAGACCGCCACGCGCAGCCGCTCCGCCTCCGCCTCCATGTCCCTGGCCAGCACGGTCAGACGGGCCACCCGCTCCCAGGCCTCGTCCCGGCTGCCCGACAGCCGGGCGAGGTACCGGTCCACCTCTTCCGCCCGGTAGCCACGGCCACGCACGGTCGTAAAGGGTGCACTCATCCTGGAAGCGCCTCTCTCGCGGGGGTTCTTGCCAAGGATGCGTCATTTGCTCCCAGAAGCCCGAATGGCCGGGCCGAGACCCTGTTCGAGGGTCACGACCCGGCCATCCGGATGAGCTGGGGATCCTCGGAGGATCCCCTGAGGATCCGCTCGAGATCAGCAGAAACCGGTCAGAGGAGCCCGTCCCACATCTGCTCCAGCAGCACCGACCACCAGTTCTCCGGCGACGCGAGCGCCGCACTGTCCAGCCCCGCCAGGTTCGCCTGGAAATCGACGGTCCAGCGGCCCGCCTGCTCCGGCGTCAGATGCTGGCGCAGCCGCCACATGTGACCCAGCATCGCCAGCGACCGTACGAACTGCGGGAGCGAGGAGTTGACGAACTGCGGGGGCACCGGAGCCCCGCCCGGACCGCTCTCCACCGGCACCGCCACGATGTGCGCGGTCCCGTACTGCACGCACAGGGCCTTGCCGAAGTCGCTGCCCACCACCAGGTACGAGCCCGCGTCCGAGGCCGGCTGCACCTGCCGCTGCGCCGCCAGCTCGGCCAGCGTCGGCAGCGGGGCACCCGGTACGGCCTGGGCCCAGAAGAACGGCCCGAAATCGACGGGCAGACCCGACCACATCAGCGTCTGCGCCACGATCTCCGGCACGCCCTGCCGGGACACCGCGCGCTGCTCGAAGCGGAACACGCCCTGCGGCCCGAACGCCCCCGCCAGCTCCTGCGCGATCGCGTCCAGCGGGATCGCCGGCTGCAACGGCACCTGCGGCAGCGGTGCGCGCACCGGCGCGGGGCGCGCCGGGCCGTCCGCCACCTGGTGCAGTTCGCCCTGGTGGGTCAGCAGGTGCCGCATGCCCTGCTGCCGGCCCGCGTGGTCCGTGCCGTACGGAGCCACGCTCGTGATCCGGACCTGGGGCCAGGTCTCCCGGATCATGCGCGCGCAGTAGCCGCCGGGCAGTTCGCACGAGGCCAGCTCGGTGTGCAGTTCCAGCACCTGCTGCGGAGGCACGTTCATGGCCCGCAGCTCGTAGAGGATCTGCCACTCCGGGTGCGGGGTGCCGGGCGCGGAACGGCGGATGAGCTGCTGCTCGGAGCCGTCGGGAGCCCGGTAGCGCAGTACGGCCTGGTAGCCGGGGCCGACCGTGGGCGCCCCGGAAGCGGGTGCCTGCGGCGCGTGTACGGGTGACTGCGGCGCGGGACCGGGCGGGCCGGGCGGCGCGGGCTGCCCGGTCACGGCCGGACCGGCCAGCATCGTCGCGGCATGGTCCAGCCCGCCACCGGGAGCACCCGGAGCGCCGGGCGCACCCGGCGGACCGGGCGGCCGGGGTACGCCGGGACCGGCCAGCATGGTGGCGGCGTAGGCGTCTCCGCGCCCGCCGGACGACCCCGACGACCCGGGAGCCCCCGGCGGACCGGGAGGCGCGGGCTGCCCGGTCACGGCCGGACCCGCCAGCATCGTCGCGGCATGGTCCAGCCCGCCACCGGGAGCACCCGGAGCGCCGGGCGGGCCGGGCGGCGCGGGCTGCTGCGGACCGCCGGGGCCCGCGAGCATGGTGGCGGCGTGCGAAGGCGACCCGGCACCGCCGCCGGGCGCACCGGGCGCACCGGGCGGACCCGGCGGAGTCACGGGCGCGGGGGCCCCGGGCCGGTTGACCCGGGCCTTGCTCGTCGGCGCGTCGGCGATGTCCCCACGGGACACCCCGCCGGACACCCCGCCGGAACCGGCGGCGGAGCCGGAGCCCTGCCCCTCTGCCTGCCCCGACCGCGAGGACTCCGGGTCCAGCGCGGGCACGACGGCCGTCTTGGGCAGCTCACTGCCCCTGGGCATCAGGGTCGTGCGCGCCTCCGGGCCCGGCCCCGACGATGCCGGGGCGTCGTCCAGGTCCGTTCCGGACAGCGGCGGCGCGAACACCGTCGCCGGCAGCGGTACGGACACGGAGTCCGCACCGGGGTTCACATCGGTACCGGCCCAGGGCGTGGCCCCGGTCGGGACCGCGGCCGGCATCCCGTCGTTGGCGGTCGGCTCGTGGGGGACCTCTCCCCCGCGCCGCAACGGCACCGGCTGCGGCTCCGAAGGGCCCGCAGCGGAAGGAGCGGCCGGAGCCGCCTGCCCGACCGGCACAGAAGGGTCCGCCGGGGCTTCCGGAGCGGCGGGCACCGCCGGGGCCACCGGAGCCGCGGGGATCCCCGCACGGTCCGCCGCCTCCTGGAGCCACTCGGGCGGACTCAGCATGAACGAGGTCTGTTCCGAGTCGATGCGCGGCACCGGGACCGAAGCCTCGGCCTGCGCGGCGGACGCCCCGTACTCCTCCTCGTAGCGGCGGATCACCTCACCCACCGGCAGGCCGGGCCAGAGCGTCACCTCCCCGCTGTCCCGCGCGATGACGAGCCGCTGCCGGCCGGCCCCCGACACGGGGCCCGCCGCGCGGTCCTCCGCCCACACGACGAAACCGAGTCCGAACTCCCGTACGCGCACCTCTCGGTGCTGGTACGCGGGCACGTCCCCGTTGATCCATTCCTCGGCGCGCTCCTGCGCCTGCGCAAACGTCACCATCGCGCCGTCACCCTTCCACCGGTGCCGCTGCCGGACCGGCACCCGGAACCGAACGTTCTGCCGACCCGGCACCCGGCCCTGCTCCCGAACCTGCGCCCGACACGGGAACCGAGCGCGCGAATCCGCCGTCCACCATCAGACCGGCCACCGTTTCCAGCTCCGGCGGATTGCCCGCCAGCCGTTCCAGGAAGGCGTCGAAATCCGCACCGCACGGCAGCAGCAACCGCTCCACGCGTTCCTGGACGGACCAGCCGTCCTGGTCGCGCGCATCGTCGAACGGGGAGAACCAGACCGATCCGACTCCGCCCGCCGAGGACTCCCCGCGCACCTTCACCGCGAGCAGCCCGCCCTGCACGAAGGCCACGCACAGGTAGTCCTTCGTCAGGTGGTCCCGCAGGCACTTGTTGACGTAGAGGAGGTCGTTGACCGCCGCCTCCTCGCGCACCGTGAAGAACGGCTGGTCCACGAGCAGTCCCAGCTCCACGTCGAGACCGGCGCCCACCGGCGCGCAGCCGCCCGCCGCCTTCAGGAAGGAGCGGTACGCCTCCGGGAGCCGGTAGCCGAGGTCCTCCTCGACGCCCTGGACCTGCTGCTCGGACACCGAGACCACCGTCTTGGGCAGCCCCAGGTGCACCGGGCGCACCTCCTGCAAGGGCCGCGTCCCGCGCTTGTCGTGGTCCACCGCCGCCGTCGCCAGACCGGCGTGGTGCCTCAGCAGCGACTTCACCTCGACCGGGACCAGCTCCATGCGGCGCGTGCCGGACACGTGGTGCCAGGTCCAGCCGTGCGGGGTCGACACCGGGCCGACCGTGTCCCACAGTTCGTGGCCGGTCGCCCGCATGGCCGCGTTCGCGGACACGCAGTCCGTCAGGCGCAGCTCGTCCACGCCGAAGCCCTCCGGGGGCTCGGCGATCTCGACGGCGGCACGGGCGTACGGCGCGAAGTCAGGGTGCCCGTTCGCGTCGATGCGGACTCCGTGGGGATGGCGCGCGGCCCGGACGGGGTCCGGGAAATGCACGACCTGCCCCGAATAAGCGGCGTTGGGTGGCGCGGCCTGATGCCCGAGCCGACCTGTCGTCATGGCGGTAGCCCCCTGCTGGATCTGGCTGGTTCACCACAGCCTATGTGCTCCGGCAAGGACGTCACCCGCACGTGTGCGGGGACCCCGCGGGACGGCCGGGAAGATCCGAATTGATACGAATATTCGACCCCGCTTCCGCATGCCACAGGACATTTGACAGGCTGTCCCCACAGCACGGGGGCGTGCGCGACAGCGGTCAGCACCGCGGCCACGGGAGGGAAAGCGCACCATGCAGAACACGGCAACACGTACAGACGCGGCCGACGCCCACTCAGGGGGCGCGGGAGCCCGGGGATCCGCGGGCCCCGCGGACTCCCCCGGACCGGCGGACCCGCCCGGCCCCACGGGAACCGGCGGCCCGGCGGCCGCCCCCGCGCAGGCCCGCGCCGCGGCCGACCAGGGCCCCGGCGACCCCCGGCTGCGCTGGGGCGGAGGGGACGGCCGCCCCGCCGTGCCCACGCTCCGCTTCCGCCGCGACGGGATCCTGCCCACCGTGGCCGCCGCCCTGTCCGTACGCGGCGAAACCCTCACCGGGACCGCCGGCAAGGCCGACCTGCCGCCCGTACTGCACGCCCTCGTACAGGATTTCCTCGACACCCTCACGAGCGGCCAGCGCGAACGTTTCACCGGCCGATGTCCGGAGGCGATCCTGCTCTCCCGCCACCTCGCCGCCGTCGAGGGCGCCCGCAGCAAGCGCGCCTCGCGCAAGCCCCTGACGCCCAGCGAGGCGCGCCGCTCGCTGAAGCACTCCAAGATCACCGCTCGCCGCATCCGCGAGGACGGCGACCCGCTCCACGGCAGCTACGCACCGCCCTGCCGCTCCTGCGAGGCCCTCCTCGCCCACTTCGGCGTACGCCCCGTCGACCTCACTCACCCCGAGTAGCCGCCATGACGACCACCTCCGCTTCGTACGCCCGCTCCTCCGCGACCCGCTTCCCCGTCGCCGTGGACTCCGCCCTGCGCACCGCCGGCTGGGAGCCGGGCCGCTGGGACATCAAGCAAGCCGAGTACTGGGCCGACGCCCTGCGCGACCACACCACGCCCGCCGGGCACCGGCACACCGTGTTCCCGGCAGCCGTCGAGGCCTGGGCGGAGTTCGGCAACCTCACCGTCACCGCCCCCGGCCCCGGCCGCCAGATCGCGCCCACCGCGATACGCCTGGACCCGCTCACGGGCCTGCACCTCGCCCGTACCTTCGCGGACCTCGGCCGCGCCCTCTCCACCCAGCTCTGCCCGCTCGGCGTCGAGGCCGGCACGGACCCGGCCGGGGGAGGCTCCCACTTCGCCCTCGACCGCGAGGGCCGCGTCTACTGCGTGGACCACACCGGCGACTGGTACCTCGGCTCGAGCCTCGACGAGGCCCTCACCCTCCTCCTGACCGGCCTCCAGCCGACCCGTCTGACGGCGGGCTGAGCACCGGACGCCGCGGGCCCGGCCCGACCGGCAGGATCCGCGGGAGACGCCCTAGCCCTCCAGCCCGGGAAGCCGCTCCCCTTCCCCCGGGTAGCGGCCCTCCTCCAGCCGGAAGAGGTACGCCCGCAGGTCGGCGGCGAGCCCGCCCTCCAGGTACGCCCGGAACTCCCGCGCCCCCGCGGCGGCGTCCCGGTCGGCGGGATGGACGCTGTCCGCGTACTCGGCCAGCGTGATCTCCAGGTGTTCCTCGACCCGGGCCCGCCCGGCCCACCACCGGCGCACCGTCTCCGGGGTCCACCAGCGGTCCCCGTCGTACGCGTACTCCTGGAAGGGTTCCTCGTCCGCCGCGTTCACCACCTCGCGGACCTCGGCCGGGCTCCGCGGCTGCCGGAAGACGTACTCGAGGGCGTCCTCGGTGCTCGCCGCGTACATCACGTTGCCGGGCGCGTTGAGCCGCCCGGTCCAGCACGTGTCCGTCTCGCCCGTGTAGAAGGGTCCCGGAACGTTCAGCCAGAGCCGCTTCTCCCACCGCCCCTGGAACAGCTTCCGGTCCTCGTCCGTCAGCTCCGCCACCGGATCCCAGCCCACCGGATCCCAGCCCACCGTCGTCCCGGTCATCCCGGCTCTCCCCCTTTCCGCTCGCCCGGCAGGACCGCCGAGACCTTGAAGCCGCCCTCGTCCGTCGGGCCGGACACGAACACCCCGCCCAGTCCGAGCACCCGCTCGCGCATCCCGACCAGGCCGTTCCCGCCGCTGGGCAGTCCCGGTTCGGTCGCCTTGCCGTCGCAGGGGCCGTTCTCCACCTGCATGGCCACCTCTCCCTCCCGGTGTGCCAGCCGTACGACGACCCGTGCGCCCGCGGCGTGCTTGTGGCAGTTGGTCAGCGCCTCCTGCACCACCCGGTAGGCGGTCTGCTCCACCTCCGCCACGTACGCGGAGTACTCGCCGCGCACGTCCAGCTCCACGACCATCCCGGCCGCCCGCGACTGTCCCACCAGCGCCTCCAGCTCGCCCAGCGTCGGTCCGTCCTCGAAGCTCCCCACCAGGGCCACCGGCGCGGCCACGACCGCCGGCTTCGGCGCCTGCGCCCGCAGCACGCCGAGCATCTCGCGCAGCTCCGTCAGCGCCTGGCGTCCCATGTCCCCGACCAGCGCGGCGTTCCTCGCGGCCTTCACCGGATCCTTGGCGGCGATCGCCTGGACCGCCGCCGCGTGCACGACCATGAGCGACACCCGGTGCGCCACGACGTCGTGCATCTCCCGTGCGATCCGGGTCCGCTCCTCCGTACGGGCCCACTCGGCGCGTTCTTCCGCCCGGTCCGCGAGCAGCGACAGCTCCCGCTCCAGCGAGTCCGCCCGCTCCTGCAAGCTCTCCATCAGCCGCCTGCGGGCCGCCGTGTACAGGCCGAGCAGCACCGGCGGCACGGTCAGCGCCACCGCCACGAACACGGACAGGGTGACGGCGAAGGTGAAGGTGATCTCGGGGTCGTTCCGGGTCCGCATGTACATCGCCACGTAGGTCGCGGCCAGCGACATCGACGCCAGGGTCGCGGTGATCCGCCGGGGCACCTCGGAGGCGGCCAGCGTGTACAGCCCGACCAACCCGAGCAGGAACCCCATGGCCGCCGGCGCCACCGCGATGCCGACCAGCACCACGACGATCGGCCAGCGCCGCCGCAGGACGAGCACCGACCCGACCAGGACCCCGAACAGCACCCCGGCGAAGACCGGGATCCCGGCCTCGTGGGCGAACCAGACGCCCTCCACCGCGCACTCGGCGGCGGACACCGCGCCGAGCCCCGCGTCCAGCACGGCCGACCTGCGCCGCTCCCACCACAGGGGCCCGTCCCGCCCGGCCCCCGCCTCTCCCTGCTCTTCCCCCGTACTGGTCATGCGGTCCAGCCTACGCAGCGGCCCCGGTACGGAGGCGACCGGAAATCCCGTTGAAGGGCTCGGATTTGTACCGTCGCATTCAGGGCGCCCGGTGCGGCATAGTAGGTCCCGTCGACTCAACCA
Organism: Streptomyces sp. NPDC006487; assembly: GCF_042870555.1. NCBI lineage: Bacteria > Bacillati > Actinomycetota > Actinomycetes > Kitasatosporales > Streptomycetaceae > Streptomyces > Streptomyces sp. NPDC006487. The sequence goes on from NZ_JBIAHN010000004.1 coordinate 124,826, forward strand.
TCGGGGCGCAATGTCCGGTTTGGTCGGTTAATCCCCTGTGGTGTAATTGGCAGCACTGAGGCTTTTGGTGCCTTATGTTCGGGTTCGAGTCCTGACAGGGGAGCTCACGGTCCGGGTCCTGACTTGCACAGTCGGGACCCACCCTCGTTTAGGGCCTTAAACCCACCGGTATCCTTCACGGGTCCACCACCCGAAGCCGAAGGGCACACCCGTGAGCGCCAACCGCCCGGCAGCCGTCGTCGTACTCGCAGCGGGTGAAGGCACCCGCATGAAGTCGGCCACACCCAAGGTTCTGCACGAGATCAGCGGGCGCTCGCTCGTCGGTCACGTCGTCGCCGCCTCCCGCGAGCTGGACCCCACCCACCTCGTCGTCGTCGTCGGGCACGCCCGCGAGCAGGTCACCGCGCACCTCGCCGCGATCGACGCCGACGTCCGCACGGCAGTCCAGTACGAGCAGAACGGCACCGGGCACGCCGTCCGGATGGCCCTCGAAGAGCTCGGCACCGACCGGCCCGCCGGCACCGTGGTCGTCGTCTGCGGCGACACCCCGCTGCTGACCGGCGAGACCCTGGCCGCGCTGACGGCCACGCACGAGGCCGACGGCAACGCCGTCACCGTGCTGACCGCCGAGGTCCCCGACTCCACCGGGTACGGCCGGATCATCCGCGGCGCCGACGGGGCGGTCACCGCCATCGTCGAGCACAAGGACGCCACCGACGCCCAGCGCGCCATCCGCGAGATCAACTCCGGGGTCTTCGCCTTCGACGGCGCCCTCCTCGTCGACGCCCTCGGCAAGGTCCGCACCGACAACAGCCAGGGCGAGGAGTACCTCACCGATGTGCTCGGCATCCTGCGCGAGGCCGGCCACCGCGTCGGCGCGGCCGTGGGCGCGGACCACCGGCAGATCCTCGGGATCAACAACCGGGTCCAGCTCGCCGAGGCCCGCGCACTGCTGAACGCCCGCCTGCTGGAGCGCGCCATGCTCGCCGGCGTGACGATCGTCGACCCGGCGAGCACCCTCGTCGACGTGACGGTGACTTTCGGCCAGGACGCGATCGTGCACCCCGGCACCCAGCTGCTCGGCACCACGCACATCGCCGAGCAGGCCGAGGTCGGCCCCAACACCCGCCTGAAGGACACCCACGTGGGTGCGGGCGCCCGCGTGGACAACACGGTGGCGGACACCGCCGTCGTCGGCGCCTCGGCGAGCGTCGGCCCCTTCGCGTACCTGCGTCCGGGCACGAACCTGGGCGCGAAGGCCAAGGCCGGCACGTACGTGGAGATGAAGAACGCCACGATCGGCGAGGGCACCAAGGTCCCGCACCTGTCCTACGTCGGCGACGCGACGATCGGCGAGTACACGAACATCGGCGCCGCCAGCGTGTTCGTCAACTACGACGGCGAACACAAGCACCACACGACCGTCGGCTCACACTGCAAGACGGGTTCGGACAACATGTTTGTGGCTCCCGTCACCATCGGGGACGGCGCCTACACGGCCGCCGGCTCCGTGATCACGAAGGACGTGCCGCCCGGCGCCCTGGCCGTCGCCCGCGGCCAGCAGCGGAATATCGAGGGCTGGGTGGCCCGCAAGCGTCCGGGAAGCGCGGCCGCAACGGCGGCCCAGTCGGCGGTCCACGAGGACTCCGACGAACGCTGAGGTGAACTGACCGGAAACGGCTACGCCCGAGACGGCGTACCGTGATACGTGAACGCAATTCGGCTGGCTCACCGTGTGCGGGACGGACGCACATGGGGGCGAGCAGCTTTCCCACGTCTGAGGAGACAGTGCTGTGACCGGGATCAAGACGACCGGCGAGAAGAAGCTGATGCTCTTCTCCGGCCGCGCCCACCCCGAGCTGGCCGAGGAGGTCGCGCACCAGCTCGGTGTAGGCCTCGTGCCGACCAAGGCTTTCGACTTCGCGAACGGCGAGATCTACGTCCGATTCCAGGAGTCGGCGCGTGGCGCGGACTGCTTCCTGATCCAGAGCCACACGGCTCCGATCAACAAGTGGATCATGGAGCAGCTGATCATGATCGACGCGCTCAAGCGCGCGTCGGCACGCTCCATCACCGTGATCGTCCCGTCCTACGGGTACGCCCGCCAGGACAAGAAGCACAAGGGCCGCGAGCCGATCTCGGCCCGCCTGGTCGCGGACCTGCTGAAGACCGCGGGTGCGGACCGCATCCTCACGGTCGATCTGCACACCGACCAGATCCAGGGCTTCTTCGACGGCCCGGTCGACCACCTTTCGGCCCTGTCGGTCCTCGCGGACTACGTCGGCGCCAAGGTCGACCGCTCCAAGCTGACGATCGTCTCCCCGGACGCCGGCCGCGTACGCGTCGCCGACCGCTGGTGCGACCGTCTGGACGCGCCGCTGGCGATCGTCCACAAGCGCCGTGACAAGGACGTCGCCAACCAGGTGACCGTCCACGAGGTCGTCGGTGAGGTCAAGGGCCGCGTCTGCGTCCTGGTCGACGACATGATCGACACGGGTGGCACCATCTGCGCCGCCGCCGACGCGCTCTTCGCGCACGGCGCGGAGGACGTCATCGTGACGGCCACGCACGGCATCCTGTCGGGCCCGGCCGCCGACCGCCTGAAGAACTCCAAGGTCAGCGAGTTCGTGTTCACGAACACCCTGCCGGACCCGTCCGACCTGGAGCTCGACAAGATCACCGTGCTCTCCATCGCCCCGATGATCGCCCGCGCCGTGCGCGAGGTCTTCGAGGACGGCTCGGTCACCAGCCTGTTCGAAGAGCAGCAGTAAGCACGTCCGCACTGTGCCGACTCCTCAGGGGTCAGATCATTTTTGGGTACGGCCTCCCCGCCGGGTACACTCCTTGAGTTGCTCGGCGAGGGAGGCCGCACCTGTTTTCCACAGGTGGGGATGCTCCGTTATCGACGCGCTCTTCGTAGCAGGCCGTGTTCCGGCCGGGTGACTGTCGTCCATTTCCGTCACCCCACGAGGAGTGAGCATGTCCGAGATCAAGCTTGCCGCGAAGGTCCGCGAAAACTTCGGCAAGGGCTCTGCCCGCCAGGCCCGCCGTGACGCCCTGACCCCCGCGGTCATCTACGGCCACGGCACCGACCCCAAGCACGTCAACGTGGACGCCCACGCCCTCCAGCTGGCGCTGCGTACCCCGAACGTCCTGCTCTCCCTGGACATCGAGGGCGCCGGCACCGAGCTGGTCATCCCGAAGGCCGTTCAGAAGCACCCGCTGAAGCGTTCGATCTCCCACGTCGACTTCCTGATCGTCAAGAAGGGCGAGAAGGTCACCGTCGACGTCGCGATCGTCACCGAGGGCGAGCTGGCCCCGGGCGGCAACATGCTGGAGACCCTCCAGAACACCATCTCCGTCGAGGCCGAGGCCACCCACATCCCGACCGAGGTCACCGTCTCGATCGCGGGCCTGGAGGCCGGTGCCACCATCACCGCCTCCGACCTGGTCCTGCCGGCCGGCACCACGCTGGCCGTCGACGGCGACATCGCCGTCCTGCAGGTCATCGGTGCGGGCACCGAGGAGCCGGCCGCCGAGGGCACCGAGGCCTGAGCCTCGCGCCTCCCCCTCAGCACTTGCTGAACGACCGCCGTCCGGCTCCACTGGAGCGGGACGGCGGTCGTCTTCGTATAAGGAGCTTTTGATGTCGGACGACGCGGCGCCCTGGCTGATCGTGGGTCTCGGGAACCCGGGTGCGGAGTACGCGGGCAACCGCCACAACATCGGTTTCATGGTGGCCGACCTGCTGGCGGAGCGGATGCGCGGCAAGTTCAAGGCGCACAAGGCCCGCGCCCAGGTGGTCGAGGGCCGGATGGGCCCGCCGGGACCGCTGAACCGGCGCGTGGTGCTGGCCAAGCCCATGTCGTTCATGAACCTGTCCGGCGGCCCGGTGACGGCGCTGCGGGACTTCTACAAGGTGCCGCTGGACCGGATCATCGCGGTCCACGACGAGCTGGACATCGACTACCCGACGCTGCGGCTGAAGCTGGGCGGCGGGGACAACGGCCACAACGGCCTGAAGTCCATGACCAAGTCGATGGGCCCGGACTACCACCGGGTGCGCTGCGGCATCGGCCGGCCCCCCGGCCGGATGCAGGTCGCCGACTTCGTGCTGAAGGACTTCTCCTCCACGGAGCGCAAGGAGCTGGACTGGTTCGTCGACCGTTCGGCGGACGCCGTGGAGTGCCTGATCCAGGAGGGCCTGGAACGCGCGCAGTCCACGTACAACAGTTGAAGGGGCCAACAGTTAAAGGGGCCGACAGCCCGAGCGGCCGACAGCCGGACGCGCAAGAGGGCCCGCACACCATCCGGTGTGCGGGCCCTCTTGCGTGCCGTGCGAAGCCTCAGCCGGTGTTGCGCAGACCGGCGGCGACGCCGTTGACGGTGAGGAGCAGCGCCCGGGACAGGATCGGGTCCGCTTCCTCGCCGCGCTCGGCGGCCGCGCGCTGGCGGGCCAGCAGCGAGACCTGGAGGTAGGAGATCGGGTCCAGGTACGCGTCGCGGACCGAGAAGGTCTGCTGGAGGACCGGGTTGGAGTCGAGGAGCTTCTCGCCCCCGGTGATCCGCAGGACCTCGCGGACGGTGAGCTCGTGCTCGGCCTCGATGCGGGCGAAGACGTGCTTGAGCTCGTCGGGCACCAGGGTGTCGACGTAGTGGCGGGCGATCCGCAGGTCCGTCTTGGCCAGCGTCATCTCGACGTTGGACAGGAAGTTGCGGAAGAAGTGCCAGCGCTCGCCCATCTCGGCCAGCGCGTCGCCCTGGCCGGCCTCGCGCAGGGCCTTCAGGCCCGAGCCGACCCCGTACCAGCCGGGGACGATCTGGCGGGACTGGGTCCAGCCGAACACCCACGGGATGGCGCGCAGGCCGTCGAGGCCGGCGCCGGAGTCGGGGCGGCGCGAGGGGCGCGAACCCAGGTGCAGGTCGGCGAGCTGGTCCACGGGGGTGGCGGCGAAGAAGTACGCCGGCAGGTCCGGGTCCTCGACGAGCTCGCGGTACGCGTCGTGCGCGGCGTCCGAGACGGTGTCCATGGCCGCGTCCCAGCGGGCCAGGTCCTCGTCGGACTGGCGCGGGGCGGTGTGCAGGGCGGAGGCCTGGAGGGTGGCCGCGACCGTCAGCTCCAGGTTCTCGCGGGCCAGCGAGGGGACGAGGTACTTGTCGGAGATGACCTCGCCCTGCTCGGTGACCTTGATCTCGCCCTCCAGGGTGCCCCAGGGCTGCGCGAGGATCGCGTCGTGCGAGGGGCCGCCGCCGCGGCCGACGGTGCCGCCGCGGCCGTGGAAGAGGCGCAGGCGCACGCCGTAGCGGTGGGCCACGTCGCGCAGCCGGCGCTGGGCGCGGTGGATCTCCCACTGGGAGGTGGTGATGCCGCCGAACTTGGAGGAGTCGGAGTACCCGAGCATGACCTCCTGGACGTCGCCGCGCAGCGAGACCAGGCGCCGGTAGGAGGGGTCGGCGAGCATCTCGTCGAGGATGACGTCGGCGGCCTTGAGCTCGTCCGTGGTCTCCAGGAGCGGGACGATGCCGATCTTGGCCCAGCCGCCGTGCAGGTCGATGAGGCCGGCCTCGCGGGCGAGGACGGCGGCGGCGAAGACGTCGTCGGCGCCCTGGCACATCGAGATGATGTAGGACTCGATGACCTCGGGGCCGAACTTCTCGAAGGCGTCCTTGATGGCGCCGAACACGCCGAGCGTCTTCTGGCCGGCCGCGTCGAGCGGGGCCGGGGTGGGCGCCAGCGGGCGGCGCGAGCGCAGCTCCTTGGCCAGGAGCCGGCCGCGGTAGTCGCGGGGCATGTCCGCGTAGCGCCAGGACTCCTCGCCGAGCCGGTCGAAGAGCTGGCCCAGCGCGTGGTGGTGGGCGTCCGCGTGCTCGCGCACGTCCATCGTGGCGAGCTGGAGGCCGAAGGCGGCCAGCGTGCGGATGGTGCGGTCCATGCGGCCGTCGGCGAAGAGCGCGCCGCGGTGCTCGCGCAGGGAGGTCTGGATGAGGGTGAGGTCGGTGAGCAGCTCGGCGGTGCCGAGGTAGTCGCGGCCATCCTCGTGCGGGGTGCCCTTGGCGAGGCGCTCGCGGGTGTTGAGGAGCTTCTGCCGGACGCAGGTGGCCTTGAGGCGGTACGGCTCCTCGGCGTTCAGCCGCTTGTAGCGCGGGCTGATCTCCGGGAGGCGCTCCAGGTCGGCCTGGAGGGAGGTGAGGAGCTCCTCGGTGGCGCCGGTGTAGCGGATGGAGTTCGACAGCAGTCCGCGCAGGAAGTCGATGAGTTCCAGGGCGTCGGTGATGCCGTGCTCGTGCTGGAGGATCAGCACGTCCCGGGTCACCTCGGGGGTGACGTTGGGGTTGCCGTCCCGGTCGCCGCCGATCCAGGTGCCGAAGGTGAGCGGGCGGGTGCCGGCCGGGATCTCGATGCCGACGCGCTGGAGCTCGGCGGCGAGGTCTTCCAGGACGTCGCCGACGGCGCCGGCGTGCAGCTCGTCGAGGTAGTAGATGGCGTTGCGCGCCTCGTCGGCGGGCTCCGGACGGACCACGCGCAGTTCGTCGGTCTGCCAGACGAGGTCGATGTTCTCCGCGAGGCGCAGGTCGTGGCGGCGGCGCTCGCCGGCGCCCGCGACGGGCTCCTCCAGGAGGGCCGCGATGCGGCGCAGCTTGTTGAGGACGCTGCGGCGGGCCGCCTCGGTGGGGTGCGCGGTGAAGACGGGGCGGACGTTGAGGTTCTTGACCGTCTCGCGCAGGTGCTCGGGGTCCGCGTCCTTGAGCATGTCGGCCGTGCGGGCCAGCAGGCCCCCCTCGGCGGCGCGGTGGGCGCGCAGTTCCTTGCCGCGGTGCACCTGCTCGGTGACGTTGGCGAGGTGGAAGTAGGTGGAGAAGGCGCGCACCAGCTTGGCGGCGGTCTCCAGGTCGGTGTCGCCGAGCAGCTCGGCGGCCGCGATGCCGTCGGTGCGCGTGAGGGCTCGGACGCGTTCGACCAGGTCGAGGAGGTCTTGGCCCTCCTGGCGTACGAGGGTCTCGCCGAGGAGGTCGCCGAGGCGGCGGATGTCCGCGCGCAGCTCGGCGTTGGCGGCGCCGGCGGGGGAGGTCGCCGGGGCGGTGGTCGAGTGGGCCTGGTCGGCACTGCTCACAGGTGCGGCTCCTTGCAGTGTTTCGAGCGCTACTGGGAGGTGGGCCCCGGTATGCGCGCGGTGGTGGCCGTCCGGACCTGGGTCCGGCGGTGCCACCGCTCCTGATGCGCAGCTCGGGCTGCCCGTGCGGACCGCGCTGTCCGACGACACCAGGATAGGTGGCCCGTACCGGTGACCAGGCCCGTGTGTCACCAGGCGGGACGACGGCCCTGCGGCCAGGGCCGATGGACCCGGCCGCGGGCGCGCTCCTCTTGCCCCGCGGGGGACCTTTGCCATACTTACGTTGCCGTAGGTTACGCACCCGTAGGGATGTGTGGCCGGGCGGCGCGCCTGCCGACTCCCTCACCCTCAGGGGACACACCTATGACCATCAGTCCCGACGTGATCGAGGACGCCTCGGCGTCTTCCGGCACGTCAGTGCCGTCCGCGACCCTCGGCGGTGAGAGCAAGCGGTCCGTGGAGCAGATCGCGCTGCTGCTGTTCATCACCGTCCCCTTCCTCGCACTGCTGGTGGCGCTTCCGCTCGCGTGGGGCTGGGGGGTGAGCTGGCTGGACGTGGGCCTGATGGTCTTCATGTACTTCCTGGCCTGCCACGGGATCACCATCGGCTTCCACCGCTACTTCACTCACGGTTCCTTCAAGGCGAAGCGGCCGCTGCGGATCGCCCTGGCGGTCATGGGCTCGATGGCGGTCGAGGGACCCCTGGTCCGCTGGGTGGCCGACCACCGCAAGCACCACAAGTACTCCGACCACGAGGGCGACCCGCATTCGCCGTGGCGCTTCGGCGAGACGGTGCCGGCCCTGATGAAGGGCCTGTGGTGGGCGCACATCGGGTGGCTTTTCGACGAGGAGCAGACCGACCAGCAGAAGTACGCCCCGGACCTGATCAAGGACCCTGCGATCCGCCGCATCTCGCGCGACTTCATCTTCTGGACGATGTTCTCGCTGGCGCTGCCGCCGCTGGTGGGCGGTCTGGTGACGATGTCGTGGTGGGGCGCCTTCACCGCGTTCTTCTGGGGCTCCCTGGTCCGCGTCGCGCTGCTGCACCACGTGACGTGGTCGATCAACTCGATCTGCCACGCGGTGGGCAAGCGCCCGTTCAAGTCGCGCGACCGCTCCGGCAACGTGTGGTGGCTGGCGGTGCTGTCCTGCGGCGAGTCCTGGCACAACCTGCACCACGCCGACCCGACGTCCGCCCGGCACGGTGTGCTGCGCGGCCAGGTCGACTCCAGCGCACGGCTGATCCGCTGGTTCGAACAGCTGGGCTGGGCGTCCGACGTCCGCTGGCCGTCCGAGGCCCGCATCGACGCCCGGCGCAAGGAAGAAGTGTCGAACGCGGCATGATGGGGGACGTGGGAAACGACGGCAGCAGTTCCAGCAGCGAGAAGCCCAGGCGCAGCCGCCGGGTCCGGATGACGGGCGCCGAACGGCGTCAGCAACTGCTGGACATCGGCCGCACCCTGTTCGCCGAGAAGGGGTTCGAGGGCACGTCGGTGGAGGAGATCGCGGCGAAGGCCGGAGTCTCCAAGCCGGTGGTCTACGAGCACTTCGGCGGCAAGGAGGGCCTCTATGCGGTCGTCGTGGACCGCGAGATGCGCCAGCTGCTGGACGGGGTGACGGGCGCGCTGACGGCCGGGCACCCGCGGGAACTGCTGGAGCAGGCGGCGTTCGCACTGCTGGACTACATCGAGAACTACACGGACGGTTTCCGGATCCTGGTCCGTGACTCCCCCGTGGCCCAGTCGACGGGCACCTTCGCCTCGCTGATCAGCGACATCGCCACGCAGGTCGAGGACATCCTCGGTCTGGAGTTCAAGGCCCGCGGCTTCGACCCGAAGCTGGCCCCGCTGTACGCCCAGGCCCTGGTCGGGATGGTCGCGCTGACCGGGCAGTGGTGGCTGGAGACGCGGCAGCCGAAGAAGGCCGAGGTGGCCGCGCACCTGGTGAACCTGTCCTGGCACGGACTGGAGAACCTGGAGGCGAAGCCGCGGCTGGTGGGCCACCGCAAGAAGTGAGCGCACCCGCCCGTTCGCCGTGCGTGAGCGGGCCATCGCACCTGGTGCCCGGGGCCCGAGGCCCCGGGCACCGCTGCGTTCTGAACGTGATCAAAATAGCTCGTTTAATGTCTAGACAACACGCGCCACACAGGTAGTCTTCGGTAACTCCCGGGGGGGAATGCCGTCTCACGTGCAGCGCAGCACTGCCGCGCGCCGTGGACGAGATCGTTCAGCCCGGTTTCGCCTGACTACCAGGGAGACCTCTTGTCTTTCATGCGCTCCTCGCGCTCCGGCCGCATCGCGGCCTGCACCGCCCTCGCCCTCGCGGCGGGCATGATCCTTTCCGGTACGTCGGCCTCGGCCGCCGAGAAGCCGGTCCCCACGCCGAAGGTCGAGCGGCCCAAGACCGACGACCGCGCCACGGGCGTCCGCCCGCAGGCCCCGGCGACCAAGGGCGCCGCCCGCACGGCGGCCGCCTCGCTGACGCCGCTGCTCGACGTGGACGGTGACGGCTGGTCCGACATCCTGTACCGCGGGCTCAACGACACGTCGTACCTGAAGACCTTCAACGGTCAGAGCGACGCCGAGTACTACATCGACGGCGCGGGCTACGGCGAGGACTTCAAGGACGTCGTCACGGCCGGTGACCTCAACCGCGACGGGCAGCCCGAGCTGCTGACGCTCTCCGTCGCCGGCAAGCTGTCCCTCCTGTCGGCGAACACCGCCGGTACCTACCGCACCGGCTGGTCCGGCGGCGGCTGGAACATCTACAACAAGGTCACCGGTGTCGGCGACGTGACCGGCGACGGCAACGCCGACCTGCTGGCCCGCACCTACGCGGGCTCCCTGTACCTGTACCCGGGCAACGGCACGGCCGGCTCCGGCAGCCCGTACGGCGCCCGCATCTCCCTCGGCGGCGGCTGGGACGGCTACTCCCAGATCGTCGGCGGCGGCGGCGACTTCAACGGCGACGGCCGCGCCGACCTGGTGGCGGCCACGCCGGGCGGCACGCTCTACGTCTACCCGGGCAAGGCCGGCGGCGGCTTCGGCGACCGGATCAAGAGCGGCACCGGCTGGAACATGTACAACCAGCTCTTCGTGCTGACCAACAACACGGGCGGCAACTGGCTCGTGGGCCGCGACGCGAGCGGCAAGACGTGGACCTACGCTCCCAAGTCCTCCGGAGGCTTCGCCGACCGTAAGGTGCTGGGCTCCAACTGGCACTACACCAACCTGTTCGCCGGCCAGGGCGGCGTGCCCGCGCACGGCCGCGCCGAGCTGGTCGGCCGCACCGGCGCCGGCGCCGTCTACTGGTACGGCGGCAGGATGAACGGCGGCTTCGACGACCGCCAGAAGATCCTGAGCAACGGCGAAGCGCCGATCAGCCAGGTCGGCATGGCCATGGCCTCCTCCTTCAACGCCACGAACGACGCCCAGTTCCTCATGTGGGGCGGCGGCAAGCTCTACATCGGCGACCACTACCTGGGCGCCGGCTGGGACATCTACAACTCCCTCGTCGGCCCGGGCGACATCAACGGCGACGGCTACGGCGACCTGCTGGCCCGCGACAAGTCCAACGTGCTGTGGCTCTACCCGAGCTACGGCAACGGCTACCAGTTCCGCGACCGGATCCGCCTCGGCGCCGGCTGGGGCATCTACAACAAGCTCCTGGGCGCCGGCGACGTGACCGGCGACGGCCGCGCCGACCTGCTCGCGCGCGGTACGGACGGCACGCTGTGGGCCTACCCGGGCACCGGCACCAAGAGCTTCGGCGACCGCGTCAAGATCGGCACCGGCTGGAACGGCCTGAAGAAGCTGGCCGCGGTCGGCGACATCACCGGTGACGGCCGCACCGACCTCGTCGGCGTCGACTCCGCCGGCACGGCGTTCGTGTACAAGGCGACGGGCTTCAAGGGCCTGAACACCTTCCAGGGCAGCACCTCCATCGGTGGAGGCTGGAACACCTACGCGGAACTGCACTAGTCGGTCCCGCGCACACGAAGGCGCCCCGCCACCGGATCTCCGGTGGCGGGGCGCCTTCGTGTGCGCCGTGGCCGTTCAGCGGCCGACGCGTTCCGGGGTGTGCCGTTCCAGGAACTCCAGCCGGTTGCCCACCGGATCCTCGGAGTAGAAGCGGCGGTGCCCCGGCAGGTTGTCGTCCCAGACGACCGTGGCACCCCGCTCCTCCAGTCTGCCGGCGTAGGCCTCGATGCCGTCGACCCTGAGTCCCGGGTGGGCCTTGCGGGCGGGGTGGAAGTCCTCCTCGATGCCCAGGTGGAGCTGGACCGGCCCGGCGGCGAACCAGCAGCCGCCGCGCGCCGCGAGCACCGGCGGCTTGGGGATCTCGGTCATGCCGAGCACCTCGGTGTAATAGGCCCGAAGCCGGTCCTCCGAGCCGGGCGGGGCGGCGAGCTGGACGTGGTCGACTCCGGCGAGCATGCTCAGGCCTCCCTGCGGGCGACGGCGAAGATCCGGCGGAACGGGAAGACGGTGCCCCGGGGGCCCGTGGGGTAGGCCGCGCGAAGCAGGGTGCGGTACTCGGCGAGGAAGGCCTCGGCGGCCTCCTCGTCGTCGGCCAGCGCGGTGAGCACGGGCCGCAGCGCGGTGCCCTTCACCCAGTCCAGTACCGGGTCGGAGCCCTCGAGGAGCTGGTGGTAGGTGGTCTCCCACACGTCGGCGGCGCAGCCGAGCTCGGTGAACCGCTCCAGGTATCCGGAGGGTTCGAGGATGTGGATGTAGCGGGCTCCGTGTCCGGCGAGCCGGGCCCGCCAGCGCGGGGTGTCGCACAGCTCGGCGAGGATCCGGTGGCTGGGGGCGGTGAAGTTGCCGGGGATCTGGAAGGCGAAGGTCCCGCCGGGGCGCAGTCCGTTGACCCAGGGGGCGAAGGAGCCGGCGTGGCCGGGGACCCACTGGAAGGCGGCGTTGGAGACGATCAGGTCGTAGGGCTCCTCCGGGAGCCAGTCGGCGAGGTTGCCGTGGCGGAAGTCGAGCCTGCCTCCGCCGCCGGTGGGGCCGGCGTATTCGGCATCGGCGCGGTGGAGCATCTCGGGGGAGAGGTCGTAGCCGGTGATGTGGGCCTCGGGCCAGCGGTCCGCGAGGAGCGCGGTGACGTTGCCGGGTCCGCAGCCGAGGTCCGCGATCCGGGCGGCCCGGGAGGGGAGCTCGGGTATGCGGGCCAGAAGGTCGAGGAAGGGCCTGGCCCGGTGGCCGGCGTGCCGGAGGTACTGCTGCGGGTCCCATGTGGGGGCGGTGGGGGTGGTCGGCGCGGTGGGCGCCACGTCCGTGGTCGACGCCGGAATCCTGGCCGGCGCGGTATCGGAATGCATGTTCGGGCCTCCCTGCTGGCAGTGCGGTCGGAATCGGAAGCTGCTCCGGCCCCCTCCATGCCCCATGGTGGCGGAAAATATATCTCGATGTCAAGATACTTGAGATCGAGATGCTCGATTTAAAGAGACTTCACGTCGACAGACCCTTTACACTGATCCGCATGGAGGACGAGGTCGACCGACTGGTCGCGGCATGGCGGCGGGAACGCCCTGACCTCGACGTGGAACCACTCGAGGTGCTCAGCCGCGTCAGCAGGCTCGCGCGGCATCTCGATCGCGCCCGCCGGCTGGCCTTCTCCGAGCACGGTCTGGAGCCCTGGGAGTTCGACGTCCTGACCTCGCTGCGGCGAGCGGGCGCGCCCTACCAGCTCTCCCCCGGCCAGCTGTTGACGCAGACCCTGGTGACCTCCGGGACCATGACCAACCGCATCGACCGGCTCGCCAAGAAGGGCCTCGTCGAACGGCTGCCGGACCCCAACGACCGCCGCGGGGTCCTGGTGCGCCTCAGCCCCGAAGGTCGCGACCGCGCCGACCAGGCGCTCGCCGGGCTGCTGGCCCAGGAACGGGCGATCCTGGCCCAGCTCTCGCGGACGCAGCGCGCCGATCTCGCCGGCCTGCTACGCCAGTTGACCGCTCCGTTCGACAACATCCCCGGCTAGTCCCTGCCCCGGCAGTCCCGGCAGGTCGGCGGGGCGTACGCCGGCCCGCCGGGCCAGGGCGACCGCCGCGAGCGTGGAGTGCACCCCCAGCTTGCCCAGCACGTTCTGCATGTGGGTGCGGACGGTGTGCGGGGAGAGGAACAGCCGCGCGGCCACGTCCTTGCGGCCCAGTCCCGCCACCATGCAGCGCAGCACCTCGTGCTCCCTGGGCGTGAGGGACTCCACCAGCCGTTCGCTGTCGGTACGGTGCTTGCGCGCCGCGGTCAGCTCGCGGAGCACTCCGGTGAGCAGCGCGGGCGGAAGGTGCGTCTCCTCGCGCAGGACTCCGCGGATGACGGCCAGGAGCCGGGACAGCGAGCAGTCCTTGGCCACCCAGCCCGACGCTCCCGCCTGGAGCGCGAGGGCGGCCCGGCGTGCGTCGTCGCGCTCGGCGAGTACGACCGTACGGACCTCGGGATGGGACACGCGTACGCCTGCCACCAGCGCGATCCCGTCGGCGGCGGGCGGGACGGAGGCGGACTCCCGCTGGGCGGGGACGCCCGCGGGGACGGCGGCCAGGTCGGAGTCGACGAGCAGGACGTCGAAGCGGCGGCCCTCGGCCACCGCGCGTTCGAGGCAGCGCAGCGCGGCGGGGCCACTGCCGGCCGCGGAGACGTCCACGTCCGGTTCGGCCGCGAGCGCGGCGGCGAGAGATTCGGCGAAGATACGGTGATCGTCGACCACGAGTACCCGGATACGGACCACAAAACCCCCAAGGGTCGGGGAACGGACGACTGCGGGTACGACGCCCGGACCGGGTGATCCGCAGGCGCCGCGGCCGCCGCCGTGACATCTCTGCACTACCCCGGACCGGACGTCGTACCCGACTTGTCTCGACCCCTGAATCAACACCGGCCCCCACCGGTGTCACGCATCAGCGTAGGGCCGGGGTCGGCTCGTGGTTGGCCGAATTGCAGAAGTTTTTCGAGCGATTTTCCGGCGAGGCGCTTCCGAAGGGGCTCCGGGGTGGCTTGAAATCGCCTACTTCCTGTCCGCGGAAGGCCCGTTCCGTCCGGTCGTGTGCCATGGGCAGTTGCACGGAGGGTATTTCACTCGGCGTGCGCACGCCGGGCGCCCGCGTGCAGCGCCCGGCGAGGGCGCGCCCGGAACGCACGCGCGCCCCCGCCCTGGTGGGGGCGGGGGCGCGGGCGCGGCAGGGGTGGGGCGGGGGTACCGGAGGGCTCAGCCGCGCCGGGCGCGGGTGAAGTTCCAGGCGTCCGTCACGATGCCCGTGAGGTCCGAGCGGGTCGGGGTCCAGCCGAGGCGCTCGTGGGCCGTGCGGGCGGAGGCGACGAGGAAGGCCGGGTCGCCGGCCCGGCGGGGGGCCACGATCTCGGGAATCTCCTTCCCGGTGACCTTGCGGACCGTCTCGATGACCTCGCGGACGGAAAACCCGCTGCCGTTGCCGAGGTTGCACACCAGGTGCTCGCCCCCGGCGGCGACCCGCAGCGCCGCCAGGTGGGCCTCCGCGAGGTCGGCGACGTGGATGTAGTCCCGGACGCAGGTGCCGTCCGGGGTCGGGTAGTCCTCACCGAACACGGAGATCGACTCCCGCTCGCCGAGGGCCACTTGCAGCACCAGCGGGATCAGGTGGGTCTCGGGGTCGTGCAGTTCTCCGAACTGCCCGTACGCGCCGGCCACGTTGAAGTAGCGCAGCGAGACCGCCGCGAGGCCGTGCGCCACGCACTCTCCCGCGATCATGTGGTCGACGGCGAGCTTCGAGGCCCCGTACGGGTTGGTGGGGGCGGTCACCGAGGACTCGGTCAGCGGACCGTCGCCGGGCTCCCCGTAGGTGGCCGCGGTGGAGGAGAACACCAGTCGGCGCACTCCCGCCCCGCGCATCGCGGCCAGCAGGGCCAGGGTGCCGCCGACGTTGTTCTCCCAGTACTTGCCGGGGTTCACCACGGATTCGCCGACCTGCGAGGAGGCCGCGAAGTGCAGGACCCCGTCGTAGGAGGGGTCCAGGTACTCGGCGGCGTCCTGGATCCGGCCCTCGATGAACGCGGCGCCCGACGGCACCCCGGAACGGAAGCCGGTGGAGAGGTCGTCGAGGACGGTGACCTCGTGGCCCGCCTCCAGGAGGTGGGCCGCGACCACCCCGCCCACGTATCCGGCTCCGCCGGTGACCAGGTATTTGGAATCCTTGGAAGACGCGGTCTCGCTCACGTGCCTGCTGCCTCTCGCCGGGGAACGCACGCACCGTACGCGTGCTGGTCACCGGCATACCCGAATCCGCGCCGCCGGGGAAATCCCGGGCCCGGATCAGGGCCGGGCGCCCCCGGACGGCAGCGGTCCGGCCCGGTCCAGCAGACCCGTACGCGCGGCCAGCGCGGCCGCCTCCAGCCGCGAGCCCACGCCCAGCTTCATCAGCACCCGCTGGACGTGTGTGCGCGCGGTGCTCGGCGCGATGGCCATGCCGGCGGCGATGAGCCGGGTGTCCTCGCCCTCGGCGACCCGGACCAGCACCTCCACCTCGCGCGGGGTGAGCAGCCGCAGCAGCCGGCTGCCCTCGTCGTCGGGCTGGGCGGCGGGGTTGAGCAGCTCGGCGAAGGCCCCCTGCAACAGCTGCGGCGAGATGGCCACTTCCCCCGCCCGGGCCTTGGCCAGGGCCCGCTCCACGCCCTCGATGCGCTCGTCGTGGCGTACGTACCCCGAGGCGCCGGCCGCGAAGGCGGCGGCGATCCCGCGCGGGCTCGGCACCGGTCCCAGGACCACCACGGCGATCTGCGGACGCTCCCGCTTGATCCGGACGATCGGCTCGAAGACCCCGGGCTCGGCGGGCGTGGCGGTGCCCAGCAGGCAGACCTCCGGGGCCCGGCTGATGACCAGTTCGGCGGCGCCCGCGGCCGGGGCGGCGGCCGCCAGCACCCGGTGGCCGCGCAGTTTCAGGGCCGAGGCGAGCGCCTCGGCCAGCAGCCGGTGCTCGTCGACCACCATGACCCGTACGCCCATTGGGACACCCACCCCCGCCCTTCTGACCCGGCAAGCTACACGCTTGTTCGACGGCGCGGTGCGGATACCGCCCAGAAGCCCCCGGAAGGACGGACCTTCCGGGGGCTTCCGGGTGTTCTGGGGGTTCTGCGGGGTCTGGAGGTCCGGGGGCCGGAGCTCCGGGGGTCCGGGCGGCTGCCGCCGCCGGTCAGCCCGTCGTGAAGGAGACGAAGGAGTAGTACGGGTCGGAACCCGAGGACCTGCTCATCACGGCGGTGCGGGCGATGAAGAACTTCCCGTTGCCGTAGCGGAATTCTCCGGAGTCCGGCAGGAACTGGGTCTCGGCGCGCTGCGACTCCTTGGTCGCCGGGTTCTGCATGAGCACCGTCTCCTTCATCGTCTTGCCGTCGATGGAGACGACCTGGCCGCCGCCGTCGTAGGGCGGGACCTTGTAGGCGATGAGGTTGGAGCCGTCCATCCGCAGCGGGTAGACGGTGTAGCGCTCGCCGGCGTCGGCGCGGTCGGTGGTCAGTTTGCCGGTCTCCAGGTCGAAGGAGACGATCTCGTTGGTGCGGCCGTTTTCGGCCGATCCCTTGTGCTCCTCGGTCGGCAGGTAGAGCTTGCCGTTGCCGACGACCATGTTGGTGCAGTCCTCGACCTCGGTGGCCCCGCACTCGGGGTTGTAGTTGCCCGAGGTGAGCGGGATGCGCGTCTTGAGCTGGCCCGCATCGTCGACGACGAAGAGGTCGCTGACGCCGATGGCGTTCTTGGACGTGTCGTTGACGTCCGCCGCGACGATCAGCGGCTTGGTGGAGACGATCTGGGCGAAGTCGAGACCCCCGGCGGGGAGCTTGTACGAGGACTTCGGCGCACCGCTGACCGGGTCGAGGGTCTGGGCGTACAGCGCGTAGTCCGGGTGCTGGCCGCACCGGCGGATCACCGCGAGGGCCGGGCCGCCCCCGTAGCCGAGGTCCTCGCACCGGTCCGCGTCGGTCTTCGCGGACCACAGGACCTTGCCGTCGGCGAGGTTCCAGGCGGCGCCGCCGCTCAGGCCGCCCGCGGCGACGGTCTGGCCGCTGACGGTCACCTCGGCGAGCACGACGGGCTTGTCGCCGCCGGTCTGGGACTTGGCGGTGGCCTTCCACAGGAGCTTGCCGGTGTTCAGGTCGATGACGCCGACCTGCCTGCACTGCGGGTACTTCTTCTCGGCCGTCGGCATGGCCTCGTCGAAGAGGACCGCCGTCTTGTTGTCCGAGACCCAGCGGCTGGCGGCGCAGACGTTGGCGCCGAGCGGGACCTCCCACTTCTTGCTGCCGTCAGTCAGGTTGTAGCCGACGACCTTGGCCATGTCGGACTTGGCGTAGGTGGTGTCGGTGAGCCAGGAGCCGGGGATCTGGACGATCTCCTTCGACTCCGGCATCGGGACGTTGACCAGGGTCTTCGACTTGGTCTTGGCCGGTACCTTCTCGGTGCCGCCGCCGCCCGGGGCCTTGTCGCCGCCGGGGCTCGCGCTGCCGCCGGCCACGGGCTGGTCGCCGGAGCCCCCTTCCTCGCCGGAGACGTACCAGAAGCCGCCGCCGACGATGAGGACGATGGCCAGGAGGGCCGCGCCGACGATCATCAGCTGCGTGCGGACGTCGTTGCCGCCGCCGGCCGGGACGGCCGGGCTCTGGGCCGCGTACATGGGCGTGGTGCCGGGCTGCTGCGGATAGCCGTAGGACTGCTCCTGCGGATACCCGTACGAGGCCTGCCCGCCGGGGGACGCGGCCGGCGCCGGGACGGTCGGCGGCTGGGCCGGGGGCGGCGGGGGGCCGGCCGGCATGGCCGGGGGCGCCGGCGGGGGCGGGGGCGCGGAGAAGCCGCCCGGCGGCGGGTCCTGCGGCGCGCCGAACCCGCCGGACGGCGGCTGGCTGGGGGGCGGCGGGGTACTCATCGGTGCTACTGCCTCTCGGTGGGCGGTTCGGCGGACTGCTCGTTCTCGGGGCGGTCGCTCACTTGCCGAAGACCATCAGGAACTTCTCGCTCTTGTTGTCGGCCTGCAGGTGGGAGGCGGAGACGAACAGCCGGCCGTCCACGTAGTCCACGTTCGGGGAGAGGAAGGAACTCTCCACCGGGGCGGCGGCGCCGGACGGGTTGCGCAGGACCGCGGTGGGCGTGCCCCCGCCGGCCGGGATGGTGAGGACCTCGCCGCCCTTCTCTCTCTCCGCCTCGCGGTAGACGACGACCTGGCCGCCCGCCGCCTCGAGCGGGGTGACGGTGCGGCCCTCGCCGGCCGGGGTGCGCCACTTCACCTTGCCGGTGCCGAGGTCGAAGGCGACGATCTCGTTCGGCTTGCCGATGTCGGCCTTGGTGGGCAGGTAGAGGGTGTTCGCGTCCACGTAGGAGGAACCACAGCTCTGGATCGAGCGGTTGAAGAGGCCGCCGCAGCCGACCGGGAAGCTGCCCTCGCCGGAGACGGTGGCGCGCTGCTTGCCGTCGGGTCCGAGGACCACGATGGAGCGCTCCTTGTCGCCGTTGCCGAGGTCGAGGACGATCGGGTCCAGCGAGTAGACGTTCTTGACCTGGAAGTCCTTGGGGAGCTTGTAGATCCAGGTGCCCTTGCCGGTGGCCGGGTCGGCGTCCATGACCTGGACGGTCTTGTCGACGTCCTGGCAGGTCGCGACGGCGAGCATCTTGCCGTTCATGGCGACGAAGTCGCTGGGCCGGCAGCCCTCTTCCACGTTGTTGCTGAAGAGCTTGTCCCCGGTGCTGACCTTGAACGCGCTGCTCGTGCCCATCCGGTTGACGACGAGGGAATCGCCGGTGAGGGCGAGGTCCGGGTTGGTGAAGATGTCGAAGAGATTCTCCTTGGGGACCTCCTTCGACCATCCCTCCTTGCCGGCCTTGAGGTCGATCATCCGCATCTGGTTGCAGTCGGCGCTGGTGGACTCGCCGTTCTTGTACATGACGACGGTCTTGCCGTCCGCGGTCATGTCGGTGACCCCGCAGATGACGGCGGGGAGGGTCAGGGTCCACTTCTCCTTGCCGTCCTTGACCCCGTAGGCGGTGACCGACTTCCAGACGGACTTGACGACGGTGTCGCCGACGATCCACTGCCCCTTGGAGTCGACGCCCCCGCCGGGGCCGTCGATCTTGCTGCTCTTGAACCAGAGGACCTTGCCCTCGCCCTGCTTGCGGCCGGCGTTGAGGTCTTCTTCCTCCTCACCGCCGTTGCCGCTGCCGTCCCCCTTGTCCACGGAGGCGGAGGCGGAGGGCGAGGCCTTGTCGTCCGCGGGCGGGGTGGTGTCCTGCCCGATGACCCGGTCGGTGCCCTCGTCCTTGCCGGCGAAGAACGCGAAGTAGCCGCCGGTGCCCAGGATGAGCACGCCGGCGACGGAGGCCGCGATCAGCACGGCGAGCTTCTTCTTCGGGCCGCCGGGCGGCCCGGGCGGCATGCCGGGGGCACCCGGGGCGCCGGGGGGCATGTGCGGGGGCGGCGGAGGGAAGCCGTAGCCCCCGGGCGGCTGCGCGCCGTACGGGCCCTGCGGCTGCTGACCGTACGGCCCCTGCTGCGGGGGCTGCTGCTGCGGGGGCTGCTGCGCGTACGGGTTCTCGCCCTGCGGCGGGAAACCGTAACCGGGCTGCGGGGGCCCTGGCAGGTGCCCGTAACCGGAAGGGTTCGGCGGCTGGTTCGGCGGCTGGGGCGGCTCGGTCATCAGCGCATACCTTCGGCTTCGGGTGTGGGAGGAAGCCCTTTCTATCACTGCCGACGAGAACCGCGCCGGGCCGGTCCGACCCCTGTTCCCAAGGGAGGACCGGCCCGTGATGCCGTCGTTATCGGCCAGTTGGGGCGCGCGGGCCCCGCGCCCTACGCGTCCTCGGCGAGCTCCAGCCAGCGCATCTCCAAGTCGTCCCGGTCCGCGATGAGTTCCCGCAGTTCGGCGTCGAGCTTGGCGACCTTGTCGAAGTCGGTGGAGTTCTCGGCGATCTGGGCGTGCAGACTGCTCTCGCGGTCCGTCATCTTGTTGAGCTGCCGCTCGATCTTCTGCAGCTCCTTCTTCGCGGCGCGCGCGTCCCCGGAGGCCGAGGACTTCCCCGCGGCGGCCGGGGCGGGCGCCGGAGCGGCCGCGTCGATCATCTTCCGGCGGCGCTCGAGGTACTCGTCGAGGCCGCGCGGCAGCATCCGCAGGCTCGCGTCGCCGAGCAGGGCCATGACCGTGTCGGTGGTGCGCTCGATGAAGAACCGGTCGTGCGAGATCACGATCATCGACCCGGGCCAGCCGTCGAGGAGGTCCTCCAGCTGGGTCAGGGTCTCGATGTCGAGGTCGTTGGTGGGCTCGTCGAGGAAGAGGACGTTGGGCTCGTCCATCAGCAGGCGCAGGATCTGCAGCCGGCGCCGCTCACCACCGGAGAGGTCGCCGACGGGCGTCCACTGCTTCTCCTTGGTGAAGCCGAACTGCTCGCACAGCTGCCCGGCCGTCATCTCGCGGCCCTGTCCGAGGTCGACCCGGTCGCGGACGCGCTGCACGGCCTCCAGGACCCGCAGGGACGGGTCGAGTTCGCCGACCTCCTGCGAGAGGTAGGCCAGCTTGACGGTCTTGCCGACGGTCACGGACCCGGCGGCCGGCTGGACCTCGCCCTGGGTGCGGGCGGCCTCGGCGAGGGCGCGCAGCAGGGAGGTCTTGCCGGCGCCGTTGACGCCGACGAGACCGACGCGGTCGCCGGGGCCCAGGTGCCAGGTGAGGTGCTGGAGGAGGGTCTTGGGGCCGGCCTGGACGGTGACGTTCTCCAGGTCGAACACGGTCTTGCCGAGACGGGCGTTGGCGAACTTCATCAGCTCGGACTTGTCGCGCGGCGGCGGCACGTCGGCGATCAGCTCGTTGGCGGCCTCGATGCGGTAGCGCGGCTTGGAGGTCCGGGCGGGGGCGCCGCGGCGCAGCCAGGCGAGCTCCTTGCGCATCAGGTTCTGCCGCTTGGACTCCTCGGTCGCGGCGATGCGGTCGCGCTCGGCGCGGGCGAAGACGTAGTCGCTGTAGCCGCCCTCGTACTCGTGGACGTCACCGCGCTGCACGTCCCACATGCGGGTGCAGACCTGGTCGAGGAACCACCGGTCGTGGGTGACGCAGACGAGCGCGGAGCGGCGCTCCTGGAGGTGCTTGGCCAGCCAGGAGATGCCCTCGACGTCGAGGTGGTTGGTGGGCTCGTCGAGTACGAGGAGGTCCTGGTCGGCGATGAGCAGCTGCGCGAGCGCGATGCGGCGGCGTTCGCCACCGGAGAGCGGGCCGATGACCGTGTCCAGGCCCTGCCCGAAGCCGGGCAGGTCGAGCCCGCCGAAGAGGCCGGTCAGGACGTCGCGGATCTTCGCGTTGCCGGCCCACTCGTGGTCGGCCATGTCCCCGATGATCTCGTGCCGGACGGTGGCCGAGGGGTCGAGGGAGTCGTGCTGGGTGAGCACGCCCATGCGCAGGCCGCTGTTCTGGGTGACCCGGCCGGTGTCGGGTTCCTCCAGCTTGGCGAGCATGCGGATGAGGGTGGTCTTGCCGTCGCCGTTGCGGCCTACGACACCGATCCGGTCCCCCTCGGATACGCCGAGGGAGATGCCGTCGAGCAGGGTACGGGTGCCGTACACCTTGCTGACTGCCTCGACATTGACCAGGTTGACGGCCATCAGGAGCGCTCCAGGGAAGGGGTGTGGATCAGCCCCTCAGCCTAACCCTCCGCGAAGTGCCGGACCGTTCCACCAGCAGCCACCCGCCCAAGGCCATGCCGATCGCGGCGGGCGCGGTGACCGGGAGCGCGATCAGGGTGGCGCTGTGGCCTTCCAGGAGCCCGCCGAGGCCGGTCGTGGAGAGCCCGAGGACGCCCAGGAGGCAGAGCACGGTGCCGAGGGCGGCGCGGGGGCCCGAGCCGGGGCCGGCGCCGCTCGGGGTGCCCGGGCCGCCCGCGGCAGGTGCCTCGCAGCGGCGGAAGACCGCGACGAGTACGCAGGTCAGCGCGGCGGCGGCGAGGAACCGGACCGGTACCTGGGCCCACCAGGCCGCCCCGGCGGGCTCGGGCAGGGCGAGGCCGAGGCCGAGCTGGGCGGCGTATACGGCGAGCATCGCGGTGAGGTGCCAGAGGAAGGCCGTCATGGCGACCCCGTTGGCGGCGACCACCCCGCGCCAGACCCGGGGCCGGGCCAGCCAGGCGGCGGGGGCCCTGAGCAGCTCCACGGCGCCCACGAGCCAGATCCCGTGCGCGAGCAGCGCCAGGGTGGGCGGGGCCATGTTGGAGACCTTCTCCCCCGGCATCCCGACCATGGACAGCGGGTACGGCCCGTACGCCACCAGCAGGACGGCCCCGGCGAGCCCGGCGGCGGCGAGGGCGCCGGGACGGCGGATCCGCCGGTCGGCGCGCAGGAAGCCGAGCTGATGGACGGCGAGCCAGACGAAGGCGAAGTTCAGGAACTCGGCGTACGGGACACCGCCCGCGAAGCGCAGCAGATCGACGGCGGCGGCGGCCGCGGCCAGGGCCCCGAAGGCGGCCCAGCCGTAGCGCTCGTGCAGGGTCAGCAGGGGCGGGGTGAGGGCGACCATCGCGAGGTAGATCCCGATGAACCACAGCGGCTGCGTGACCAGCCGGAACGCGGCCCCGGACAGGCGTCCCCCGCCCCCGCCGAGGAGCTGCGCGGTCAGGGCGACGGCGGTCCAGACGGCGACGAACACGAGGGTGGGCCGCAGCAGCCGCCGCAGGCGGGCCCGCAGGAAGGCGGCGTACACCGGGCCGTCGGCGCGGCGCGCGAGGGAGCGGTAGGACAGGGCGTGCGAGAAGCCCCCGACGAAGAAGAACACCGGCATGACCTGCAGCGCCCAGGTGAGCACCTGGAGCGGCGGCACGACGGCGAGGAGGTTCCCTATGCCGTCGCCGCTGACGGCGGCCATCAGCCAGTGCCCGGCGATGACCGTCCCGAGCGAGGCGACCCGGAGCAGGTCGACGTAGCGGTCCCGGGTGGCGGGGGTGGCATCGGCGATGTCTTGTGCGCTGGCTCCCATGGGGCTACGGTCCCGCGCGGGCGGGGGCCGCAACAGGGCGCGGATACTCAGTCCCCCCTAGGTACCCCGGGGCTCCGCGCCGCGCAGCGGCACACCCGCGGCCGGGCGGGGACGGCACACGGTACGGGCCCCGCCCGGAGGGCTGTCGAGCCGGTCAGAGCAGGGTCGCGCCCGGGGCCGGGCTGGTGGCCGTGTGGGTGCTGCGGCAGGTGCCGGAGGCTTCCAGGGCGGCCGCCACCTTCATCGCGGACTCCGCGTCGCGGACGAGGAAGGCCGTCGTCGGGCCCGAGCCGGACACCAGCGCGGCCAGCGCCCCGGCCTCCGTACCCGCCGCCAGGGTGTCGGCCAGCGCCGGCCGCAGCGAGAGGGCCGCGGGCTGGAGCCCGTTGGCCAGGGTGGCGGCCAGCTCGTCCGGGTCACCGGAGGCCAGGGCCGCGAGGAGGGCCGGGGAGGCCTGCGGGGCGGGGACGTCCGTACCGGCGGTGAGGCGGTCGAACTCGCGGAACACCGCCGGGGTGGAGAGCCCGCCGTCGGCCACCGCGAACACCCAGTGGAAGGTCCCGGCCGCGACCGGGGTCAGGATCTCTCCGCGCCCGGTGCCCAGTGCCGCCCCGCCGACCAGGCTGAACGGCACGTCGCTGCCCAGCTCCGCGCAGATGTCGAGGAGGTCCCCGACCGGGGTCTCCAGACCCCAGAGGGCGTCGCAGGCCAGCAGGGCGGCCGCCCCGTCGGCGCTGCCGCCGGCCATGCCGCCCGCCACCGGGATCCGCTTCTCGATGTGGAGGTGCACGTCGGGGCTCAGCCCGGCCCGCTCCGCCAGGATCTGCGCGGCCCTGGCCACCAGGTTGGTCCGGTCGAGCGGCACCTTGCCGGCGTCCGGCCCGGCGCAGGTCACGGTCAGTTCGGCGGCGGCGGTCGCGGTGACCTCGTCGTAGAGGGAGACGGCCAGGAAGACGTTCGCGAGGTCGTGGAAGCCGTCCGGCCGGGCCGCGCCCACCGCCAGCTGGACGTTGACCTTCGCGGGGACCCGTACGGTGATCGTCCCGCTCACAGCGCGGGCCTCTCCGCGGCGGGCTTGTGCTCGGCGATCGCCGCGAACTCCTCGACGGTGAGGGACTCGCCGCGGGCCTGCGGGGAGACTCCGGCGGCGACCAGCGCCGCCTCCGCGCCCGCCGCGGACCCGGCCCAGCCGGACAGCGCCGCGCGGAGCGTCTTGCGGCGCTGCGCGAAGGCGGCGTCCACGACGGCGAAGACCTCGGCCTGGGTGGCGGTGGTCTTCACGGGCTCGGCCCGGCGCACCAGCGAGACCAGCCCGGAGTCCACGTTCGGCGCGGGCCAGAAGACATTGCGGCCGATGGAGCCTGCCCGCTTGACGTCCGCGTACCAGTTGGCCTTGACCGAGGGGACTCCGTAGACCTTGTTGCCGGGCTTGGCGGCGAGCCGGTCGGCGACCTCCGCCTGCACCATGACCAGGGTGCGCTCGATGCTCGGGAAGCGGCTGAGCATGGTGAGCAGGACCGGCACGGCCACGTTGTACGGGAGGTTCGCGACGAGCGCGGTCGGCGGCGGGCCGGGCAGTTCCCTGACCAGCATCGCGTCGGAGTGGACCAGCGCGAAGCGGTCCTTGCGCTCGGGCATCCGCGCCTCGATGGTGGCGGGCAGCGCGGCGGCCAGGATGTCGTCGATCTCCACGGCGACGACCCGGTCGGCGGCCTCCAGCAGTGCGAGCGTCAGCGAGCCCAGTCCGGGCCCGACCTCGACGACCACGTCGTCCGGCCGGACCTCGGCGGTGCGCACGATGCGGCGCACCGTGTTGGCGTCGATGACGAAGTTCTGGCCCTTCTGCTTCGTCGGCCGTACGCCGAGTACGGCGGCCAGCTCCCGGATGTCGGCCGCCCCGAGGAGGGCCGACATCTCGGGCGGGGCGGTCTCGGACGGGGAGGTCTCCGGCGTACCGGTCGCCGGTACGGCGGGTTCGGGCTGCTGCTCTGCGGTGCTCACCGATAAAGGGTACGGCCGCAGTGTGGCCAGGGACTCGCCCCCCGCTGTACGTAGAGCTTCTTCGCCCGGTACGTCTGTTCCGGGCCCGGAGCGTCCTGCGGGCGGCCGCTGCCGCCGAGCGCCTGCCAGGTCTGTACGTCGAACTGGTAGAGCCCCCCGTACGTGCCCGAGGGGTCCGTGGCGCCGGGCCGGCCGCCCGACTCGCAGCGGGCCAGCGCGCCCCAGTCGAGGCCGTCCGCGCCCTGGACGGAGGTCGGCAGCGGCTTGGTGCCGACCTTGACGAGCTGGCTGACGGGCTCGCGGACGGTCTCCTCGGCGATCTTGCGGGGCTTTTGCCGGACCCCGTTGACGGTGCGCAGGCTGTACGTGGCCCTGCGCGCTCCGGGCCGTCCCGAGCGCTCGACGACTTCGGTGCCGGCGAAGAGGTCGGGATCCTTGACCCGCTCGGTCGCGTACGGGATGCGTTCCTCGCGGATCTCGCGGGTGCCGGTGATGCGGAGCACGGTGACGGTCTGGCCGTCGCGCGGGAAGGAGCCGGCGGGCACGGAGGTGGTGTCCTGGCCGTGGAGGGTGATCCCGGCTTCGTCGAGGGCCTCCTGGACGGTGGCGGCATTGGTGCGGATCGCCCGCTCGCGGCCGTCGGCCATGAAGGTGATGCTGCGTTCGGTGCGGACGGCGAGGGTCAGGCCGGTCCGGGGGACGGGGGCGGTGCGGGGTGCGGAGAGGTAGGCGCCTTCGGCGCGGATGCCGAACTGGCGAAGTGCGCCGTCGACGGTACGGGCGGTGGTCCACACCTCGCGCCGCTGTCCGTCCAGGGTCAGGCTCAGCGGGCGGCCGTAGCGCAGGACGATCTCGTCCCCGTCGTCGAGGACCTGCGCCCCGGCCGGGGCGACGAGGTCGTGGGGGCCGATGCCGAGTCCTTCGGCGGCGAGCAGCTCGTCCACGTCGTCGGCGAAGGTGTGCAGGGTCCGCGGGACTCCGTCGACGGTGAGGCGCACGGCCTTGTCGGCGGCGACGAAGGCGGTGGTGCCGCCCGCCAGGAACGCGACGACCAGGGCCTGCGGCACGATGCGCCGCCAGGTGTCCCGGGGAGCGGGGGCGGCGCTCCGGCGCCGCCTGGGACCGGACGCGGGGGCGGAGCCGGGGCCCGGGACCGCCGGCGCGGGCACCGTGCCGAGTCCGCCCCGGCGCCGTCCGGTCCCCGCGGGGGCCGTTCCGGCCGGGGCGCCGGCGGTGTCCGGGGGCGCCGCCGGCGCGGTGCGGCGCCGGCGGCCGGTGGCCGGCGGCTCCGGCTCGACTGCGGGGCCCGGGGCGGGACCGGCCGGGGCGGGGGTCCGGCCGCGTGCCCGGCGGCCCGCCCCGGGCTCGGCGGCCGTCCGTCGCCGCCCGCCGCCGCGTGGCGCCGGCACCGCGGGCTCGGAGTGCGCTCCCGGGTCCGGGTCCCGGTCCGCGTCCGGGTGCGGGAGCAGGTCCGGGCCCGAATCGGCCGCCGGGCCCGGGAAGGGATCCGCGTCCGGGCCCGCCCCCGGATCCGCGTACGGATCCACGTCCGGGCTCGCTCCACGCCCCGCGTACGGATCCGGGACCCGGTAGGGCCCCGGTCCGGCGGCCGGGTCCGGGGCCGCCGCCCCAGGGCCCGGGTACGGGTCCGCGTACGGGTCCGCGTAGGGATCCATCAGGTCCGGATCCATCAGGTCCCGGCCCGCGCGCGGGGCGAGGAACGGGTCCGGGCCCGGTTCCGCGGCCGGGTCCGGGGCCGCGGCCCAGGGGTCGCGTCCACCGGCCGGCCAGGCCACATCGCTCATCGCGCTCGCTCCACTGGTCCGTCCGGCTGCTTCGGGCACGGCACCCTAGCGGAGCGGCCGTCACGCTACAAAGCCGGACGGCTACGGAACGTGGCGAACGGGTGAGGTGGTGGCCCGGAGGCGCTCAGTAGGCGAAGGCGCGGGCCGTGTTGGCCGCCAGTGCCGTCGCCATGGCGTCCTCGTCGAGGCCGCGGACGGCGGCCATCGCCCGTACGGTCAGCGGGATGAGGTACGGCGCGTTGGGCCGTCCCCGGTACGGGGCCGGGGTGAGGTACGGGGCGTCCGTCTCCACGAGGACCAGCTCCAGCGGGGCCACCGCGAGGGCTTCGCGCAGGGGCGCCGCGTTCTTGAAGGTGACGGTCCCGGCGAAGGACATGTAGTAGCCGGCGGCGGCGCACTCCCGGGCCATCTCCGCGTCTCCGGAGTAGCAGTGGAAGACGGTCCGCTCGGGGGCGCCCTCCTCGCGCAGGACGCGCAGCACGTCCGCGTGCGCCTCGCGGTCGTGGATGA
The DNA here is from genome assembly GCF_042870555.1 of Streptomyces sp. NPDC006487. Taxonomy (NCBI): domain Bacteria; kingdom Bacillati; phylum Actinomycetota; class Actinomycetes; order Kitasatosporales; family Streptomycetaceae; genus Streptomyces; species Streptomyces sp. NPDC006487. The sequence continues at coordinate 152,216 of NZ_JBIAHN010000004.1, forward strand.
CCAGGGCCTTGCCCTGCCGCTTGGCGATCTCGATGTGTGCGCGGAAGGAACGCTCCTGAGCGGCCATGCCCTCCGGGCCGGTCCGGAAGTAGTCGAGGCCGGTCTCGCCGACCGCCTTCACGTGCGCGAGGGCGGCCAGGGCCTCGATCTCGGCGAGCGCGTCGTCGAGGGCCGCCTCGCCGCCGCCCGTCCGGGCGCCCTGCCGCGACCAGCCGTCGGGGTCCCCGTGCACGATCCGGGGGGCTTCGTTGGGGTGCAGGGCCACGGCCGCGTGGACGTTCTCGTGGGCGGCGGCGGTCTCGGCGGCCCAGCGGGAGCCCTTCACGTCGCAGCCCACCTGGACGACGGTGGTGACCCCGACGGAGGCGGCCTTGGCGAGGCCCTCCTCGACGGTGCCGGACTGCATGTCCAGGTGGGTGTGGGAGTCGGCGACCGCCACCCGGAGCGGTTCGGGCAGCGGGGGCGGCGCGTCGTTCGGCGTACTACGGCTCATGCGGCCGATCTTATGACCGGCGGAAGAGCCCCAGCAGCCGGGCCATCAGGCCGGGCCGTTCCACCGGGACCGGTCCGGGGGCGTCGTGCAGGGAGGCCTTTCGGGGCTTGGGGGCTCTCGCGGTGTACCCCGCGGGCACCGGGCCGGCGATCCCCGGGGCCGCGCGGTGGTGGTAGAGCTGGTCGAGCATGCCGATGACCGACTTGACCTGGCCCTCCCGCATGATCCGCACCACGTGGCCGCCGCAGTTCATGCAGGTCGGGTTGGACAGGGGGGAGGGGACCCGCTCGCCGTCCGCCGTGTAGACGATGAACGGCATGCCCCGGCCGTCGGTGTGGTGCTCGATCTCGTATCCCTGCTCCCACCCGTACCCGCACTTCATGCAGGCGAAGGAGTACGCCTCGTGCACGGTGGGCACGGCCGCGGGAGCGGGAGCCGCGGCGGCGGCGGCTGCCGGAGCGGTGACGGTAGAAGCGGAGGGTACGGAGACGGGTTGGGGTTCGGCGATCTCACTCATGCCAGCTCCTCTTGTTCCACTGGTGCCATAGCCAGTGGACGCCTCTTCGGGCGGGAGCGCATCAGGCCCTGTCCAGTGTTGGACGGTCCTTGGGCGAGTCATGCCCAAAGCGCCCGGTGCGCGGTCTGAGCTTTGCTTTTCAGGTTAGCTCTTTACCGTCTCACGGCGACTTTTGTGCCGCGTTCTTTGCCGCGACCACGGCGTCGAACACCTCTCGCTTGGGTAGCCCGGCCTCGGCCGCGACCGCCGCGATGGCCTCCTTGCGCCGCTCCCCCGCCTCCTCGCGCACCCGTACCCGGTTCACCAGCTCCTCGGCGTCCACATCGCCGGGGGCCGCGGCCGGGGCTCCCTCGACGACCACGGTGATCTCCCCGCGCACGCCTTCGGCGGCCCAGGCGGCCAGCTCGCCGAGCCCGCCGCGCTTGACCTCCTCGTAGGTCTTGGTCAGCTCGCGGCAGACGGCGGCGCGCCGGTCGGCGCCGAAGACCTCGGCCATCGCCGCCAGGGTGTCGTCGAGCCGGTGCGGCGCCTCGAAGTAGACGAGGGTGCGGCGTTCGGCGGCGAGCTCGCGGAGCTTGCCGAGGCGCTCGCCGGCCTTGCGCGGAAGGAAGCCCTCGAAGCAGAACCGGTCGACCGGCAGCCCGGAGAGGGCGAGCGCGGTGAGGACGGCGGAGGGCCCGGGGACGGCCGTGACCTTGATGTCCTTCTCCACGGCGGCGGCGACGAGCCGGTAGCCGGGGTCGGAGACCGAGGGCATGCCGGCGTCCGTCACCAGCAGGACGCGCTTGCCCGCCTCCAGGGCCTCTACCAGTTCGGGGGTGCGCGCGGACTCGTTGCCCTCGAAGTACGACAGGACGCGCCCGGTGGTGTACACGCCGAGCCCCTGGGTCAGCCTGCGCAGCCGCCGGGTGTCCTCGGCGGCGATCACGTCGGCCCGCTCCAGCTCCGACGCGAGCCGCGGCGGGGCGTCGGCGAGGTCGCCGATGGGCGTCCCGGCGAGGACGAGGACGCCCACTCCGTGCACGTCGGAGGGGGCCGGGGCGGGGGCTTCGGCGGAGCGGGGCTGGTCAGTGGTCACCACCCCATCCTCTCAGCCGCCCCAACCGCCGCGCCCCACACTCCCGTCCCCCTGGGTCCGGCACAGGGTCGTTCCCTACGATGTGCCGGTGACCAGTACCGCGACGCCGCCGCCCAGCCCTGCGGGGGCCCCGCCCGCCACCGAGGCCGGGCCCGGCCCGGACCCCGCCGACCAGCCGTCCGCCTGGCTGCGCCGCCTGCGCGGCTTCGGCTACGTTCCGCCCGCCGGGGCGAAGCGGCAGTCGGAGGTGCGCACCCGCCTGGTGCCGCCGTACGCACGGCCCTCCGCCCAGCTGTGGGCGCAGCTGGGGATCGGGCCGGCCTCCGCGGAGCGCTGGGAGCGGGTGCTGGCGTGGGCCGGACCGCTGCTGGTGGCGCTGGTCGCCGGGGTGCTGCGGTTCGCCCACCTGGGCACTCCGAAGGCGGTGATATTCGACGAGACGTACTACGCCAAGGACGCCTGGGCCACGGTCAAGCAGGGCTACGAGGCGAGCTGGCCCAAGGACATCGACAAGTCGATCCTCGCCAATCCCGACGGGGTCTCCCTCCCGCTGGACCCGGGCTACGTCGTGCACCCGCCGGTCGGCAAATGGGTGATCGGCCTGGGCGAGTGGATGTTCGGCTTCGACCCGTTCGGCTGGCGGTTCATGACCGCACTGCTCGGCACCCTCTCCGTACTGATGCTGTGCCGGATCGGGCGGCGGCTGTTCCGGTCGACGTTCCTGGGCTGCCTGGCCGGTCTGCTGCTGGCGGTGGACGGCCTGCACCTGGTGATGAGCCGGACCGCCCTGCTCGACCTCGTGCTGATGTTCTTCGTGCTGGGCGCCTTCGGATCGCTGGTGATCGACCGGGACAAGGTGCGGGCCCGGCTCGCGGCGGCGCTCCCGGTGGACGAGGAGGGGCGGACCCGCCCGGACGCCCGGATCGCGGAGACGCTGAAGCTGGGCTGGCGCCCGTACCGGCTGCTGGCCGGGGTCAGCCTGGGCCTGGCCTTCGGCACGAAGTGGAACGGCCTGATCGTGCTGGCCTTCTTCGGCGTGATGACCGTCCTGTGGGACGCGGCCGCCCGCCGCACGGCGGGCGCGGGCACCCCGTACGCGGCGATGCTGCGCCGCGACAGCTGGACCGGCTTCCTCTCCCTCGTCCCGGTGGCGATCTCCGTCTACGTGGCCTCGTGGCTCGGCTGGATCCTCTCCCCCGACAACGGCAAGGGCGGCTACTTCCGCGACTGGGCCGCCAAGAACGACCAGCACAGCTCGCTGTCCTTCCTGCCGGAGTGGCTGCGGAGCCTGTGGCACTACGAGACGGAGGTCTACAAGTTCCACGTGGGCCTGACCTCGGGCCACACCTACGAGTCGAACCCGTGGAGCTGGCTGGTCCTGGGCCGTCCCGTCTCCTACTTCTACGAGTCCCCCGCACCCGGCACGGACGGCTGCCCGGCGACGGAGACCGCCAAGTGCGCGCGCGAGGTGCTGGCGCTCGGTACGCCGCTGCTGTGGTGGACGGGCTGCTTCGCGCTGCTGTACGTGCTGTGGCGGTGGTTCTTCCGCCGCGACTGGCGGGCGGGCGCGATCGCGTGCGCGCTGGGCGCGGGCCTGCTGCCCTGGTTCAACTACCAGGAGCGGACCATCTTCTTCTTCTACGCGGTGGTCTTCGTCCCGTACCTGTGCCTGGCGGTGGCCATGATGATCGGCGCCCTGCTGGGCCCGGCCGGCTCCTCGGAAAGGCGCCGCGCCCTGGGCGCGGTGGCGGCGGGCGTGCTGGTGCTCCTGATCGTGTGGAACTTCATCTATTTCTGGCCGATCTATACGGGACAGACCATCCCGATGGATTCCTGGCAGAACCGGATGTGGCTGGACACCTGGGTCTAGCGGGGCGGGTGATCCCTGATGTCCCGGGGCAACCAAAACCCCTGAACCGTTTGTCTGTTCGACGTAAGGTCTGCTCCACGGCCGCATTGAACGTGTTCAGCGTTCAAGGGCCGGGGGTCGGGACGGACGGGGAACGGGGAGCGGGATGAACGGGGCTGCGAAGGGTGCCATCGTCGGCGGGGTCTTCCTCGCGATGGTGGGCGGGGCGGGGTACGGGGTGTACGCGCTGGTGGGGGACGCCGGCGGGAGCGGCTCCGCGAGCACGAGAGCGAGCGCGAGCGGCCCGGCGGCGGCCGCCAAGGGCAGCGGGCCGGTCAGCGACGCGGACGCCGCGGCGACCGCCAAGGCGTTCTTCGCCGCGTGGACGGCCGGGGACGCCCGGGCGGGAGCCGACCTGACGAACAATCCGGCGGAGGCGCAGGGCGCCCTCGGCGACTTCACGGCCAAGGCCTACGTGTCCAAGGTCGCGATCACCCCCGGCACGCAGACCGGGACCACGGTGGCGTACTCCGTCGCCGCGGAGGTCACCTACGAGGGGGTCACCAAGCCCCTCGCCTACGAGTCCAAGCTGACCGTGGTCCGCGGCAACACCACCGGGCTGCCGCTCGTCGACTGGCAGCCCTCGGTGCTCCACCCGCAGCTCCAGAAGGGCGAGAAGCTGCGCGGCGGCGCCCCGGCCAACCCTCCGGTCAAGGCCGTCGACCGCAAGGGCAGGGAGCTGACGGCCGAGAAGTACCCGTCGCTGCGCCCGGTCCTCGACAGCCTGCGCAAGACGTACGGGGAGCGGCAGGGCGGCAAGAGCGGCGCCGAGCTGTGGATCGAGCCGGTCGCCCAGGAGGCACCCCGGCGGACCCTGCTGACGCTGGTCGAGGGCGAGCCCGGGGAGATCGGGACCGTCCTGGACGCGGACGTCCAGGCGGCGGCCGAGAAGGCGGTCCTGAAGTTCCCGCAGGCCTCGGTGGTCGCCGTCCAGCCGAGCACCGGGAACATCCTGGCCGTCGCCGACCACCGCGGGGACGGCTTCCCCGCGTCCCTCAGCGGTGCCCGCGCGCCCGGCTCCACGATGAAGATCGTGACCGGCGCGATGCTGCTCGACCGGGGTCTGGTGGCGGCGGACAAGGTCGCCGAGTGCCCGGCGCAGGTGCAGTGGGAGGGCAAGACCTTCACGAACCTGAAGGGCTTCAAGCTCGACGGCGAGACCTTCGCGACGAGCTTCGCCCAGTCCTGCAACACCGCCTTCATCAAGCAGATCAAGCCGGTCCACGACGACGACGCGCTCCCGAAGGAGGCCCGTGAGGTCTTCGGCATCGGCGAGGGCATCGAGTGGAAGGTCGGCGTGCCCACCGTCGACGGGAAGGTTCCGGACGCGACCGGTCCGGCGGCGGCCGCCGCGTACATCGGCCAGGGGCAGATCCAGATGAACCCGCTGACCATGGCCTCGATCACGGCGACCGCCCGCACCGGGGTCTTCCGCCAGCCGGTCGTCGTCAAGGCCTCGCTGGACGGCCGCGAGATCGCGAAGGCCACCCGGAGGATGAAGCCCTCGGTGGCGGCGCAGCTGGTGCGGATGATGAGGCTGACCGCCACCGCGGGCACGGCCCGGAATGCGATGTCCTCGGTCCACGGCTCCGACAAGGGCGCGAAGACCGGCTCCGCGGAGGTGGACGGGGCACAGAACCCGGACAGCTGGTTCACCGGCTTCAGCGGGGACGTGGCGGCCGCGGCGATGGTCGAGGGCGGCGGCCACGGCGGCGACGCGGCGGGCCCGATCGTGGCGGCCGTCCTGAACGCGGGCTGACCGGGGGCGGGGCGGGGGCCCGGCCTCGCTCAGCCCTCCCGTACGTCGGCCAGCGCGGCTCCCGCGTGCCGGATCAGCTCGCGCGGATCCATCGGGAACACCGTGTGCGGGGTCCCCGCGGCCGCCCAGACCACCTCGTGGGCCAGCAGGGAGCGGTCCGCGAGGACCCGGGTGCGCGTGCGGTGTCCGAAGGGCGGGACCCCGCCGATGGCGTAGCCCGTGGTCTCCCGGACCAGGGCCGCGTCCGCCCGGGTCACGGCGCCCGCCCCGAGTTCGCGGCGCACCGCCTCCACGTCCACCCGGGAGGCCCCGTCCATGAGGACCAGTACGGGAATCCCGTCGGCCGCGAAGATCAGCGACTTCACGATCTGGCTGAGCTCGCAGCCGATCGCGGCGGCCGCGTCGGCGGCGGTCCGGGTCCCGTCGGGGAAGCTCCGTACGTCCGGCTCCAGGCCCAGTGCGGCGAGGGCTCCGGCGAAGAGGGGGTGCGCGGTGGTCGTCATGACGGCACGCTAGCGCTCCCCGCACCGCCGGCGCGACGTACTTGTCGGCGCCCCGCTACAGCACGGAGCGCAGGGCCCGGACCAGGGCCTGGGCGCGCGGGTCGGCGGTGACCGACTTGGCGTGGGCGTTGGTGACGTAGCCGAAGCCGATGCCGGCTTCCGGGTCCGCGAAGGCCAGCGAGCCGCCGCGGCCCGGGTGCCCGAAGGAGGCCGGGGACAGCAGCGGGGAAGCGGGGCCGTGCAGCATGTAGCCGGGGCCGAAGCGCGTGTTGACCACCAGCACGCGGTCGGGGCCCGAGGAGAACTCCTTGCCGGCCAGCGCGGTGGTGGCCGGGGTGAAGATCCGCGCGCCGTCCTCCACCACGCCGATGGTGGCCGCGTAGAAGCGGGCCAGGGCGCGGGCCGTGCCGATGCCCGCGGACGCCGGCAGCTCGGCCGCCCGGTAGGCGGGGTCGTTCTCGTCCGGCAGCGGAAAGATGGCCGCGAAGGCTCGGCGGGTGAGGGAGTCCGGATCGGCGTAGGCCGCGGAAACGTTCCGCTTCGGCCGGGTCCTGAGCGTGCCCGCGCTCTGCGGCGGATCGACCGGCGCCACCCGGCCCACCCGGTGCTCCTCGGACTCCGGCAGGCCGATCCAGAAGTCCAGGCCCAGCGGCTCCGCGATCTCCTCGGCCAGGATGCCCCCCAGCGAACGGCCGGTCGCCCGCAGCACCAGCTCGGACAACAGCCAGCTGAAGGTCTGCGCGTGGTAGCCGTGCTCGGTGCCGGGCTCCCAGAAGGCCTGCTGGGCGGCGACCGCGCGCGCTCCGGAGACCCCGTCCGCGGCCTCGGCCACCGTCAGCCCGCGGTCCAGGGCCGGGACTCCCGCGCGGTGCGCGAGCAGGTCGCGGACCCGGGTCCGCTCCTTGCCGCCCGCCTTGAACTCCGGCCAGTACGAGCTGACCGGCGCGTCCAGGTCCAGCAGTCCGCGCTGCTGGAGCAGCAGCGGTACGGCCGCGGCCACGCCCTTCGTCGCGGAGCGGACGATCTGCACGGTGTCCTCGGCCCACAACTCCGCGCCGCCGCCCCCGTCGGCTCCCAGGTCGGCGTCCTTGGTGCCGGCCCAGAGGTCCACGACCTTGCGGCCGTCGCGGTACACGGCCACCGCCGCGCCCCGGTCCCCGAGCACCTCGAAGTTGCGTACGAACGCGTCCCTGACGGGCTCGAAGCCCTCCGCCACCACACCCTTGATGTCCACGGGCAGTCCAACAACCTCCGACCGGCGGTTATGCCACCGCGGCGGTCAGCCGACGACGACCGAGCGCGGGTCGAATCCGAAGGGCAGTTCCAGCCGGTGCGCCCGCATCAGTTCCTCGTCGCACAGCACGTCCTGGGTCCTGCCGTCCGCCACGACGGCCCCCTCGCTGAGGATCACCGAGCGCGGGCAGAGCTCCAGCGCGTAGGGCAGGTCGTGCGTGACCATCAGCACCGTGACGTCCAGCGAGCGCAGGATGTCCGCGAGTTCGCGGCGCGAGGCCGGGTCCAGGTTGGAGGACGGCTCGTCCAGTACGAGGATCTCGGGCCGCATGGCCAGTACGGTCGCCACCGCGACCCGGCGGCGCTGCCCGAAGGAGAGGTGGTGCGGGGGCCGGTCCGCGAAGGCGGCCATCCCGACCTGCTCCAGGGCGCCCCGCACCCGCTCCTCGAGCTCGGCGCCGCGCATCCCGGCGGCGGCCGGGCCGAAGGCCACGTCCTCCCGGACGGTCGGCATGAACAGCTGGTCGTCGGGATCCTGGAAGACGATGCCGACCCGGCGGCGGACCTCGGCGAGGTTGCGCTTCTCCACGGGCAGCCCGGCCACGCGCACGGAGCCGACCCCGCCGGTCAGGATGCCGTTGAGGTGCAGCACCAGGGTGGTCTTGCCGGCGCCGTTGGGACCGAGCAGCGCCACCCGCTCCCCGTGCCCGACCGTGAGGTCGACCCCGAAGAGGGCCTGGTGGCCGTCGGGGTAGGCGTAGGCGAGGCCGGCGACTTCGAGCGAGGGCGGGGCGGGCGCCTGGGGTGCGTTCAGGGGGTCGTTCACAGGGTCCATCCCATCAGACAGACGGCGAGCGCCGTCACCGGGAGCGCGGCCGCGTACGCCCATTGGGTGCGGGTGGCCGTCACCTCGTCGATCACCGGCATGGAGCCTGCGTAGCCCCGGCTGACCATCGCGAGGTAGACCCGCTCGCCGCGCTCGTAGGAGCGGATGAACAGGGCTCCGGCGGTCTTCGCGAGGACCCCCCAGTGGCGGATCCCGCGCGCCTCGAAGCCGCGTGAGCGCCGGGCGATGGACATCCGGCGCAGCTCGTCGCTGATGACGTCCCCGTACCGGATCATGAAGGAGGCGATCTGGACGAGCAGCGGCGGCAGCTTGAGCCGCTGGAGGCCCAGCAGCAGGGCCCGCAGCTCGGTGGTGGACGCGAGGAGTACGGACGCGGCCACGCCGAGGGTGCCCTTGGCCAGCACGTTCCAGGCACCCCAGAGGCCGGAGACGCTGAGCGACATGCCGAGCACCTCCACCCGCTCGCCCTGCGCCACGAAGGGCATCAGGACGGCGAAGGCGACGAAGGGCACCTCGATCAGCAGCCGGCGCAGCAGGAATCCTGCCGGGATCCGGGCCACGGCCGCGGCCGCCGCGATGAGGAGGGCGTACAGGCCGAAGGCCCACACCGCTTCGCGCGGTGTGGACACGACGACGATCACGAAGCCGAAGGTGGCGGCGAGCTTGCAGTGCGGCGGCAGGTCGTGGACCGGGGAGTTCCCGGCCCGGTAGAGCTTGTGGGCGTGGCCCGCGCCCATGTCAGGCGGCCGGTACGGCCGTGGAGGCGGCCGTCGGGTCGGTGCTGCGGCGACGGCGGACGGTCCAGAACACGCCGGTGCCGACCGCGACGGTCGCACCGACGCCGATGATCCCGGCGAGGCCGCCGGAGAGGCGGGCGTCGGAGACGTCCTTGACGCCGTAGTCGGCGAGCGGGGAGTCGGCGGCCGCGTGCTCGGTGACCTTCTGGTCGATGCCGTTGTCGGCGGCGACCTTCTCCAGTCCGTCGGGGCTGGAGGAGGCGTAGAAGGAGACGAAGCCGGCCAGGGCCAGCGCGGCGACCAGCCCGGTGATCCAGACGGGCTTCGTGGAGCGGGCCGGGGCGGGCACGGCGGCCGGGGCCGCGGGGGCGTCGACCAGTTCGCCGCCGACGCGCAGCTTCAGCGGGGCGGACAGGCCGCGGGCGCCGTGGACGAGGTCGGGGCGGACGGCGATCACGGCGCCGACGGTGGCGGCGGTGATGACGGCCTCGCCGATGCCGATGAGGACGTGGACTCCGACCATGGCCCCGAAGACCTTGCCCAGCGGGACGTCGGTGGTGCCGCCGAGGGCGAAGAGGAGGGTGAAGAAGGCGGCCGCGGCGGGCACGGAGAGCAGGGCTCCGGCGAAGGCGGCGACGGTGATCGAGCGGCGGCCGCCGGGCAGCAGCTTGACCAGCCCGCGGAAGACGGCGTAGGCGACGACCACGGTGACGACGCCCATGGTGACGATGTTGACGCCGAGGGCGGTCAGGCCGCCGTCGGCGAACAGGAGGCCCTGCATGAGCAGGACCACGGACACGCACAGCACACCCGTGTACGGGCCGACGAGGATGGCCGCGAGCGCGCCTCCCAGCAGGTGCCCGCTTGTTCCGGCGGCAACGGGGAAGTTGAGCATCTGTACGGCGAAGATGAAGGCGGCGACGAGTCCGGCGAGCGGCGCGGTGCGCTCGTCGAGTTCCCGGCGGGCGCCTCGGAGGCTGACCGCCACGGCTCCGGCGGCGGCGACACCTGCGGCAATGGAGACGGGGGCATCGATGAAGCCGTCGGGCACATGCATGGTTCTGCTCCGCTTCCTGCGGTCCGGCGAGCGGTCCGTTGAACTGACAAAGTCTTTAGCCGTTCAAGAATAGTGCCCAATTGCGAATCGTTGGCAAGAGCGGAGGCGACACAAATAGCTCCGCGCGGTTTCGTGGGAATGTGCGAGGCTGGGGTCAATACGGACGCAAATGTTCCGATTCGAGGAGTCTTGTCGATGTCAGCCGCCGCCGAGAATCCATCCGCAGGTGCCACCGCGACCCGGCCCGCGACCGCCACGGCCCCCCTCGCCGAGGCCGCCTTCGCCGAGGCCCCCTTCATCGAGGAACGCGTACGCGCCCGAGTGATCACCGACGACCCGCTCTACCGGGCCATCCCGGTGGCCCTGCGCTTCGTTCCCGACGAGCCGCTGGCCGTACGGATCGTCTTCCCCGCCGGCCTCTCCCCCGAGGGCACCGACAACGAGTGGGTCTTCCCCCGCGCCCTCCTGGAGGCCGGCCTTCAGGCCCCGACCGGGACCGGCGACGTACGCGTCTGGCCCTGCGGGCGCGTCCAGGCCGTCGTCGAGTTCCACTCCCCGGAGGGCGTCGCGGTGGTCCAGTTCGACATCGCCGCCCTGCGCCGCTTCCTGCGCCGTACGTACGCGCCCGCGCCCGTGGCCACCCGTTAGGCCCAGCGGGGCCCGCCCGATCCGGACGGCCCGTCACGCGGAACGGCCCCGCACCTCCCGGTGCGGGGCCGTTCCGCGTGCGTACCGCGGGCCGACGGGTCAGACGTTGGCCAGCTCGCGGTCCTTGTCGGGACCGGAACCGTCCGAGGACTCCCCGAGGTGCTTGCGCAGGCTCTCGCCCTCCACGTCCACGTTCGGCAGGATCCGGTCGAGCCACTTCGGCAGCCACCAGGCCTTGTGGCCGAGCAGTGCGAGGACGGCCGGGACGATGGTCATGCGGACGACGAAGGCGTCGAAGAAGACGGCGATGGCCAGGCCGAAGCCGATCATCTTCACCATCTGGTCGCTGGCGCCCATGAAGCCGGAGAACACCGCGATCATGATGACGGCCGCGGCGACGACCACCCGGGCGCTGTACTGGAACCCGGTGACGACGGCCTGGCCCGGCCGCTCCCCGTGGACGTACGCCTCACGCATGCGGGTGACCAGGAAGACCTCGTAGTCCATGGCCAGACCGAAGACCACGCCGACCATGAAGATCGGCATCATCGACATGATCGGGCCGGTCTGCTCCACCCCGAAGAGCGAGCCGAGCCAGCCCCACTGGAAGACCGCGACGACGGCGCCGAGGGCGGCGACCACCGAGAGCAGGAAGCCGAGGGCCGCCTTGAGCGGGACCAGGATCGAGCGGAAGACGAGCATCAGCAGCAGGAAGGCGAGGCCGACGACGAGTGCCAGGTAGGGCAGCAGCGCGTCGTTCATCTTCTGCGAGAAGTCGATGTTCATCGCGGTCGCACCGGTGACGAACACCTTGCCGCTGTCACTGCCGTCGCGGATCTCGTGGACCAGGTCCTCGGTCTGCACGGAGGACGGGCGGTCCTTGGGGATGACCGAGATGACGGCGGCGTCCTTGGCCTCGTTCTGGGTGGCCGGCATGACCGCGGCCACGCCGTCCAGACCCTTGATCCGCTCGACGGTCTGGTCGGCGAGCGCCTTGTCCCCGTCCACGACGACCATCAGCGGGCCGTTGAAGCCGGGGCCGAAGCCCTCGGAGAGCATGTCGTACGCCTGGCGCTGGGTGGTGGACACCGGCTGGGCGCCGTCGTCCGGCAGGCCCATCTCCAGCTTGCTCGCCGGGATCGCGATGATGCCGAGGCCGATCACGCCCGCGAGCAGCACCATGACGGGGCGGCGCAGGATGAAGCGGGCCCAGCGGGTGCCGCCGTTGGGCTTGGGCTCGGCGCCTTCGGCGACCGGCTTGGCCTTGCCGAGGAAGCGGGACTTCGTACCGGCGGGCAGCACCTTCTTGCCGGCGAATCCGAGCATGGCCGGGACCAGCGTCAGGGCGACGAGGACCGCGAGCACCACGGTGCCGGCGGCGGCGAAGCCCATCTTGCTGAGCATCGGGATGTTGACGACGGCCAGGCCCACGAGGGCGATGACCACGGTCAGACCGGCGAACACCACGGCGGAACCGGCGGTTCCCACGGCCCGGCCGGCGGCCTCGTCGCGCTCACGGCCCTCGGCGAGCTCCGCGCGGTAGCGGGAGACGATGAAGAGGGCGTAGTCGATGCCGACCGCGAGGCCGATCATCATCGCGAGGGTGGAGGTGGTGGAGCCGAGGTCCAGCACGTTGGCGAGCGCGGTGATGGAGGAGATGCCGATGCCCACGCCGATCAGCGCGGTGAGCAGCGGCAGTCCCGCGGCGATGAGCGAGCCGAAGGTGATGACGAGGACGATCGCGGCGATCGCGATGCCGATGATCTCGCCGGAGCCCGTCTCGGGGGCGGCCTGCAGGGCGTCACCGCCGATCTGGACGTTCAGTCCGTCGGCCTTGGCGGCCGTGGCGGACTCCGTCAGGGCCTCGCGGGTGGCGTCCGTCAGCTCCATGCCGCTGACCTTGTACTTGACGCTCACGTAGGCGGTGGAGCCGTCCTGGCTGACGGCCTTGGCCTCGTACGGGCTGGTGACCGAGGAGATCTGGTCCTTGCCCGGACCGTCCTTCAGCTCACTGACGATCTTCTCGACCTGGGGCTTGACGGCCTCCGAGTCGACCTTCTCGCCGGCCGGGGCCTTGATCACGATGCGGGCGGTGGCGCCGTCGGCGGCCATCCCCGGGAAGCGCTGGTCCAGCAGGTCGAAGGCCTTCTGGGCCTCCGTGCCGGGTATGGAGAACGAGCCTGAGGTGGGTGTGGACGCCGTTGCCGCGCCGAAGCCGGCGACGAACAGCAGCGCCACCCAGACGAGGGCGACGAATCGGCGGCGCCGGAAGGCGCCCCTGCCGAGGCGGTAAAGGAAGGTGGCCACGTCGGTGGTTCTCCCGTTCGGGTCGTGGGATGGATCAGGGCATGGAATGCCGTTCCGACGACGAGAGCGGCGTGTCAGGAGAGGCAGTATCGAGCGCGGGGACAGCGCGTGCGGGCGGCTGCCGGGTGAGCAGCCGGGCAGGATCAGACGCCGAGGGCGGGGAAGACCACGGCGTCGATGAAGTCACCGAGGAAGGTCCGGTCGACGGACCGGTCCTCGATGAGCGGAAGGGCGATGAATGCCCCGATGAGCATGTGCGGCACGAAGGCCAGGGCCGGACAGTCCGGGGCGATCTCGCCCCGGTCCACCGCCCTTTGCAGCATCTCTTGCAGACCGTTGATCTCCGGATCGACCAGCAGGTCCCGCAGCGCCTTGTGGAGCTCGGGGCTCTCGTGCACCGCGTGGGTCAGGCCCCGCATCAGCGCGGTGTCCTTCGCCATCTGGGCGTCGTCGGAGTTCTCGATCATGACCCCGAAGTCCCCGCGGATGCTGCCCGTGTCGATCTCCCGGAGGGAGACCGGCTGGGTGCAGCGCAGGGCCTTCGCGACCAGCTCGGGCTTGCTCCCCCACTGGCGGTAGAGGGTGGCCTTGCTGGACTTCGTACGGGCGGCGACCGCGTCCATGGTCAGCGCCTCGTAGCCGACCTCGCGCAGGAGGTCGAGGACCGCCCCGTGGAGTTCGGCTTCCCGCTCGGGGGTGATCCGGCTTCGACGCGACATCGCCTCTTCGACCATCCCGGCGTCTCCTCCCGACCCTGCCCAACCGAACGAAACCGTTTCGTACGGATAGACCATACCCCGGCATCAAGCGAAACGAAACCGTTCCGTTTCGCTCGGGGAGTGGTGTCGGTCACGCCCCGGCCGCCTGCCGCCACCCCGCGGGAGGTCCCACGGACATCCCATCGTGGTCCCATCGAGGCCCCATGGAGGCGCCCTGGATCACCTGTACGAGTTGCCAGCCCCCCTCCGCGCGGAAAGCATTGGGGGGTGAGTCACGACGCGGCGTACCTCCGGTTCCCCCATCTCCACGACGATCTGCTGTGCTTCGCCACCGAGGACGACCTCTGGGTGGCGCCCCTGGTACCCCCCGGAGAGCCCGCGGGCCGGGCCTGGCGGATCACCGTCGACCGGACCCGGGTGGGCCACCCCCGGTTCTCCCCCGACGGCAAGCACATCGCGTTCACCACCTGGCGCAGCCTCGACCCCGAGATCCACCTCGCCCCCGTCGAGGGCGGCCCGGCGCGCCGTCTCAGCTACTGGGGCGCCACCGACACCCGGGTCTGCGGCTGGACCCCGCCCGACAAGGACGGCCGCAGCGACATCCTGGCCGTCTCCTCGCACGGCCAGCCCTTCTCCCACTTCGCCTGGGCCTACAGCCTGCCCACCGACGGCAGCCCCGGCGGCCCGCTCCCCTGGGGGCCCGTCTCCGACATCGCCGTCCACGACGAGGCCCCCGACGGCGACGAGCCGGGCGAGCGGCGCACCCTGCTGCTGACCGGCAAGCCCCCGCACGAGCCCGCGGCCTGGAAGCGCTACCGCGGCGGCGCCACCGGCCGGCTGTGGCTGCACGGACAGCGGCTGCTGGAGGACATCGACGGCCACCTGGACTCGCCGATGTTCGTGGACGGCCGGATCGCCTTCCTCTCCGACCACGAGGGCATCGGCAACGTCTACTCCTGCCTGCCCGACGGCACGGACCTGCGCCGGCACACCGACCACGCGGAGTTCTACGCCCGGCACGCCTCCAGCGACGGCACCCGGATCGTCTACCAGTGCGCCGGCGATCTGTGGATCATCGAGTCGCTCGCCCCGGACGCCACCCCGCGCAAGCTGGAGGTCCGCCTGGGCGGCCCCCGCGCGGGCCGCCGCACTTACCAGGTCCCGGCCGCCAGCCACGTCGACTCCCTCTCCGTCGACGCCACCGGACGGGCCAGCGCCGTCGTCGTGCGCGGCAGCCTGTACTGGCTCACGCACCGCGACGGACCCGCCCGCACCATCGCCGACACCCCGGGCGTACGGGTCCGCCTGCCCGAGATGCTCGGCAGCGGCGGGCAGGTGGCGTACGTGACGGACGCGGAGGGCGAGGACGCGATCGAGATCGCCTACCTCCCCCGCGCCTCGGGCGACCGCGAGCCGCGCCGGCTCGCCTCCGGCGCGCTGGGCCGCGTACTGGAGCTGCTCTCCGATCCGGACGGCGAGCGGCTCGCGATCGCCTCCAACGACGGCCGGCTGCTGCTGATCGACGCCACCGAGGAGTCCAACGGCGAGGCCAGCGAGCTGATCCGCTCGGACAACGGTCCCGTCACCGACCTCGCCTTCTCCCCCGACGGCTGCTGGCTGACCTGGTCGCACCCGGGCATCGGCCGCTCGCTGCGCCAGATCAAGATGGCCCGGATCTCCGGACCAGGCGCGCACACGGTCGTGGACGTCACCAACGGCCGCTTCGAGGACGAGAATCCGGTCTTCACCCGGGACGGGCGCTACCTCGCCTTCCTGTCCTGGCGCGGTTTCGACCCCGTCTACGACGTCCACACCGGCGACCTGTCCTTCCCGCTGGGCTGCCGCCCGTACCTGGTGCCGCTGTCCTCGGCCACGCCCTCCCCCTTCGCCTTCTCCCCCGACGGGCGCCCGGCGGCGGGCGGACTCGACCCGGTCGAGGGGGACTCGGAGTCCGGCGACGGCGCGGTCACCGTGGAGATGGAGGGCCTGGAGAGCCGGGTGACGCCCTTCCCGGTGTCGGCCTCCAAGTACTCGGCCCTGTACCCGGTGAGCGGTGGCGGGCTGGTCTGGCTGCGCTGGCCGATCTCGGGCGCGCTCGGCGAGACCTTCGCCAATCCGGCCGACACCAGCGGCAAGCCCACGCTGGAGTACTTCGACCTCACGAAGGCCCGCAAGACGGAGCTGGCCTCCGGGCTGGACTGGTTCGCCGTCAGTGGCGACGGCACCCGGCTCGTGGTCAACGACGACGGCGACCTGCGCGCCGTCCCGGCGACCGAGTCCGGCGACACCGACTCGACCGTCTACCTGGACCTGCGGCGCATCCTGCACGAGGTGGACCCGGCGGCCGAGTGGCGCCAGGCCTTCGAGGAGGCCGGGCGGCTCATCCGTGCCTACTTCTGGGAGCCCGGGATGTGCGGCATCGACTGGGACGGGGTGCTGCGCCAGTACCGCTCCCTCGTCGAACGGGTCGCCTCCCCCGACGAGTTCGCCGACCTGATGCGCGAGGTCCTCGGCGAGCTCGGCACCTCGCACGCGTACGTGTCCCCGGCCCGCCGCAACGAGGGCCCCCCGCACTACCAGCGGGCCATCGGCCTGCTCGGCGCCAACCTCTTCCCCCGCGACGGGGCCTGGGTCGTCGGCCGGATCCTGCCCGGCGAGTCCTCCGACTCCAAGGCCCGCTCCCCGCTCGCGGGCACCGGCATCCGCGAGGGCGCGGTCCTCACCCATGTGGACGGCCGGCCGGTGGACCCGGTCACCGGGCCGTACCCGCTGCTGTCGGCGGCCGGCGGCACCACCGTGGAGCTCACCTTCGAGCCCGCCGAGGGTCAGGGCCGCTCGCGCCGGGTCGCGGTCGTCCCGCTGATCGACGAACGGCCGCTGCGCTACCAGGACTGGGTGGCCAAACGCCGTGCGGTGGTCCGGGAGATCAGCGGCGGCCGGTGCGGCTACCTGCACATCCCCGACATGGGCGGCTCGGGCTGGGCGCAGTTCAACCGCGACCTGCGCGCCGAGATGTCCAAGCCGGCCCTGCTCGTGGACGTACGCGGCAACGCCGGCGGGCACATCAGCGAGCTGGTGGTGGAGAAGCTGACCCGCTCGATCCTCGGCTGGGACCTGACCCGCAACGCGCAGCCCGTCTCCTACGCCTCCAACGCGCCCCGGGGCCCGATCGTGGCCCTCGCCGACGAGGCGACCTCCTCCGACGGGGACATGATCACGGCCGCCTTCAAGCTGCTGGGGCTCGGCCCGGTCGTCGGCCAGCGCACCTGGGGCGGGGTGGTCGGCATGACCGGCCGGCACACCCTGGGCGACGGCACGGTGATCACGGTGCCGATGAACGCCGCCTGGTTCCCCGAGTACGGCTGGTCCGTGGAGAACCAGGGCGTGGAGCCCGACCTGCCGATCCTGCGCACCCCGCTCGACTGGGCGGAGGGACGGCACGCGCAGCTCGACGACGCCGTGCACCTGGCACTGGAGCTGCTGGAACAGGACCCGGCCGCGGTACCGCCCGGCTACACGGACGTACCGGACCGGCGCCGCCCGAAGCTGCCGCCGCGGGGATGACTCCTCGGGGCGGACGACCGTAGGGCATGCGAAAGGGGTGCGACCCGGAACGGCGGGTCGCACCCCTCGGCGCGAACGAGGTCCTGCGTGGTACTGCGTATTACTGCCTGCCGCTACTTGTCGAAATTCTCGTCGAACGTGTCACGGGCCCTATCCTTGGCCTGGTCGGCGGCCTGCGAGGCGCGCTCGGACACCTCGTCCTGCTTGCCGGAGGCCTTCGCCCGCTCCGCGAGTTCCTTGGCCTTGTCCTGGAACTGGTCCCTGATGCCCATGTGTCCTCACTCCTGTAACGGTGTTCGGTAAGGGGAACCCGACCAGTCTCGCCCAGGCGGACATTCCTCGCATTCCGATCAGCGGCTCGGGCTGCGCTCCTGCTCGTCCGCGGCCCCGCCTGCCCCCACAAGTCCCTTGGACACACCGGCCAGTCGCGGTTCGAAGCGCTTCATCTCACGCTGTCCGACGGTCGAGATGACCGCGGGCAGGTACCCGCGGATCCCCTGCATGCCGCGCAGCCACCACTGCGCGTACACGTGCGCCGAGCGCCGCTCGATGCCCGCCACGATCCGGTCGACGGCCGGCCCCAGCGGGTACGTCCGGTTCGACGGCCACGGCAGCCGCTGGCGCAGTTCGCGCATGACCTCGTCCTGGTCGGCGCCGCGCACCATGTCGGTGTCGGTCCAGGACAGGTAGCCGACGCCCACCTTGACCCCCTTGTAGCCGACCTCGGCGCTCAGGCAGTGCGCGAAGGCCTCGACCCCGGACTTGGAGGCGCAGTAGGCGGTCATCATCGGCGCCGGGGTGATCGCCGCGAGGGAGGCGATCTGCAGGAAGTAGCCGCGGCTCTCCATCAGCACCGGCAGGAAGGCGCGGGCGGTGACGGCGCCGCCGATGAGGTTGACTTCGATGACCCGGCGCCAGGCGTCCGGGTCGGAGTCGACGAAGGGCCCGCCGGAGGCGACGCCGGCGTTGGCGACGACTATGTCCACCTTGCCGAAGCGCTGCTTGACCTCCTGCGCGACCCGGGCCATGGCCTCGTGGTCGGTGACGTCGGCGTACCAGTGGTCGCTGTCGGTGTGGAGCCGCTCGGAGACCTCCTTGAGGGCTTCGGGCTCCAGACCCACGAGGGCCACCTTCGCGCCGCGTGCGGACAGTTTGCGGGCGAGCAGTTCGCCGACCCCGCGCGCGGCCCCCGTGACGACGGCGACCTGGCCTTCCAGACTCCTGCGAGCACTCACGGCGTCTTCTCCTTGGCGGGCTTGAGGTTCGGGGACTTCGGGGCGGCAGGGGCGGCGGCGGCAGGGACCGCGGCGGCGACGGGGGCGGCAGGGGCGGTGTCGGCGGCGGCAGGGGCGGTGTCGGCGGCGGCGCCCGCGGCGAGGTACACCCCGGCCAGCTCGCGCACGGCGGCGGTGACGGCCTCCGGGGCCTCGATCGGGCTCATGTGCCCCACCCCGGTCAGTTCGGTGAGCCCCACGCAGTTCGGCAGCGCGGCGGCCAGCCCCCGGGCGTGCACGATCGGTGTCAGCCGGTCGCTCTTGCCGCCGAGGACGGCGGTCGGCGCGGTGAGCGACGCCAGCTGCGCGTCCAGGTCCAGTGCGGCCAGCACACCGGACCAGGCGTGCCGCACCCGGGTGGGGCAGGCGTGGACGATGCGCGCGCAGGCCTCGACCTTCCCGGGCGCGGAGCCGGGGCCCATCGTGGCGTACTTCAGTACCTTGCGGGCGACGGGGGTGACGGGTCCGAGCGGGGCCCGGGATCCCAGGACCGCCCCGGTGATACGGGTCCTCGCGCGGCCGGCGCGCCACGGCAGGACCTGCGACTCCTCGACCAGCCGGCCGCTGCCGGTGCTGCACAGCAGCACGGCCGCGGCGTGCTCGGCGAACTCCGGCCGGGCGGCGGCGGCCATGACCGTCATCCCGCCCATGGAGTGGCCCGCGATGACGGCCTTCTCGCCGGGTGCGAGGGTGGCCTCCAGGACGGCGACCAAGTCGTCGGCCAGGGCGGCGGTGCCGTAGCCGGAGAGGGAGCCGGCGGGGCTGCGGCCGTGGCCCCGCTGGTCGTAGGCGATGACCCGGTGTCCGGTGGACAGGGCCCGTATCTGCGCGGCCCAGAAGGCGGTGGAACAGGTCCAGCCGTGCGCGAGCACGACGGCCGGGGCTCCGTCCTCGCCGTGCACCTCGACGTGCAGGCGCGCACCGTCGGCGGAGGTGGCGACCAGCTCCCGGCGGGCGGCCGGCGGGGCGTAGGGGCCCGCGGTCACGTGCGTCAGGCGGCTCACGCGGCCTCCTCCTGCACCGCTTCGGCCGCACCGGCCACCGGGACCCGTTCGCGCTCGCGGACCCGTACGACCTCGTACTCGCCCAGGTCCACGCCCAGGGTCTCCCGGCGGAACTCCCCGGTGGTGCCGGGCCAGACCGTGGTGTTGCGGCCCTGCGCGTCCAGGTACCAGCTGGTGCAGCCGCCGGTGTTCCACACGGTCCGCTCCATGCGGGTCTGGACCTGCCGGTTCCAGGCGTTGACCGCGGACGGCCGCGCGGCGAGGGCGACCTTGCCGCCCGGACCGCGTCCACCGAGGAGGGCGAGCTGGCGCATGTAGTCCGCCATGTAGTTCAGCTGCGACTCGATCATCAGGATCATCGAGCTGTTCCCGAGCCCGGTGTTCGGCCCGATGATCGTCATCCAGTTCGGGAAGCCCGCCGCGGTGGCCCCGCGCAGCGACTGCATCCCGTCCTTCCAGACCTCCGCGAGGGTCTTTCCGTCCACGCCCACCACCCGGTCGGCGATCGGCATGTCGGTGACGTGGAAGCCGGTGCCGAAGACGATCGCGTCGGCCTCGGTCTCGGTCCCGTCGGCCGCGACCAGCACCGAGCCCCGGATCTCCTTCAGCCCGGAGGCCACCAGGTCCACGTTGGGCCGGGCGAGCGCCGGGTAGTACTCGCTCGACAGCAGGATCCGCTTGCAGCCGATGCGGTACGAGGGCGTCAGCTTGGCCCGCAGCTCCGGGTCCTTGATCGAGCGCGCCATGTTCGCCTTGGCGAGGGACTCGACCAGCCCGAGCTGGTTGGGCCGCTTGGTGAAGGCGCTGACCTGGAGTTCGCGTATCCCCCACAGCAGCCCGCGGCGGGCCGCCCGGGTGAAGGGGAGCTGGCGGTGCAGCCAGCGCTCCACCGAGGTGATCGCCCGGTCGGTGCGCGGCATGACCCACGGCGGGGTGCGCTGGAAGAGCGTGAGCCGCTCCACCTCGGGCGCGATGGCGGGCACGATCTGGATGGCGGAGGCGCCCGTACCGATCATGGCGACGCGCTTGCCGCGCAGGTCGTAGTCGTGGTCCCAGCGGGCCGAGTGGAACACCTTGCCGGGGAAGCCGGCCAGTCCGGGTATCTCGGGCATCTTCGGGTCCGACAGCGGCCCGGTGGCGGAGACGACCACGTCGGCGGTGAGGTCCCCGCCCGAGGTCTCGATCTCCCAGCGCATCCCGTCCGCGTCCCACCGTGCCATCCGGACCTCGTGGTTCAGCCGGATGTGGCGGCGCAGCCCGAAGGTGTCGGCCACGTGCTCCAGGTACTCCCTGATCGCGGGCTGCCCGGAGAAGGTGCGGGGCCAGTCGGGATTGGGGGCGAAGGAGAACGAATACAGATGCGAGGGCACGTCGCAGGCGCACCCGGGGTAATTGTTGTCCCGCCACGTGCCGCCGACGGAGTCCGCGCGCTCCAGCACGACGAAGTCCGTGATCCCCTCGCGCCGCAGCCGCACCGCGGCGCCCAGCCCGCCGAACCCGGACCCGATCACCGCCACGCGTACGTGTTCGCGTTCCTGCTCGCGCCCGTCCATGCCACCGCCCATGCCAGCCACCTTCGGATGCCGATGCCAACGCCCATTCGGATGCTGCCAGCAATCACTGGCACAATCGGGAGAGTAGAGCAGCCCCGTACTCATGGGTAGGGGTCGCGCCGGGAAAGTTACCGGGAGTACGCCCTAGGCTGCGCACGTGCCGCACAATGCGACACAGGACGCAGCGCGCCCCATCCAGGCCGCCGAAGCCACCGAAGCAAGGACCACAGTGCGCGAATACCGCACGGAAGAGCTGGCCGAGGCCGCCGGCATACCCGTACGCACCCTGCGCTTCTACCGCGAGCGCAAGCTCCTGCCGCCGCCCCGCCGCGAGGGCCGCATCGCCTGGTACGACGACCACCACCTGGCCCGGCTGCGCACCATCGCCGCCCTGCTGGAGCGCGGCCACACCCTCGGCGGGATAGCCGAGCTGACCGTCGCCTTCGAAAACGGCCGCGACGTCGGCCAGCTGGGTGAGCTGCTCGGCATCGGCTGGTCCGAGGAGACCCCGGTCCGCCTGACGCCCGAGGCCCTCGCCGACTACTTCGAGGGCGAGGTCACCCCGGAGAACCTGGCGGCCTCGCTCGACCTCGGCTACCTCGCCACCGACGGCGAGGAGATCGTCCACGTCAGCCGCCGGCTCCTGGACGTCTCCTCGGCCCTGGTCCGCGAGGGGGTACCGCTCTCGGCCGTCCTGGAGGCGGGCCGCCGGGTCCGCGAGCACGCGGACGCGATGGCGGCCCTGTTCGCGGACCTCATCTCCACGCACATCTCGCAGGAAGCGGTCCCGCGCCTGCGCCCCCTGGCCAAGAGCGTGGTCGAGGCGGAACTCACGATGGCCATGGAGCGCCTGCGCCCGCCGACGCCGGGCCCCTCCCGGCCTTCGCCGCCTCAGACGCCGAGCTCGTAGACCACGGTCACCGGCGCGTGGTCCGACCACCGCTCCGGGTGCGTCTCGGCCCGCTCCACGAACGCCTTGACGGCCCTGGCCGCCAGCCCCGGCGTCGCCACCTGCAGATCGATGCGCCAGCCCGCGTCGTTGTCGAAGGCCCGCCCGCGGTAGGACCACCAGGAGTACGGCCCCTCGGTGTCCGGGTGCAGGCTCCGCACCACGTCCACGTACCCGGCGGTGCCGTAGACCTGCCCGAGCCATTCGCGCTCCTCGGGCAGGAAGCCGGCGTTCTTCCGGTTGGTCTTCCAGTTCTTCAGGTCGGCTTCCTGGTGGCAGATGTTCCAGTCACCGCAGACGACGACCTCACGGCCGTCCGCCGCGGCCCGCGCCTTGAGCTCCTTCAGATAGCCGAGGAACTCCCCCATGAACCGGTACTTCTCGTCCTGCTTCTCGGTCCCGGCCTCCCCGGAGGGCAGGTAGAGGCTGGCGACGGTCACACCGGGCAGGTCGATCTCCAGGTACCGCCCGCTGCCGTCGAACTCTTCGCTCCCGAATCCGACCTGCACCCGCTCCGGCTCCCGCCGCGAGTAGACCGCGACCCCGGCCCGCCCCTTGGCGGCGGCCGGCGCGAACACGGTGTGCCACCCCTCGGGCGCCCGCACCTCGTCCGGAATCTGCCCCTCCTCGGCCCGTACTTCCTGCAGGCAGACGACGTCGGCATCGGACCCGGCGAGCCACGGGGAGAACCCCTTCTTGGCGGCAGCGCGGATTCCATTCACATTCACGGAGGTCACAGAGAACATCCCTGCACGATAGCCGGAGCGTTCCGTACCCTGTTCGGATGTCTCAGGAGATCCAGCTCCGCGCCGTGTCGTACGACCACCCGGACGCGGTCAAGCTCAACGACCAAGTACAGATCGAATACGAGAAGCGCTATGACGGCGAGGGCGACGTCACCTTCCTCGACCCGGCGATGTTCGATCCGCCCCGGGGCCTCTACCTCCTCGCCTACGACGCGTCGGGCACCCCGATCGCCAGCGGCGGCTGGCGCAGCCACGAGGCGAACGACGAGGGCTACGCCGACGGCGACGCCGAGCTGAAGCGCATGTACGTGGTCCCCGAGGCTCGCGGCCTGGGCCTGGCCCGCCGCATCCTCGCCGCCCTCGAAGCGGACGCCCGCGCGGCCGGCCGGCTGCGCATGGCCCTGGAGACCGGCGACCAGCAGCCGGAGGCCATCGCCCTCTACCTCTCCGAGGGCTACACCATGACGGAAGCCAAGTTCGGTCACTACCGCTTCCACGACAACAGCCGCTGCATGACGAAGCCGCTGAACCCGGCGTGACCCGGCCCGAGTCGGGCGCGGCCGCAACGAGCCCGCGCCCGACTCGATCCACTCGGCTCCGCTCCGGCCCCCAACGCAAAAGATCCCGCCCGGTCTTCCGACCGGACGGGATCTCGTGACGTTCTCGGGAGCAACCCGTGAACTGTCGTTTGTGGACCTGTGGGGATTTGAACCCCAGACCCCCTCGATGCGAACGAGGTGCGCTACCAGACTGCGCCACAGGCCCTTGCGACGTGTGAAACATTAGCATCCCCTCGCGGGTGCTCCAAAACCGGAATCGGGGAGCGTCCGCGCAGGTCATCGATCACTCGTTCGCGGCGCGCGGTCGCTCGTCGCCCTCGTACTGGTCGAAGAGGGGCGTACGGGCCGCGTCGCGCGGGCGGGTCCGCGGCGACGGGGCCGACGGCTGGGCGCGCAGGCGGGGTTCGGTCGGCTCGGCCGTGCTGGAGCGGGCCGCGCTCCAGGGGTCCGGGGTCGCCGGGCCGGTGGCGCGCGGGGCGACCGGGGCCGTCACGTACGTGGGCAGCGGCACCGGGACGGGCTCCCAGCTGTCACCCCGGGCGGGGCCGCGCTCGCGTTCGCGCTGCTGGTCCACCCACTCCGCGTGGTCCGTCTGCTCGACCAGGGCGCGCCGGCCGGCCTCCTGCGGGGAGACGGGTGGCGCGGGGTCCGGGTCGGAGCCGGCCACCGCGGCATCGTCGGAGTGGCGCCGCCGGGGGCGGCTCTCGCGCAGGTGGCGTGCGGCCGCCTCGGCGCGCCGCCGGTCCATCGTGAACTCGTAGCGGCGCCGCTCCTGGACCCGCAGGTGCACGATGTACGTGCTCAGCAGCAGGGCGGGGACGGCCGGGGCCCACAGGTACTGGAGCCCGCCGACGGCGGCGGCGACCGCGCCGAGGGTGAAGATCAGGAAGAGCAGCGCGGTGGTGCGCCTGCGGCGGGCCAGGACGACCAGGCGCTGCTCGCGGCGGGCCCGTTCCACGCGGTCGGCCCGCTGGGAGGCGGCCGATCTCGGCTCGGCCCGGGTCGGCGGGGGCACGACGACAGCCCGGGCGTCGGCGGCGTCCACGGGTTTCACCGTTTCCGTCGCGGCGTCCGGGTCCGCGGGGGGCTGGGGCTGCGCCTCCTCGTCACCGCGCTCACGCAGCCCCTTGGCGTAACGGCGCTCCATTCCCGCCCGGCCGGAAAGCAGCCGGATGGCGGTGGAGAAGCGTTCCGTCGGACGGGCTTCGTTCAGCTCGTCCTGCCTCCGGAGCCACATGGGCACCAAGTAGGCGGCCCAGGCCCCGACAATGACTGCGTAGATGAGGCCGCTGCTGCTCACACCCCACACCGTAGAGGGGCGCGGCCGGGCGGATCCGCCAATTGGGACGGCGTGTCGCACGATCTCGCTGATATCACGGACTTTTTTTGTGATTCTTCGGATCAGGTTATGGGCGAATCGGTCATTGAGCGAAGAAATTCGAACAGATATCGGATTTCTATTGTTCGGCCGACTGTGCGGGACCCTGCGGATGACGGGCGCGGTGCCAGCGGCGCAGCAGCCCCTCGCGCACTTCCTCCGCCGTCAGCGCGTACACGAGGTGATCGCGCCAGGCCCCGTCGATGTGCAGGTACCGCGGGCGCAGTCCCTCCTCGCGGAAGCCGAGCTTCTCCACCACCCGCCGGCTCGGACCGTTCTCCGGCCGGATGCACACCTCGATCCGGTGCAGCCCGACCTTCGCGAAGCAGTGGTCCACCGCCAGCGCGACCGCCGTCGGCATCACGCCGCGCCCGGCCACGTCCCGGTCCACCCAGTAACCGACGTGGCCCGCGCACATCGAGCCCCAGGTGATGCCGGCGACCGTCAGCTGGCCCACCAGGCGGCCCTGGTACTCGATGACGAACGGCAGCATGCGCCCCGCGTTCGCCTCCGCCCGGAGGTGGCGCACCATCTGGCGGTACGTGGGCCGCTGGATCACCGGTCCCCAGGGCGCGGGCGGCGGGATCGTGGCCTCCCACGGCCGGAGCCAGTCGCGGTTGCGGCGGTTGACCTCGCGCCAGGCGGTCTGGTCACGCAGCTTTATCGGCCGGAGGGTGACATCGCCGTCCGCCAGCGCCACCGGCCAGGTGGGGCCGTTCAGCTCGGGCTCCCCGGCGGTCTGCCCCCGGGACGGGGGTGGTCGCCGCCGCGGATCTGGTCGACGGCGTGCAGCAGGACGCGGGACAGGACCGCGATCCCGTCGCGGACCCCGCCCGTGGAACCGGGCAGGTTCACGATGAGGGTGTGTCCGGCCACGCCCGCCAGCCCCCGGGAGAGGGCCGCGGTGGGCACCTTCGCCAGGGACTCGGCCCGGATGGCCTGCGGGATGCCCGGGATCTCGTAGTCCAGGACCCGGGCGGTGGCGTCGGGGGTCCGGTCGGTCGGCGAGATGCCGGTGCCGCCCGTGGTCAGGATGACGTCGTACCCGGCGGCGACGCCCTCGCGCAGGGCAGCCTCCACGGGGTCCCCGTCGGGGACCACGCGCGGGCCGTCCACCGCGAAGCCGAGCGCG
Source organism: Streptomyces sp. NPDC006487 (assembly GCF_042870555.1). Lineage (NCBI taxonomy): Bacteria > Bacillati > Actinomycetota > Actinomycetes > Kitasatosporales > Streptomycetaceae > Streptomyces > Streptomyces sp. NPDC006487. Next base: position 178,183 of record NZ_JBIAHN010000004.1, read on the forward strand.
CTCAGGCCCTCGGCGAGCACCGGGCCGCCCTTGTCCGCGTACACGCCCTGCGAGGCCCGGTTCGAGGCCGTGACGACCAGTGCGCGCAGCGAGGGGGCCGCGGGCGTCACCGGCTGCGCCTCCGGGGCATGGGCGTGGCTGTGGACCTCGCCGCCGCGCGGGGCGTTCACGAGCGCGCCCAGTCGCCGGACTTGCCGCCCGTCTTCTCCTCGACCCGCACGTCGGTGATGACCGCGCCCTTGTCGACGGCCTTGACCATGTCGATGACGGTGAGCCCGGCGACCGCGACGGCGGTCAGCGCCTCCATCTCGACGCCCGTGCGGTCGGTGGTCTTGACGGTGGCGAGGATCTCGACGGCGTCGTCGGTGACCTTCAGGTCCACCTTCACCCCGGAGACGGCCAGCGGGTGGCACAGCGGGATCAGGTCGGGGGTCTTCTTCGCCCCCATGATCCCGGCGATCCGCGCGGTGGCGAGGGCGTCGCCCTTGGGTACGCCCTCGCCCCGCAGCAGTTCGATGACCCGGGGGGAGACGAGCACGCGGCCGCTGGCCCGCGCCGTCCGGGTGGTGACGTCCTTCGCCGAGACGTCGACCATCCGGGCCGCGCCGGCCTCGTCGATGTGCGTCAGCCTGGTGCCGGCGGCGCCGCCGGCGCTGCTCTGCGTACTCATATCTGCGTGCCGCTCCCGTCCGGGCCCCGCAAGGGCCTGTGTGGTGCAACACGCTACCCGCATCCGCGGGACCTCAGCCGAGCAGGACCACTTCCAGCTCGGCCCCCGGCTCCACCGACGTCACGTCCTCCGGTACGACCATCAGGGAGTCGGCGTGCGCCAGCGCGGCGATCAGGTGCGAGCCCGATCCGCCGACCGGGCTGACCGTGCCGGACTCCGCGTCGTACTTGCCGCGCAGGAACTGCCGGCGGCCCGCCGGGGAGCCGAGCGCCTTGTCCGCCTTGAGCACCGCGCGCACGCTCGGCCGGCTGACCTCGGAGGCGGGCAGGCCCATGAGGGCGCGGATCGCGGGGCGCACGAACAGCTCGAAGGAGACGTAGGAGGAGACCGGGTTGCCTGGCAGGGCCAGCAGCGGGGTGTGGTCGGGGCCGATGGTGCCGAAGCCCTGCGGCTTGCCGGGCTGCATGGCCAGCTTGCGGAAGTCGATCCCGGTCCCGTCCACGTCATCGTCCCCGGTGGCGACGGCCGTGAGGGCCTCCTTGACCACGTCGTACGCGCCGACGCTGACCCCGCCCGTGGTGACCAGCAGGTCGGCCCGGATGAGCTGGTCCTCGATGGTGGAGCGCAGGGTCTCGGCGTCGTCGGCGACGGCTCCGACCCGGTAGGCGATGGCCCCGGCGTCCCGCGCGGCGGCGGCCAGGGCGAAGCTGTTGGAGTCGTAGATCGTGCCGGGCGTCAGGGCCTCGCCGGGCTGGACCAGTTCGCTGCCGGTGGACAGGACGACCACGCGCGGGCGCGGACGCACCCGTACGGTGCCCCGCCCGATGGCGGCCAGCAGGGCGATCTGCGGGGGCCCGAGGACGGTGCCCGCGGCGAGCGCGAGGTCCCCGGCCTGTACGTCGCTGCCGCGGGAGCGGACGTGCGCCCGCGCGTCGGCGGAGCGGTGGACCCGTACCTCGCCGGCGGCGCCCTCGGGCGACTCGCTGGCGGGGGTCATTCCCGTGGCGGCGCCGCCGCCCGTGCCGCCGTCGGTCCACTCGACCGGTACGACGGCTTCCGCGCCGGGGGGCAGCGGGGCGCCGGTCATGATGCGGGCGGCCTGGCCGGGGCCCACGGTCGGCAGCTCGCCGTCGCCGGCCGCGACGTCCCCGATGACCGTCAGCACCGCGGGGAATTCCTCACTGGCGCCCTGGACATCGGCGGTCCGGACGGCGTACCCGTCCATCGAGCTGTTGTCGAAGGGCGGCAGGGCCACGGGAACCGTGACGTCCTCGACGAGGACACAGCCCTGGGCGTCCAGCAGCTGGAGCTCGATGGGCTCCAGCGGCCGGACCGTGCCGAGGACGTCCGCCAGGTGCTCGTCCACCGACCAGAGGCGCTGGGGGGCGGCTGTGTCCCGCGGTGCTTCGGGCTTGCTCAAGGTCCTACATCTCCTCCGTGACGTAATGGTGAAGCCAGGTGCGGAACTCCGGGCCCAGGTCCTCACGCTCGCACGCGAGTCGGACGATGGCCCGCAGGTAGTCCCCGCGGTCCCCGGTGTCGTAGCGGCGGCCCCGGAAGACCACGCCGTGCACCGGGCCTCCGACGGTCTCGTCGGCGGCCAGCTTCTGCAGGGCGTCGGTCAGCTGGATCTCACCGCCGCGGCCCGGCTCGGTCTCACGCAGTATGCCGAAGATCGCCGGATCGAGGACGTACCGTCCGATGACCGCGTAATTGCTGGGTGCGTCCGCGGCGTCGGGCTTCTCCACGAGACCGGTGATGCGGACCACGTCCGACTCGCCGGTGGGCTCGACCGCGGCGCAGCCGTAGAGGTGCACCTGGGAGGGGTCGACCTCCATCAGGGCGACGACGGTGCCGCCGGACCGCTGCTGGATCTCCGTCATCCGGCGCAGCAGCGGGTCGCGCGGGTCGATGAGGTCGTCGCCGAGGAGGACGGCGAAGGGTTCGTCGCCGACGTGCGGTTCGGCGCACAGCACGGCGTGGCCGAGGCCCCGGGGGTCGCCCTGGCGGACGTAGTGCATGGTGGCCAGGTCGCTGGATTCCTGGACCTTCTTGAGCTTGTCGTCGTCGCCCTTGGCGATGAGCGCCGACTCCAGCTCGTAGTTGCGGTCGAAGTGGTCTTCGAGAGCACGCTTGTTACGACCCGTGATCATGAGAATGTCGTCGAGGCCGGCCGACACGGCCTCCTCGACGACGTACTGGATGGCCGGCTTGTCCACCACCGGAAGCATTTCCTTGGGTGTCGCCTTGGTAGCGGGAAGGAACCGAGTGCCGAGGCCCGCGGCCGGGATGACAGCCTTTTTGATCACGGGGTGCAACTGAGTCATGGGCGGAACGATAGTGGTTCGTGATGAGGCCCATGTGAGATTCAGATGAACATGATCGGGTTTACGCCCATAGAAAGGGATACGAGCCAACCGTGACAGAGAACCGGCCTCCGGCGGCCAAGGCGGATCTGCGCCGCGAACTCCTCGCGGCCCGCCGCGCCCTGTCCGCCGACGCCCTGCGCGACGCGGCCCGCGCCCTCTCCCGTTCCGCCCTGGAACTGCCCGAACTCGGCTCCGCCCGCACCGTGGCCGCCTACGTCTCCATCGGCTCCGAACCCGGCACGCGCGAGCTGCTCGACGCCCTGCGGGCGGCCGGCGCCCGGGTGCTGCTGCCCGTCCTGCTGCCCGACAACGACCTCGACTGGGCGGCGTACGAAGGCCCTGAGAGCCTGGCCGAGGCCGCGCACCCGGGGAAGATGCGGCTCCTGGAGCCGGCCGGTCCCCGCCTCGGCCCCGACGCGGTGACCGCCGCCGACGCCGTACTGCTGCCCGGACTGGCCGTGGACCGGCGGGGGATGCGGCTCGGCCGGGGCGGAGGCTCGTACGACCGGGTGCTGGAACGGCTGGAGCGCGCCGGGGCACATCCCGCGCTGGTCGTGCTCCTCTACGACGACGAGGTGGTCGCGCGGGTCCCGGAGGAACCGCACGACCACCCCGTACGGGCGGTGGCCACCCCGTCGGGGGTGATCCGCTTCAGTGCCTAGACGGCTCTCGACGCCCTGGAACCCGAGCTCATGAACCCTCGGGCCGGAGGGTCAGGGTGTCGACCGTGGCCTTGCCCACGGCGTCCTTGCCGAAGGGCCAGTCCAGCAGTTCGCCCTTGGCCCACAGCGTCGTCTGGTCCGTGTAGTGGTCGTGGTACGCGTGCCCCGAGGCGCCCGTCAGGTTGATCCACCGGGACTTGTCGAAGTCGGCGAGGTTCACGACCATCCGCATCGAGGGCACCCAGGTGACCCCGTACCCGCTGGAGGCGTTCCAGCCGGTCGCGTTGACGGTGGCCTCGCCGCCGCCCAGGTTCCAGGGGCCCCGGTTGAGGAGCCACTGGAGGTAGCCGGGGCCCTCGGTGCCGATCGTCTGGTTCTTCAGCATCAGCTGGTGCAGCCGGCCCCAGCTCCAGGTCGACTGGTCCTTGCCGAGCTTGGCGGTCAGCTCCCAGCGGGCGTCCTTCATGGCCCGCGCGAAGAGCTGGTCGCGGCTGGTGGTGGCGGCCACGGTGCGGCCGACTGCGGGCGCCTGCCACCACGGCGACTTCTCGTCCTTGACCAGGCGGCGGACCACCTCGAACCAGCGGTCCCCGCCGTCCGGCTGCGCCGAGTCGGAGGCGCGCTCACCGCACTCGCGGACCATCTTGACGAGGTCGTCGGCAGGTCCGGTCGTCGACTCGGGGACGTTCATGCAGCTGCCCTCGACGCGCAGCTCCTTGGGCATCTTGTCGCCGAAGGCCAGCTTGAGGATGTTGCGCCAGACCGCGTTGAAGTACGCGGCGGCCGCCGAGTCGGGCTCCTGGGTGTAGTTCCAGCCCTCCAGCAGCTTCTGCGCGGAGCGGACGTCCGGGTCCGAGACGTCGATCTTGGCCAGCATCGGGGTCAGCAGCGCGGCGATCTCGCTGCTGTTGTCCATCTGCATGGTGCGCATGTCGTCGGTGGAGATCTTCCCGCTGTCCTTGATCTTCGCCTCGATGAGGTCGTTGATCCGCTGACTGCGGGCGCCGTAGCCCCAGTCGGTGGTCAGCAGGTACGGGTACTTGCCGGCGCCGCTCTCGGTGACGGCCTGGTTGGCGGTCACGATGAAGCCGCGGTCGGGGTTGTAGACCCACGGCATCTCGTCCTGCGGGACGTAGCCGGCGTTGCCGTCCTTGGCGCCCTTCCAGGCGTACTTGGAGTCCCAGCCCGGGGTCGGCATCTTGCCGTCCGCGCCGCCGCCGCGGATCGGGATGCGGCCGGGGGCCTGGTAGCCGATGTTGCCGGTGGCGCCCTTGTTGTCCGCGTAGATCAGGTTCTGCGAGGGGACCTCGAAGTCGCGGGCCGCGGTGCGGAACTCCTGGAAGTTCTTGGCCCGGTTGAGCGAGAAGACGGCGTCCATCGACTTGCCCGGGTCCAGCGCGGTCCAGCGCAGGGCGACCCCGTAGCCGTTGCCGCGGTCCGGGGCGGCGCTGCTCACGGGGGCGCGGGCGCCGACCGTGGTGATCTCGTCGCTGCGGTCGGAGATCAGCGGACCGTTGTTCGTGGACCGCACGGTGATCTTCTTCTCGCCGCCGCCGGCGATCTTGATGACCTCTTCGCGGGTGGCGAAGGGGAGCACCTTGTTGTCGTAGACGTAGCCCTCGGGCTTGACCTGCTCCAGGTAGAGGTCGGTCACGTCGGCGCCGAGGTTGGTCATGCCCCAGGCGATGTCGGCGTTGTGGCCGATGATCACGCCCGGCATGCCGGAGAAGGTGTAGCCGGCCACGTCGTACCGGCAGGAGGCCGAAGCCGCCCGGCAGTGCAGGCCCATCTGGTACCAGACCGAGGGCAGCTGCGGGGAGAGGTGCGGGTCGTTCGCGAGCAGCGGCTTGCCGGTGGTCGTGTACTTGCCCGCGACGACCCAGGAGTTCGATCCGATGCCGCTGCCGGCCGGGCCGAGGATCGCGGGGATCGTGTCGAGGGTGTCGGCCAGCGCGCCGAGCGAGGTCCGCAGGCCCACGGTGGCGCCCTGGGCGGTGGCGTTGCCCGCCAGCCCGGTCTCGCCGGTGGTCCCCGTGGCCGTGGAGACCTGGGAGCCGGTGGTGCCGCCCTGCCCGCCGGTGGTGGTGGAGCCGGAGCCCACCGGGCTGCCGGAGCCGGGACCGGCCGCGGGGGCGTACTTCCCGCCCTTGACGGTGCCGCCCTCGACGATCGGACGGTTCCGGTCGAAGGGGTACGGCGGGTAGAGCTGGTCGATCTGCGCCTGCGAGAGCTTGCCCGTCATCAGCGCGCGGTCGATCTCGTCCTGCATGTTGCCGCGCAGGTCCCAGGCCATCGCCTTGAGCCAGGCCACCGAGTCGACGGGGGTCCACTGCTCGGGGGCGTAGGACTCGCTGAGCTTGAGGGCGGCGTGCTCGACGGAGAGGTCCTTGCCGGACTTCCCCTTCAGGTACGCGTTGACCCCGTCGGCGTAGGCCTGCAGGTACTTCTTCGTCTCGGCCGACAGCTTGGTGTCGTACTCCTGCTGCGCGACCCGGCGCCAGCCGAGCGTGCGCAGGAAGGCGTCCGTCTCGACCTGACCGGCGCCGAACATCTCGGAGAGCCGCCCGGAGGTCATGTGGCGTCGTACGTCCATCTCCCAGAACCGGTCCTGCGCGTGCACGAAGCCCTGCGCGCGGAAGAGGTCCTCGTCGGAGTCGGCGTACAGCTGGGGGATTCCGCTGGCGTCGCGCTTGACGTCGACGGTCCCGGTCAGGCCGGGCACCTTGAGGGAGCCGGTGGTCTGCGGGAACGAGGCCCGCACGCTGTCCACGCTCCAGTACGCCCCGTACCCGAGGCCAGCGAAGAGCGCCAGCACCAGGACGAGCACGATCAGACGGGCGCGTCGTCCCTTCTTCTTGACGGAAGGGGCGGTTTCGTTGGCGGGCATCGCTGTCCTTAGAGGGGCAGGGTGGTCCTGGGAGTGCTGGGAGCAACCATAGGCGCAGGACCGCCCCCGGTGATCCGCCAGGGGTCGGGCTCGTGGTCGGCCCCGTGCCCGCGGCTCGTGACGAGGGGTCATGAGGACAGGGCCCCGCAGGCGTTTCACAATGTGGCTAATGAGTAAAGGGCGCGCCAAAGATTAGGTAAGGTAACGAAGTACTTGCCGTCCGTGCCCGCGCCGGAACGATCCGTCGCCCCGTCGCCGGCCGGTCCGCCGTTCCGCCGTCGCCCGGCACATCGAGGAAAGGGCCGCCCGCTGACTGTCCACACGCTCAATGAGCTCATGCTGGTCTGCTCGCTCGTGCTGCTCGTCGCCGTGGCGGCGGTACGCGTCTCTTCGCGCAGCGGACTCCCCAGCCTGCTCATTTACCTCGGCATAGGCGTCGCGATAGGCCAGGACGGCATCGGCAACGTCGTGTTCGACAACGCCGAGCTGACCCAGGTGATCGGCTATGCCGCACTCGTGGTGATCCTCGCCGAGGGTGGTCTGGGCACGAAGTGGAAAGAGATCAAGCCGGCCCTGCCGGCCGCGATCGTGCTGTCGCTGGTCGGCGTCGCCGTCAGCGTGAGCGTGACCGCGGCGGGCGCGCACTACCTGGTCGGACTCGAATGGCGGCAAGCCCTGCTGATCGGCGCGGTCGTCTCCTCGACCGACGCGGCGGCCGTCTTCTCGGTCCTGCGCAAGGTCCCGCTCCCCTCCCGGGTGACGGGCGTGCTGGAGGCCGAGTCCGGCTTCAACGACGCCCCCGTCGTCATCCTGGTCGTGGCCTTCGCGACCGTCGGGCCGGTCGACCAGTGGTACGTCCTCATAGGCAAGATCGCGCTGGAGCTGGCGATCGGCGTCGCGATCGGCCTGGCCGTGGGCTTCCTGGGCTCGTACGGGCTGCGGCACGTGGCGCTGCCCGCCTCGGGCCTCTACCCGATCGCGGTGATGGCGATCGCGATCACCGCGTACGCGGCCGGCGCGATGGCGCACGGCTCCGGCTTCCTCGCGGTGTACCTGGCGGCGATGGTGCTCGGGAACGCGAAGCTCCCCCACTGGCCCGCCACCCGGGGATTCGCGGACGGGCTCGGCTGGATCGCCCAGATCGGCATGTTCGTGCTGCTGGGCCTGCTGGTCACCCCGCACGAGCTGGTCCACGACTTCTGGCCGGCGGTGATCATCGGGCTGGTGCTGACGATGGTGGCCCGGCCGCTGGAGGTCTTCGTCTCGCTGCTGCCCTTCCGGCTGCCCTGGCAGGAGCAGGCGCTCATGTCCTGGGCGGGCCTGCGCGGAGCCGTGCCCATCATCCTGGCCACCATCCCCATGGTGTCCGGGATCGAGGGCAGCGAGCGCGTCTTCAACATCGTCTTCGTCCTGGTCGTCGTCTACACCCTGGTCCAGGGCCCGACCCTGCCCTGGCTCGCGCGCAAGCTGAAGCTGGGCAACAACGACGAGGCCGCCTCCGACCTGGGGATCGAGTCGGCGCCGCTGGAGAAGCTGCGCGGACACCTGCTGTCCTTCGCGATCCCGCCCGCCTCGCGGATGCACGGCGTCGAGGTGAGCGAGCTGCGGCTGCCGCCGGGGGCTTCCGTCACGCTGGTCGTAAGGGACGCGCGCAGCTTCGTACCGGCGCCGTCGACCGTGCTGCGGCGCGGGGACGAGCTGCTGGTGGTGGCCACGGACCCGGTACGGGACGCCGCGGAGGCGCGGCTGCGGGCGGTGGCCCGCGGCGGCAAGCTGGCGGGCTGGCTGGGGACCGGCGGGGACGGCGGCGGCGCCGCCTCGGGCGGGAGGGCCAAGGGCTCCGGGAAAGGCTCGGGGAAGGGCTCCGGGAAAGACTCCGGGAAGGGTTAGAGCAGCGCTCTAATTCTGCATTTTCGACGACTTTTGTCCGCATTAACCCCTGTTTAGGTGGGGCTTGAATGCGAAGTTCCAGTTAATCGCAGGTGAAGACACGCCCTGTAGCCCGAATCACAGGGCGTACCGGCCGATCTGCCTGTACGATTAAGGAACAACACATCGAACCAACTCTGCCTGACGCAGAGCTGGCGCGACCGCAAAGCGGCCGTGGCACCCTCCCGCAGTGGGCGCCCAGGTATCACTCGGTTTTGCGCAAGAGGACAGCTCTCGGGGCTCCCACATGTACGGGTGCGATCGCTCACAAGGCGGCGCATCGTCCGCAGACGGGGAGTTCTACCAGGCAGCGGAAAGGCCAGGCCGTGACATCCGCGGTCACGACCGACAAGTCCGCCAAGTCCACCCGACCCGGCTACGGGCAGCTCCTGCGCACGCCCGGCGCCCTCGGCTTCGTTCTCCCGGGATTCGCCGCGCGACTCCCCTTCGGCATGCTGACCATCAGCATCCTGCTGCTCGTCCAGCACACCACCGGTTCCTACGGAAGCGCCGGCATCGTCGCCGCCTTCACCGGTATCTCCATGGCCGTGTTCGCCCCGGTCATGGGCAAGCTCATCGACCGCCACGGCCAGAGCGCCGTCCTGGTCCCGGTGGCCCTCGTCCACGCCACCGCCGTCAGCTCCCTGGTGGCGTTCGCGCTGCTGGGTGCGCCCGTCTGGGCGCTCGCACTGGCGGCCGTCCCCGCCGGTGCATCCGTCCCGCAGGTCGGACCCATGGTCCGGTCCCGCTGGGCGGCCAAGCTCGAGGGCTCCCCGCTGCTGCCCACGGCCGCAGCGTTCGAGTCCGTCACCGACGAGTTCACCTTCGTCGTCGGTCCGGTGCTCGCCACCGCGCTGTGCACCGGCATCAACCCGGCGGCCGGTCTGATCACCGAGGCCGCGCTGACCCTGATCGGCGGCCTGCTCTTCGCCGCCCAGCGCGCCACGCAGCCCAAGCCCGTCGCCCGTCCGGCGCACGGTGAGAAGCACGCTCCGGCCCTGTCGTTCCACGGGCTGCGCGTCCTGATCGTCGCCTTCATCGGCATCGGCGCCGTCTTCGGCGGCATGCAGGTCTCGCTCGCCGCCTTCTCCGAGGAGATCGGCAACCCGGGCGCCAACGGCCTGCTCTACGGCGTCTTCGCCGCGGGCAACATGATCGCCGGCATCGCCTGCGGCGCGATCGCCTGGAAGATCGGCCCGCGCCGCCGCCTGATCCTCGGCTACATCGGCCTCACCGCGGCCGCCTCGGTCCTGTGGGCCGCGAACTCGATGATCCTGCTCGGCGCGCTCGGCCTGGTCGTCGGTCTGTGCATCGCCCCCGCGCTGATCACCGGCTACACCATGATCGAGCAGCTGGTCCCGGCCGCCTCGCGGACCGAGGCCTTCACCTGGCTCACCGGTGGCGTCGCCTTCGGGCAGGCCGGCGCCGTGACCCTGGCCGGCCGGCTGACGGACGCGCACGGGTCCTCGTACGGGTTCCTCGTGCCGATGGTGGCCACCGTGCTCGCCCTGGCCATCCTGCTGGCACTGCGTGCGAAGCTGGCCCCGAAGGCCCCGAGCCGGATCGTCAGCTCGTCCAAGCCGGCCGCACAGGCCGCGCCCGCCGCACCGTCCACGAAGGCGAACGAGCGTGGGATGGGTCACCGAGTCCCGGTGACGGTGGACTGATCCGCCGGAATACGTCACCATGAAGCGTCGTTAGCACTCATTGAGCCAGAGTGCCAGGAGGAAATTCGTGCCGACCTACCAGTACCAGTGCACCGAGTGCGGTGAGGGCCTTGAGGCCGTGCAGAAGTTCACCGATGACGCGCTGACCGTGTGCCCGAGCTGCGACGGACGCCTGAAGAAGGTGTTCTCCGCGGTCGGCATCGTCTTCAAGGGATCCGGTTTCTACCGGAACGACAGCCGCGGCGCTTCGTCGAGCAGCACCCCTGCCTCGAAGCCCGCGTCGACTCCGGCCGCCACCCCGGCCGCGTCGTCGTCGAGCACCTCGGCGTCTTCCTCCTCTTCGTCGACCTCCTCGTCTTCGTCGAGCACCTCGGCCGCCTGACCTGACCGACGCTTCACGCTTCGCCCCAGGCCCCGCCCGTCCCCATGGACGCCGGGGCCTTCGGCATGCCCCGTTAGGGTGGAGCACATGGCGAATGCAGAGATCGGTGTCATCGGCGGATCGGGCTTCTACTCCTTCCTGGAGGACGTCTCCGAGATCCAGGTGGAGACGCCGTACGGGCCCCCCAGCGACTCCCTCTACCTCGGCGAGCTCGCCGGCCGGACCGTGGCCTTCCTGCCCCGGCACGGCCGCAGCCACACCGTCCCCCCGCACAAGATCAACTACCGGGCCAACCTGTGGGCGCTGCGTTCCGTGGGCGTCCGCCAGGTGCTCGGCCCCTGCGCGGTCGGCGGCCTGCGCTCCGACTACGGCCCGGGCACCCTGCTCGTCCCCGACCAGCTGGTCGACCGTACGAAGTCCCGCGCCCAGACCTTCTTCGACGGGGAGCCGCTCCCGGACGGCTCGGTCCCCAACGTCGTGCACACCACCTTCGCCGACCCGTACTGCCCGGTGGGCCGCTCGGTGGCGCTGGCGGCGGCGCGCGGGCGGGAGTGGGAGCCGGTGGACGGCGGCACCATGGTCGTCATCGAGGGCCCGCGCTTCTCGACGCGCGCCGAGTCCCGCTGGCACGCCGCGGCCGGCTGGTCGGTGGTCGGCATGACGGGCCACCCGGAGGCGGTCCTCGCGCGCGAGCTGGGGCTCTGCTACACCTCGATGGCGCTGGTCACGGACCTGGACGCGGGCGCGGAGACGGGCGAAGGGGTCTCCCACACGGAGGTCCTCAAGGTCTTCGGCGAGAACGTCGGCCGTCTGCGCGAGGTCCTCTTCGACGCGGTGGCCGCCCTGCCCCCGACGGAATCCCGCGCCTGCCTGTGCACCCACGCCCACGACGGCTGGGACCTGGGCATCGAGCTGCCGTAGCCACCCCGGACACTGGCGGGATGAACGACACCGCCGATCCCCGGATCATCGTCGCCCTCGACTTCGACGACCGCGAGACCGCCGAGGCCCTCGTGGCACGGCTCGGGGGCGCCTGCGGCTTCTACAAGGTCGGGCTGGAGCTGCTGACCGCCGCCGGGCCCGACCTCGTACGCGGGCTCGTGGGGCAGGGCCACGAGGTCTTCCTCGACCTCAAGCTCTTCGAGATCCCGAACTCCGTGGCCGGGGCCGTGCGCGCCGCGGGCGCGCTGGGCGCGTCCGCGGTGACCGTGCACTCCATGGGCGGTACGGGCATCATGGCGGCCGCCGTCGACGCCGCCCGGGAGTTCCCGGGGCTTCGGGTGCTCGCCCTGACGGTGGTCACGAGCATGACCGGGAGCGACCTCGCCGACATCGGCATCGGCGCGAGCACCGACGAGCAGGTGCTGCGACTGGCCCGGCTGGCGGCGGAGGCCGGATGCGACGGGGTCGTCGGATCGCCCCGGGAGGCCGGGCCGCTGCGGAAGCTGCTGGGGCCGGACCGGCTGATCGTCACTCCGGGGGTGACGCTGCCGGGTCGGGAGACGGGCCCGGAGAGGGGCTCGGAGAGGGGCTCGGAGGCGGGCGGGCACGCCCGCTCCGATACGCCGTGGGCCGCCCTCGCGGCCGGGGCCTCGCACGTCGTGGTGGGGCGGTCGGTGACGCGGGCCGCTGATCCGGTGGCGGCGCTGCGGAGGATCGCGGTGGGGCGCTAACTCCCGCGAGTGACGGGGATATCCACAAGCTGGGGATCCTCCACAGGGACGGGCGGGATCCGGCGGGAGGACGGATCGTGAGGGACGTCCGGGCGCTGGGTCCGGGCACCGGACTCCGTCCCCGGGGCCGGGCTCACTCCGTCAGGTGGTGGCCGTCATGACCGCGAACTCCCGCGTCCCTTCCCTCTCCTCACCCCACAACCACGCTCACACCCACGTCCCGGTGCGCCCCTCCCCCGTCTCCCGGCACGCCGCCTCCGCCACGTGTCCCCCCGCGCGCGCCGTTCCCCTCTTCGCCCCGCTCCGTGTGGGGCGGGCCGGGGACCGGCTGCGCAGGGCGGTGCGGCGCCGGCGGCGCGGGGCCGCGGCGGCGCTGGCCGTCGTGGCGGCCGTACTGGCGGTGGGCGGCACCGAGGCGCGGGCCTCGCGGGGCTCCCCGCCACCCGCGGCGCAGCCTCCTGCGGCGGCGGTGCGGCTGGTGTCGGCGCCGGTGCGCATCGCGGACGCGGCGGCGGTGCGGCTGCTGCGGCCCGGGGACCGGGTGGACGTGGTCGCCGCGGAGCGCGGCGGGCCGCCCCGGGTGGTGGCGGCGGGGGCACGCGTCGCCGAAGTACCCGCTCCGGAGGAGGGTGTTGGGGACGGCGGGGCCCTGGTGGTGCTGTCCGTGCCCCGGGACACCGCGCGGGCTCTCGTGGGGGCGGGGACCGTGTCCCGACGGGCGGTGACGTTGTGTTGAATCGTACGAACGTGCGGTCAAGTCACCGTGGGGTGAGGGTCGATTGGACACCCCGGGGTCAAACTGCCGTAGCTTTCGGAACCGTTGGCTCCATGTTCGGCAGATACGAAGAAAGGCTCAGTGGTGAGCGAGAAGAAGAAGGAGAGCATCCTGGCAGGCTTCAAGGCCTTCCTGATGCGCGGCAACGTGGTCGACCTGGCGGTAGCCGTGGTCATCGGTGCCGCGTTCACGAACATCGTGAACTCCGTCGTGAAGGGCCTGATCAGCCCCGTGATCGGCCTCATCGGCACGCAGAGTCTGGACGCCTACAAGAGCTGCATCAAGGATCCCTGCGGGGTCGGCCCGGACGGCAAGTCCACGGGCGTGGAGCTCCTCTGGGGCTCCGTGCTGAACGCGGCGCTCAGCTTCCTGATCACCGCCGCGGTCGTCTATTTCCTGATGGTCCTGCCGATGGCGAAGTACCTCGCCAAGGTGGAGCAGCGCCGCAGGGCGAAGGAAGGCGTCCAGGAGACCATGGAGATCACCGAGCTGGTGGTCCTCAAGGAGATCCGCGACGAGCTGATCGCCCAGCGCGGCGCGGGTGGCGGGAACGTCCACTCCGGCGCTCCGAGCCCGCGGCTCTAGGCGGGCCCTGCGGTCAGACGTGGTGCGGGGGCTTCTCGTCGAGGAACCGGGCCAGGTCGGCCGCGCTCCCGCCGGCGGGCGACCGCTCGCCCCAGCCCCGGTCGGTGTCGTCCGAGGACTGCTGGTCCAGCGGGTCTCCGAAGTCCAGCCGCGGCTTCGGCCGGGCCTTGGGCCGCGGCTGCGGCCGGGACTCGGCCGCGGGCTCCGGCCGGGCGGACTTCGGGGCGTTCGGGTCGGTGGCGGGGGCGTCGCTCATGCCTCCAGGGTACGGCCGCCCCCGCCGCCGGCCCCGCTCAGCTGGGGGCCTCGGCGCCTTTGCGGGCGTAGAACCACCAGCACACCACCAGGCACGTGGCATAGAAACCGATGAAGATCCACAGTGCGTTGGTGACGGCCATGGCCGCGAACATCGCGGGGATGAAGAAGAAGCCGTAGGCCGCGATGGCCGAGGAGAAGCCGGTGACGGCACCCGACTCCATCTCCGACTGCTTGAGCGCCGCGGCCTGCGCCTCGGGTCCCTTGCCCTCGGCCTGCTTCATGTGGTGGTCCCGGAAGATCACCGGGATCTGCCGGAAGGTCGATCCGTTGCCCAGGCCGGAGAAGGCGAAGGCCACCAGGAAGCCGATGTAGAAGGGCCAGAAGTCGCCCTCCTGTCCACCGGACGGAAGCGCGAAGATCACCACGACGAGGGCCGCCGCCATGCCGATGAAGGACAGGATGGTGACCCTGGCTCCGCCGATCTTGTCCGAGAGCCAGCCGCCGCCCCAGCGTGTGAGGGCCCCGATGAACGGGCCGATCCAGGCGTAGGTGGTGGCCTGGTAGCCCTGCCCCTCGAAGTTGTTCTTGATCAGCAGCGGCAGGGCCGCCGCGAAGCCGATGAAGGAGCCGAAGGTACCGACGTAGAGCCAGGTCATCAGCCAGTTGTGCTTGCGCTTGAAGATGATCTTCTGCTGGCTGAAGGGGGCCGCGGCCACCTTCAGGTCGTTCATCAGGAACCAGGCGGCCAGCGCCATGATGACCAGCAGCGGCACCCAGAGGAAGGCGCCGTTCTGCAGCCAGACGTCGGTGTTCTTCTTCGCGTCGTGCTGGGGCCCGCCCGCCGGTGCGCCCAGGACGGCCGCGGTGACCACCAGCGGGGCGACCAGCTGGACCACGCTCACGCCGAGGTTGCCGAGGCCGCCGTTGAGGCCGTTGGCACTGCCCTTCTCCCGCTTGGGGAAGAAGAAGCCGATGTTCGCCATCGAGGAGGCGAAGTTCGCACCGCCGATGCCGCAGACGGCCGCGATCAGCGCCAGCTCCCAGTAGGGAGTGCCGGTGTCCTGGAGTGCGAAGCCCAGCCACAGCATCGGCGCGATCAGGATGATCGTGCTGAAGGCGGTGAACTTCCGCTCGCCGAACATCGGCCCGATGAAGGTGTAGAGGATACGGAAGGTGCCGCCGGTGATACCGGGGATGGCGGTCAGCCAGAACAGCTGCGACTTCGAGAAGCCGAAGCCGACGTCGTTCAGCCTGACCACGGTCACCGACCAGACCTGCCAGACCACGAAGCCGAGCATCAGGGCCGGGATCGAAACCCAGAGGTTGCGCTGGGCGACCCGGTGGCCCTTGGACTGCCAGAAGCCCTCGTCCTCCGGCCGCCAGTCGGCGATGGTGGCGCCGGGCTTGTAGCTCTCGGCGCGGTGGCTTCGGGATGCCGACGGAGTCGGCGTGGGTATCGACATGGTCATCGGTCCTTCGGGTCGAGGAGCCACAGTCCGATCACGACGAGGAAGGACAGGATCAGGAATCCCGCTCCCCACCAGGCCGTGCCGGTGTTTCCCTTCATCCACTCGTTGACGGTCACGGTGAGCGCCCAGAGCTGGCCGATCACGACCGTGAGGGCCAGGACGAGGCGCGCGTTGAGCCGTGAGGAGCGCTCGGGCTCCTGCTCGGTGCCGGCTCCCGGGCCCGGGCCCGTGCTCCGGATCCGCGGGTCCCCGTACCCGCTGGTGGAGCGGATCTGCGGGTACCGCTCGTGCACGGGGCGGTTGAGCCGGGGCTGGGCGCTGCCCGGGTGGTACTCCGGGCGGGGCGGCAGCGGAGTCTCGCTCATGTGGGCCTCCTCTCGGTGGCGCCCGCCCGGGCCGATCCCGGGCAGCCCAGGCGGGCGGACTCCTGCGGGTGGGTGTCGCCGAACTGACGGCACAGCGCGTCCTTGGCCGGCTCTCCCGACCGGGCGGTGGCGACGGCCCAGACGCTGCCGTCGGCCTGCTCGGTCAGGTAGATCCTCGGCAGCGGGCGGGGCGGCGGACCGGCCGTCACCTCACCGGTGCGGGCATCGAAGACACCCTCGTGGCAGGGGCAGTACAGCTCCCCGTCGGGGCCCCGGTCCTCCCGCCACAGCACTCCGCAGGCCAGGTGCGTGCAGACGGCCGAGTAGCCCACGAGGGAGCCGTCCCCGAGGCGCACTGCCAGGGCCCGGTCGTCCTCGCCCGGGAACCGGAAGGCCACGGACTGGCCGGGAGGCAGCAGGTCGGCGACCTTCTTCGGGTCGGGCAAGCCCTCGTTGTCCCCGTGCCGGTGCAGGATGCCGGCGGCCACGCCGACACCGCCGATGGCCAGGCCCCCGGAGACCGTGGCGACGATCCGCAGGTAGTCGCGGCGGGTGGTGAGGGAGTCGGCACTGATCCGGTCGCGCAGCTGCTCGATCGCGGCATCGGCGGCCGCCCCGCCGTCTGCGTGGCCGTCGCCCTGACGCCCTGGATGCGGAGGGGGCTGTTCGGTGACGCTCATCGGACGTCCCTTCCGTTGATCTCGACGACGGGCAGGCCGCCCGGGACGGGCCACTGGACCTTGTCGGCGGGGACGACCATGGCCACGCCGGTCTGGACGACGACGTCGCCGAAGACGAAGGAGTCGGCCACCTGGACGCCGGGGCGCTCCGCCTGGAGCTCTTCGAGGGTTCCGTAGAAGAGGGCACCGGTCGGGCAGACGGTCGCGCACATCGGGGCGAGGCCGTATGCGGTGCGGTCGTAGCAGAGGTTGCACTTCATCTGCAGCTTCGCCTGGAGGTCGATCTTCGGGATGCCGAAGGGGCAGGCGTTGACGCAGTTGGAGCAGCCGATGCAGCGGGTGGTGTCGGCCTGCTGGACCACCCCGTCGGCGGTCACCAGGATCGCGTCGGCGGGACAGACCTCGGCGCAGGGTGCGACCGGGTCCTCGCAGTGCATGCAGACGCTGGGGAGGGAGGCGACGGACATGCCGGGTTCGGTGTAGTCCAGGTGGATCATCGATTTGCCGCGGTGCGAATCGCACTCGCGGCAGGCCGAGACGCAGGCCTGGCAGCCGATGCAGCGACCCGGGTCGATGAAGATCGTGCGGCCCATCATGGCGGGTCAGCTCCTCTCCGCCGTGCCACGGCCCTGCGGGGACGTGGGGGGCAGGGGGTCGGTGCGGGAGACCTGGGCTTCCGGATAGGCCTCACGGCCCGGCGGGGTGGGCGGCGCGGGCACCTCGTCGACCCGTTCGGCGGCCTCGATCCGGGCGGCGCAGACCTTGTACTCGGGGATCTTCGAGCGGGGGTCGAGGGCGTCGATGGTCAGGGCGTTCGCGGACGTCGGGACGGGCCAGTGGTACGGGATGAAGACGGTGTCGGGGCGGATCGCCTCGGTGACCAGGGCCGGGAACACCTCGCTGCCGCGCCGGGTGACCACCCGGACCGGTTCGCCGTTGCGGAAGCCGTGCGAGGGGTGGACCTCCACCCAGGGGCGTGGGGTCTGCTCGACGAGGGCTCCCAGACGGCGGGTCTGATTGCCGGAGAGGAAGTGCGCGACGGTGCGGCCCGTGGTGAGGGAGAGGGGGAACTCCTCGGTGTACGCGTCCATGGGCGGATGCCATTCCACGACCTGCATGTGGATCTTGCCGTCGGGGTGGTAGGTACGGCCGTCCTCGAAGAGCCGGGGGGTGCCCGGGTGCTCGGTGGAGGGGCAGGGCCAGACGATCCCGCCCGTCTCGTCGAGGCGTTCGTAGGTGATGCCGTAGTAGTCGTTGACCGTGCCGGCGGAGGCGACGCGCAGCTCCTCGAACACCTCGCGGGAGCCGGGGAAATCGAAGTGCTTCCCGGCGCCGAGCCTCCGGGCGAGTTCGCAGATGACCCAGGTGTCGGTGCGCACCCCGGCGGGAGGTTCCTGGGCCTTGTTGTGCTTGACCACGCGGGCCTCGGCGTTGGCCATCACGCCCTCGTCCTCGGCCCAGGTGGTGACGGGGAAGACCACGTGGGCGTTGGCCGCGGTCTCGGAGAGGAAGAAGTCGAACTGGGCGTGGAACTCGGCGGTGTCGTAGCCGTCCTTGACCACCGCGTAGTTGGGGAGGGAGACGAACGGGTTGTTGCAGATGCCGATGAGGCCGCGGATCTCCCTCCGCTGCATCTGCCAGACCATCTCCATCATGGAGGTGCCGGCGCCGGGGAGTTCGGACTCCTCGATGCCCCAGATCTGGCAGATCTGCTTGCGGTGTTCCGGGTTGCTGATGGAGCGGCCGCCGGGCAGGAGGTCGGACTTCTGGCCGTGCTCGCGGCCGCCCTGGCCGTTGCCCTGCCCGGTGATGGTGCCGTAGCCGGCGCCGGGCTTGCCGATGTGCCCGGTGGCCACGCACAGGTTGATGACGGACAGGCAGTTCTCGACGCCCTGGGAGTGGTGCTCGATGCCGCGGGCGTGCCAGGCCATGGCCTTGCCCGCGCCGGCGAAGACCCGCGCCACCTGGACGATCTGCGAGGCAGGCACCCCGCAGATCTCCGCGGAGCGGGACGGCGGGTACTCGGCGACGGTCCTCTTGACCTCTTCCCAGCCGGTGGTGTGCGCGGCGATGTAGGCCTCGTCGGTGAGGCCTTCGGCGATGACCACGTTCAGTACGGCGTTGAAGAAGGCCGAGTCGGTGCCGGGCTTGAGGGCGACGTGGATGTCGGCGGTGCGGGCGATGGCCGTCTCGCGCGGGTCGATCACGATCAGCGAGGCGCCCCGGTCCCGCGCACCCCAGAGGTACTGGGTCATCACCGGGAAGCACTCCCCCACGTTCGACCCGGCGATGAGCAGGCAGTCGGTGAGGAGGATGTCGGAGAAGGGGTTGCCGGCCCGGTCGATGCCGAAGGCGAGCTTGTTGGCTCCGGCGGCGCTGACCATGCACAGGCGGCCGTTGTAGTCGACGTGCTTGGTCTTCAGCGCGACCCGGGCGAACTTGCCGACCAGGTAGGTCTTCTCGGAGAACAGGCTGGCTCCGCCGAGCAGTCCGAAGGCGTCGTTGCCGTGGGCTTCCTGGATGCGCCGGATCTCGGAGACGGTGAAGTCCAGTGCCTCGTCCCAGGAGCACTCCTTGAACTCCTCGTCCCGGGAGCGCCGCATCAGCGGGGCGGTCAGCCGGTCGGGGTGGTTGACCTGCTGGTAGGCGTTGATGCCCTTGGGGCACAGCCGCATCCGGTTGATGTCGTGGTTGCGGGGCTCCACGCCGAAGACCTTGCCGCCCTTGTCCACGCGCAGGTACATCCCGCACTGCACCCCGCAGAAGCAGCAGTGGGTGGGGACCAGGGTCTCGCCGTTCTGGTCGGCGTGCCACTGGTCGGCGGGGATGCCGCCGGCGTCGCGGAAGTTGCGGGTGCCGGGCGGGGCGATGGAGGGGTCGATGGAGATGCTCACGGGCCGGGACGCGGCCTTGGCGGGGTCGGTCGCGGTCACTTGAAGCCCTTCTTGACGTGGGTCAGGTAGGCGTTGCCGCGCAGGACCCGCTTGCAGCGCGGGCAGTATTCGACGAAGGCGTTGAAGTCGAGGTTGAGGTCCTGCATGGTGCCGCGCAGGTTCTCGACGTACGGGGTGGTGTCGATGGGCTCCTCGCAGCGCTTGCAGAGGAAGACCTGCTCGTCCTGGCGGGCCGTGTACTTGAAGAGCTGCATGCCGACGGCGGCCGGGCGCTGGACGATGTGGAAGAACTTCCCGAACGGGATGTAGATGAGGGTGAACACCACCGACACCATGTGCAGGATCGCGAGGAACTCGTATCCGCCGCCGTGCAGGAAGATCGAGGAGAAGGTCAGCAGCAGACCGGTCACGGAGATGACGATCAGGCAGATCAGCGGCAGCAGGTCGTAGGCGAAGCGCTGGCCGGTCATGGCCCCGCGGTCCTTCATCCGCCGGTACAGGAAGTACGAGGCTCCGGGGATCACGAGGACGGCGGCGATGTCCAGGCCGTGGAACATCAGCCAGCCCAGGATGTTCAGGGAGTCGAATCCGAGGACCTTGATGCCCCAGATCCGCATCTCGTACCCGGGGCCCGTCGCGCTGTCGCCGGTGAAGGTGAACCAGCCCCAGGTCAGCGGGAAGGTGATCGCCGCGGCGAGGAGGCAGCCCCAGAACATCAGCTGGTGGGCGATCCAGCGGGGGCGCGAGCGGGCGCCGAGGAACTTCTGGAAGCCGAGGTAGGTGGCGATCATCTTCGGTACGGCGGTGGGCGCCTTGCGGAAGTTGTCGGCCGAGAAGAAGCTGCCGAAACCCTTTTTGAACAGGCGGCGCGCGCCGGGCGCCGAGACCCACACGGTGTACCGGTAGGCCACGCCGAAGGCCAGGAAGACGGTGGCCACGGCGTAGGGCAGCAGGGCCGAGTCGAAGTCCCGCAGCAGCCGGCTGCCGAGCACGATCGCGAGGATGAGCAGGAGCGAGACGACGGTGCCGGCCAGGGTGGCCCGTGCGGTGACGGACCGCCCGGCCGGCAGTGGGGTCTCGGGCGCCGGAGGGGGCGGCGCGGCGTCGATGACTTCTGAGGGCTCGGACACAGCACCACGCTAGGTGGTACGTACCGATTCGGCCCGTTATGCGGACCTTACGGGTGCGCCGTTCGAGTGAGGACTCGGGAGGGAGCCAGGAGGGGAGCCGGGAGGGGAGCCGCGAGCGGGACCCGAAGCTCAGACCGCGTTCAGTCCCTGCGCGGCGAAGATCGCCTTCGCTTCGGCGACCTGTGCGGCGGTCGGAGACGGCGTGTCGTGGAGGGTGAACTTCATGTCGAGCGCCTCCCACTTGCTCTCGCCGAGCTTGTGGAAGGGCAGTACGTCGACCCGCGAGACGTTGCCGAGGGCGGCGGCGAAGGCGGCGACGCCCTCGATGTTCTCCGTGGCGTCGGTCAGTCCCGGCACCAGTACGAACCGCAGGTGCACCTCCTTGCCCAGGTCGGCGAGGCGGCGGGCGAAGTCCAGGGTCGGCTCCAGCGGGCGGCCGGTCACCTTCTTGTACGTCTCGCGGTCCCAGGACTTGATGTCGAGGAGCACCAGGTCCACATCGCGCAGCAGCGCGTCGGTGGCGCGGGCCCCGAGGAAGCCGGAGGTGTCCAGGGCGGTGTGCAGTCCGAGGTCGTTCTTCATCCGGTGCAGCAGTTCGCCCGCGAAGACGGGCTGGAGCAGCGGCTCGCCGCCCGAGATGGTGGCGCCGCCGCCGGACGCGGAGATGAACTTGGTGTACTTGCGGGCCTCGGCGATGACGTCGTCGGCCGAGGTGCGCCTGCCGTTGCGCATCCGCATGGTGTCGGGGTTGTGGCAGTACAGACAGGTCAGCGGGCAGCCGGACAGGAAGGTCACGAACCGGGTCCCGGGGCCGTCGACCCCGGTGGACAGGTCCCAGGAGTGCACCGTGCCCTCGCTCGGCCGCTGCGTGGCGGCGGCGGCGGGCGTCCGGCCGGCGCTCACGCTGATCGCGTTGGCGTGGCCGACGGGAAGGCTCGTACCGAAGAGGACGGTCATGGCAGGTGCTCCAGCTTCCGGATTCCGTGGGCTGATCTGGTGACGCGCGGTCCCGGGGCCGGGCGAGGGCCGGCCCCGGGCCGCGCGTGCTCGTGGGTCTCTCGAAGGACCGGAAGGATCAGAGAGAGCCGTGGAAGGTGCGGTTCAACACGTCGAGCTGCTGAGCGCGCGTGAGGCGGACGAAGTTCACCGCGTATCCGCTGACGCGGATGGTGAGCTGCGGGTAGTTCTCCGGGTGCTCCATGGCGTCCATGAGCGTGTCGCGGTTGAGCACGTTCACGTTCATGTGGAAGCCGTCGACCGCCATGTAGCCGTCGAGGACGCCCGCCAGGTTCTTGATCCGCTCCTCGGGGGTGCGGCCCAGGCCGTCGGGGGTGACGGTGTTGGTCAGCGAGATGCCGTCCTCGGCGTCCTCGTACGGGAGCTTCGCGACCGACAGCGCCGAGGTGACGTAGCCGTGGGTGTCGCGGCCGTTCATCGGGTTGGCGCCCGGGGAGAACGGCTCGCCCGCGCGGCGTCCGTCCGGCGTGTTGCCGGTCTTCTTGCCGTAGACGACGTTCGAGGTGATGGTGAGCACCGACTGGGTGTGCTCGGCCTCGCGGTACGTCGGGTGCTTGCGGATCTTCTTCATGAACTCCTCGACCAGCCAGACGGCGATCGAGTCGACACGGTCGTCGTTGTTGCCGTACGCCGGGTAGTCACCCTCGATGGTGTAGTCGGTGGCGAGGCCGGTCTCGTCGCGCACGGCGGTGACCTTGGCGTACTTGATGGCGGCCAGCGAGTCGGCGGCGACCGAGAGGCCGGCGATGCCGCAGGCCATGGTGCGGCGCACGTCGCGGTCGTGGAGCGCCATCTCGATGCGCTCGTAGGCGTACTTGTCGTGCATGTAGTGGATGACGTTCAGGGCGTGGACGTAGGTGTCGGCGAGCCATTCCATCTGCTCGTCGAACTTGGCCATGACCTGGTCGTAGTCCAGCACGTCGGAGGTGAGGGCGCCGGTGGACGGGCCGACCTGGGCTCCGGACTTCTCGTCGCGGCCGCCGTTGATCGCGTAGAGCAGGGTCTTGGCGAGGTTCACGCGGGCGCCGAAGAACTGCATCTGCTTGCCGACCGGCATGGCCGAGACGCAGCAGGCGATGGCGGTGTCGTCGCCGAAGCGCGGGCGCATCAGCTCGTCGGACTCGTACTGCACCGAGGAGGTGTCGATCGAGACCCTGGCGCAGAACTCCTTGAAGCCCTGCGGCAGCTGGGGCGACCAGAAGACGGTCATGTTCGGCTCGGGGGCCGGGCCGAGGTTGTAGAGGGTGTGGAGGTAGCGGAACGAGGTCTTGGTGACCAGCGGACGGCCGTCCTCGCCCATGCCGGCGATGGACTCGGTGACCCAGGTGGGGTCGCCGGAGAAGAGCTCGTCGTACTCCGGGGTGCGCAGGAAGCGGACGATGCGGAGCTTGATGATGAAGTCGTCGACCAGCTCCTGGGCCTGCTCCTCGGTGAGGATGCCGGCCTCGATGTCGCGCTGGAGGTAGACGTCGATGAAGGTGGAGGTGCGGCCGAGCGACATGGCCGCGCCGTTCTGCTCCTTCACGGCGGCCAGGTACGCGAAGTACAGCCACTGGATGGCCTCGCGGCCGGTGGTGGCCGGGCCGGAGATGTCGTACCCGTAGGAGGCGGCCATCGCCTTGAGCTCGGCGAGGGCGCGGATCTGCTCGGAGAGCTCCTCGCGCAGGCGGATCGTCTCCTCCAGCGAGCGGTTGCCCGCGGGGAGGGAGTTGATCTCCTCCTTCTCCTCCTTCTTGACGGCGATGAGGCGGTCGACGCCGTAGAGCGACACGCGGCGGTAGTCGCCGATGATGCGGCCGCGGCCGTACGCGTCCGGCAGGCCGGTCACGATGCCGGCCTTGCGGGCGGCGCGGATGTCGGGGGTGTACGCGTCGAAGACACCGGCGTTGTGGGTCTTGCGGTACTCCGTGAAGACCTTCTCCAGGTCGTCGGAGACCGGGTAGCCGTAGGTCTCCAGGGCGCCGGCGACCATGCGCCAGCCGCCGTAGGGCATGATCGCGCGCTTGAGCGGGGCGTCCGTCTGGAGGCCGACGATCAGGTCCTTGTCGCGGTCGATGTAACCGGGGGCGTGCGCGGTGATCGTCGACGGGATGTCGTACGCGACGTCGTAGACGCCCTTCTCGCGCTCCTCCGGGAACTTGTCGGTGATCGCCTTCCACACGGCGGTGGTGCGCTCGGTGGGACCGGCGAGGAAGGTGTCGTCACCCTCGTACGGCGTGTAGTTCTGCTGGATGAAGTCGCGGACGTCGACGGCGTCGCGCCACAGACCGCCCTTGAAGCCGTTCCAGGCTTCGCCGTTCTTCGTGGTTTCCGCAGGGGTGGCAGTCATCGCCCGCACCTTCCGATCGCCTCATTGCTTGCATCCATTGCACGCCTTTTGATCGATCATTTGGCGCCGCGTTGGTCCTGAGCTGGGGCCCGAAGGTCCCGCGATCCCCGGCTCCCAGGGTCTCCCATCACGGCTGACCTGGCACTTTGGGCAGGTCAAAGGTCCATCGTGCGCTTGTGAAAACTTTCACAAGATTCTGGGAAGGTAGCGCCCGCCGCCCGGTCAGGGACGGGGCGGCGGGCGCGGAGGCGGAGCGAGACCGTCAGAAGGGGCGGTAGTACTTCAGGGGCGAGGTGGTGCCGAGCTGCTTGCGGTTGGCGAAGCTGCCGGTGCCGGTGCCCGCGTTGAGCCAGGCGCGGCCCGTCGTGTCCCGCGAGACGAGGTCGGCCTTGCCGTCACCGGTCAGGTCGCCCGCGCCGGCGACGTCCGCGTAGGTGCCGCCCCAGTCCTTGAAGACCAGCGCGCGCGGCTTGAAGGCGCCGGCCGCCTTCCCGGTGCCGTCGTAGCGCCAGAGCTCCCCGGAACCGTCGAGGGCCAGGATGTCGGCCTTGCCGTCGCCGTTGAGGTCGCCCGTACCGATCAGCTTCTTGTACGTGTTCCAGCCGCCACCGACCTTGACGCGGGCGGCGAAGCCGCCGGCGCCGTTGTTCGCGTACAGGTACAGGTACCCGCTCGCGGAAGACCGGGCGAGCAGATCGGCCTTGCCGTCACCGGTCAGGTCCCCGGTCGAGACGAGGCTGTCGTACAGCTTCCAGTCCGAGGAGATCTTCTTGTACGCGGATCCCTCCGAGGGCAGTCCGCCGCAGACCGGCGTGTACATCCGGACCTCACCGGTGACGAGGCGCACGAGCATGTCGTTGCACCTGTCCCCGTCCAGGTCACCGAACGGCAGGAACTGCGTGGGCTGCACCTTCGGGGGCGTGGCCCAGGCCACTCGCTGCAGCTCCGTCAGACCGGTGGCGCCGACGGAGTAGGCCTTGGTGGCGCTCGTATAGGCGTCGGTGCTGTTGGCGAGGAGTTCGGGCCTGCCGTCGTCGTTGTAGTCCCGCCACGTGGGCAGCGGGCGGCTCGTGGCCGTCGTCGCGCTGAAGGTCCGGTACGTGGTCTTGCCGTTCGCGGTCGCCTGCGTGCTCCACAGCGCGACGGGTCGGCCACCGCCGTCGGCGGCCAGCGCCGTCGCCGGCCAGGCGCCCGTGCCGATGACCTTCGGCGCCGACCAGGCGCCGCCCGCGTAGGTGGAGGTCTTCACGTCGCCGACCTCCGAGCCGCTCGACTGGGCCTCGGCCCAGGTGACCACGACCGAGCCGTTCGCGGCCTGCACGGCGCGCAGCGATCCCTTCAGGGAACCGGCCAACCGGGCCGGAAGCCGCTGCGGGGACCGCCATTCCCCGGTGGTCGCCGACCGCAGCAGGTAGCCGGACCCGCCGATCACCATCAGGTCGCCGTTCGGCAGCGCCAGCATCTGGGTGCGGGAACTCACGCTCAGGCCGCCCGCGGCCTCAGCCGGGCTCCAGGCCGAGGCGCCCGCCGGCTTGTGGGCGTAGCTCGAGTACGTGAACCAGTGGAACCCGCCCTTGGGGTGCTCGGCGAGCACGACGCCCTCCGGCTGCTCACCGAGCTGCGGCAGGTCGGCGGGCTGGGACCAGGAGGCGGAGCCGGCGGCCCGCTCCAGCACCTTGTAGTGCCACTTCCAGGCGGTCGGGTCCGGATCCACGCCGTCGCCCTCGTACTTGGAGTTGCCGCCCCAGATCACCATCGCGGCGCCGTCCTTCGCGACGGCGAGCCGGAGGTCCGTCAGGTGGTAGTCGTAGTCGTTGTCCTGACGGTGGATGGGTTCCGGCAGCCGGTCGAGCACGGCCGGGGCGGACCAGGCGGCTCCCTCCGACGGACGCTCGGAGACGGTCAGCTTGCGGTCGCCGTCCATCCAGGCGGCGGCGAGCCGGCCGGAGGCGTTGGCCGCGAGGACGACGCCGTGGGCCGCCGGGACCGTGGCGATGGTCTCCGGCGCCGAGAAGGCCGTGGCGCCGGGCAGGACGCGGGCGAAACGGATCGCCAGGGCCGTGCCGTCCGCCGTCTTCTCGGTCCACTGCGTCGCGACGGAGCCATCGCCGAGGGTGGTGAGCGCGGCGCCTGAGATCGGCGCGACGGGCAGCCACTTGGTGCTGCCCGCAGGGCGTACGGAGGCCACGGTCCGGTAGCCCTCGTCGGTGGGCTGGGACAGGAGGGCCACGACGGTGCCGTCCTTGGCGGACTTCATGTCCAGGACCCCTCCCGCGATCCCGGAGAGCTCCGTGGCCGAGCCCCACCGGCCCAGTGCCGCAGGCGCAGCGGCGGTCGCGGCCAGGGCCGTCGCCGGAGCGGGATCGGGGTCGGGCGTGGCCGCGACGGGTGCCGCGAATGCACTCGGCGCGGCGAGCGCCAGCGACAGTACGGGCGTCAGCGCGAGGCCGAACCGAATGCGGGCATGACGAACGTGCAGAACCATGCTGAGAGCCCCCCCGGGCTTAAGGATCATGATGAATGAGCCAGCTGACGCAGCGTATATCAGCCCCCCATCACCCGGTGGAGGCGCGGGGGCCGGGGCGCAACAACGGAAAGCCCGGGTGGGAGTACCACCCGGGCTGACCATCGGAGGCCGAGGAAGAGACGGCCTAGCTGGGGGCCTCCGCGCCCTTGCGGGCGTAGAACCACCAGGCCACGACGACACAGCTGGCGTAGAAGGCGACGAAGCCCCACATCGCGCTGGTCACGGCGAAGTTGGCGAACATCGCCGGGATGAAGAAGAAGCCGTAGGCGGCGATGGCCGCCGTGAAACCGGTCACCGCGCCCGACTCGATCTCGGCCTGCTTCAGCCCCTTCGCGTACTCGGGGGTGCCCTCGGTCAGGCCGGCGAGGTGCTGACCGCGGAAGATGACCGGGATCTGGCGGAAGGTCGAGCCGTTGCCGATGCCCGAGAAGAAGAACGCCGACAGGAAGCAGAAGAAGAAGCCGTAGAAGGAGCCCTGGTCGGAGCCGGCCGGCAGGAAGGTGATCACGCCGATGATCGACGCGCCCATGCCCACGAAGGACAGGATCGTCACCCGTGCGCCGCCCAACTTGTCGGCGATCCAGCCGCCCGCCCAGCGGGCCAGTGCGCCGAGCGCCGGGCCCATCCAGGCGTAGGTGGCCACGGAGTACGCCGGGAAGGTCGTCTTGATCAGGAGCGGGAGGGCCGCGGCGAAACCGATGAAGGAGCCGAAGGTGCCGACGTAGAGCCAGGTCATCAGCCAGTTGTGCTTGCGCTTGAAGATGATCTTCTGCTGGCTGAAGGGGGTGGAGGCCACCTTCAGGTCGTTCTGGCCGAACCAGGCGATGGCCGCGAGGACGATCAGGACCGGCACCCAGACGAACGCGGCGTTCTGGAGGTAGATCTCCGAGCCGTCCGCCTTCTTCTGGCCCGAGCCGATGGCCAGCACCGAGGTGGTGATCAGGATCGGCGTGAGCAGCTGCACCACGGAGACGCCGAGGTTGCCCAGACCGCCGTTGATGCCGGTCGCGTTGCCCTTCTCCTGCTTCGGGTAGAAGAAGCCGATGTTGGCCAGGGAGGAGGAGAAGTTGGCTCCGCCGATGCCGCAGAGCGCGGCGATGGCGACCAGCGTGGTGTACGAGGTGGTGGGGTCCTGCACCGCGAAGCCCAGCCACAGCAGCGGCACGATCAGGATGACCGTGGAGAGCGCGGTGAAGCGGCGCTGTCCGATCATCGGGCCGATGAAGGTGTAGAGGATCCGGGCGGTGCCGCCCGTGATGCCGGGGACGGCCGTCAGCCAGAACAGCTGGGACTGCGAGAAGCCGAAGCCGACGTCCTTGAGGTTGGTCGCCGTGATGCTCCAGACCTGCCAGACCACGAAGGCCACCAGCAGGGCCGGCACCGCGATCCACAGGTTGCGGGTGGCGACCTTCTTGCCGGTGGTCTGCCAGAAGGACGGATCCTCCGGCGTCCACTCGGTGATGGTGCGACCGGGGCGGTACTGCGCCGGATCCGGCGCCTGCACCCGGGCGGTCGCCGCGCGCGCGTCCTGCTTGGCGGAACTCATGGCATTTCCTGTAGGTCGAAGGGGTCTGTAGGTCGAAGGGGCCTGACGCGTTCGGAGGGGCCTGACGCGTCCGAAGGGGCCTGACACGTTCGGAGGGGTTGAGGAAAACGAAGCTGAAAGCCCTGACCTTCTTAGGGTCCGCCTACAGGGGCGCCCCTCATCAGGGGAGAACGTCGTGTGGGCGACGGGACAAGGTCCCCTCGCCCACAGTGCGTTGGTACGGCGGCCCCAGAGCCTTAGGGCCGCAGATCCACCAGCGGCAAGGACACCTCGGGGTCGTCCAGGCAGATGCCGGTACGCAGGTCGAAGACCTGCTTGTGCATCGGCGAGGCCACGACGGGCACCCCGTCGCGCGAGCCCATGATGCCGTTGGCGATCACGTCGGCGCCCGAGAAGGGGTCCCGGTTGCCGACCGCGTAGACCTCGCCCGCACGGTCCTTGAAGACCGCCGCCTCGGTGCCGTCCGGCAGCACCGCGGTCCGCCCGCGGCCCGGCTCCAGGGACTGCCCGGCGCCCTCGGCGGCCGCCCCGAAGTCCACGCTCCCGAAGCGCTCCAGCGCCACCGGGTCCTCCAGGACCGCCGACCACTCGTCCTCGTACGCCGACACGTGGCGCTCCATCTGCGCCTCCAGCTCCGCGCAGATTCCGAGCGAGTCCTCGATCAGGACGGCCTTCAGGTGTTCCAGGCCCGCGGCGCTGCCGCCGAGCCGCTCCAGCCAGGCGGACGTCCGCTCCAGGCGCTCGCCGGTGCGGATGTAGTACATGAGGAACCGGTCGATCAGCGCGAAGAGTTCGGCGGTGTCCAGGTCCGAGGCCAGCAGGTCGGCGTGGCGCGGGGTCGCCCCGCCGTTGCCGCTGACGTACAGGTTCCAGCCGTTGGCGGTGGCGATGACGCCGATGTCCTTGCCCCGGGCCTCCGCGCATTCGCGCAGGCAGCCCGAGACGCCGCCCTTGAACTTGTGCGGGGTGCGCAGGCCCCGGTAGCGCAGCTCCAGGTCGATCGCGAGCTGGATGGAGTCGCCCTGCCCGAAGCGGCAGAAGCGGGCTCCCACACAGGACTTCACCGCGCGCAGGGACTTCCCGTACGCCTGCCCGGACTCGAATCCGGCGCCGCCCAGACGCCGCCAGATGTCGGGCAGCTGCTCCTTCTTGACCCCGAAGAGGCCGATGCGCTGGGCTCCGGTGATCTTCGTGTAGAGGGCGTAGTCCCTGGCCACCTCGCCCAGCACGATGACCTGTTCGGCCGTGATCTCGCCGCCGGCGACGCGCGGGACGACCGAGTAGGTGCCGTCCTTCTGGAGGTTGGCGAGGAAGAGGTCGTTGGAGTCCTGCAGGGCCGCCTGCTCGCCCGCCAGGATGTGTCCGATGCCGAGGTCGGGGGCGAGGGTGCCCAGGACGTTCGCGACGACCGGCTTGCAGACGGCGCAGCCCTCGCCGCCCTCGCCGTAGGTCTCCAGCAGCTCGCTGAAGCTGCGGATGCGCTCGGTGCGGATCTTCTCGTAGATCTCCGCCCGGGTCAGGGTGAAGTGTTCGCACAGCCCGCGCGGCTTCTCGATGCCCGCCGCGGCCAGTTCGGCGTCCAGGACCGCTTGCAGCGTGCCGATGCAGCCGCCGCAGCCCGTGCCGGCCTTGGTGCACTTCTTGATGCCGCCGATGTCGGTGAGGGACTCCGCGACGACCGCCTCGCGCACGCGCCCCTTGGTGATGTTGTGGCAGCTGCACACCACCGCGTCATCGGGCAGCGCGTCCGCGCCGGGGAGCACCGCGCCGTCGCCCGACGGCAGGATGAAGGCCTCCGGCGGGGCCGGCAGCTGCCGGCCGGCGTGCGGCTTCAGAGAGCCGTAGGCCTCGGCGTCGCCGACCAGGATCCCGCCGAGCAGTGCACCGTCGGGGCCCAGCAGCAGCTTCTTGTAGACGCCCTCGCGGGCGTCGGAGAAGACCACCGAGACGGCACCGTCACGGCCCTCGGGGGCGAAGGGGTCGCCGAAGGAGGCCACGTCGGCGCCCATCAGCTTGAGCTTGGTGGAGGTGTCCGCCCCGGTGAAGGTGAGCTCGCCCGCGCCCGCGAGGGCCTCGGCGACGGTCTCCGCCATCTGGTAGCCGGGCGCGACCAGCCCGTACACCTTGCCGTCGACGGTCTGCGCGCACTCACCGATCGCGTAGACGTACGGGTCGCTGGTGCGGCAGTGCCCGTCCACGACGACCCCGCCGCGGTCGCCCACGGCCAGGCCGCACTCGCGGGCCAGGCGGTCGCGCGGCCGCACACCGGCCGAGAAGACCACGACGTCGGAGCCGATCTCCTCGCCGCTGGTCAGCCGGAGCGCCTGCGCCCGCCCGTCGGGGTGGATCTGCACGCCGGCCGCGCCGACACCCGTGTGCACGGCGACGCCCATGGACTCGATGGTGGACCGCAGGGCGGCCGCGCCTCCGTCGTCCACCTGCAGCGGCATCAGCCGGGGCGCGAACTCCACCACGTGCGTGGCCAGTCCGAGTGTGCGCAGCGCGCCCGCCGCCTCCAGGCCGAGGAGCCCGCCGCCGATGACGACACCGGTGCGGACCCCGGGGTCCGCGGCGTACGCGGTCAGTGCCTCGACGTCGTCGAGCGTGCGGTAGGTGAAGCAGCCCTCCGCGTCGGCGCCGTCGATCGGCGGCACGAAGGGGTAGGAGCCGGTCGCGAGCACGAGCGCGTCGTAACGGACCACGTCGCCGGAGCGGGCGGTGACCGTACGGGCCGTGGTGTCGATGAGCTCCGCCGGGTCGCCGAGGCGCAGGTCGATGCCGTACTCGTCCAGGAAACCGGGCCGGGCCAGGGACAGCTCCTCGCCGGTGGAGCCGGTGAAGGCCGCGGACAGGTGCACGCGGTCGTAGGCCGGGCGCTCCTCCTCGGCGAGGACGGTGACCTGCCAGCCGCCGCGTTCGGGGCGGGCCGGGTCGGCGAGCGCGTCACGCTCCGCGAGCGCCTCCAGCAGGCGGTGCCCCACCATGCCGTGGCCGATGACAACCAGCGTCTGCCCCATGGATCTCACTCCGTGTCCCTGTGCCGCGCGATCCCGGGGCGGCCAGGGCGGCCGGGCCAAGACGTCACGCGTGCATGCGTTCCGACTCTTCGACGGTAGGTCGGACCCACGGCCCCGAACGCCCGAAAAGGACCCCTGGGGACGGGGAAACGACCCCTTCCGCACAGGACCTCCGGCCCGCCCCGCGGGCCCTTGGCCAGGCTGCACCGGGCCCGCGCCGCGCCTAGCGTGGGAGGGGGACCCACGGGGTGGATCAGGGAGGCAGACCACATGCTCGTCATCGCCGTCCACGGCAGCGCCGACCCGGAGGCCGCCGCGACCATTCGCCGGCTCGTCGCCGCCGTCGAGGCCATCAGCGGGGTGCACGCGCTGGTCGGCCACCTCGACGTGCAGCGCCCCTCGCTCGCCGAGGTCGTACGGGAGCACCCGCGCGCGGTGGTGGTCCCGCTGCTGCTCGGCGACGGTTTCCACCGCCGCGTCGACATACCCGCCGTCCTGGAGGGCACCGGCTGCGCCCTCACCGAGGGCCTCAGCGGCGAGCGCGACATCGCCCGCGCCCTGCACGGCCGGCTGCGCGAGGCCGAGCGGCGCCGCGGCCCGTACACGCGGGCCGACGCGGTGGTGGTGGCCGGCGCCGGCTCCTCCCGCCCCGGCGGCAACGCCGGTACGCAGGCCTGCGCGGCCCAGCTCTCCGCGCTGCTGGAGCACGACGACGACGGAGCCGCCCCCGTCCCCGTGCTCCCCGCCTACCTCACCTCCGCCGGGCCGACCGTCCCCGAAGCCCTGGCCTCCCTCCAGGGCGCCGGGTACCGCCGGATCGCGGTGGCGGCGCACCTGCTGGCCCCGGGCCGCTTCATGCGCACCCTGAACGCCTCGGCCGCCTGGACGGTCTCGGAGCCGCTGGCCGACCACCCGCGCCTGGCCCGCCTCGTCCTGGGCCGGTACGAGTCCGCCCGGGGCACACGCGCCCTGAGGGCCGCGCGCCTCGCTTGCTGAGCCCCTCAGGGCTGCTGTCCTGGGCGGTATGCCTGTGGCCTACGTACCCATGACCGCCCGCAGCCGGGACGAGGGCCACCGCGCCGCGACCCCGCTGGAGCTCTTCTTCGACCTGTGCTTCGTCGTCGCCATCGCGCAGGCGGGCGCCCAGCTCGTGCACGCGCTGGCCGAGGGCCATCCCGGCACCGGCGTGATCAGCTACTTCTTCGTCTTCTTCGGTGTGTGGTGGGCGTGGATGAACTTCACGTGGTTCGCCTCCGCCTACGACTGCGACGACGTGCCGTACCGGATCGCGACGCTCGTCCAGATCTGCGGCGTGCTCGTCTACGCGGCGGGCGTGAGCCGGGCGTTCGCGCAGAACGACTGGACGGTGCCCGTCATCGGCTACCTGATCATGCGCGTCGCGCTCACCGCCCAGTGGCTGCGCGCCGCCTCCGGCGAGAGCGGCGAGGCCCGCACCGCGGCCCTGAAGTACGCGGCCGGGCTGGTCATCTGCCAGGCCGGCTGGGTGGCGCTGCTGTTCGCCCCGGACGGCTCCAAGCGCTGGCTGTTCCTGATCCTGGTCGCCGCGGAGCTGCTGGTTCCGGTGGTGGCCGAGCGCGGCCACCAGACGCCGTGGCACGCCCACCACATCGTGGAGCGCTACGGCCTGTTCACGATCATCGTGCTCGGCGAGACGATCGCGGCGAGCACGGTGGCCGTGAAGTCGGCGCTCGACGAGCACGAGGCCCTGGGCGAGCTGCTGCCGATCGCGGCGGGCGCTCTGCTCATCGTCTTCGCCGCCTGGTGGATCTACTTCGCGGTGCCGATGCACGAGCACCTGGAATCCAACCGGGAGGCGATCCCGTGGGGGTACGGACACCTGTTGATCTTCGCCTCGGGCGCGGCGATCGGCGCGGGCATCGAGGTCGCGGTCGAGCACGCGGTCGGCAAGGCGCACGTCTCGCAACTCGCCGCGAACGCGGCCGTCACCGTCCCGGCCGCGCTCTTCCTGCTGATGGTCTGGCTCCTGCACTCCCGCCACTTCAAGCGGGGCCTCGCCCAGCAGCTGACCCTGCCGCTCTCCGCCCTCGTGGTACTGGCCTGCTCGTGGACGGGCACGTACGCCGTCCTCTACGCCGGCCTGGCCGCGGCGGCGACGGTGGCCATCGGCCTGACCCTGGCCAACCGCACCCCATCCAGCCCCGCCGGCGCTTGAGGAGCGGGGGTCCGGGGGCGGCGCCCCCGGCAACGGCGCCGCGCCGGACCCGTCACCCCCGCGCCCCCGGCACCGTTTTCAGCCCATGACGCTCCCCGCACAACGCCCCGGCCAAGACCCCGCCCCAGCCCCAGCCCCAGCCCCAGCCCCCGGCAGGGAATTGGCCGACCCGGCCTTCTGGCAGGCACCCCCCGCCCACCGGCTGGCCGCCTTCGCCCGCCTGCGGGCCCTGGACTCCCCCGTGTTCGTCCCCGAGGGGAGCGGGCACTGGGCCCTCGTACGGCACGCGGACGTGCAGGAGGCGAGCCGGCTGCCCAAGGTGTTCGCCAGCGCGCCCGGGGTGACGACGCCCGAGCCGGCCCGGTGGGTGCGGGCGCTGTTCGGGGACTCGATGGTCAACCTGGACGGCGCCGAGCACGCGCAGCTGCGCAAGATCGTGCAGCGGGCCTTCACCCCCCGGCTGCTGGCGGCCGCGGAGGAGGACATCCACGCGGTGGCGGCGCGCATCGTGGACGACGTGCTGGAGCGGCGGCCGGACGAGTTCGTCGAGGCGGTGGCCTCGAAGCTGCCCCTGGAGGTCATCTGCAACATGATGGGCATCCCGGAGCGCTACCGCGCCGAGATCGCCGATCGCGTCAACCACGCCTCCGAGAACATCGGCGTCGAGCGGGGCCTGGCCGCCCGGCTGCGGATGCCGGGGCGCGGCCTGCGGGCCCTGGCCCGGATGCAGCGGATGGTGGCGGGGATCGGGCGGGAGCGGCGCGAGAACCCGACCGACGATCTGATCTCGGCCCTGGTCTGCGCGAACGTGGACGGCGAAGCCCTTGGAGCCCGCCAACTCGGCGCCTTCTTCTCCCTGTTGATGGTGGCCGGGGTGGAGACCACCCGCAACGCCATCACCCACGGCCTGACCCTGCTGACCGACCACCCCGACCAACGCGACCTGCTGCTCGAGGACTTCGAGGCGCACGCGGACGGCGCGGTGGACGAGATGATCCGCCACTCCACGCCGATCATCCAGTTCCGCCGGACGGTCGTCGCCGAACACACCCTGGGCGGGCACGCGTTCGTTCCCGGCGACAAGGTGGTGCTGTACTACGCCTCCGCCAACCGCGACGAGGCCGTCTTCCCCGATCCGGACGCCTTCGACATCACCCGCTCCCCCAACCCCCACCTGGGGTTCGGCGGCGGCGGACCGCACTTCTGCCTGGGCGCGCACCTGGCGCGGGTGGAGATGAAGGCGCTCTTCCGCGAGCTGCTGACCCGCCCGGTCGGCCTGCGCGCGGTCGGACTGCCCGACCTGGCCGGGTCGAGCTTCGACAACCGGGTCCGCTCGCTGCGCTTCGCCTTCGAACAGCCGTAGGCCGGTCGGCCGGAGCCACCGGCCCGGACGCGACGGACCGGACGCCACGGCCCGGACACCACGGCCCGGACACCACGGCCCGGACACGACGGGCCGGCCACCGGGCAGGCTGGGAGCCCGGCGGCCGGAGCGGGGGGCCGGTGCCGAGGCCGGCGCGCGGCGTGTGCGCGAGGGGATGCCCGCGACAGGCCCTAGCGCTGCAGGCGCCGGACCGCGAGGACGGCGTGGGCGCTGTGGTTGAGCACCTCGGTGTCACCGGCGAACGCCTGCAGCGTCTCGGCGTCGACCGGCCGGCCGGGAACCGCCTCGGGCCAGGCGCGCGTGGCGAAGAGGAAGTAGGCCTGCCCGCTGTCGGCCGCCGCCTTGACCCACTCCGGCGGGGCGACGCACTTCGCGTTCATGCCCGGCAGGGTCAGCGCGATCTGGTTGCCCTCCAGGAGGATCTGCACCGGGAAGGAAGCCGGGTTGCGGACGCCGTCCATCACCACGTCGCCGATGGGCAGGCCGATCTCCTCCAGCAGCCCGCGGGCGGCCGCCTCGCTCGCCTCGGGACCGTCGGGGCCGTCCCCGAGGATGTAGGCGAGGAGATAGGGAATGTCGTGGGCCTCGTCGGGGTCGCCGATCCACGCGAGCACCGAAAGGGTGCCGAGCTTGGAGCGGTCGAGTTCGGCCTGGGTAGAAGTCATGCGCCGCACCTTAGTGGTCGACGGCCCGGCCCTTTGACGCCGTTTCACCCGGGCGGGCTAGACCGCCCAGAAACCACCTCCGGAATTCGCCAGCATGTTCGCGTCCTGGTACTGGAGCCGCACGATGCGCGTGTTTTCCGGAATTTCGAACACCACCCATCCTTCGGCCCGCTCACCGACCGCGAGCGAATCGAAGACGAGCGGTTTGCCGGTCGTGAGCTCCCCGGTGGGCACCACCGGGTGGCGCTGCCCCGCGCCGTCGAGCGCCCACATGCGCCCGAGAGCCCCGTACGAGGCCCCGCCCACGTTGACGAAGGACATCGAGGCGGCCACCCAGCGCTTGCCCGCCGCCGGGGCGAAGTTCTTCTCGACGCTG
Source organism: Streptomyces sp. NPDC006487 (assembly GCF_042870555.1). Lineage (NCBI taxonomy): Bacteria > Bacillati > Actinomycetota > Actinomycetes > Kitasatosporales > Streptomycetaceae > Streptomyces > Streptomyces sp. NPDC006487. The sequence continues at coordinate 213,633 of NZ_JBIAHN010000004.1, forward strand.
ACCGCCGGATCGACGTAGGCGGCCAGCACCACCTGGAGGTGACGGCCCACCTCTTTGCCCCTGACCCGTACGGAGTCACCCACATGGGCGTCCTTCGAGGCGGCCCGCGCCACCCCGTCCCGCTCCGCCGAGGGATCGTCCCCGACACCCGGCGCACCGTCGTCCACGGGCACGGCGGGCACCGCGGCCGGGGCGAGGGCGGCCCCTTCGGGGGCGCCGGAGCAGGCCGTGGCACCGAACAGCAGGAGCGGGAGGAGGGCGGCCGTGGCAAGGACGGACTGGCGCATGCGGGATCCCTTCGGGGATCTTCGGGGACGTATTCCGGTCAGTCTCACGCGCCCGAGCGGGCAATTGCACACACCGACACGATCCCGTGGAACGCATTGACCTCCATATGCCAGCACAATGCGTTCCGGCGGAATTCCGCCACCCCCTGAACCCCTCGTCCAACAGGAGGAAACGATGGCCACGACCGGCCCCCGCATGGCCTTGGCCGCACTCGCCGCACTGGGCGCCACGGCGGTATTCACCGCCCCGGCGAATGCCGCGCCGTACGGCAATGGCATTTACGTATCTTCGGAAGCCCGCATCGCTCCCGACGGCACGATCCACCTTTTCGGTGAGTACCACTGCACCGCCCCGTCACCCTCGGGAGCGGTTCAGATCAAGGCGACCATCGAGCAGGAGGACGTCCGCCTCAGCATCGGCGGCGGCGACGCCCAGTGCGACGGCGCGGTGCACGACTGGTCGGCGCACGGCACGCTCCGGCTCACCCCGACCGTGCACGCCGGCGAGGCACTGGCCAAGGCCGAACTGCAGGAGATCCGCTTCGGCGGCGGACTGCTGCCCCGGTCGATCGACACGGTCGCGCAGGACGCCCACCCGGTCCGGGTGATCGACCACCGGTAGCCACCCCCCGCGGTGCGCGCGTACGCCCCCTCCGGTAGCCGCCGCTACCGGGACCCGGGCGTCGCCCGAAGCCTGCCGGAGGCCGTCAACGGCACGCGGGCGCCTCGCCCGTCATCGACATGAAGGCCACCGTCTGACACCCCGGGTCCGTGTCCGGACGGCCGGTCGACCAGTCCACCGCCGTCGCCGCCCCGGCCGCGCACAGCAGCAGCGCCAGGACGCCCGTCACCGCGCGCTTGCTCAGCCGGCGCACGGCAGGTTCCACAGAAACCGTTCCATGGCGGCATCATCACCCCGCCCCCACCGCCCCACAACTCGACGTGAGCACCCGGTCACGGTCCGCCCCTTCACGGCGCGCTCCGCGCCGCGCTGCCCGCCGCGGAGAACTCGCACCACACCGCCTTGCCGTCGCCCCGGGACTCCACTCCCCAGTGCGTGGCCAGCGCGTCCACCAGCAACAGCCCGCGTCCCGTGGTCGCCGACTCCCCCGGGGTGCGCCGGCGCGGCCACACGCTGGAGCGGTCCTTGACCCACAGCCGGATCCGCCGGACCGGCTCCGGCAGCACCTCCATGGTCAGCACCGCTCCGCCGTCGGTGTGCAGCAGGGCGTTGACGAGCAGCTCCCCCGCCGCCAGCTCCACGTCGTCGGCGAGTTCCGGCATGCCCCAGTCGCGCAGCGCCTGGCGCAGGGCGTAGCGGGCCTCGGAGAGCCCCTCCGGGTCCGCCTGGTGCACGTACTGGTGGATGCGCGGTGCCCGGTGGGTGCCCGGGTCCGGGGCCCTGCGCAGCACCAGCAGGGCCACGTCGTCGCCGGAGCCCCAGCGCTCCCACAGCCGGTCCGAGAGGTGGTCGGCGAGCGCCCCGGCTTCCTGGGGGCCGCTGCGGACCGCGTGGGCGAGGGCTTCCATGCCCTGGGTGATGGCGGTGCCGGGCTCTTCCACGAGGCCGTCGGTGCACAGGACGAGGGTCTCGCCGGGGACCAGGTCGAGCCGGGTCTCGGGGAACTCCTCCTGTTCGAAGACCGTGGCCAGCCCGAGCGGCAGGCCGCCGCGCACGTTGGGCCAGCCCGTTCGCCCGTCCGTGTGCCGGATCAGCGGTCCGAGGTGGCCCGCGCGGACCGCCCGTACGCCTCCGGTCTCCAGGTCCACCTGGGCGTACATGCAGGTCGCGAACCGTTCGGTGTCCAGCTCGGCCAGGAAGCGGGAGGCGCGCGCCAGCACCGTGGAGGGCGGATGCCCCTCACCCGCGTAGGCCCGCAGGGCGATGCGGAGCTGGCCCATGATGGCGGCGGCATGCGTGTCGTGGCCCTGTACGTCGCCCACGACGATGCCGACGCGGTCGCGGGGCAGCGCGATCACGTCGTACCAGTCCCCGCCGACCTCGCGTCCGCTCCAGGCCGAGTGGTAGCGCACCGCGATCTCCCCGCCGGTGATCTCGGGGATCCGCCGCGGCAGCATGGCGGCCTGCAGCATGGTGGCGAACTCGCGCTCCTGGTCGAAGAGGAGCGCCCGCTGGAGCGACTGGGCGACGATGCCCGCCAGGCCCAGGCAGAGGTTGCGCTCCTCGGGGCTGAAGTCGGTGCGACGCCGGTAGAAGAGCACCAGTCCGCCGATGGCCTCTGCCTGCGCGATGAGCGGGAGGTAGGCGGCCGCGTCGTACTGGATGCGGCTCAGGTAGTCGGCGAGCAGCGGGAACTCTCCCGCCAGCTCCGTCAGGGAGGTGACGAACCGAGCCTTCCTGCTGAGCACCGCCTGCGACAGCGGCAGCGTGCCGTCCAGGCGGGTGAACTTGCGTTCGCTGAGGATCTCCAGGGACTCCCCGCTCAGCGCGATGATCTTGATGTGGCCGCCCTCGACCAGTCCCAGCGCCATTCCGTCGACGCCGAGCCGTTCCAGCGCGCCCGCACCCGTCAGCGTGGCCGTCACGTCGTCGACCGTCACGGCCCGCGACAGGGCCTCGGTGGTCCGCTGCACGATGGTCGCCTGCTGGGCGCGCGCCGACTCCAGCTTGCGCAGCACCGTGAGGTGGGCGAGCTCGGCCGTCGCGTCCCGGACGATGCCGACGATGCGCACCGGGCGCCCCTCCGCGTCCCGCAGGACCCGGCCCTGGGTGTGCGTCCACTGGTCGCGGCCGTCGCGCCGCTGCACCGTGAAGTACTGGCCGTACGCCTCTTCCCCGCCGTCCAGGGCGCCCTGGACCGTGTCCCGGAGCCGCGCGGAGTCGTCGATCGGGATCCGCAGCCCCAGGCTGTCGGGGGTGCCGTCGAAATCCTCCGGCCCCAGGTCGAAGACCGCCATCCCGGCCTCGTCCATGGCCAGGGTTCCGGCGCCGAGGTCCCACTCGAAGCTGCCCATGCCGTTGAGCGCGAGCCGCTCACCGGGGCCGATGAGGGGGTGCCGGGCGCTTCCGGCACTCCCCGCGCTTCCGGGGCCCTCCGGTCTCTTGTCGCGTCGCTCCGCCGCTGCCACGAGACTCACACCACCTAACGGCCGGGCCAGCACGGCTGGGAAATGAGCCGCTCCCACTCCTCGTCAGGATGCCCCGGAAGGGTGCGTCCGGCCTCCTGCCAGCGCTTGACGAGGGAGAGGTAGATCGTCGAGGGGTCGTACGGGGCCTGCGCGTGCTGGGCCTGCGCGTACGGAGGCTGCGCGTACGGGGCCTGCGCGTGCCGGCCGTGTGCGTGCGGGTACGGGTCCTGCGCGTACGGGGACTGCCCGTACGGCTGCGGGGGCGCCGCCCGCGTCGTGCCGGGCTGCTCCGCACGGCTGGCCGGGATCCTCACCCAGCCCCGGCCCTGTGCGCGCTCATCGCTCATCGCGGACCCCTCTCACGTCGTGTGACTGGCTCTCACGCTCTGTGCCCGGCGGCCGTGGCCCGGTCGGTCCGGGGCGCGCCGGTGGATCCCGTCAGCGGGCTCCGGGCCCCCAGACGCTTGCGGACTCCTGACACCAGTCTCCCCGCCGTGAAGCCGGCACCGTGCACGAATCGCATGGAAGGGCCGAATGAGGGAGCGGTCAGCAGCCCCGCGAAGAACAGCCCGGGCCACGAGGACTCGAAGCCGGGACTCAGCTCCGGCGTCCCGCTCCGTCCCACGGTGGCCAGCGCGGCCCGCAGCCCCGCGTCGAGCAGTTCCAGCCGGGCCAGGTCCGGGGTGAAGCCGGTCGCCGCGATCACGTGCGAGGTGTCCAGGACGACGGACTCCCCGGAGGCGGTGGACAGGCCGAGCCGGGTCCGCCCGCCGGTCGGGACCGCCCGCTGCAACCGGTGCCCGAGCAGGACCGGGACCCGCCGCTCGAAGCGCTCCCGCAGCCACCAGGCCCCGGCGGGCCCCAGCGCGGTCGCCGCGATCCGCTCCCGGGTGGGCGCGGGCAGCCGGCGCACCGCCCAGGGCAGCTCCGACCAGGCCCAGCTGCGCCAGCCGGTGCCGAGGCCGCTGTGCGGATCGCGCAGGGAGCGCAGCGGGGGCCGCCGCAGCGGCTGCGGGACGGTGTTCCAGTTCAGCCGGGAGCGCCGGGCCACCAGGCACGGGCGGGCCCCGTTCTCGGCGAGCAGGGCCGCGGTCTCCAGGGCCGCCTGCCCGGCGCCGAGCACGGCTACCTCGCGGCCGGCGAAGCGGGTCAGGTCGCGGTGGCCGCTGCTGTGCGAATAGTGGGCCGCGGGCAGTTCCCGTAGCGCCTCGGGGTACCGCACGAACGGCATCACGCCCACGGCCAGCGCGACGGTCCGGGCCAGCAGCGGCGGCCCCTCGGCGGTGCGGATCAGGAAACCCCCGCCCTGCGGGGTGACTTCGGTGACGGTCGCCTCCTCCACCGGGGGTGCCGCATGCCGGGCGAACCAGAGCCCGTACGCGCTGAACGTCCCGATGGGCAGCGGAGTTCCGTGTTCGGCGGCGATCCCGCGGCCCGCGCAGTACTCGGCCAGTGTGTAACGCCCGCCGGGAGCCGAGAGGTTGGAGGACCACGGCTCCGACTTGAGGTACATGCCCTCGGGCATGTGGTCCCGCCAGGAGGCCATGGGCCGCCCGAGGACCCGCACCCCGAGCCCCGCACCGGCCGCGTGGGCGGCGATCGACAGCCCGTAGGGCCCCGCTCCGACCACCACGAGGTCGTCCATCCGTGTCACCGCAGTCCCTCCAGCCTCATGGTTCATCCCCTGCCACCTGCGCCCCTGCGCCCCGGGCCGCCTTGCACCCCTGCGTCCCACGCCTCCCACACCCCACGCCCGCAGGGCCGAAACGCGTCACCGCGTCACCGCGTCACCGCGTCACCGCGTCACCGCGTCACCAGCTCGTCCGGCTCCGCCGGGGCCTCCGGCGGGGCGGACCGGGGGGCGGACCCGCCCGAGGCTCCGGCCGCGGCCGGCGGAGGCAGCTCCCGGCCCCGCTGGCGCGGCGCGCGGACCACCGCCCGGGCCGTCCGGCGGCCCTGCGCGGGGACCCCCCGCAGCACCTGCACGGCCTTGACCGCGCCCCGCCCCAGGAAGGCGGCGAGCATCGCCAGGAACGGCATCGGGTCGTCGGCCGCGAACCACGCCGCCTCCACCTGCCCCCGCACCCGGGCCGGTCCCCGGCCCCGGCGCACGGGCGTGGCCGCGGCCGTCCGTACGGACCGCCCCGGCTCGGCGCCCGCCCCGGCGGACGGGGCCGGGGGGCGGCGCGGAAGCGAGCGGCCGCGCACCGCCGCGAGCAGGGCGTAGTTCTCCGCCACGAAGACCCGGCCCGGTCCGCCGGACGGCTCCGGGACCCGTTGGCCCGTCAGATCGAGGTACATCGCCTGGACCACGTCCAGGCCGCCCGTGTCGGTGAAGAGCCGGAACTGCGCTCCCGGCCGCGGGTTGAAGTCCACCAGGCGGAAGACGCCCCGCTCGTCCCGGCGGAAGTCCAGGTCCAGGATCCCCTGGTAGCCGAGCCGCTCGGCGAGCCGCAGCCCCGCCTCCTCCACCTCCGGGTCCGGCAGCCACCGCCCGACCGCCGTCAGCCCCGTCCGCACCGGCCAGGACAGTTCCTTGCGCCCCGACCCGGTGATCAGCGGACGCCCGCCCCGGGCGAACGCGCCGTGGAAGAACCAGTCGGTGTCCGGCCCGGCCGGCAGGAACCGCTGGAGCAGCAGCCGGCTCCCCGCCTCCTCCGCGCGCTCGTACAGCCGGCGCGCCTCGGCGGCCGCGTGGAGCAGGGTGGTGCTGCGCAGGCCCGCGCCCTGGGGCAGCAGCCACGGCCGGCTCCACTTGGCGATCACCGGGAGCCCCAGCCGCCACGCGGCCTCCGCCGCCTCGGCCCCGCTCGCCGGGATCACGGTCTCGGGGTGGGGTACGTCCCACCGGGCGCAGAGCCGCGACAGCTCGGCCTTGTCCGCCACCCGCGCGGGCAGGTCGTCGGGCTGATGGGGGATCCGGAAACGGTCGCTGAGCATCGGTCCGACCCGGGACACCGCGATCGCGCTCAGGTCGTCCATCGCGATGAGCACCGCCGGGCGGCCGATCCGCTCGGAGACCCCGGTCAGGCACTCCAGCAGGGCTTCGGGCGCCTCGGGGTCGACGCCGCCCGAGGGTCCGGGGTGTACGGCACTCAGGTAGCGCGAACGCCCCATGGGACCTCCCCCGGCCTCGACGACGGCATGGACCTCCACACCCGTGCGCCCAAGGGATCTGACGGCGCCGAGGGTTCCGTGGTGGAACGGATTCCGATCGAGTCTGAGCAGAACTGCGGGCACTTGGCTGGGATGCGCGTGCATGGGAACGGTGTCTTTCACCTAGTCGGACCAAGCGGGGAGGATGCGCACGTGCGAATGGCCTAGGAAGAGGTCACCGGACAGGCCATTCGTCAGATGTGATGCCTAACGTCTTTGGTAAGCACACCGATTCAGGAAAGCTCGGGAGACGCCATGCCCAGACCACGCCGCCGACTGGCGAGCACCTGCATCGGAACGGTGACGGCCGGACTGCTCGCCACCGGGGCCGCGCTCGCGGCTCCGGAAGAGCAGAGCGGGGACACCGGCACGGCGGACATCGCCATGGGTGCCTACCTCGACTACGGGCCGCCCGGAGTGGCCCGCATCCCGTTCCTGTCGAACTGGCTGGGCGGCAAGGAGATCCGGGTCGGGCACACCTATCTGCCCGGCGACCAGTGGGCCGGCATCGAGGGCGGCGTCAGCTTCCTGGACGACTGGGCGCAGTGGCGGCGCCAGCGGGACGACCGGATGTTCGTCCTCAACGTGCCCATGCAGGAGCGCAACGAGGCCCGGGTCCCCGACTACCAGGTGGCCCAGCTGATCCGGGCGGGCGCGGACGGCCAGTACGACCGGCACTTCAAGAAGCTCGCCGAACGGCTGGTGGCGCTCGGTGTCCCGGACACGGTGATCGTGCTCGGCTGGGAGATGAACGGCACCACGTACACCCACCGCTGCGGGCCCGACCCGGAGAACTGGAAGGCGTACTGGAAGCGCGTCGTCAACACGATGCGCTCCGTGCCCGGTCAGAAGTTCAAGTTCGATTTCACCCCGAACCGCGGCACGGACGCGATCGGCTGGACCAAGTGCTACCCCGGCGACGACGTGGTCGACATCGTCGGGATGGACTCGTACGACCAGGGGCCCGGCCGGAACTTCGACGAACAGATCAGCCAGCCGTACGGGCTCCAGCAGCACGTCGACTTCGCGCGGGCACACGGAAAAGAGATCTCGTACCCGGAGTGGGGGCTGTTCCGCAACGGGGACAACCCGGAGTACATGCGGCGCATGCTGCAGTGGATCCAGAAGCAGAAGCCGCTCTACCACACCATCACCGACTACTGCCCGCACGGCGTCTGGCAGTGCAAGCAGAACCCGGCCTCGACGAAGGTCTTCCGCGAGGCGCTGACCCCGCAGCGGCCCGACCCGGTGATCCCGACCCCGGTCGTCCCGACCCCCGTGGTGCCCACGCCGGTCATCCCGACCCCGCAGGTCCCCACGCCGGAGATCCCGACGCCGGTCGTCACCCCTCCGGTCGTGCTCCCCAGCCCGCAGGTCCCGAGCCCGAGCCCCGTCGAGCCCAGCCCGCTGGTCCCGAGCCCGGCCGAGCCCAGCCCGGCCGGCCCGAGCCCCGCGGAGCCCAGCCCGGCCGAACCAAGCCCGGTCGTTCCCAGCCCGGTCGCGCCCAGCCCGCAGGTCCCGAGCCCGGTCGTCCCGACGCCCTCGCCCGTGGTCCCCAGCCCGGAGATCCCGGCCGAGCCGAGCCCGGCCGTTCCCAGCCCGGTCGAGCCCAGCCCAGCCGCGCCCAGCCCGGTCGAGCCCAGTCCGCTGGTCCCGTCCCCCGAGGTCAGCCCGGTCGTCCCGGAGGTCCCGAGCCCGAGCGCCAGCCCGGTCGTGCCCAAGCCGGACCCCGAGGTGCCGTCCCCGGCGCCTTCGCCGCTCGTGCCGAAGCCCGAGCCGTCCCAGCCGCCCAAGCCGACGACCCCGCCCGTACCGACCGTGCCGCCCGTCAACAGCACGGAGTGGTGCGTGCCGATCAACTTCGGCGAGTGGCTCTCCAAGCTGGTCGGCAAGCAGTCGGTCTGCGTCAAGGTCGACTGGGGCAAGGAGTCCGGCTTCTGGCCCTTCTAGGCGGGGCGTTCGGGTCATCGGACCCGCAGTTCGTTGAGCCGCGCCCGCCAGTCCCTGGCGGCCGGCAGCGCCTCCCGCAGTGCGTCCACCGCCCGCTCGCGCCCCGTCACCTGCGACTCGTGCAGTCGCAGCAGGGGCGCGAGCGCGGCCGTGGCCAGCAGGAAGCGCTGATTGACCACCGTCCGCGGCCGCCAGTGGTTCTTGTACGGTTCGTTGCCGCGCAGGAAGCTCACCACCGGGCGGCCTTCGGCGAGCGCGCGGGTGGTCTCGTAGCGCAGCAGCAGCGTGGCAACGTCCACCTTCCGGTCCCGCAGATCGGGATCGGCGCCGTAGAGGTAGCCGCCGCTGAGCGTGCCCGAGAGCAGGGTGAGGTTGGCGGCCACCACCTTCCCGTCGAGCCGGAACTCGGCCAGCCGCCCCTCCCCCGCGCGCACCATCCGCCGGGTGGCCCGGGTCAGGTGTTCGGCGAAGCGGGGCTTGAGGTGTTCGGGGGTCACCCCGCGGCCGCGCCACTGCTTCTCGTGCAGCCGCAGCAAGGTCCGTACCGCTCGCGGCACTTCCTGCTCGGTGACCTCGTGTTCCTCGATCCCCGCCGCGTCGGTCTTGCGGAGCTTGGCCCGCACCCGCTGGGCGCCGGAGGACGGCATCCGCTTGACCAGCTCGTCGAAGGGCATGGCCGGCAGCTCCATGCAAGTGGAGTCGGTCAGCTTGCTGCCGATCCCGGGCCAGGCCGCGTACACGGCCTCGGCGGCGGCCCCGGGCCGCACCTCGCGCAGGTCCACCACCGCGCCCCGGGCGGCCCGGTGCAGGCCGTTGGCCAGGGCCGGGACGACCTGGTCGGCGTGCTCCGCGGCCACGAGCACGTCGAAGTAGTCGGTGATGCCCCCGCCGAGCGGCACGAGCAGCGGCAGCGGCCGGTGTACGAGCATCAGCGCGGCCGCGCCGACCAGTTCCTCCCCGCGCCGCACCAGGACGATGCGGAGCCGGCCGTCCTTGCCGTAGGACAGCCACCAGGAGTGCAGCCAGGCATGGCTCTGGAAGGGAGTGGCGGTGGGACAGGCGCGGGCGAGCCGGTTCCACGACTCCTCCAGCGCGGCGAACTGCCGGGGATCGCGGCACAGCGTGACCGACAGGGCCCCGGCGGAGCCGGAGGTCATCGCACCGACTCCTTCTCCTTGGCCGCGGCCGGCTCACCCTGCGCGGGCAGCGAGGCGTATTCCTCGACGGTCTCCACCTCGGCTTCCGCGACGGGCCCCTCCTCCCGCCGCCGGGCGGCGGGCCGGGCCAGCAGCCACAGCCCGCCCAGCAGCCCGCCGGCGCACAGGCCGACCGCACCGCTGAGGGCCGGGGAGGCGGAGGCGGGGTCGCTGGGCGCGACGGCCTGGTTGAAGAGGAGCAGCTGCACGCCGGTGTTCTTGGCGGCCTGGTTGCTGCTCAACGACAGGGCGTCGGCCACGGCGTTGGCGATGTCGGCGGCCTCGCCGGCGCTCTTGGCGGTCCCGGTGATGGCGATCATCGGGGACTCGGGGGAGGTCTCCGCGCGGACCTGGGTCCGGAGCTTCTGCACGCCGATGCCCGCGCGGGGCTGGGCGTACGCGAGGGTCGAACTGCTGGTGGCGATGCGGGCGTAGGCCTGGGCGAAGCCCAGCGCGGTGGCCGGCTCGGTGGTGTCGTCGGGGACCGCGACGACGTAACTGGTGGCGGCGTACTCGGGCGCCTTGAGCACCCCGTACGCCCCGCCTGCGGCGAGCCCCAGCAGCGCGGCGGCGGGCAGCGGCCACCACGCGGGCGGCGGCAGCAGCCGAACCCGGCGCCGGTGGGTGGACTTCTTCTGGTCGGCGGTGTCCGCCATGTGCGTACCTCTTTCCTGGTGGACGGGTGCTTGCTTCGGGACCCGGTGCGGGCCCCTGCGGGTACGGATCAGCCGATGTCACCGCCGGCGGCGGCGTCCCCTGAGGGGCCGCCATCGGCGCGGCCTCCGGTGGGCACGTCCCGGCCCGCCGGCGTCAGATCCGGCGCCTCCGGCGTTTGAGGAGCAGGGGTCCGGGGACTGGCCCCCGGCAACGGCGCCGCACGGTCCGGACCCACCGGGGCAGCCCCCCGAGGGCCCCGGGAAGGACCGGGCAGCGCCACCGCCCGCCGGGACCCGGCCGGCGAGCCGGCCATCGCGTGGTCGTACACGTGCAGCAGCTGCGCCGCGCTCCGGCCGATGTCGTAGCGCCGCACCACCCCGGGCGGCGGCAGCCGCCGTACGCCGGCCTCCATGTGCCCCCGCAGCGCCGCGACGAGCTCCTCCGTGCCGGTGCCGATCCGCCGCGCCCCCGGCGCCTGCGCCGCGGGCAGGTCGTCGATCGCCGGGCAGGTGACGTGGAGCACCGGCAGCCCCGCCGCCAGCGCCTCGATCACCGCCAGTCCGAACGCCTCCTCCCGCGAAGGGGACACGAACACGTCCATCGCGGCGAGCAGCGCCGGGATCCCGGGGGTCCGCCCGTCGGTGCTGTCACCCAGCGGATCCCGCTCGCCCAGCAGGTGGATCCGGCTCTGCGCCCCCAGCTCCGCGGCGAGCCGGCGCAGCGCCGCCCGCTCCGGTCCGTCCCCGGCGAGCAGCAGGTGCGCGCCGGGCAGCGCCGCGACCGCCCGCACCAGGACGTCGAACCGCTTCCCCGGCACCAGCCGGCCGACGCCGCCGACCACGAAGGCCCGCTCGGGCAGTCCGGTCCGGGCCCGGGTGGCCCGCCGTACGCCCTCCTCGAAGCGGAACCGCACGGCTTCGATCCCGTTCGGCACCACGTGCACCCTGCCGGCCGGCACCCCCCATGCCTCCAGCCGGGCCGCCACGGTGTCCGATACGGCGACGGTCGCGGCGCCCAGCCGCTCGCTCGCCAGGTACAGGGCGCGCACTCCGCCCGACAGCGGCCGGCCCTCCATCTCGGCGGCGCCCAGGGAGTGTTCGGTCGCCACGCTCACCCGCACGCCCGCGAGCCGGGCCGCGAGGCGCCCGTACACGCAGGCCCGGTACAGGTGCGTGTGGACCAGGTCGTAGCGGCCCCGCCGGATGAACTTGACCAGCTTCGGCACCGCTCCCAGGTCGCGGTTGCCGCGCATCCCGAGGTGGACGACCCGGACCCCGTCCGCGCGCAGCCCCTCCGCGACGGGGCCGGGGTTGGTCAGCGTCACGACGTCGCAGCGCATCGGCATGTGCCTGAGCAGCAGCCGGAGTTGTTGCTCGGCGCCGCCGACGCCGAGTCCCGTGATGACGTGCAGCACCTTCCCGGGGCTCACAGGTGCACCGCCCGCCGCAGCTCGCGCACCTGGTGGCGCAGCTGCTTGATCCGCAGCCGCGGGCCTCCGTCGGCCTGGCTGATGTGGGTGCGGGGCATCGCGTGGGGTCCGGCGAGCCGGCCGGGGTCGATGGCGCAGGCGTAGCCGTACCCGGCGGTCCGGGTCGCGGCCACGACCCGCGCGTCGAGGTGCCCGTAGGGGTAGCAGAATCCGGCGGGCAGCGTCCCGGTCAGCTCCCGGATCAGCTCGCGGCTGCCGCGCAGCTCCTGCGCGAGCACGTCGTCGGGGGCCGCGGTGAGGTCCTGGTGGAGCAGTCCGTGCGAGCCGATCTCCTGTCCGGCGGCGGCGACTTCGCGGATGCCCTCGGCGGTGAGGAGGGGCTTGCGGGGGCCCAGCGGGTCCCAGACGTTGTCCACGCCGAGCCGCCCGGGCAGGACGAAGAGGGTGGCGGTGCAGCCGTGGCGGAGCAGCAGCGGCAGCGCGCGGGTCAGGAAGTCGGTGTAGCCGTCGTCGAAGGTCAGCCCGACCAGCCCGGCGCCCTGCCCGGCGGCGCGGGCCCGCAGCAGTTCGCCGACGGACACCCCACGCAGCCCCCGGGAGCGCAGCCACAGCAGCTGGGCCTCCAGCGCGTGCGGGGTGACGGTGATGCCGTACGGGTCCTCGGCGGGATCGGTGAACTCGGCGACGGAGTGGTACATCAGGACCCACGGCGAGCCGGTGCGGCGGGCGGGGGCCGCCGCGGCGGCGGGCACCGTTTCGGTGTCAGCGGACATTGCGGAACCTCTGGGTGAGCTGGGAGGTGAGGTGAGCGGTGAGCTGGGCGAGCTGGCCCGGCAGGGCGGTGACCTCCAGGGCCCGTATGGCCATGCCGGTGGCTCCGAACATGGCCGGGACCAGCAGGCAGCCGAGGGCGGCGCTGACCAGCGGGTCGGGGATCATCGGCCCGGCGATCCAGCCGGTGGCGCATGCGGCCAGGGCCGCGACCGAGAGCCGGCCGATGCTGACGGCGACCCGGCGGACCTGGATGGCGATGATCCGCGAGCCGAGGCCGGTGAGCAGCAGTGCGGCGGTGGTGGAGATGCCGGCGGCGTTGGCGGCGGCGATCCCGTAGGTGCCCCACCAGCCGACGGCGAAGGCTCCGGCGACGATGTTGACGAGGAGTCCCGCGCCCATGGCGAGGGCGGGGAACCAGGTGGGCCGGGCGGTGGAGAAGAAGGGCCGCGAGAGCGCCCCGACGAGGCAGTGGCCGAGCAGGCCGAGGCCGTAGACCCGCATGACGGAGGCGGTGGCCTCGGTGTCGGTGTGAGTGAACGCCCCGCGTTCGAAGAGGACTTGGATGATCTGGGGGGCGTACCCGATGACGAGTGCGGTGCCCATGAGGACGGCGAGCGAGGCGAGCGCGAGGTCCCGCTCGACCCGCCTGCGGGCCTTGTCCCGCTCCCCGCCGGCCATGGCCTGGGCGACGACGGGGAAGGTGACGGTGCAGATCATGAGGGAGAGCACCATCGGCATCTGCGCGACTTTTTGGGCGTAGTTGAGGTGCGAGATCGCTCCGGGCGGCAGCCCGGCGGCGAGGAACCGCTCGACGAGCACCTGGGACTGCCGGAACACGGCGAAGAAGATGACCGGGGCGATGACCCCGAAGGCGATCAGCGTCGGCCGGTCCCGGTCGCGCTGGCTGCGCGGGGCGCCCTTGGCGCGGGGCGGTCCGAAGCCCACGTTGCGGATGAAGGCGGGCAGTTGGACCAGGGCCATCAGCACTCCGCCGACGGCGACTCCGGCGGCGGCGGCGCGCACCCCCCACAGGGCGTGCAGGGCGACCATGGTCCCGATGATGCCGACGTTGTACGACACGTAGATGGCGGCTGGCGGCACGAAGGAGCGGTGCGCCCTGAGGGCGGCGCTGAAGTAGCCGGCGATCCCGAAGGACAGCACGGTCAGGGCGGTCCACCGGGTGCACTCGACGGCGAGCCCGGGGTCGGGCAGCCCCGGCGCGAGCACGCCCACGACGAGCGGCGCGGCGACGATGAGCACGGAGGCCACGGCGGCCAGGAGCACCAGCAGCCGCGGCAGCGTGGCCCCGACGAGGAGCCGTACGGGGTCCTGCGCGCGGGCCTCCTGGCGGGTGAGCCCGGCCCTGCTGGCGGCCCGGCGGGCCAGGGCGTGGCTGAACGCGGGCACCATCAGCAGGGCCATGGCGTCCTCGATGAGCAGCGTCGAGGCCATCTCGGGGACGGTCCAGGCGATGAGGAAGGCGTCGCTGTCGTGCCCGGCTCCGAAGAGGTGCGCGATGGTCTGGTCGCGGACCAGCCCGAACACCGCCCCGGCGGCGGTGAGCCCGGCGGTGACGGCGGCCGCCTTGGCGAGTGCGCCGCCCATCCCCGAACGGGCCCCGTCAGCCGCCGCCTCGGGGCCTCCGCCCCGGCGCCCGCGCCCCGCCGTCCCGCGCACCCCGAGGTTCCGCCCGGCCGCGGCACCCGGAACCCGGCCCGTCCCGGCCCGTACGGATCCGGCCGGCGCGGCGCCCAGTACGGGCCCGCGGACCGCCTCCGCGGCGCCCGCCTCCCCGCCCGGCGGGGCGGTCCCGACGGCCCCGGACCCGGCGGGCCCCTGCCCCGGAGCGGCAGCGCTCCGGTCGAGTCCCGGGCCGGGGCGGCCGGCGGCCACCACGCGGCCCGCTCCGGCGTCGCCCGCGGGGACGGGAATGCCCACGTGCGCGGCGCCGCGTCCGGCGGACAGCGGCCCGCCCGAGGCCGCCACGCGGCTCGCGTTCCCGTCCGGACCGGTGGAGGGCGCGGGGGGTGCGGGCGGGTTCGGCGGACGGCCCGCAGCCGCGGCGACCTCGGTCGCCGCGGCTGCGGGCCGCCGCCAGGGCGTCGTATCCGTCACCGGCCGGCCGCACCCTCGGGGAACGCGGCCCGGGCAGGCGCGGCGGCTCGCCGCCGCCCACGCCCGCGGGCGCGGGCACGGGCACGATCGGCGGAGGCGAGCCCGCCCGTCCCGCCCCCGGAGGGAAGCGCCCACCAGGCCGCCAGGCCGATGATCACTCCGGTCAGGACGGTCGACGGGCCCCCGATGTCCGCGTAGAGGAAGTCGGTGAGCTGCCACACGAGCAGTCCGACCGCGACCAGTCCGCAGTCCCGTACCGCGGAGGATCCCGACAGGCACCGCCGCAGGCCCGCCACCAGCAGGGCCAGCCAGCCGCCCGCCAGGGCGATCAGCCCGATCAGCCCCTGCTCGCTCAGCACCAGCAGGTACATGTTGTGCGGGGACAGCAGCGGCTGGCGGATGTACCCCTGTCCCGCGCCCGCGGTGTCGCTGCCGGAGGACAGCGCCAGCCCGGAGTGCGAGTCCCGGTTGGCCGGGAAGCCCTTCAGCCCCACCCCCACCGCCGGCCGCTCGCGCCACATCGACCCGGCCGCGGCCCACATCGTGTAGCGGTCGGTCACCGACTGGTCGGGGGCGTCGGAGACCTGCGTGATCGAGGTCAGCCGCTCCGCGACCATCGCGGAGCCGACGCCGAACCCGCCCACGAGCACCACCCCGGCGGCGGCCAGCGCGAGGAGCACCTTCAGGGCCCGCCGGATCCCGGCCAGGGCCATCACCAGCCCGGCCGCGGCGAAGGTCGCGATCCACGCGCCCCGGCTGAAGGACAGCACCAGCGGGAGCACCAGGACCAGGGCCGCCGCGCCGGAGGCCCGCCGGACCCGGGCCGGCAGTCCCGGCGCGAGCGCGCCGGCCGTGGCGACGACCAGGCCGTAGGCCACGACGGTGGCCATGCCCATGACGTCCCCGGGTCCGAAGGTGCCGACGGCGCGGATGTCCTCGCCCTGGTACGAGGCCCCGGTGTGGGTGGCGAACTGCACCACGCCCACCGCTCCCTGAACCAGTGCCAGCACCACGAAGCACCCCGCGGCCAGCCGGAATTCCGAGGCGCTCCGCACCAGCAGCACGATCGCCGCCGGGACCAGCACGAACACCTGGAGGTAGCGCACGAAGCCGGGCAGGGCCGCGTACGGGTCCCCGGCGGTCACCGTCGCGACGGCGAGCCCGACGGCGGGCAGGCCGAGGACGAACACCCCCAGCGGACTCAGCGGCCGGACCCGGCCCCGCAGGGCCTGGATCCCGCAGACGAACACGAGCAGCAGCGAGGCGGCGTCGGCCGGACCGACCTTCCCCGAGGCAGTGGCGTCACCTGCCGGAACGGGGATCAGCAGGGCCAGTACGGTCGCGGCGAGCGGCAGCAGCGGCCAGTGCCGGCGCAGCAGGTCGGCGGGGTCCGGGCCGGACCATGAGGTCGGTGACGTCGGTGCGGCAAGGCTCATTCTTTAGCTGCCCCCCAGCCGGAAGCGGAAGAAGGAGGCCGCGGTGCGGGCCAGGATCCACAGGTCCTGCCACAGCGACCAGGTGTCGATGTAGTGGTTGTCGAAGCGCGCCCGGTCCTCGATGGAGGTGTCCCCGCGCAGGCCGTTGATCTGGGCGAGACCGGTGATGCCGACCGGCATCCGGTGCCTGGCCTCGTACCCGGGGTGCACGCTGCTGAACTTGGCCACGAAGAAGGGCCGTTCGGGGCGCGGACCGACCAGGCTCATGTCACCCCGGACCACGTTCCACAGCTGCGGCAGCTCGTCCAGCGAGGACTTGCGCAGGAAGGAGCCGATCGGGCTCATCCGGCAGTCGCCGGCCACCGTCCAGCGGGTGGCGGACTCGTGCGCGTCGGCGCGCAGGGTACGGAACTTCAGCAGGGTGAAGGGGCGTCCGTACAGGCCGACCCGCTCCTGCCGGAAGATCACCCCCGGCCCGTCGGAGATCCGCACGGCGAGCGCGCACGCGCCCATCACGGGCGCGGCGGCGAGCAGCGCGATCGCGGCGAGCGAGGAGTCGATGGCCCGCTTCGCGCACCGCTCGACCGGCCGGGCCGGACGCGGCAGCAGCGGCTGGACGGCGTATCCCCACAGCTGGTCGGCGGGCTGCGCGACGCGCATCCCGGTGACCTTGGCGGTGCCCGCGGGGTCGGCGAGCCAGAGCCGGCAGCCGTGGTCGTGGAACAGCCGGACCAGGGAGGCGGTGCGTTCGTCGGCCTCGGGCGGGCGGGTGAAGACGGCGTGCCGGACGGAGTTCTGGATGACGGCCCGTCGGATGTCCTCGTGGGTGGTCAGTACGGGCACTCCCGCGGCCCCCTCCCCGTCGGGCCCGGTGTCCGCGAGCCCGACGGGGCGCAGTCCGTACTCGGGGCGCCCGTGCAGGGCGGCGGCGACCGCGCTCGCTCCGGCGCCGGGTCCGACGACCAGGGCGGAGGCGGGGCGGCGGGCGCGGGTGCGGCGGCGGAGCTGGTTGACGACTCCGCGCCCCGCGCACGCCAGTACGACCTGGACGCAGACGGCGCCGAGCAGCGTGCTCCAGCCCAGGGCATCGCCCGGGGCGGCGGCGGCCAGCACGGCGGCGGCCGCGCACCACAGGGCGGCGGCCCGTCCGGCGAGCGCGGGCAGTTCGAGGAGCGCGGAGGGGGCAAGCCGCGGCCGGTAGAGCCCGGCCTGGGCGTGCAGGGCGACCAGGGCCAGGGCGAGGGGAGCGGCCGCCCCGAGGGGCAGCTCCGCTCCGGGCAGCGCCGCCACGGTCGCCGCGGCGGCGAAGGCATCGGCGGCCAGCAGCGGGGCGATCCCGTCCCGGCGGCGCACCCGCCCCGGCCGTACGGTGGCCCGGGCGCGGTCGGCCTTGGGGCCGCGCGGGGGGTGGATGGCGGTCACGGAACGGCGGACGGCGGTGACGCCGGCGCTGGAGGCGGTAGGGGTGGCCGTACTGATCGCACCGGCGGCGCCGGTGGTGCCGGTGGCCGTGCCGGCGGTGCCGGTGATGCCGCCGGCGGGCCCCGTACCGCCCGGCCCGGTGTGCCGGGCGGGTGCGCTGTCCATCGTCATCGGCTGATGCGCTCCTGGTTCAAGGGCCGGGGCCTGCCCAGCAGTTCGTGATACAGACCGGTGACCGCGTCCGTGGTGCGCCGCACGTCGAATTCCATCCGCGCGTGCCGCTCCGCCTGCTCCCCGAGTGCGGCGAGCAGCCGCGGCTCGGCGAGCAGCCCGCCCAGGGCCTTGGCCAGCGCCGTCGGGTCCTCCGGTTCCACCAGACACAGCCGTCCCTGGCCGGGCGGGAGGCTCTCCCTGGCACCGCTGACGTCGGAGACCAGAACCGGTCGTCCACAGGCCATGGCTTCGAGCGGGGCGAGCGCCATGCCTTCCCACCGCGACGGCAGTACAACGAGATCGGCGGCCCGAAGCCACGGCCGGATGTCGAAGGCGGCCCCCGCGAAGTGGACCGAGGGCGGGGCCCCGCGGCGCAGCCGTTCCATGTCGGGGCCGTCCCCGACGAGCACGAGACGGGCCCCGGGAACGGCTCCGAGCAGCTCCGGCCAGGCACGCAGCAGCACGTCCTGCCCCTTCTGCTGGCAGAGCCGGCCGACGCAGACGGCGAGCGGCCCGTCTCCCTGGAAGGCTGCGGGCAGCGGAAGTTCGGCGCGGGCCCGGGCCTTGTCCTGGACCGGGTCCGGGCCGCCGGGGCGGAAGTGACGGAGGTCGACTCCGTTGCGGATCACCGACCAGCGGGCGGCGATCCCCTCGGACTCGCCGGTGCGGCGTTCGGCCTCGCTGACGCAGAGCACCCGGTCGGCCCAACGGGCCCCGAAGCGCTCCCAGCGCAGCGCGAGCGCGGCGGTGGCCCCGCCCACGGCGTCGAAGGACCAGGCGTGCGGCTGGAAGACGGTCGGGACGGCCCCGCGCACGGCGAGCCGCCCGGCGAGTCCGGCCTTGGCGCTGTGGGCGTGCAGGACGTCGGGCCGGACCCGGCCGATCAGGCGGCGCGCGCCGAGCACTTCGGCGGCCAGGCCCGGCCCGGGAGCCCGCCCGGCACGCCAGGTGAGCACCTCGGCCCCGGCCTCGCGGGCGGCATCCGCGAGCTGTCCGCCGCGCGGGCAGCCGACGTAGGTCCGCAGGCCGGCCGCGGACTGGGCGCGTACGAGGTCGACGACGACGCGGGCGACACCGCCCTCGACCGGCTGGACGAGGTGGAGGACGACCGGAGGCCGGGAAGGGGAGGGGGAAGGAGAGGGAGGTTGTGTCGGCACGTGGAGTGGTCTCCTGCGTTCAGCGGCGCGCGTCTGTCTGAACGAAGAGCACACCGAGGAAATGACCCTGGTTTTCGCCTGTGAACCCGAAGGTCAGGCTGCGGGCGCCACCGGACAGGGCGGGGCTCAGATCGAACACGTCCGCGTCATATCCGAGGTTATTCATATGTTCGGGCTGTCGCACGAACGAGTGATCCCCGAATTCCGTGATCGTGGAATTCATAACATCATTAAAAGGATTTTCTCCGTCGCTGAGACTGATCCGGCGCCCGCTGTCGGCGGTCACCGTGAGTGAATCCCCGAGGGTTCCGCGGTCCCCGTCGTACGCGACCACCCCGGCCCGCCCCTGCGCGCCGGGCGCGGCGTCCAGACCGGTGAGCTCCACCGTCTCGCCCGCCGCCTCGCCGGCCCCCGCGGCCAGCCCTTCGAAGCCGTCCCAGATCGAGACCCTGCGCACCGGCTCCTGCGGGTGCTCGTAGGCCACCACCAGCGTCCAGCCGCCCCAGGCACCCATGGCCGAGTGCCCCATGGCGACGTTCAGCTGGGCCACCGTCCACATCCCGGCGCCGCCCTTGCGGACCAGCGGGGTCACGTCGGCGGAGGCCTGGTAGGCATCGCCGGCCGCGTCGCTGCGGTGCCCGATCGCCGTATCGGCCAGCACCTCCTTGTACGCGCCGCCCGGCTCGGCGACGAGCACCCGGCCGTTGTCCTCCGGCGGCTTCTGCTCGCCGACCCGCAGGTTCCCGCCCCAGTACAGCCGGGCGTACGAGACCTTCGCGCCCGCCGGGACCTTGAGCTCGGCCCGGGTGGAGTTGTAGGTGTCCGGATCCTTGTCGACCTCGTCGTAGAACATCTCGTAGTCGCCGTTGGTCCCGGCCGCGCCCTTGTTGACGGCGGCACACGGCTCGGCCTGCTCGGACTCCTCCTTGCGGCAGCCGATGGACGAGTTCGAGGCCCGGACCAGGCCGCCGTGCTGCACGGCCTGGTAACGCTGGGTGAACGGCACCCGGGGCGCCTCCTTGACCAGCGGACCCCGCGCGCCCGGCGGGGCGACGGCACCTGCCGACGCGCCGGCAAGGGGCGCGTTCACCGAAAGCGTGAGGCAGGACAGCAGACCGAGCGTGCCGAGGATTCTGCGGGAGGAACCCATGACCCTGTCTCCATTTTCGATCAAGGGGACAAAACAGGAGTGAACTTTGTCAGAAGTCAGGAGGGAAATCACGCCGGACTCGCCCGTACGGCCTTTTGGGCGATAACACGCACCCTGGAGACGGGCGGGTCGTTATGGGTTGCACCATTGTTCGAACAGAAAGGAAAAACGGAGATGAAGAAGAGGCTGGTGCGCGGCACCACCCTGGCGGTCGCGAGCACCGCGCTGCTGATGGGCGGCGCGGGCCTCGCCTCCGCGCACGGCGGCGACGGCGCGACGGCGAACGGCTTCACCGGCGAGTCCCCCGGCGTCCTGAGCGGGAACCTGCTCCAGGTCCCGGTCCACGTCCCGGTGAACGTCTGCGGCAACACGGTGAACGTGATCGCCCTGCTGAACCCCTCGTTCGGCAACACCTGCGTCAACGCCTGACGTCAACCGTGCCGCCCGAAACTTCGGCATCCGAGTGAAGACACGCAACCCAAACCGCGGTTGCGCCGTTGATCCGAGTGCTTGAGTACCGGGCAATCCTGCAAATAAGGGACCATCATGATCAAGAAGTTTGCGGCCGGCGCAGCGGTTGCCGCCTCGTTCGTCGGTCTGGGTGCCGCCATGGCCCCGCAGGCCATGGCCATCGGCAACGACCACGGCATCAACACCGTGAACGGCAACGGGGCCTCGCAGATCTACGGCAACCAGGCCACCTACGGCAACATGAGCCCGCAGATGGCGCTCATCCAGGGCTCGTTCAACAAGCCCTGCATCGCCCTGCCCGCCAAGGCCAACGTCCAGTCCGTCCTGGCTCTGGTCAACGTCGGCGTCCAGGACATCCCGGTCCTGTCCAGCCCGCAGAACCAGCAGTGCACCGAGAACTCCACCCAGGCCAAGGGCGACGAGGCTCTCTCGCACATCCTCAGCAACATCCCGGTCCTGTCCGGCAACGCCTCCGCCGGCAGCTGACAGCGCCGCGCCAGCTGACACAGCACCGCGCCAGTGGGGCCGTCGCACCTTCGGGTCGCGGCGGCCCCGCCGCATGTCGGGACCCGAATAAGGACCCTGAAGCAACCAGAAGAATCCGGCAACAATTCCGGACGAACGAGCATCTGAGTGAATTGGCCGGAGGCGCGCAAAAATCCCCGGTTTCTTTTCCCGCACCCACTCGTTGTTAATTCTGCAGCGGATAGACCTCTGCGGGAAGGAAACGAAAACAAATGACGTACAAGAAGGCAGTGGTGCTGGCCGCCGGCATTCTCATGGCCGCCGGTGCCGCCTCCCCCGCCATGGCCGACTCGGCGGCGGACGGCAAGGCTGTCGGCTCCCCGGGCGTCCTCTCCGGCAACGTGCTCCAGGTCCCGGTCCACGTCCCGGTCAACGTCTGCGGCAACACCGTCAACGTGATCGCCCTGCTGAACCCCTCGTTCGGCAACACCTGCGTCAACGCCTGACGAAGCGCCTGTGCCCGCAAGGGCAGACCTCCTCGGGGTGGCCTCGGAGTGCACGGCGGTGCACTCCGAGGCCACCTTCGATTCAGCACCGGCCGCTGGGCCGGTAGACAGGGAAGGACCCATGCGACAGGTACTGAGCCGACAGGTACTGGGCAAGGGGGTGCTCACCGCGGCCGCCGCGTCCAGTCTGCTGTCGATCGCGACCGGCGCGGCCTACGCGCAACCCGGGGCGATGGCCGAGGCCTCCCATTCACCGGGCGTGCTGGCCGGCAACAGCGTCTCGGTACCGATCACCTTCTCGCCGAACGTGTGCGGCAACACCGTGGACGCCGGGGCGGGCCTCAACCCCGCCATGGGCAACAACTGCGCCACCACGACGGGCTCCGACGCCGGGCACGACTACGAGCGCTACCTCAGCCCGCAGCAGGCGGAACAGGTCCGGCACTACGTCAACCAGCACGACCAGCACGACCGGCACGACGAGCGCGACCGGCGCGAGGAGCGCGAGGACCGCCACGAGCAGGGCGGCTACGGCGACCGCGGGCCCGAGCAGCAGGGCGGCCACGAGGACCACGGTTCCGGGCAGCAGGGCGGCTACGGAGAGTCAGGCGACTCCGGCGAGGAGGAGTGCGACGACCACCCCGCCCCGGAGAGGCCCGAGCCGCGGCCGCAGCACGAGCCGGCGCCGCAGGCCGAGCACCCCCCGGCCCCGGCACCGCAGCACGCGCCCCCCGCGCCGCAGCCGCTGCCCGCGCCCGAGGCGGAGCACCCGGCTCCCGCTCCGGCGCCCGCGCCCGCTCCCGTAGAGGAGGCGCCCGCACCGCAGCCCGAGCCCGTGCCGGCACCGGCACCGGTCGAGGAGGCCCCGCAGCCGCTTCCGGCGCCGGCCCCCGCGCCGGCTCCCGTAGTGGAAGAGGCTCCGCACACGCTGCCCGCCCCGGCCCCCGTCGTGGACGAGGCTCCCGCGCCGATGCCCCCGCACGGCAGCCAGGTCGGGGAGCACCCGGCGCCCGCGCCCGTAGTACCCCCGGCCGACCAGCCTCCGGCGGCCCCCGCCGGTGACCTGCCGGTCGAGCTTCCCCCGGCACCGCCCGCCCCGGCACCCGCCCCGGCACCGGTTCCCGCGCCGGCACCCGCACCCGAGGCCGTCCCCGTCGCCGCGGCCCCCGTACGGCAGGAACTGGCGGCGACCGGCGCCGGACAGCCCGCCGGAGCCGCGGCCCTGGCCTCGGCCCTCATTCTGGGCGGCGCCATTCTGTACCGCAGGTCCCGTAACGCCGCCTGACGGCAATACCGGTAATCGGAAGAAATATCGGCCGGAGAGTCCCTTGTCGGATTCTCCGGCCGTTGCCGTGTTCGGTTCTGCGTTTCCGTGGCGGCGGGGAATCGTTAACCAGGTCGAAAGTGGCGCGACGGTCGCCACTGGTCACCCCTGGAAAAGGATTCTGACAATGAAGCTCTCCAAGGTCGCCGCAGTCGTCGTCGGCTCCGTCGCCGCCCTCGGCGCCGCCTCTCCCGCCTTTGCCGCCACCGAGGCGCCGGCCGTCCCCATGAGCCTGACGAGCGGGCTGACGGCGGTCACCGACTCGGTGAACCCCGTCTCGGCGGCGCTGCCGCAGACCGTGGGCAACGGGCTGGCCGAGCAGGGCGAGAGCGTCGGGAAGGTCGTGACCACCGTCCAGAAGGTCAACGAGGTGCGCAACGACGCTCCGGCCGAGGTGATGAGCCTCGCCAACGGGGCCACCCAGGCCTCGCCGCTGCTCGGCGGAGTGAAGCTCAACGGCGGCTCCAAGCACTGACGGGCCCGTCCGTTCCGCTGCCGACACGACTGTGGGCGCCCCCGGCCTCGCCGGTGGCGCCCACAGTCGTGTGTTGCGTCGAACGTCAGTCGTTGACGCAGACGTTGCCGAACGCCGGGTTCAGCGCGCCGATCACGTTCACGGAGTTGCCGCAGACGTTGACGGGAACGTGGACCGGGACCTGTCCCAGGTTGCCCGAGAGGACACCGGGGGAACCCACGGCCGCACCCTCGGCCTTGGAGTCGGCCATTGCGGAGCCGGCGGCACCGGCCGCAGCGAGACCAGCGGTGGCCAGGACCAGGGCGGCCTTCTTGGCAGTGTTCATGGGAAGTGCACCTTCTCTTCGATGTTCTGCCCCGATTCCGGGGCTCACATCGAGCGAAACGGTCCACCTTCCCAGACGACACGGTTCCGCACGCGATCAGACCTGTTCAGCCCAATAGTCGTAACCGCGTGCGGATCCGCGTACGGATCCCGCTCCCGGTTCCTAGGGAAGGAACTCCGCGAACGACGGGAACTTCGGGACCAGGCCCGTCGGTGTGCCGGGTGCCGCCGGCACGGCCGGCACCGCACCCGCGGGCGGGGCCGCGGGTGCCGAGACCGGGAGCGCCGGTACCTCGGGGATCGGGACGTCGGGAATCGGGACGTCGGGGATCTCCGGAACCGCCGGGACGGCCGGAACCGCCGGGAGCGCCGGGAGCTGCAGGTCCGGCAGCCCGGGGATCGCGGGGAGCTGCGGCAGGGTCGGGAGCGCGGGCAGTTTGATCTCGGGGATCTTGATCCCCGGGAGCAGGGTGCCCAGGCTCTTGGTCAGGTCCGCCAGGATCTTGGAGACCGCGGCGAGTGCGTCTTCGACGGGACCCGCCGCCGCCACCCTCTCGTTGATCTCTTCCTGGGCCGCCGCCACTCGGCCCGCGGCGGCTCCGGCACCTTCCGCGGCGCCCGCGGGGGCTGCCGCGCCGGTGAGTATGACGACCGCCAGGGCCGACGGGACGAGGACGCGGATGCGGGAGGCCTTGGTGCGGTGCATGGGTGTTCCTTCTGGTGGTCGCTCAGAAGCGGACCCGAGCGATCCGCTTCCTTACCCACCGTGCGAACGGGTTCCACGGAGCGCAACACGAGCGCGGGGCCCGCACCCCGCTGCGGGGTGCGTACGGGCTTCGCGCACGCGTCCGGGGGCGGCTCACCCCACCCGGGGAAAACCTGCCCCCGGACAGGCCGTTTGAGTGAAGCAGCGGAACCAACCCTTCACGAAGGCAGTTGATCAGGGCGCTCCACTAGCGGGCACTCGTGCGACAAAAGGATCAAAATGCTCAAGAAGATCATGACTGCCGCCGCGGTCACCGCCGCCGCCGTCGGCGCGGGCGCTGCTGCTGCCGCCCCCGCCATGGCGATCGGCAACGACAACGGGATCAACACCGTGAACGGGAACGGTGCCGTCCAGGCGTACGGCAACCAGAAGACGCACGGTGACATGAGCCCGCAGCTCGGCGTCGTCCAGGGCACCCTGAACAAGCCCTGCATCGGCCTGCCGGCCAAGGTCAACGCCCAGTCGCTGGTCGCGCTGCTCAACATCGGTGTCCAGGACATCAACGTCCTGTCCAACCCGCAGAACCAGCAGTGCACCGAGAACTCCACCCAGGCCAAGGGTGACGAGCCGCTCTCGCACATCCTGGACAACATCCCGGTCCTCTCGGGCAACGTCTCCCAGGGCAGCTGATCTCCGCTCCCGATCTCCGTTCCGGGACCCCGTGGTCCGCATACACAGCGCCCGTGGAGCGACGCGTTCGAAGAAGCGGTGTGAAGTCGTGAAGTGACGAGGGCCCCGGCAGCGTCCAGCTGCCGGGGCCCTCGCACGTCGTCCGGTGACCTCAGCCGGTCCAGAAATCCCACCACCGGGTCAGGATCAGCATCCCGATCACGCCTGTGTGCAGGGCGGGCGGGGCCCAGCCGAAGTCGGCGAAGAAGTTCCGTACCGGCGCGGGCGCGGGGAGGATCCCCGTGCGGACAGTGTGGGCGGTGACCGCCCAGAACATCAGCAGGGTGGCCAGCCAGGTCAGGCAGCACCACAGGCAGAGCGCGTTGATCTCGTAGAGCGACTGGACCATGAGCCAGGAGCAGAACCCGACGCCGAAGAGCATGCCGGCTCCCAGACCGAGCCAGAACCAGCCGCGGTAGCGGGCCCCGGCCAGCAGGCCGGCGCCGACACACACGACCGCCCCGTAGGCGACCAGCCCGAGCATCGGGTTCGGGAAGCCGAAGGCCGCCGCCTGCTCGCTCTTCATCACGCTGCCGCAGGAGACCACCGGATTGAGACTGCAGGCCGGCTTGAAGTCCGGGTTCTCCAGCAGCAGGAACTTGTCCAGGGTGATGACCCAGGCGGCCAGCACTCCGGCGGCTCCGGTGAGCAGCAGCAGCCAGGCCAGCGCGCGGGGTGCTGCGATCGGTTCTGCGTCCTTGCGGTTGTGGGGCCTGCCCTGCTGGCGGGGGACGCCCACGGTATTTGTTGCCATACGGTCATGCTCCCGCCCTTGTGCCCGCTATCCGGCCCAACCATGCTCATCGACATGGAGGTTGACCTGAAGGGGTGGCTGGAACCCCTGACGCTTCCCGGACGTTTTACCGAACCCCGGACGTGATGTCAGACCCAGGGGCTACGTTGAGCTTCCGCGAAGTGACAAGCTGCGACGGCCTGGAGACCCACCTTGAGCGATCCACACGAGACAACCGAGGCGCACCTCGAGCGACTCCTGGGCCGCGCCCTCAACTCCTTCGACCTGCCGGACTCATTGGTCGAGCGGCTGGGCACGGCGCTCGCCCACAGGTCCTCGCTCCACACCACCCGCCGCAGTGCGGCGGCGGGATCCTGGCGGGAGATACACCGGCACGCCTACCTGCTGTCGGACGGCGATTCCGTGGTCCTGTGGGAGCTGGCGCACCGTCAGGACGCGGATCTCTCGATACGGTACGAGGTCTTCGCGAGCAAGGCGGAGACCTGCCTCGCGGCGGCCCGGCTCTTCGGCGAGGTCCCCTCGCAGGTGGCGCGGGAGCTCGTGGAGGTGACGGTGGAGGAGGAGCCGGACAGCGACATCGCCGTGCTGAGCGCGCTGTTCACCAATCCGACCCCGGCCCAGCGGCACCGCGAGTACGCGGTGGAGGAGTCGGCGGACCACGCCCGCCGGGTGCTGCGCCGCGCGGAGAACCCGGACCGGCCGGGCGAGCAGGTGGCCCTGCTGCTGCGGTCTGCCTACGCGCACCAGATCACTCAGGTGTTCGGCACCCGGCAGTGCCTGGCGGACGGACGGGACGCGGGCTTCAGCCTGTACGAGCACTCCTTCGTCCTGCTGGACGGGAGCGAGTTCAGCCTGTGGGAGGTCGAGCACACGGTGACGCCGGACGGGCGCCACATGTGCGAGGTCTACGAGACCGAGACGGCCGCGCGCGGAGCCATGGAGCTCCGCGCACGGGTGAGGTGACGGGGACGGCGGTCAGGCGGCGACGGTGACCTTCGCCGGGTCCGGCAGGGGTTCCGCTCCGGCGGTCCCTGCCTGCTGCGGCGGGGTCTCCTCCTGCTTGCGCATTCCCTTGAGGAGGACGACCAGGCCGGCGCTGGTGGCCGTACCGGCGGCGATGGCGATCAGGTAGAGCAGCGGGTTGCCGATCAGCGGGATGACGAAGATACCGCCGTGCGGGGCCCTCAGGGTGCACTCGAAGGCCATCGAGAGGGCTCCGGTGACCGCGCCGCCCACCATGGAGGCCGGGATCACGCGCAGCGGGTCGGCCGCGGCGAACGGGATGGCGCCCTCGCTGATGAAGGAGGCGCCCAGGAACCAGGCGGCCTTGCCGTTCTCGCGCTCGGTCTTGGAGAAGAGCCGGCCGCGGACCGTGGTGGCCAGCGCCATCGCCAGCGGCGGCACCATGCCGGCGGCCATCACGGCGGCCATGACCTTGAGGCTGCCCTCGTTGGGGGTGGCGAGGCCGCCGATGGCGAAGGCGTAGGCCACCTTGTTGAGCGGGCCGCCGAGGTCGAAGCACATCATCAGGCCGAGGATGACGCCGAGGATGATCGCGTTGGCGCCGGAGAGGCCCGACAGCCAGTCGGTGAGGGCCTGCTGGAGCGAGGCGACGGGCTTGCCGACGACCAGGAACATCAGGAACGCGGTGACGGCGGAGCCGATCAGCGGCAGGACCACCACCGGCATGATCCCGCGCAGGGCGGTCGGGATCTTCAGCCGCTGGACGGCTAGGACGGTGCCGCCCGCGATGAGGCCGGCGATCAGGCCGCCGAGGAAGCCGGCGTTGATGGTGAGGGCCACGGCGCCGCCCACGAAGCCGGGGACGAGACCGGGCCGGTCGGCCATGCCGTAGGCGATGTAGCCGGCGAGGACGGGGACCAGGAAACCGAAGGCGAGGCCGCCGGTCTGGAAGAGCAGCGCGGCCCAGCTGGCGGCCTCGGTCCACACGAAGTGCTCGGCGACTGAGGGGGCGGTGTTGATCTCGTACCCGCCGATGGCGAAGGCAAGGGCGATGAGGAGGCCGCCGGCGGCGACGAAGGGGACCATGTAGCTGACGCCGGACATCAGCCAGGTACGGAGCTTCGCGCCGTAGCCGTCCTGGTCTTCGCCGGCCTCTTCGACCGGGGTCGCGGTGGTCGTCGAGACCTCGCCCCGGGCGGCCTTGTCGCGGGCCTCCTGAAGGAGTTCCGCCGGGCGGTTGATGCCCGCCTTGACGCCCACGTCGACGGTGGGCTTTCCGGCGAAGCGGGCCCTTTCCCTGACCGGGACGTCGTGGGCGAAGACTGCCGCGTCGGCGGCGGCGATGGCTTCGGGGGTGAGCTTGGTGAAGCCGGCCGAGCCCTGGGTCTCGACCTGGAGGTCGATTCCCGCCTCGGCGGCGGCCTGTTGGAGGGGCTCCGCCGCCATGTAGGTGTGGGCTATGCCCGTGGGGCAGGAGGTGACGGCCACGATCCGGAACGGCTGCTGCCCTGCGGGGTTTTCCCCCGCCCCGCCCCTTCCGGGCTGTGCGGCCCTTTGCGGCTCCGCCGCGTGGGGGGCTTCGCCCCGGACCCCTTCGGGGGCTCCGCCCCCGGACCCCCGCTCATCGAACGCCGGAGGGGCCGAGTTCGGCGCCGGCGAGGCCGGATGTGCCGGGGTGGGGCAAGAGCTCCGCGCAGCGGCCCCGGACTCGGCGGCGGCAACCGCGGGCTCGCCCGCGATCAGGGCCGCGGCTTCCGCCGGGGTGGCCGCCCCGCGCAGGGCCCCGACGAAGTCCGACCGCATCAGGCGGCGGGCCAGGCCGGAGAGGATGGACAGGTGGGCATCGTCCGCGCCGGCGGGGGCGGCTATCAGGAAGATCAGGTCCGCCGGGCCGTCCGGGGCACCGAAGTCGATGCCCGAGGGAGAGCGGCCGAAGGCCAGGGTGGGGGCCGTCACGTGGGCGGAGCGGCAGTGGGGGATGCCTATGCCGCCCTCCAGGCCGGTCGGCATCTGGGCCTCGCGCGCCGCGACGTCGGCCAGGAAGCCGTCCAGGTCGGTGACCCGGCCCAGCGTCACCATCCGTTCGGCGAGGGCACGTGCCGCCCCCTCCTTGGACTCGGCGGACAGGTCGAGGTCGACCAGTTCGGGGGTGATCATCTCGCTCATCGCTCGTCGCTCATTTCGGACAGGGGAAGGTCCAGGGGCAGGTCCTGGGTGACATGGACCGCGTCGGGACGCAGGTCCGCAGGGGCCGGCATGGCGCTGCCGGGAAGCTGGACCGCGGCGGCGCCGTGGGCCAGGGCGGAGGCCAGGGCCGCGGGCCCCGTACCTCCCGCGATCAGGAAGCCCGCGAGGGAGGCGTCGCCCGCGCCGACGTTGCTGCGGACCGAGGAGACGGCCGCGGTGCCGTAGTAGGCGCCCTCCCCGGAGACCAGGAGCTGGCCGTCCGCGCCGAGGGAGGCCAGGACCGCTCCCGCGCCCAGCGACCGCAGCTCCTCCGCGGCCTTCAGCACGTCGCCGAGGGTGGCCAGGGGCCGCCCCACCGCCGCCGCGAGCTCCGAGGCGTTCGGCTTGATCACGTCCGGGCGGGCCGGGAGGGCCGCGAGCAGCGCCGGGCCGGAGGTGTCCAGGGCGATGCGGGTGCCCGCGGCGTGGGCCCGGGTCACGATGTCGGCGTACCACTCGGGACCGAGGCCCCGCGGGAGGCTGCCGCAGCAGGCGATCCAGGCGGCGCCGCCCGAGCAGGTGCGGACCGTTTCCAGGAGGAGCGCGGATTCCGCGGCGGTCAGGGCCGGGCCGGCGGCGTTGATCTTGGTGAGGGTGCCGTCCGGTTCGGCGAGGGAGATGTTGGAGCGGGTCTGGCCCGCGATGGAGACCGCCGTGACGTCGACGCCCTGGGCGCCGAGGAGTTCGGCGATCATCGTGCCCGGTGTGCCGCCGAGCGGCAGGACCGCCGTCGTACGGACGCCCGCCGCGGCCACCGCGCGGGAGACGTTCACGCCCTTGCCCCCGGGGTCCACCCGGTCTCCGCTCGCGCGGAGCACCCCGCCGCGGTCCAGCGAGGGGACCTCGTAGGTCCGGTCGAGGGAGGGATTGGGGGTGACGGTGAGGATCATACGAGCACAACTTCCGTACCGGCGGCCTCGATCGCCGCCTTCTGAGCGGGGTCGAGCCCCGGGTCCGTGATGAGGAGGTCGACGTCGGCGAAGGAGCCGAAGCGGGCGAAGTGTTCCTGGCCCGCCTTCGCGGAGTCGGCGAGGAGGACGACACGGCGGGCGGCGGCCATCGCGGCCCGCTTGACGGCCGCCTCGGCGAGGTCGGGGGTGGTCAGGCCGCCCTCGGCGGTGAAGCCGTTCGTCGCGAGGAAGAGGACGTCGGCGCGGATCTCGGCGTACGCCCTCAGGGCCCACGCGTCGACCGCCGCGCGGGTGCGGTGCCGGACCCGGCCCCCCACGAGGTGGAGGTCGATGCCGGTGTGGTCGGCGAGCCGGGCGGCGACGGGCAGCGCGTGCGTGACCACGGTGAGCGCGGTGTCGACCGGAATGGCCGCCGCGAGGCGGCCCACCGTACTGCCCGCGTCGAGGACGATGCTGCCGCCGTCGGGGAGTTCGGCGAGGGCTGCGGCCGCGATGCGGTCCTTCTCGTCGGCCGCGGTGACCTCGCGCTCGGTGAGGTCCGGCTCGAAGTCGAGGCGGCCGGCCGGTATGGCACCGCCGTGCACCCGGCGTACGAGCCCGGCCCGGTCCAGGGCCTTGAGGTCGCGGCGCACGGTCTCCGCCGTGACCTGGAACTGGTCGGCCAGGGACAGGACGTCGACCCGGCCCGCCTCACGGGCGAGGCGGAGGATCTCCTGCTGGCGCTCCGGTGCGTACATGTGGTTTCAGATCCGTTCGATGCCCGACTCTGTGGGTTCGTTTGGATCGTACGCCCGTTTGCGCCCGAAAACAAAACAAACGGGCATACCCGCCAACAGAAGCGGACATGCCCGTCGTCAGTGAGGTGCGCCGGAGCGCCGTACTAGCCGGCGTGCTCCGTGCCGCCCTCGCGCTCGGCCATGGGGACGGCCTTGCGCGGCAGCATGAACATCACGGAGAAGATCACGACCAGGACGGCCACGACCCACCACATGGCGTTGTGGAACGCGTCGACGTACGGCGGCCCGAAGACCCGGTCGTCCTCGATGAAGCCGAAGTAGACGACGGACGTCAGGCCGAGGCCCAGCGCGTTGCCCATCTGGCCGGTGGTGTTGATCAGTCCGGACGCCGAACCGGCGTGCTCGCGCGGTACTTCGGAGAGCACGGTGTCGGTCAGCGGCGCGATGATCAGGCCCATGCCGACGCCCATGACGATCAGCGGGGCGGCCATCTGCCAGGAGTGGATGGCCATGCCGTAGCGGTCCGACTCCCAGATGTAGAGGAGCACGCCCGCGGCCATGATCAGCGCGCCGGCCTGGAGCACCTTGCGGCCGAAGCGCGGTACGAGCTTCTGTACGGACACACCCGCGGCGGCCGAGACGGCGATCGAGAACGGGATGCCCGTGGAGCCGGCCTTCAGGGCGCTCCAGCCGAGGCCCATCTGCATGTAGAGCGTCCACACCAGGAAGAAGATGCCGGTCGCGAGGCCGAAGGTCAGCTGGACCGCGATACCGCCCGCGAAGCTCTTGACCTTGAAGAGGGAGAGCTCGACGAGCGGGGAGCCGTCCTTCTGGATCTTGTACTTCTCGTACGCGATGAAAGCACCGAAGACCAGCGGCGAGGCGATCATGCAGACGAAGCCCCACACGGGCCAGTCGTTCTCGCGGCCGTGGGTGAGCGGGAAGATCAGCATGACCAGGGCGAGGGTCGCGAGCACGACTCCGACCAGGTCCAGGCGCAGCGCCTTGGGGGCCTTGGACTCGGCGATGAACTTGCGGCCCAGGATCACGCCCGCGATGCCGACGGGCAGGTTGATCAGGAAGATCGGGCGCCATTCGAGACCGGCGATGTTCCACTCGGTGAGCAGTGCGCCGAGCATCGGGCCCGAGACGGCACCGAGGCCGATGATCGCGCCGAACAGGCCGAAGACCTTGCCGCGCTCGTGCGGCGGGAAGGTGACGTGGATGATCGCGAGCACCTGCGGGACCATCATGGCCGCCATGCCGCCCTGGAGGATGCGGGAGGCGACGAGCACGTCGGGATTGGGGGCCAGACCGCAGAGCAGCGAAGCCGCGGTGAAGCCGGATATGCCGATGAGGAAGAGGCGCTTGCGGCCGTAGATGTCACCGAGACGGCCGCCGGTGATCAGGCCGGCGGCGAAGGCGAGCGCGTAGCCGGCGGTGATCCACTGGATGGCGCTGGTGGAGGCGCCGAGGTCCTCGCGCATCCGGGGTATCGCGATGTTGACGATCGTGACGTCGACCAGGTCCATGAAGGCGGCGGTCATCACGATGGCGAGCGCGATCCAGCGGCGCCGGTCGGCGGGGGCCTTGGGCTCGCCGCCCGTCGCGCTCGCGTCTCCGGCGTCGCCGGCCTTGCTGATCGAGGTGGTCTCTGCGGGAGGGTCGGTCCGCTCTTCTTGTACGGGCCCGTTCTTTCCTTCGGGCGATGACTGGGTCGTCTCGGTGCTCATGAAGAGAAACCTAGACGGCATGTAGGTCAGTTGGTGTCCTATTTGGCTGGCACCTTTGAACCATGACCGACACCCCGGCCCGCCTCCTCTCCCTGCTCTCCCTGCTCCAGACCCCGCGCGAGTGGCCCGGCAGCGAGCTGGCCGAGCGGCTTCGCGTGAGCGCCCGTACGATCCGGCGCGATATCGACCGGCTGCGGGAGCTGGGGTACCCGGTGGAGGCCACGCTGGGCGCGGAGGGCGGCTACCGGCTGGTGGCGGGCGCCGCGATGCCGCCGCTCGTCCTGGACGACGAGGAGGCCGTCGCGATCGCCGTGGGGCTGCGGGCGGGGGCCGGGCACGCGATCGAGGGCGTGGAGGAGGCCTCCGTACGCGCCCTCGCGAAGCTGGAACAGGTCCTGCCGGGGCGGCTGCGGCGGCGGGTGGGCGCCCTGCAGTCGGCGACGGTCGCGGTGACGCGGGGCGACGGGGCGAGCGTGGATCCGCGGACGCTGACGGCGATCGCCTCGGCGGTGGCGGGGCCGGAGCGGCTGCGGTTCGCGTACCGGGCCCGGGACGGGGTGGCCTCGCGGCGGCTGGTGGAGCCGTACCGGCTGGTCAGCACCGGGAGCCGGTGGTACCTCGTGGCCTACGACATGGAGCGCGGGGACTGGCGGACCTTCAGGGTGGACCGGGTGAGCGAGCCGTACGCGACGGGGGCGAGGTTCGTGGGGCGGGAGCTGCCGATGGACGCGGTGGACTTCGTGCGGCGGGGGCTGCGGGGGCGGGAGTCGACGTACACGGTCGAGGTCACCTTCGCGGGAGCGGCGGGGTTGCCGGAGTGGGCGCGGGAGTTCGCGGTGCCTTTGGCCGGGGGTGGCTCCGGTTCCGGGGCCGGGGTGCGGGTGCGGTTCGAGTCGGCGGACTCGCCGGAGTGGCTGGTGGCGCGGATGGCGCTGGCGGGGGTGCCGTTCACCGTGCACGGGCCGGAGTTCCTGGTGGAGGCGGCTCGGTCGCTGGGTGCGCGGCTGGCGGAGGCGGCGGGGCCGTAGTGGGGGCCGGCCCTGCGGGGCTGTCCCCTCCCCACCCTTCCACCGGTCCCTGGGGCTCCGCCCCAGACCCCGCTCCTCAAGCGCCGGAAGGGCGGGATCGGGGTGGTGGGGGCGGAGAGGCGCCTCGAACACCGGAGGGGCGGGATCGGGGCGGAGGGGGGAATCGGCCTGAAGGGCAAAGGGGAGCCCCCGGCGCCTGGGGGGGATAGGCGCCGGGGGCTCGTATGGGGGGGGCTTCTTCTCGGGGCCGGTCAGGCCACCGCGTCGAAGCCGGTGTCGCGGGCCATCTTCTTCAGTTCGAGCAGCGCGTGCTTCTCGATCTGGCGGATCCGCTCGCGGGTCAGGCCGTGCTGCTTGCCGACTTCTGTCAGCGTACGCTCTCGGCCGTCGTCAATGCCGTAACGCATCTTGATGATCGACGCGGTTCGCTGGTCCAGCTTGCCCAGCAGGTCCTCCAGCTCCTCGCTGCGCAGGAGGGAGAGGACGGACTGCTCCGGGGAAATGGCCGAGGTGTCTTCGAGCAGGTCGCCGAACTGCGTGTCGCCGTCCTCGTCCACACCCATGTTCAGGCTGACCGGGTCGCGCGCCCAGTCCAGGACGTCGCCGACGCGCTTCTCCGTGGTGTCCAGCTCGGCGGCGATCTCCGCGTGCTCCGGGTCCCGGCCGTTCTCGCGGTTGAACTCGCGCTGCACCCGGCGGATCCGGCCGAGCTCCTCCACCAGGTGAACGGGCAGGCGGATGGTGCGGGACTGGTCGGCGATGGAGC
Organism: Streptomyces sp. NPDC006487; assembly: GCF_042870555.1. Taxonomy (NCBI): domain Bacteria; kingdom Bacillati; phylum Actinomycetota; class Actinomycetes; order Kitasatosporales; family Streptomycetaceae; genus Streptomyces; species Streptomyces sp. NPDC006487. The sequence continues at coordinate 247,783 of NZ_JBIAHN010000004.1, forward strand.
GGGTGATCGCCTGGCGGATCCACCACGTGGCGTAAGTGGAGAACTTGAAGCCCTTGGCGTAGTCGAACTTCTCCACGGCGCGGACCAGGCCGGCGTTGCCCTCCTGGATGAGGTCGAGGAGCGGCAGACCGCTGCGCGGGTAGCGGCGGGCCACGGCGACGACCAGGCGGAGGTTGGAGCGGATGAAGACTTCCTTGGCGCGCTCGCCCTCGGCGGCCAGGAACTCGAGCTCCTCCCGGGAGGGCTTCTTGCCCTTGCGCTCTATCGCGCCGTCGAGGATCTGCTGGGCGTACACGCCCGCCTCGATGATCTGCGAGAGCTCGACCTCCTTGGCCGCGTCGAGCAGCGGGGTGCGCGCGATCTCGTCCAGGTACATGCCGACCAGGTCGCGGTCTGCGATCTCCCCGCCCACAGCGCGAGCGCTGCTCGTGGACTGACGACGGGCGACGGCGCGGGTTGCCATGCGTGCTCCCTTGCGATGAGTTCGGTCGCGGTGGTGCGGTGGTTCGGCTGCCCTGGTGCGGCTGCCCGGACACTCTCCCGAGTGCCCGCTTCCGAAGGAAACAACGACTGGAATCGGGACAGAATTCCCACGTTGCTCCCTGTTTTTCGAGATCTTGCAGTATCCTGCCCCGCCACCCCCCGGAACGGGAGGATCGACGGTGCCGCCGGAGCTCGAAGAGGTGCAGGTCAGGACAGGAATGGCGGCCGGTTCCAGAGGACTCACGGACCCGCACCACCAGGGCGTCGATGAGACCACCGTCACACTTGACACGGGCGTTTGCGCCCTGGAACAGCGCCGCCCCAGGCTGCACTCCCACCTCAGGAGACGACGCTCGGCGGCGTCTGGTTGCCTCGGCCGGGGATGACCTACTCGTCTGACCGCTCTCCCCCGGATCCGGACCAGGCCGTCTACGGCGATGAGCTCCGGGCGCGCTACGGCGCCACGGCCACCACCCCGAGCGGGCCCGCCAAGGGGTTCACCATCGGCGAGGACGTCACCGGGCCTCCCGCGCCCCCTGACCAGGGCGGGTGGAGACCTGGGGGCAGGCGCGGCAGGCGGGTGGGCCCGACTGGATCCACCACCTGCAGCGCGGGCGGAGGTGGCAGGGCGGGAGCGGGGCCGGTGGGCTCGCGGTCGCCGTCAGGCGGGTGGCCAGGGTGCACGACTCCCCCGCGCGGTTGAGGCAGTGCGGGACGCAGTGGGAGGCCAGGCGCAGCAGGCGGCGCGGCTCCACCCCGTCGGCGAGCTCGGCCAGGGCCTCGGCCGCCGGGCGGGGTGCCGGGAGGTAGAGCGGCGGGCCGTCGAGGCCGTCGCGGACCGCGAGGACCAGCGACTCCGGTGCGTACGCCGAGCCGCTGGGGCACCAGAGCCGCTCGGGGTCAGCCAAATTGCAGGGACCGCTTCGAGAGGCCCATCCAGAAGCCCGAGACCGGGGTGGCGGGGGTGGCGAGGTCGGATTCCGCGGCGCCCAGGGTGACGAACAGGGGGGCGAAGTGCTCCGTGCGCGGGTGGGCCAGGCGGCCCGCCGGGGACTTGGCTTCGAAGTCCAGCAGGGCGTCGATGTCGGCGGCGGCCAGTGCCTCCTGGCCCCAGGCGTCGAATTCGGCGGACCACGACGGGACGCCGGGGCCGGTGTGGCGCAGGGCGGCCAGGTTGTGGGTGAAGAAGCCGCTGCCGACGATGAGGACGCCCTCGTCGCGCAGGGGGGCCAGCTTGCGGCCGATCTCCATCAGGCGGCGCGGATCGAGGGTCGGCATGGATATCTGGAGCACCGGTATGTCGGCCCCGGGGAACATCTCCACCAGCGGGACGTACGCGCCGTGGTCCAGGCCCCGGTCGGGGATGTCCTGGACGGGGGTGCCCGGGGCCTTGAGGAGTGCGCGGACCGCCGCGGCCAGTCCGGGGGCGCCCGGAGCGTCGTAGCGGACCTGGTAGTAGTGCTCGGGGAAGCCCCAGAAGTCGTAGACGAGCGGGACCTGTTCGGTGGCTCCGAGGGCGAGCGGGGCCTCCTCCCAGTGGGCGGAGACCATCAGGATCGCGCGGGGGCGGAGCAGGCCGGCGGACCAGGCGGCCAACTCGGCGGGCCAGAGCGGGTCGTCCGCGAGGGGCGGGGCTCCGTGGCTCAGGTACAGCGCCGGCATCCGGGTGGGGGTCATGGCTTCGGGCGTCGGCATCGGGAGCTCCTGGAATCGTCACGGCGGGCCGCCACACAAAGACTAACCCCGCATAGTTCAAATTTGAACGATGCGGGGTCGTCAGTCATTCCCGTACCCGGGAGCGGTGCCCGCCCCCTCGTGTGGAGTACCGGGTCAGTGGGCGATCACCGGGATCTTCACGTCGGCGTCCGCGCCCTCGGCGACCGGGTCGCCCGCGCCCGGCTTGCCCGTGGTGATGAGCGTCAGGGCTATGAGGGAGCTGGCGACCAGGATGCCGACCGCCCACCAGATCGCGGAGGAGTAGCCCTCCACCATGGCCTGGGCCTGGATCAGCTTCGCCGCCGGGCCGCCCGCCGCGGCCTCGGCCGCGTGGTCGGTCAGGTACGCGGTCGTCGCGGAGGCGGCGATCGTGTTCAGCAGGGCGGTGCCGATCGCGCCGCCCACCTGCTGCGAGGTGTTGACCATCGCGGAGGCGACACCGGCGTCGGCCGGGTTCACCCCGTACGTGGCCAGGGACATGGCGGGCATGAACGCCGTACCCATGCCGAGGCCCAGCAGCAGCTGCGCCGGCAGGATCAGCGCCGGGTAGGAGGAGCCGACCTCGAGCTGCGTCAGCAGCAGCATGCCGCTGGCGGCGACCATGAAGCCCGGGCCCATCAGCAGGCGCGGCGGGACCCGCGTCATCAGACGGGCACCGATCTGCGTGGAGCCGGCGATCATGCCCACGATCATCGGGAGGAAGGCGAAACCGGTCGTGACGGGCGAGAAGCCCTTGACGACCTGCAGGTAGTAGGTGAGGAAGAGGAACAGACCGAACATCGCGATGACGGCGAGGCCCAGCGAGAGGTAGACGCCGCCGCGGTTGCGCTCCAGCAGGACGCGCAGCGGGAGCAGCGGGTGGGCCGTACGGGACTCGACGAAGACGAACGCGCCGAGCAGGAGCACGGAAGCGATGAACATGCCGACGGTGAGGCCGTCCGACCAGCCGGCCGACTCGGCGCGGGTGAACCCGTAGACGAGGGCGACGAGACCGGTCGTGGACAGCAGGACGCCGGGGATGTCGAGCGGTGCGCGGTTACGGCCGCCGGCCGGCTCGCGGATGATCATCCAGGCGCCGACGGCGGCGACGATCGCGAACGGGATGTTGACGAAGAAGGTCCAGCGCCAGTTCAGGTACTCGGTGAGGACGCCGCCGAGGATCAGGCCCACGGCGCCACCGCCACCGGCGATCGCACCGTAGATGCCGAAGGCCTTGGCGCGCTCCTTGGCGTCGGTGAACATGACGGCCAGCAGCGAGAGCGCGGCGGGCGCGAGCAGTGCACCGAAGGCGCCCTGCAGGGCGCGGGCGCCCAGCATCATGGCCTCGCCCTGTGCGGCGCCGCCCAGCGCGGAGGCCAGGGCGAAGCCGACGAGGCCGACGATGAAGGCGTTCTTGCGGCCCCACTTGTCGGCGATGCGGCCGCCGAAGAGGAGCAGTCCGCCAAAGGCCAGCGCGTACGCGGTGATGACCCACTGGCGGTTGCCGTCCGAGATGCCGAGGTCGGTCTGGGCGGACGGCAGCGCGATGTTCACGATGGTGGCGTCGAGGACGACCATCAGCTGCGCCAGCGCGATGAAGACCAGGGCCTTCCAGCGACTGGGATCGGCTGCGGTGACGGACAGCGGCGGGTTCGCGGCTGTTTTTGACATGGGGGTACCCACTTCGCGGTGCGAGATGACTGAAAAGAGATGATCAGGGCGCTTTTTCGGCGCTAAAGGGCGCGACTCCGGGGCGTCACATGGCTTTCCGCCTCAGGTCCGCCAGCGTGGTCGCCGAGCCCGGCAGTTCGGACCGGGCAGGGGCCCTCAACCCGTCGAGGAAGAGCTGGAGATGACGGTGGACGAACACGTCCGCGTCGAAGCAGCCGGCACCGGGAAGCGGGCGGCTGAGCTGGGAGAGCGCGATCATCAGGTCGCCGACGCCGACGTCCGTGCGCACGAGTCCGGAGGATCGGCCGGCGGCCAGCAGGGCCTCGACGGCTTCCTCCAAGGTCTCGCGGGAGACGAGCAGTTCGGGGTGATCGTGGTCGAAGTCGCTGGAGAGTACGGGGCACAGGGCTCCGATCCGCTCGTCCGCCGCCGCGTGCGTGAAGCGGCACAGGGCGGCGAAGGCGTCCGGCTCCTCGGCGAGGGAGTCCACGGCCAGGGCGGCCACCCGGTCCAGACCGAAGAGCACGACGTGGTGGATCAGGGCGGGCCGGTCGGGGAAGTGCCGGTAGAGCGTGGCGTTGCCGACTCCGGCCCGGCGGGCGATCTCGTCGAGGGGGGCGGCGGGGCCGAACTCCACGAGCACGTCGCGGGCGGCGGACAGGATGCGCTCCCGGTTGCGGACGGCGTCGGCGCGCGGACGCGGTACCGCGTCCGCGCCGGTACGGGCACGCTTGCCCGCCGCCTTGACCTTGCCCGCCGCCGCACGCACGGCCGCGGCCACGCCCGCACCCACACACGCACCCGTACCCGTACCCACGGCACCCGCGGCCGGAGCCGTGAGGTCGAGATCGACCTCCGGGCCCGGCACGGGCAGGGCCGCCGGATCGGTGGTGGCGGGGCTCTTCATGGACGGCTCCCTGGCGGGTGATGTGTACGTGGCGGGTGATGCGCACTCCCGCCGAAACGGGGAGCGGCTCCCCGGTTCGTGGGGGCTCTGGTTCAAACGGGGAGAGGGTCCCCGCTTATTTCACTCTCCCGTGTGACGTGGGTCACATGACTCCGGGCCTTTCGATCCCGTTTGGCCTCTCCCGGCGCGCGAGCCCGCCCCGGCCGTCGGAGGGTGAGCCCACAGAGCGCAGTCCGGACCCGGCCGGCTGCCGCGGACCCGAAGGCCGATCTCCATGCCGCAGACGCGCCACCGGATACGCAAGCCAAGCCGCACCAGCGTGTACGCGGGAATCACCGCGCTGGCCCTCGGCATCACGGCGACGGCGAGCGCGGGCATATCCAGTCGCAGCCATTCGGCGGCCGGGCCGGTGGGCGCGACCAGCGCCGAGTCGATGCTCGCGCCCTGCCGGATCTCCGGCGCGATGGGCGTGCAGATGTCCGAGGGACTGCCGACCGCACCGGGATACTCGCGCTCGACCGGCGAGGTCCGGGCACTGAACCTGATGATCGACTTCCCCGACGCCAAGGGCGAGGGCACGGCGGCCGACCGGATGGCGGAGTTCTTCCCCCAGACGTCCGACTGGTTTCGCATCAGCTCCTACGGGCGGCTGACCTACCGGGCCGAGGCCCCGATAAAGAACTGGCTGCGGATGCCGATGCCGTTCGCGGCGTACGGGATCGAGCGGGGTTCCGCGTACGAGCCCGGCTACCGCCAGCTCGTCGAGCACATCATCAAAACCTCCGACGCCGAGGTCGATTTCTCCCGGTATGACCTGATAAACATCCTGGTCACCCCGAACGCCGGGCCCTCCGCCCTCGACACCGTCCTCTCCGTCACCTTCTCCGGCAACGGCGAGGCCCCGATGGCCGACGGCGTCCCGCTCGCCAACACGTCCTTCGTCTACAGCCGCCAGGACGACGGCTCCGGCTCCTACCGGGAGACCGGCTACCGGGTGCTCCCCCACGAGAACGGGCACGTCTTCGGCCTGCCCGACCTCTACACCGCCGACGGCGGCGGCACGGTGGGGCACTGGGACATCATGAGCGAGGACTGGGGCGCCAACAACGACTTGCTGGGCTGGCACAAGTGGAAGCTGGGCTGGCTCGACAGCAACCAGATCAGCTGCGCCGGGAAGTCCGGGGTCAGCGACCACGTGCTGAGCCCGCTGGCCGTGGAGGGCGGCACCAAGCTGGCCTTCATCCCCGTCTCGGAGAGCGCCGGGTACGCGGTGGAGGTGCGCACCCGCGCCGGGAACGACGAGGCCGTCTGCAAGCCCGGAGTGCTCATCTACAGGGTGGACTCCGAGGTGGACACCGGCCGCGGGCCCGTCACCGTCTCCGACAGCTCCTCCGCGAGCGGCGGCTGCACCCGGCGGTCCAACGTGCACGCGGAGCTCTCGGACGCGCCGTTCCGGCCGGGCGAGACCTTCACCGACGAGAAGTCGGGCATCAGCGTCTCGGTCGTGGGCGAGCTGCGCAACGGCAGCTATCAGGTCCGGGTCACCCGGCCTTGAGCGCCGCGGGTGGAACGCGACGGGCACGGCGGCCCGGACCCGGCCCCGGAACGGACCGGGCCGGGCCGGGCCGGAGCCGGACCGAACCCGGACCGGATGGCCGGGACGGGCCGAGCGGCAGAAGGAAGTGCTGACCGTCGGCCCGCCAGGTTCCGACCTACGACCCCCCGCCGGGCCGGATCCGTGCCCGCATGGTTGGGAACTAGGCCGTCTCTTTCGGATCTTGCCTGGCCCGCGCCGCCCGGCACCGCACCTCGCCGCACTGCCGGGTCACCCGAGTACGTCCAGTACGCGGGAGACCCGGCAGCACGGCGAGGCACGGCACCGGACGACGCGGGCCTGACCGGCAAGATCCGAAAGAGACGACCTAGCCGTGTGACGCCGAGTTAAGGAAACCCGTGAAGGCCTTCGCGCTGCGCCGCACCGGCGAGCCGCCCACCGTGCTGGAACGGCCCGTCCCCCACCCCGGGGCGGGCGAGGTCCTCGTGCGCACCACGGCCGCGCTCATCTGCGCCTGGGACGGGCACATCGCCGCCGGGGCGCCCACCGGGCTCGGCCACGAGGCCGTCGGCGTCGTCGAGGCCGTCGGCCCCGGGGTCTGCCCCTCCTACGTCGGCCGGCGCGTCGGCGTCGAGGGCCACGGGCGGCTCGCCGAGTTCTTCCGGGCCCCGGCGGCCGGGGCCGGACTGGTCCCGCTCCCCGACACCATCTCCGACCACCAGGCCCTCTACGCGGCGGGCGCGCTCCCCACCGGCTTCGCCGCCGCCGAAGAGTCCGGGCCGCCCCCGGGCGGCAGCGTCGTCGTCTTCGGCCAGGGCGCGGTCGGGCTCGGCGCGACCATCGCGGCTGGCCGGCTGCGCGGGGCCCGCGTCATCGCCGTCGAGCCGGAGATGAAGCGCCAGCGCCTCGCCCTGCGGTTCGGGGCCGACGTGGTGATCGACCCGGCCTACGAGGACACCACCGAGCGGATCCTGGAGCTGACCGGCGGCGCCGGCGCCGACCGCGCGATCATGGCGACGGCCGCGCCCGCCGCCGCGAGGGCCGCCCGCGGGGGGCTGTCCGGGAGCGGGAAGATCACGTACGCCCGCTGCCGGCCGCCGCAGAGCAGCGGGGCGCGGCTCGCGCGGGCCCTGCACCTGATCGGGGACGGGCTGGTGGACCCGACGGTGATCACCACGCACGAGTTCCCGTTCGACCGGGTCGGGGAGGCCTTCGGGCGGCTCGCCGCCAAGGAGCCGGGCATGATCAAGCCGGTGATCATCTTTCCGCGGCCGGCCGGCGAGAGCGGAAGCGAAAGCAACAGCGACAGCGACAGCGACAGCGACAGCGACAGCGACAGCAGCGACCTCAAGGAGATCCGCCCATGACCAGCACCCCCGAAGAGCGCCTCGCCGCCGCCGGCCTGAAGCTGCCGCCGACGCCCGCGCCGGTCGCCGTCTACGTACCCGCCGTACAGAGCGGGCACTACGTGTACACCTCGGGCCAGCTGCCGATGGTCGACGGCGCCCTCCCCCTCACCGGGAAGGTCGGCGCCGAGGTCACCCCGGAGCAGGCCAAGGAGCTGGCGCAGCAGTGCGCGCTCAACGCGCTGGCCGCCATCACCTCCGTCGCCGGGGACCTCTCCGCCGTGAAGCGCGTGGTCAAGGTGGTCGGCTTCGTGGCCAGCGACCCGCACTTCACGGGACAGCCCGGCGTGCTCAACGGCGCGAGCGAGCTGCTGGGCACCGCCTTCGGTGACGCGGGCATCCACGCCCGCAGCGCGGTCGGCGTGAGCGTGCTGCCTCTCGACTCCCCCGTCGAGGTGGAGATCCTCGTCGAACTGCACGCTCCGATGGGGCTCTAGGAGGCTTCCGGGCTGCGCCCGTCAGGGGCGGCCGTACCGTGTGCGGGCGCGGCGCTCGTGACCGGTGAGTCCGCCCCAGATGCCCGAGAACTCACCGATCTCCTGGGCGTGCTCCAGGCAGGCTCCGCGGACCGGGCAGGAGAAGCAGATCCGCTTGGCCCGGGCGGCTGAGCCCGAGGCCTCGGAGTAGAAGAGTTCGGCGCACTCCTCGTCGGAGGTGCACAGGGCCCTCCTCCACCAGTCGTTGTCCCGGGAGGGCCGCGGAAGCGTGGTGCCCATGGCCGGCATTCTCCTTCGCGTCGCTGCCTGCCTTCCAGGCTGGCAGCGGCGGGCGGCCGGGATGAGAGCCGTTCGGCACCAGCCGGGAGTGCCGATCGGCCGTACTGCGGTCCCCGGACGGGGTGTCAGGCAGTCACCGATCCCATGAACCGGGGCCCTCGGACTCACCCCGATTTCCGTGGAATTACCCCAACGTAAAGGCCTGACCTGCGGTTCAGCGGGGCGAGAGCGGAAAGGTGAGCGTGTCGGCGCATGGCAGGCTGGGGCCATGAGGCTGCGTGATCTGCTGTCGTCCGAAGAGGCCCAGGCGCCTGCGGACCTGTGTCTGCTGCGCCTGCTGCGCCTGCCCGGCGGCGAACGGGACCTCGACCGGCCCGTGCTGGGCACGGTGACCATCGACCTGCCCGACCCGGGGCGGTTCGTGTCCCCCGGCGACCTGGTGCTGTCCGGACTGGCCTGGCACCGGCAGCACCGGCACGACCGGCACGACACGACGGCGGACCCGTCCGACGCGTTCGTCCGCGTCCTCGTGGAGGCGGGCGCCGTGGCACTGGGCGCGGGCGAGGCGCGGTTCGGCCACGTCCCCGACGATCTGGTGGAGGCCTGCGCCCGGTACGGACTGCCGCTGCTCGCGGTGGGCGTGGAGGTGCCGTTCGCCTCGGTCACCGAGTACGTGGCACGGGGCCGGACCGAGGAGCGGATCGGCGGCCTCGCCGCGCTCGTGGACCGGCACCGGCGCTTCAGCACCGACCGTCAGGCCGGGGCGGGGGCCGACGCCCTGCTCGAACTGCTGCTGGCCGAGCTGGACCTGCGCGCGCACATCCTTTCCCCGACCGGCCGGCAGATCGCGGGAGCGCGCCCTCCGCTGCCGGAGAAGACGGCCTCGGCTCTGGCCGGGCGGTTCCTTGCCGCCGAACGGGCGGGCGAGCGGGCCCCGCACCGTACGGTCGCGCGCGGGACGGCCTTCTCCCTGTTCCCGGTCCGCTCCGGAACCCCGGAGGGAGACGCCGCTCCCGGTGCGGCGCTGACCGACTGGCTGATCGCCGTCGAGGCCGACAGCGCCGACTGGAACGACGAACGCGTCGACCTCCTGGACCGGCTCGCGCGGCTCGTCGCGGTGGAGCGCGCCGGCCGCGACACCGACCGTACGATGCGGCGGCGCGCCGCCGAACGCCTGCTGGCGCTGGTCGGCTCGGCCGCCGCCGGGGAGGGCGGGCAGGCGCTGCTCGAGGAGGAAGAGGCGGCGGCCCGGCTCACGGCGGAGGCCGCGGGGGCCACGGGGGCCACGGGGGCCGTCGGCGCGGACGGCGCGGAGGACCAGGGAGGCCCCGGAGGCCCCGGAGGCCGGCTCCGCTGGCAGGCCGTGTCGGCCCGGCTGGACCCGAAGGGGGTGCACGGGTTTCCCGTGGCGGCGTCCGTGCGCGACCTGCTGGAGGAGGTCCTGCTGCATCCGCGCTGCCTGGGGCCGGACGCCGGACCGCGGATGGCCGTCACGGCGGCCGGGGACGGGGCCGAGGCCGTCGCCTTCGTGCTCGTCGGGGCGGACGGGCGGCTGACCCCCGACGCGGTCGTACGGGTCGCCGGCGGCTCGCTGCCGCGCGGGCTGCGGGCCGGGGAGCGGCTGGCCTTCGGCGTCAGCGACCCGGTGGGCGGGGCCGCGGAGTTGCGGCACGCGCTCGCGCAGGCACGTAACGCCCGGCAGGTCGCGGCACCTTCGGAAGCGGTCGCCGCCTGCGGGCCGGACGACCTCGCCGCGCACGTCATGTCGCTGCTGCCGCTGATCCCGGCCGAGGTCCGGCGGGAGTTCAGCCGCAGGCTGCTGGCCCCGCTGACCGACTACGACCGGCGCTACCGCTCCGACCTGGTGCCCACCCTGCGGTCCTTCCTGGAACACGACGGCTCCTGGGCGCGCTGCGGAGAGGCACTGCACCTGCACGTGAACTCGCTGCGCTACCGGATCAGCCGCATCGAGGCGCTGACCGGGCGCAACCTGAGCCGGCTGGAGGACAAGATGGACTTCGCGGCGGCCCTGCGGATGTGCTGAGCCGGCCGGAGTAGCCTCTCGATCCACAGAAAGATCATCGGCACGAGACCGAGGGGATCCGCGCATGACCCGGCACATCGAGTTCGAGCGACTGCACAACTTCCGTGATCTGGGCGGCTATCGCACACAGGACGGCTCCACCGTCGTGTGGGGCGCCCTCTACCGGGCGGACTCGCTCGGCAAGCTCGCGGGCGCCGACTGGGAGCGGTTCCTGGAGCTCGGCGTGCGGACGGTCATCGACCTGCGCTACCCCTGGGAGATCGAGGCGAAGGGCCGGATACCGGAGCCCGAGCGGTTCACGTACGCCAACCACAGCATCGAGCACCGGCCGTACGACCAGGCGGAGATCGACCCGGACACCGACCCGTGGCGGTTCCTCGCGGACCGGTTCGCCGAGGTCGCCGAGGACGGGGTGGCGGAGATCCGCGGCGCGATCGAGCTGCTCGCCGAAGGCCCGGGCCCGGCGGTCTTCCACTGCACCTCCGGCAAGGACCGCACCGGCCTGATCGCCGCGCTCGTCCTGACCCTCCTCGGCGTGGACGAGGAGCAGATCCTCGCGGACTTCGCCCTGACCGAGCTGGCGACCGCCCGCCTGACGGCCGACTGGCACGCCGCCCACCCGGGCCGCACGATGCGCTGGCCCTCGTACGGGCGGGCGCCCGCCGAGGTCCTGAGCCTGACCCTGGCCGATCTCGCCACCCGCTACGGCTCGGTCCACTCCTACCTCACGGACGAGGTCGGCATCACCCCGGCCACGACGGAGCGGCTGCGGGCCCGGTTCCTGACGCGGTGAGCCCGGGCGGCCCGCCTCGGGCCCCGTCGGCCGATCCCGTTCAGCCGGCCCGTCCGGACGACCCGTTCGGCCCGCCGCGCACGCCCACGACGGCACGTTCGCCCTCGGCCAGACGGTCGCCCCCGGCGGGCCTGACCTCGACGTCGCCGCCGCCCGTAGTGCCGGTGGTCACCCGCACCCGGCGGCGGACGCCGTCCGCCTCCAGTACGGTCACGTATGTCCCGCCGTCCGCGGCGGCCGAGACCGCCGAGACCGGAACCACCAGGACCTCGCCGCCCGTCGACGCCGCCTCGATCGTCAGGCGTACGTCCTGCCCGGCCAGCCCGGGATCCAGCGGCGCCTCGGGCTGGATGACCATCAAGTAGCCGTTGGGTGCGGGTGGTTGCTGACCCGATGGTTGCCCCGGGCCGGGGGCGGTCCGCTCCTGCCCCCGTGTGTCGGCGACCGATGCCACCGAGGCCGCCGCCGTCACGCCGGTGACCTCGGACGCGATCTCCACCTGCCGCCCCGGCCGTACCAAAGCCCTCTGATACTCCCGGAGATGGCCGTTGACCACGAGGTCCCCGGCCGACACGGTCAGCACCTTGCCGGACACCTGCGCCCCGACCTTGGAGGCGATCGAGTCCACCCGGGCGGGGAAGCCCGCCAGGAAGACCACCTCCGCGACGGGCGCCATCGGGCCGACTGCCGCCAGAGCCTCCACCAGGCGGGCCCGCGCAGTGGCCAAGTCCGCTTGTGCGCGCTCGACTTGCTTGCGCAGCTCGGTCGGGTCGACCTCGGGACCGGGGGTGGGGTCGGGGTCGGGGTCGGCACCGGATCCCTTGCCGTCGACCGCCCGCGGATCGGTGGCGCGAGGGCCCGGAGAGACGGACGGGGAGACGGACGGAGAGGGGGACGGAGAGGGGGACGGAGAGGGGGACGGAGAGGGGGACGGAGAGGCCGTCGGTGAAGCCGGGGCGGCCTTCCCGGCCCGGTCCACGGCATCCCGCGCGTCCTCCACGGCGCGCTCCGCCGAGGTCACCGCCGTGCGCGCGTCGGCCACCGAGGCGTTCCCGTCGGGCAGAGCGGGCAGCGGGTCGTAGCCGACGGAGGCGTAGAGCGCCGACAGCGCCGCCTTCGTACCCTCCCCGAAACGCCCGGCCCCGTCCGCGCCCGTGGCGTGGCCCAGCCGGGCGAGCGCTTGCTGCAACTGGGCCACGTCGCCGCCCTCGGATCCGGGCTTGAGGTCCCGGTACGCCGGGAGGGTGCCCCGTAGCGCGATGACCGGGCGCCCGGAAACCTCCAGCAGCACCCGGCCCTCCTCGACCCGGCTCCCCACGGCGACCGGCAGCTTCGTGACGACGGCACCGGCCGCGCCGGGGGCTGCGCCCACCGGGGTCACGTCCACGGACTGCCGTGCGGTGACGGTCCCGCGCACGATCACCGAGGCGACCAGCACCCGTTGCTCCACGGGGGCCGTCAGCACGCCCGCCGCAGGGCCCGCGGAGTCGGCGGCGGCCTGCGGCGGCGGCTTGATCACCTGCGCGACCGCCACCCCGACACCGGAGAGCAGCACGGACCCGGCCGCCACCCCGACGACCCATCTGCGCCGGCGCGGGAGCCCCGCGGGCGGCGGCTGCCGCTTCTGGCCATTCATCCGGAGGTCCCCCGCGAGCTGCCAATTCCGGTTCCGCCGGGGGTTTTTGGATCCCGTCGGCGGCAAGGTGCCCATTAGACCACCAGGGCGCTCCGACAAAGGAGACAGTCCGGGACATGCGGGCGATCACAGTTCCGCACAGCACAGCGGAGGCTCTCTCCAACCACCTGAAGGTGCTGCGCGAGGCCGGGATCGTTGACACGGAGTGGGCGCGGTCGCGGGCCTGGCGCTGGTCGCGGTCGTCTTCGGGCGCGGCACGACGGACGCCGAGCCGGCCTCCGCCTGACGCGGCGGACGGACGGGCCGGCGGCCCGGCCTTCAGCCGATCCGCGGGCTGCGGCGCTCCAGCAGGACGACGTCGCGCCACACGCCGTGGTGGCGGCCGATGCGCTGACGGGTGCCGATGACCCGGAAGCCGGCCCGCTGGTGCAGGGCCAGGCTCGCAGAATTCTCGGGGAAGATCCCGGACTGGATCGTCCAGATGCCCGCCGCCTCGGTCGAGGCGATCAGCGCGTCGAGCAGGGCGCGGGCGACGCCGCGGCCCCGGGCGCCGGGGTGGACGTAGACGGAGTGCTCGACCACGCCCGCGTACGCGCACCGGTCCGAGACCTTGGACGCGGCCACCCAGCCGAGCAGTTTCCCGTCCGGGTCGACCGCGGCGAAGCGGTGTTCGGGCAGCCTCGCCGCGTCGAAGGCCTCCCAGGTGGGGGCTTCGGTCTCGAAGGTGGCGTTCCCCTCGCCGATCCCGGCCCGGTAGATCGCCAGGACCTCGTCCGCGTGCGCCCGGGTGAGCGGCTCGATACGGATGCTCACGCCGACCCCGCCCGGGTCAGCAGGGCGCCCATGGCGGCGAGGACGGAGGGCTCCACGCGGTAGTAGACCCAGGTGCCGCGCCGCTCGGAGGAGAGCAGGCCGGCGTCCTTGAGCTTCTTCAGGTGGTGCGAGACCGTCGGCTGCGAAACCCCCACGTCCGAGATGTCGCACACGCACGCCTCTCCGCCCTCGTGCGAGGCGACGGCTGAGAACAGCCGCAGGCGCACCGGATCACCCAGGGCCTTGAACACCACCGCGGTCCGCTCGGCCTCCTCGGCCGTCAGCGGGCGCTCCGACAGGGGCGGGCAGCACGCCGCTACGGCGTCCGGCTCCGGCAGGGGCGACACCTTCGAGGGGGACATGCCCTCATCATCCCCAGACAATAGATGGATGTCTATGTTGACGAACGTCGATACAAGGTGCCAACCTGGAGGCGCCTAGACATCGACGAACGTCGAATCAGCAAGCCGGGCAAGTGCAGAAGCAGCAAGTGCAGAAACAGCCAGAAGAAGCAGTCAGGGGAGCTCTCATGAACGCATCCACCGAAGCCCTGCCCGTCGTCGTGATCGGAGCCGGCCCGATCGGCCTCGCGGCCGCGGCCCGGCTCGTCGAGCGGGACATCGAGCCCCTCGTACTGGAAGCGGGCCCCTCCGCCGCCTCCGCCGTCCGCGCATGGGCCCACGTACGCCTCTTCTCCGCCTGGGCCGAGATCGTCGACCCGGCCGCCGAGAAGCTCCTCGCCCCCACCGGCTGGACCAGGCCCGACCCCGCCGCCTACCCCTCCGGCGGGGACTGGGCCGAGCTCTACCTCCAGCCCCTGGCCGACGCCCTCGGCGAGCGGGTCCGCTACGGGGCCACCGTCACCGGAGTCTCGCGCACCGGCCGCGACCGCATCGTCGACACCGACCGCGAGGCCCAGCCCTTCGTCATCCACCACACCGCGCCCGACGGCACCGACGCCCGCGTCTTCGCCCGCGCCGTCATCGACGCCTCCGGCACCTGGTCCACCCCGAGCCCGGCCGGCGCCGGCGGCCTCCCCGCCCTCGGCGAGCGCGCCGCGGGCGACCGCGTCACCTACCGGGTCCCGGACCTCGGGGACCCGGCCGTGCGCGCCCGCTACGCCGGCAAGCGCACCGCCGTGATCGGCTCCGGAGCCTCCGCCTTCACGGCGCTCGCCCAGCTCGCCGCCCTCGCGAAGGAGGAGGCCGGCACCCATGCCTCCTGGATCCTGCGCCGCGGCATCTCCGGCTCGACCTTCGGCGGCGGCGCCGCGGACCAGCTCCCCGCCCGCGGCGCCCTCGGCCTCGCCGCCAAGGCCGCGGTCGACGGCGGCCACGCCGACGCGGTCACCGGCTTCCGCACCGAAGCCGTCGAGCGGGACTCCGACGGCCGGCTGATCCTCGTCGGCGAGGACGGCCGCCGCCTGGACGCGGTCGACGAGGTCATCGTCCTGACCGGCTTCCGCCCCGACCTCGCCTTCCTCGGCGAGCTGCGCCTCGGCCTCGACGAACGCCTCCAGGCCCCCGTCGCGCTGGCCCCGCTCATCGACCCCAACCAGCACTCCTGCGGCACCGTTTACCCGCACGGTGCGGGTGAGCTCTCCCATCCGGAGAAGGACGTCTACCTCGCCGGCATGAAGTCCTACGGCCGCGCCCCCACGTTCCTGGCCATGACCGGATACGAGCAGGTCCGCTCCATCGCCGCAGCCCTCGCGGGCGACCAAGAGTCGGCCGGACGCGTCGAGCTGACCCTCCCGGAGACCGGAGTCTGCGGCGGAGCCGGACTCTTCGACCAGCCCCCGGCAGCCTCCACCGGGGAAACGGGCGGCGGCGGCTGTTCCACCCCGGCCGCCCTCACCATCGGCGCCCCCTCCTCCGCCTGTTAACGCCGCAGTGCCTCCGCCGGCTCGATGCGGGCGGCGCGCCAGGCGGGGTAGAGGCCGGCCAGGACTCCCGTCAGCAGTCCGAGGAGCGGAGCGACCGCGACGGTGCCGGGGTGCACGACGGGGGTCCAGTCGCGGACGACGGCGACGCCGACGACGGTGAGGGTGCCCAGGGACGTGCCGACGAGTCCGCCCAGCGCACCCAGGACACCTGATTCGGCGAGGAATTGCGTGGTGATGTGGCGGCCCCGGGCGCCGAGCGCGCGTCGCAGGCCGATCTCGCCGGTGCGTTCCAGGACGGCGACCAGGGTGGTGTTGGCGATGCCGACGGCCCCGATGACCAGGCAGATCCCGGCCAGGATCAGGAAGAGCTGTTCCAGGTCGGAGGTGACCCCGCTGCGCAGCGTCCGCGGGTCCGGCGGCGGTACGGACTTCAGGTACTCGGGGTGGTCGGGGCGCAGTGCGGTGGGGGCGAGCCGGGCGACCTGCCGGGCGGCGCCGATGTCGGTCGCGATCAGCATGGTCGTGCCGTCGCCCTCGGGCGGGCCCCAGATCTCCTCGGCGGTGGTGCGGGGCACCGCGACCGAGAGGAGGAGGTCGGACTTGCGCTGCACGTCCTCGATGATCCCGATCACGGCGAAGGGCTCGGAGCCGATGAAGACGGCCGGACGGGTGTCGAGGGTGGTGATGCCGAGGCGTGCGGCGACGGACGAGCCGAGGACGGCCACGCGTTGCCGCGTACGGGAGTGGTACTCGTCGTAGAGGCGGCCCTGGGCCAACGTGGGGACGGCGGCCTGCAAGGCGCCGGGGGAGGCCGCGACCACCTCGGTGTTGTCGCCCCCGCCGCCGCGCCCGCCGACCGGGGCGGAACGGACCCTGCCGGCGGTCGCATCGAGCCGGACCGTGTAGAAGACGCCCGCGTGCCGGACCCCGCCCAGGCGCCCGACGCGGAGGTCCGCGTCGGCCGGGAAACCGGGGCCGGCGAAGGGGTCCTTGTTCCGGGCGATGTCCTCGACGGTCACCTCGGTGGCGGTGAGCAGGTTGAAGCGGCCGTCGATCTGGGACGAGGTGGTGGCGGTCAGGCCGAGGACCGCGACGAAGGTGCCGACGCCGAGGACCGTTCCGAGCGCCGTCAGCGCCGAGCGGGCCGGGCGCTGCAGGACCCCGGCGAGGGCCTCCGAGACGTTGTCGCGGGCGGTGAAGCGGGAGGGCTCGACACGGACGGCGGAGCGGGACCGTCGCCGCAGGAGCCGCCGGAGCCGGGGCGGGTTCATACGGGGGCCTGTTCGCGCAGAATGCCGTCGCGGATCGCGACGGTGCGCCCGCCGTGCGCGGCGACCTCCTGGTCGTGGGTGATGACGAGGACGGTCATCCCGTCGGCGTGGAGCTCGTCGAGGAGGGCCAGCACGGTGTCGGCGTTGACGGAGTCGAGGTTCCCGGTGGGTTCGTCGCACAGCAGCAGCGACGGCCGGGCGACCAGGGCCCGGGCGATGGCCACCCGCTGGCGTTCGCCGCCGGACAGCCGGGAGGGCGGCGCGTCGAGGCGGTGGGCGAGCCCCACCCGGGTGAGGGCCTCCCGCGCGCGGGCGGGGCGCTCCTTGCGGGGTACTCCGTTGTAGAGCATGGCGAGGGCGACGTTCTCCAGGGCCGAACGGTGCGGCAGCAAGTGGAAGGACTGGAAGACGAATCCGATGCGGCGGCCGCGCAGGGCGGTCCTGTCGCCGTCCCCGAGCGCGCCGGTGTCGATGCCGTCGATGAGGTAGCGGCCCGTGGTGGGTGCGTCGAGCAGGCCCGCGATGTTCAGGAAGGTCGACTTGCCGGAGCCCGAGGGGCCGACGACGGTGACGAACTCCCCGCGCTGGATGGTGAGATCGCACGGCTTGAAGGCGGCCACCGGCGGCGGGCCCGGGTACGTGAGGCCCACCTGCCGGAACTCGATGACGGGCGGCGCGGCCTCGGGCACAGTCTCGGCCACGACCTCGCGGACGGGCTCGCTGACGGGCTCGCTGACGGGCTCAGCGGCGGCCTTGGTCATGATCCGCCGCCGCTCTTGCCGCCGCCCGGCTGCTCGTCCGCGACGCCCGGTTCGACTCCGATGACGACCGAGTCGCCGTCCGCGATCACGCCGTCCCCGGTGGGCCGGATCTCCACGTAGCCGTCGCCGGTCGTGCCGGGCCGGATCTCGACCCGGCGCTGGGCCCCCGTACCGTCCACGACGGTGACACTGGTGCGGCCGTCGGTTCCGGCGGAGACGGCGGTCACCGGAACGACCAGTGCGTTCCCGTCGGTCGCGGCGGCCTCCACGGTGAGCCGTACGTCCTGACCCGCGAGTTTGGCGTCCAGTGCGGCGAGGGGGCGGACGAGCATCTCGTACCCGCTCGGACCACTGGGGGCGGGAGCCTGCTGGCCCTGCCCCTCCCCCTGACCGCCGTTCGGCGCGGGCGGCACCGACACGGTGTCCGCGACCGACAACACCTCGGCGGCCGCCGTGACCCCGCTGACCTCGGAGAGGATCTCGACCTTCTGGCCGGCGCGGACCAGGCCCTTCTGGTGCTCGGCGAGCTGCCCGCGTACGACGAGCGCACCGGCGGACAGGGTCATCACGGCGCCGCTGACAGCGGAACCCGGGCGGACGCCGACGGAGTCGGCGCGCGCGGGGAAGGACTCCAGGAAGACGACCTCGCCGGCCGGGACCATGGGGCCGGCCGCCGCGCGGGCCGCGGCGAGGCGCTCGCGGGCCTTGGCCAGGTCCTCCCGGGCGCGGGCCACGGAGCGGGCGGCATCCTGGCCGGCGCCCTTGCCGCCGGTGGCGCCCGGATCCCCCTTGCCACCGGCCGTACCGGTGCCACCCGTACCGGACCTGGCGGCGGCCTTGACGTCCTCCAGGGACCGTTCGGCAGTGGTGACCGCGTCCTCGGCGCCGTTGACGGCCTCGCCGCCGTCGGCCACCGCGGGCAGCGGGTCGTAGCCGATCGACTTGTAGAACGAGCCGAGCGCGGCCTTGGTCCCCGCGCCGAAGGTGCCCGCCTTGTCGGATCCCGTGCCGTGGCCGAGCCCGGCGAGGGCCTTCTGGAGCTGCTTCACGTCGTCACCGGTGGCACCCGGCTTCAGGTCCCTGTACACCGGCAGCGCACCGGGCAGGGCGAAGACGGGGCGCCCGGACACCTCCAGGAGCACCTTGCCCGCCACGACGGGATCCCCCTGCCCCACGGCGACCTTGGTGACCACGGGAGGGCCGGAACCTTCCCCGCCCGCGACCACCGGGGTGACCTGGACGGCCTGGGCGGAGGTGACCGTACCGCGCACGACGAGGGTGTCGCGCAGCACGCGCTTCTCCACCCGTGCGACGAGTACGTCCAAGGGCGGCGGGCCCGCCTCGGCCGCGGCCTGCGCCGGCGACTTGATCACCAGCGAGGCGCCGACACCGGCGGCGGAGAGCAGCACGGCTCCCACCGCCACGGCGGCCACCCAGGCACGCCGCCGGGACAGCCCGGCGGAGGGCTCGGCGGAGGGCTCGGCGTCGCCGGCCTCCTTGGCCTGCTCGGGCTTCTCGACCTGCTCGGCCTCCCCGACCTGCTCGGGCTTCTCGACCTGCTCGAGCTCCTCCGCAGGCGCGGCGAGTTCGGCCGGTGCCAGGTCCCGTATGCCGTCCGTCATCCGGCACTCTGCACGGCGGCGAAGCCCTCCGCCGGTCCCGGCAGAGGAACCGCCCGGCCCGGCCGTGGGGCGACTACGGACGAACCCCGTCGAAACGGCACAGCGGACCTCCCGGGACATCGTGCGATCACGGCCACCCTAGACCGCAGGCAGATCAACCTAACGGCACTCAGGCACAGTTGCGGAGGGGTGGACGCCGACATGGAAGCCCGGACGCAACCGCTACGCAGAATTCCGGCCAGACCTGTCGATCGCGGTCGGCTCCGGAAACTGCCCGACGGCCGGTTCGCCACCCGTCCGTGACCGGAAACACCACCGCCGGGAGCGGCTCCGGCGAGGCTTACCGGGGGTACCGCCGGTAAGACCGCTCCGTGGCGGTTTCCGGCCACGGCTATTCGATACCGGGTTGCCCGGTGAATTCTCGCGCGAGATTTCACCATTTCATTACCCGGCGGCAATTGACTGCGGGCGGCAGGAGCCCCTCGCCCGTCTCGCGGGGCCGCGGGCCGCAGCGGCCGGTGCCTTCGGGCACCCGGTCGTGGCTGCTCAGGTGGCTTCTACTGCAGTTTGACCGGAACGCCGCCCCAGCCCCAGGAGGTGTCGGTCGGCTCGGCGTCCGCACCCAAGCGCGTCTGCCCGTGGGTGGCCTCCTGGTAGGCCTCGACCGCGACCGGCGACAGCAGGGCGGCGACAGAAGCTGCGATGGTCACTATGCGGGCAATGCGGGTCATGGACTTCTCCAGGGGATGTATTGAGAGAACTCGGTGCGAGGTAAGTCTGGTTGCTCGCCGTTTTCCTGCTTTCGGGTGAAGTCTTTCCCACCGCCTATCCTGACAGCAATTGGTCACCCCCTTCAGCAAGGTGCGTGGCAGCAAGGCGAGGAGGGGACATCAATGGACATTAGCCGCGATGGTGATCTATCTGCGGTCCCGGATGGCTGGGGGAAGGCCGATACGGCTGTCTACGGGTGGGTCCTGGAGCAGGGACGTCTGGACGAACCCGCGGTGGCGGCCGGTCTGGGTCTGCGGGAGGAGGAGGTGCGGCAGGCTCTCGCCCGGCTCACCGCTTCCCAGCTGATCCGGCGCGACCCCCGGGATCCGGCGGAGGGTTTCGCCGTGTCGCCCGATGTCGCCCGTGCGGAGCTGGCCGCCCCCGTGCGGTCGCGGATCCGGCAGGTCGAGGAGGAGCTCGACCGTGCCCAGAAGGAGCTGGACCACTTCTCCGTGGAGTACCTCCGCCACGCCAAGCGGGGCAACGGCCAGTTTCGGCTGATCGGCAACATGCTGGAGGTACGGGTCGCTCTCACGCAGGCTTCCGAGCGGTGCACGGAGGAGGTGCTCTCCAGCCAGCCGGGGGGTGGCAGCCGGGTGGTCGAGGCGATGGGCGAGGCCCTGGCCCGCGACCGGGCGATCCTGGAGCGTGGTGTGCGGATGCGCACCCTGTATCACCACACTGCGCGTTTCAACGGTCCGAGTCAGGCGTATGTCGCGGCGGCTTCGGAGTTCGGGGCGCAGTACCGGACCGCGCACGAGCTCTTCGGCCGGCTCATCGTCTTCGACCGGGAGTTGGCCTTCCTTCCGCTGAACGACGGCTCGCGTGGTGCGGTGGCCATCAGCGAGCCTTCGGTGGCGTGCTATCTCGCCGATGTCTTCGAGCAGACCTGGACGCACGCCACGCCGTTCGCGGACGCGGCCAGTCAGGGCTTCGGCGAGGTTGCCCAGGAGATCGACCAGACCATCCTGCGGCTGCTCGCCGCCGGGTTGAAGGACGAGGCGGTCGCCCGCCGTCTCGGCATGTCGCTGCGTACGGCGCGGCGCCATATCGCCGACATCATGGAGCAGTTGGGTGCGGAGAGCCGCTTCCAGGCGGGTGTGGCCGCCGTACAGCGGGGGCTGCTGGATGCCGGGGAGATCTGCGCTCCCGTGGCGGACGGGGCCGGGGCCGGGTGCACGTCTACGGAGGCTTGAGTCCGGTCGCCCGGGCTCGGGCGGCCGGGGTCGGTTGGCCGGGGTCAGGCGGCCGGGGTCAGGCGGCCGGCTCGATGTGGATCAGTAGATAGCGCGCGGAGGCCGAGAGGTCGGCCGTCCATGCGCGTCCGGGGGGTACGTAGAGCAGTTCTCCTGCTCGCAGGCGGCAGTGGAACGGGGCTGTCGGGGTGTCGTTCCCCGTTCCCGGGTGGAGCGTCCAGTCGCCGCCGCCCGACAGCTGCTGGACGAGGGTGTGGGTGGAGTCGGGGCCTTGGCGGGTCTGCCGTGGTGCGTCGGGTGCGTCGTGGGTGATGCGTACCGAGGTGCCGAGTGCGGTGGACAGTTCGGCTTCCAGCACGGCGAGATCGGCTGCGGTGGCCTCCGGGTGGGAGCTCGGGTGATCGTGCTCGGGCCAGAGGATTGCCGGGCCGGCGTCCCGGTAGACCGAGAGGAAGAGTGCGAGCTCCTTCACGTGGCGGGCTCCGCTGCCGCTGGTCGGCATGTCCGTCCTCCTGCTGTTCTCGTGTCGGGGCCGTGACCAGACTGCGGCACCGATCCGGTCCGCGACAGTCACGTGATTCCGGTGCCCCGCGGCCGCCCGCCGGGGTGAGATGGTCCGGTTGGGGCCGGTTTGCTCCTGCCTCGTTTTGCTGCCAGGCACCTTGCTGAGGCCCGTGGGGGGTGGAGGGCGGGCGTCGGAGTGGCCAGGCTGGGTGAAGGAGCCGGCACCGTCCACCAACGAGATGGCCGCCTCGAGCCGCGACGCCCGGACGAAGGAACCCACCATGACCGACCCACTCGCCACATCTCCCCAGTTCAGCGACCGTGAAACGGATGTCCTCGGCCTGCTCATCGGCGGCGGCACCTACTGCGCCATCGCCCGTCAGTTGGGGATCAGCCCGCACACGGTCGACACCTACCTGCGTCGGCTGCGCGTCAAGACGGGAACGGCCAACCGCACCCAACTCGTCGTACTGGCCCTGCAGCAGGGCTACGCCAGCCGGACGGCACCCCATCAGCGGCGTACGGCAGTGCCCGCGCACGGCGCATCGGCCTCGGTGCAGAGCCAGTGACATCCGCTCCGGCGCGGCCGGGCCGGGTGCGAGGAGCAGCACCCGGCCCGCCACCCGCGCGGTCAGGCAGGGGGTACCGGCGTCCGGCTGGAGAGGCCGCGCGACGCGGTGATCGCGCCGCGCAGCCGCTTCGCGAGGTGCTCGTGGAACATGCCGAGGGGGAACTCGTCGGGCAGCACCTCGTCGCAGAGCTGCGGGAGCGGCAGCCCGAAATCGAGCGCGTCGGGCCCCTTGGCCCAGCGTGACCCCGGGTGCGGCGGGACCAGCGCGGTGACCAGGTCGTATCCGGCCAGCCAGTGGACCAGCCGGGGGCGGTCGACGCCGTCGTGGTAGAGCTGCTCGACCTGGGCGAGCAGGAGCGCCACCACCTCGGGCACCCGCTCCCACGCGATCCGCAGGGTGCCCTCCAGCCACTGCACGACCCCGTGGCGGCGCAGATGGGCGAAGAGCAGCTGTCCGGCCAGACTGTCGTAGTTGCGGACCCGGTCGCTGGTGACCGGGAAGCGGAACAGTCGCTCGAACAGGACGGCGTACTGCATGCGGCGGCCCACCTCGCGCAGCGGCCCGTCGGCGCCATCGGCGGCGAGCCGCACCGCCGCGCCGAAGGCGGTCAGGTCGCAGCGGAGCTCCTCCAGGGCGTACATCCAGAACGGCGCCCGCTTCTTGACCATGAACAGGTCGTACGGCAACGGGCCGAGGTTGTGGGTGCGGTCGTGGACGAGGTCCCAGAGGGCGAAGGTCTGCTGCGCCAGCTCCTGGTCCGCCAACAGCCGGGCGGCCTCGTCGGGCAGGTCGATCCCGAGGACCCGGACGGCCTCCGCCGCCACCACGCGGAACCGGGCGGACTCCCGGTCGCAGAACACACCGCCCCACGGGTAGCGCTCCGGGGGCGTGCGCACCGCGATGCTCTCGGCGAAGAATATGGCGTTGTTCCCCCGGTATTCGGGGGTGTAGTCCTCGAAGGCGAGCGTCACGAAGGCCGGATTTCCGAACGTGGTGCGTTCCAGTTCGGCCAGCCAGTCCGGCCACACCAGCCGCATCGCCAAGGCCTCGAACCTCACCACGGCGCGGGCGTTCTGACTGCGCATCGGGAAGAGCGCCAGGTGTTCCCGCCCGTCCCGGCGGTCGCCGGCCGGGTCGAAGGCCATGAGCGAGTCGAGGAAATCCGGTGCCCCGAAGCCGCTGTCGGCCCAACGGTTCAGATCTACGGCGAGCGCGCGGTGGTAGGCGGCGTCGTGCGGGAGCAGTGCGGTCAGCTCGCCCACCGCCTCGCCCATCCGGCCGACCGTGGCCCGCAGCTCGGCCGGGGAGGGGGCGCCGTCGGCGGAGAAGTCGATGGAGCCGTCCTTCCGGTGCCAGGGCCGGACGGACTCCACCGCGTTCTTGAGCACCGTCCAGGCGGGGTGGCCCGTGATGCTCCCGGGGGCGCGCGTTCGCGGGTGGGTCAGTGTGCTCATGTTTCGACTCCTGTTCTCGTGGCGGGGGTTCAGCGAAGGGTGAGCGTGCCGGAGCGGACGGTGTGCCGCAGGCCCTGGGTGAGCACCAGGAATCCCGCCGCCGCCCAGCCGGCGGCGACCAGCAGCTCGCCGAGGACGAGCGGCAGCGGCAGTGCGCCGCCCTGGGCCAACTGCCGTACGGCCTCCAGGCCGTGGCTGACCGGCAGCAGCTGGGCGAGCACCGCCGGGAGACCGTTCTGCGGCACCGGCGTGCTCACCCCGCCCACCAGCATCAGGACGATGGTGGTGCCGACCGTCAGGTACATCCGGGACTCCGGCATCCGCAGACTGATACCGGAGAGGCACAGGGCGACGGAGTAGGTGCCGAGGGTCATCAGTGCGGTCACGCCGATGATGGCGGGCAGTGCCGCCCAGTGCAGGTGGACCGGGAGCAGCAGGTTCATCACCAGCAGCGCGATCGTCGAGGTGATCAGGCCGTCGGCGACCCAGTGCAGGCCGCGCGAGGCCAGCGCGAGGAACGGCGGGGTACGGCTGAGCAGCAGGAACTGCAGGGTCCCCGAGCGGCGCTCGCCGACGGTCGAGGAGACCACGCCGAGCGCGCCCAGCGGGCCGAGCACGACGGCGTTGCCCAGGGCGAGGTAGCCCTGGGATCCCGGGGAGCCGAGCAGCTGCCCCAGACTCGCGAAGAAGAGCACCTGGCACAGCAGCCTGACCAGCCAGCCGCCCAGCCATGAGCGCCAGCCGAACATGGCGCGGTAGTCCTGATAGCTGGCGAGAGCCCCGTAGCCCATCAGCCGGAGGGTCGCCCCGACGGTGCGGCGAGGGACGGGGTGCGGAGTCGGGAGGGGGGTCGGGAGGGGTGTCGGGAGGGGAGCGGGGGGCGCCCCCGTCTGGCTAGTCATGCAGGATCACCCTTCCGCTGCGGATGGACGTCAGGACGCGGCGCAGGACCAGTACGCCCAGCAGGCCCTGCAGCAGGATCAGGGCGCACAGCATGCCCAGCCGCTCCGGCAGTTGGGTGACCGGACCGCCGGCAGCGGCGCTGCGGAGCAGTCCGGTGCCCCAGGAGAGGAAGAAGACCTTGGCCAGATCCCGGAACGGGAACGGCAGTTGAGAGGCGGGCAGGATGAGCCCGCCCAGCAGGTAGAACGGATAGGTGAGCGAGTTCTGCAGGGTCCGCGCTCCGCGGACCATGATCATGAGCCCGCTGACCAGCAGCGCGCTGCTCGTACAGCCGGCGGCCAGCAGGACCACGACCAGCACGGCGAGTCCCGGGTTGTGCAGCGCCACGTCCATTCCGAACACGCTGCGCCCGATCAGGACGACCTCGGCCAGGGCCGCCAGGGCGAGCACGGTGGTGGTGGCGATCCGCACGATCAGCGAGGTGAGGTAGCGCCCGGGGTTGAGCAGCGACAACTCCAGCGTGCCGTCCGACCGGTCGTCGTCGACGACCCCGGAGGCGACGAAGACGGAGTGCGCCCACAGGCTCATCACGAAGGAGGTCAGCGCCACCGTGGTGGCGAGGTCCTCGCGGTGATGGCGCTGCAGGAAGTGGAAGAAGACGAGCGAGTACAGCGGGATCACGGCCAGGGTGGCGAGCATGCCGGGAGAGCGGGCGATGATCACCCCCTGTGCTCGGGCGTAGGGGAGGATCACAGCGCGAACTCCCGGTCCTCGATGATGCTGCGGTAGACCTCGCTGAGACTGGGCGCGGTGACCGCGATCGAGGACGCCCTGACCTGGACGAGCAGCACCAGCGCCCGGGACAGGGTGTCCTCGTCGGCCGGGTGGGCCGTCAGGTTGCCCTCGGCGTCGGTGGCCGCGCCGCCCGGGAGCGCCGCGATGCGCGCGGCGGTCTCGGCGGGCACGCCCCGGGCCGTCAGCGTGCGGGAGGCGCCGATGTCGGCGAGCAGTTCGGTGGCGGAGCCGATCCGCAGGATCCGGCCGTGGTCGATCAGCGCCACCCGCGAGCACAGCGCCTGGGCCTCCTGCATGTCGTGCGTGGTGAGCACCACGGTGGTGCCGCGGTCCTTCAGCGTCCGGACCAGCTCGCGGAAACCGGTCGCGGCGTGCGGATCCATGCCGTTGGTCGGCTCGTCCATGATCAGTACGGTCGGCTCGCCGAGGAGTGCACGGGCCAGGTGGACCCGCTGCACCATGCCCCGGGAGAAGGTCTCGACCCGGTCGTCGGCGCGGCCGGACAGCCCCAGGAGCTCCAGCAGCTCGTCGGCGCGACTGCGGGCGGCCCGGGTGCCCAGCCCCTGCAGCGCGGCCCAGTAGCGCAGGTTCTGGCGCGCCGTCAGACGTCCGTACAGGCCTCGGTCACCGCCGAGGACCAGGCCGATCCTGCTGCGCACCTCGCGCGGCTGGCGGACGACGTCGAAGCCGGCGACCCGGGCGCTGCCCGAGGTCGGCACCAGCAGGGTGGTGAGGATGCGGGACAGAGTGGTCTTCCCGGCCCCGTTCGGTCCGAGCAGGCCGAGGACCTCACCCTGCTCGACCTGGAAGGTGACCTGGTCGAGCGCGGTGACCTCGCGGCCCCGCCTGCTGCGGTAGGTCCGGCTGAGATCGCGGATGTCGAGTACGGCCATCGGGCTCAGACCCCCCTGTCGGAGTGCGGCCACGCCGGGCGGCGGTCGTCGGGGCGCAGCGGCCAGGGAGTGAGCGTGCTCAGCTCGGTGAGGGCGGATTCGTAGCTGTCCGGGTCGACGAGCTCGCCGGGGACCATCAGGAAGTCCGCGATCGGCGTGCGGGTGATGGCGCCCCCGCTCCAGCGGTGCTCGGTGCAGCTGTCGCCCTCGCCGCGCCGCAGCGGGGTGGCCAGCAGCATTCCGTAGCGCGGTGCGGGTGAGGCGTCGGCCGGGACCGGGGCCGGGGACTGCTGCGGACCGCCGGCCTGTTGGGGAGCGCCGGCCTGCGGGAGAGCGCCGGGCCGTTCGGCGCGGCGCAGCCTCTCGGCCTCGGCCGGTGCGCGCAGACCGTCGACGAGTTCGGACGGCAAGGTGGCGGCGAGCCGCGGACAGGCACGCACCCGTTCGCACAGTTCGAGCAGCTCGGGTGCGAGCGCGAACTCCGTTGCGGCGGCGATCAGGCCGCTGCTGCACGGGGCCGCGGGCGAGGTCATGACGAAGACCAGGTCGAGGATGTCCTTGACGGTGAACGGGCGCTGGAAGCGCTCCTCCGCGAGGGAGAGCACGTCGGCGTGGGCCTGGTCCTCCGGCAGCGCGGCGCGCAGCGGGACCAGGCCCGGCTGGCCGTGGAAGGCGAAGGTGGTGATGTCGACGCAGTGGTTGGGGTCCAGCAGCGGATCCTCACCGGTCCACCACACGCCCGCGAACACGTGCCGCTGCCCGTCCGCGTACAGCTCGGTCAGTTCGGCCTCGTCGCTGTGGTGGCGGTCCGTGACGAGCGCCAGCACCTGCCACAGGGCGGCTTCGGTGGAGGTGACCACGTCGAGATCGCCGAGCGGCCGCAGCACGCCTTCGGGGTAGTAGCGGGCGAGGGACGGGCCCTTGACCACGCGGGCGCCGGGCACCCGCGCGATCTCCTCGGTCAGGCGTGCGTAGGTGTCGATCCGCCGGTGCAGGCGTTCCAGCTCGCCGCGCGAGCCGCTGCCCATCGGGGTGCCCTCGCGGACGGCCAGCGACAGGACGAGCGGGGCGAGCACACCGCGTACCAGCCGGGCGGCCTGCAGGAGCCGGCGCACGGGCAGGCTGCGGTCGACGTCGAGGAGCTCGTAGAGCAGGTCGAGGTCGATCTGAAAGGACGAGCGCGGATCAGGGGTCATCGGGAGCTCCTCGAAGCCTGGGCGCCGGCCGCGGACTCGATCACGGGCGCGCGGCGTAGCGGTAGAGATGGGTCGGGGTCCAGCCCTTGCGGCACAGCGCGGCCACGATCGTGGCGGCCGGATCCGCGCCGTCGGGGTCACGGGGGTGCGAGACGTGGCCGATGAGCGGCAGGCCGAGCTCGGCCGCGGTGCGGGCGCAGGCGGCCACCAGGCGGTCGGTCGCGGACCGGCGCAGGCCGCCGTCCTCGACCAGGATGTCCACCAGTTCCACGAAGCCGGTGCCGCTGACGTCGTCGTACGCGTCGGTGAGGATCGTCGCGTGACCCACCGGGTCCACCTGTCCGGGGGCGCTGACCAGGTACGAGCGCCGGTCGGGCGCGGTGAGCAGGCCGCGGACGCAGTCCTCGGTCCCGAGTTCGTCGACGGTGGCACCGCGGCCGGCGCAGGCCCCGCGGATCGCCTGCGAGAGCCATCGGCCCACCGCGTCCCGGTCCGGGTCGGCGGCATCGCGGATGTCGACGGCGTCGGACGGGCGGGCGCCGGGCGTGGGCGGCGGCTCGGCGACGTGCCGCAGATACGTCAGCAGGGGCTGCAGGAGCGCGTGGGGAGCGAGGTGCGCCGGCACCCGCACCACGGCAGCCGTGCAGTCGGGGTGACGGCTGAAGAGGGTGTCGAGCAGCCGGGGCGCGTCGGCGAGCAGTTCCGGGGCGGCGTACTCCACCAGGCACTGCAACTCCCTGCTGGCGGGCTCCAGATACTCGCCCGCCACCAGGGGCAGGCCGTCGAGGCGGCTCAGCAGGCCGACCTCGTCGGCGGCTCGGAGATAGCTGTCGGTGGCAGTGAAACCGGCGGCTGCGGAGCCGGCGGCAGTGAGAGGGGGCGGGGCCGTGGGCGCGGGAGGGACCGTGGGAGGGGGCGGGGCCGTGACGGTTGCCGCCTCGCCGTTCATCGACCCTCCGGCCGGATCACCGCGATCAGCTGCGCGGACAGTTCCGCCGCCGCGCCGCGAACCTGCTCGGCCGTCACGGCCTTCAGGGCGGCGATCTCCTCGTCCGCGTCCCAGACCCGCTCGCTCAGCAGCCGCTGGGTGGCCAGCACGATGGCCAGGTCGAGCGGAGCCTCGGCCTCCCGGACGGCCTCGACGGTCGCCTGGCGCTTGGCGGCCAGGAAAGCCTGCTCCTGCGGACCGTCGACGGCCACCTGGTCCAGCACCTCGCGGAACGCGGCCAGCAGCCGGGGGGCGTTGTCCGGCTCGCAGCCCGCGAGCATCCGCCAGGCTCCCGTATCGCTGTAGCTGCGCGACCAGGAGCGAAACGAGTACGCCAGGGCGTCCTGGTTGCGGAAGCGGTCGTACAGCGGTGACGCGGGACTGCCACCGAGCAGGTATCCGAGGATCGCGGAGGCGTGCCGGCGCGGATCGGTGGCGTGGGGAGCGCGCCCCCCGACCAGCATCCAGCAGAACTCGTCGGGCCACCGCTCCACCAGACCCGGGGTCAGCGGACCGGGCACTCCACCGGTCGAACCGAGGCCCGGATCCGGTACCGCACCGCGCGCCATCCGGCCCAGCCCCGCCACGGACAGCGCCTCGCGCAGGGCCTCCTCGGTCAGGCCGCCGACGCTGGACACGGCGAACGGAGCGGTCCGCAGCGCGCGGTCGTGAGCGTCCCGCACCGAGTCGACGGTCAGCCCGGACACCGTCCCAGGCAGGCCGCCGACCGGGGAGCCCAGCGGATGACCGGCGAAGAGACGGCCGAGGAAGGCCTCCTGGACGGCGTCCGCGTCGTCGGAGGCCGCCGCCGAAAGCTCCTGCAGGACCACCCGCCGCTCGGTGTCCAGCCGCTCCTGGTCCACGCGCAGGTCCAGCAGCGCACGGCAGATCCACTCGGCCACCTCGGCGGCGTCCTCGTTCAGGACCTGGGCGTGGACCACCAGCGACTCGGGCCCGGTCATGGCATTGCATTCGCCGCCGCGGTGCTCGATCCGCTCGCACAGGGAGAGGCCGTCCGGAAACGGCGTCGACATCACCAGGTGTTCGAGCATGTGGGCGACGCCGGAACTGCCGGGAGGATCGTGTCGCGCTCCGAATCCGAGCGCGAAGCAAAGGCTCGTGGTGCGCAGCCGGGGTTCGTGGTTCACCACCACGGGGACGTCGAGCGACAGCGGTGCGTTCATGGGAATTCCCGTCGTGCGGAGAAACGGAGAAACGGGGGAACGGGGAAGCGGGTGTGGCCCCGCGGGTATGGCCCCGCGGGTCCAAGCAGGCGAGGGTGCCGCCGGGCGAATGCCCGACGACACCCTCAGCGCTGCGAATTACTTGCCGGTGCGGACGTTGACCTTGTCCAGACGCGGACGCATGCCGACCAGGTGGTTGCGAGTCATGATGGCTCCTCAAAAGAGATGGAATGGATAATTCGGTGCTCGTCCCGTCGGGATTGTTTCCCCGGCGGCACGTTCAATAGTTCACCGGAAAACCCGAACGGTGTCAACGAATTCCCCGGCTCCTGCCTGTCACGAGATCGCGTGTCACGTGAATTCGTTCCCGATTTCACGGTCACCCCAAAACGGTCCCCGAGGGGAGTGTCACGCAAATTCGGCAATGTACGCGGAGCCCCATTCCCGGCATTGTCGGATTCCGTAGCCGTCAATTTTCGCTCGGCCGGGCCCGGTCCAACCGTGCACTTCCGGGGCGCATCGCACACGTGGCGCACGTGGCACACGTGTACTCATGAAGGAGAGCTCAATGGCAGATCAGCACTCCCTGTTCCTGATCAAGCCGGACGGGGTCGAGCGGAATCTCGAACAGGCGGTCGTCGAGGCGGCCCAGGACGCGGGCCTCACCGTCGTCTGCCGGCACCGGCTGCTGCTGGGCGAGGAGGAGATCGTGCGGGCCTGGGCCGACACCCGTCGCACGGAACATCCGCTCGAACACCTCTCCCTGGACCTCTGGTACGGCGCGCGTCCGATGGAGATGCTGCTGGTGACGGGCCCGGACGCGCTGACCGGCGCCGACCGGGTCAAGTCCCGGGTGCGGGCCGGCTACCGGCGCGGCCCGTTCACCAACGTCCTGCACACCCCGGACCACCTGGGCGAGTTCGAACTCCAGCTGTCGGTCTTCGGCCGCGGCTGTGAGACCTGCACGGCCGTGCTCACCACCGATTTCGGCGACTACTCGACGGTCCCGCAGGCCTATCCGCCGGGCACGCTGCTCCCCGAGGAGTGGCGCGACATCGCCCGGCTGCGGAAGCTGATCCAGCCTCTGTGGGACGACCCCGACTCCTGCTTCTGGCGTCCCGCCTACCCGGAGCCCTTCTGCAGCGAGCAGTCGGTGGGCACGGCGGACCACGCGCTGTACATCGCCGCTTCCCCCCATCAGCTGTCCTTCGACAACCTGATCGGCGCGATGCTGACGGCACTGCCGGGGATCGACTTCGCCCGGGCGACGGAACTGATCATCTCGGCACTGCACCACCGCGACTTCACGCTGGCCGTGGGGACGGCCGAGGAGTGCGGGCGCTACCGTGCCTCGCTGATGGCGCAGGGCCTCGTCACCCCGGTTCGCACGCTCGACCAGGACACCCTTCGCCGCGCGGAACAGGTGCGCTCGGGCGGCCTGACCGACTTCGCGACGGCATGAACAGCTCGGCCCGGCCGGCGCCCGCCGTCCCCCAGCACGGTCAGGAACGACGCTCCGGCCAGATCCGGGACCGGCTGGCCAAGCGCGCCGCTCTGCTGTCCGAGGGCGTTGACCTCTACGCGGCGGCCCAGCCGGTCGCCGACCGCGTCCACCTCCTGCAAGGGCGCTACGGGGGGCTCCCGCCACGGATCCGTACGGGAGCCAGGGTGAGCGTGGCCGGCCGGATCATGAGCCGCCGGGACCACCGGGACGTGGAGTTCGCGACCCTGCGCGACATGTCCGAGGAGATCCAGATCCTCCTGCCGGGGGACCGTGCCGCGGCCGAGCCGCGCGTCCGCTGGCGTGCGTCGGTCGACCTGGGCGACCTGGTGGTCGTCGAGGGCGAGCTGATCACCACGGGCAGCGGCGCCCTGGCCGTCGAGGCGGTGGACTTCCGGCTGGCCTCCAAGGCCCTGCGCCCACTGCCGGGCCGGCCCGTGGGCGGAGCCCGAGCGGGCCGATCGGAGGGCTCAGCAGGGGCGGGCCGATCGGAGGCCGCCCCCGGGGCGGGCCGGCCGGCCACCGCACGGCACCGCTACCAGCGCATGATGCTCGACCCGGCCGAGACCGCCCGGACCCGGCGCCGGGGCGCCGTTCTGCGGGTCCTGCGGGAGGAGTTGTACGCCCGCGGGTTCACCGAGGCCGACACCCCGCTGCTGCACCCGGTGCACGGCGGCACCGCCCGTCCCTTCACCGCACGGATGAACGCCTGGGGCATACCGCTACACCTGCGCGGCACCGCCGAGATGTATCTCAAGCGGCTGATGGTCGGCGGGATGGACCGGGTCTTCGAGATCGGCCGGTCCTTTCGCAACGAAGGCGTCGACGCCACGCACTTCCCCGAGTTCAGCGCCTGCGAGGCCTATCTGGTCCACAGCGACTACCTGGCCACCGCCGATCTGGCCGAGCAGCTGGTGGCCGCCGCGGCGGTGGCCCTGAACGGCCCGGGGAGCACTGCCCCGGTCTTCGCCCGGCACCGGCTGCACGACCTGCTCGGCCGGGTACTGGGCACGCCGGTGGACAGCGCCACCTCGCAGGCCGAACTGGCCGGGCACGCCGAGCGCCACGGCCTCCCCGTCCCGCCGGGATCCGGGGCCGGCGCCCTGGCCGTGCTGCTCTACCGCAAGCTCGTGGAACCGGGCCTGCGCGAGCCGACGTTCGTCCTCGACTTCCCGCTGGAGGGCGCGATACTGGCCCGCCCGCACCGCCGGGACCCCGCGCTGGTGGAGGCCTGGACCCTGGTGATCGGCGGCCTCGACGTCGGACAGGGCTGCAGCGAGTTGACGGACCCGGTGGAACAGCGGCGCCGCTTCACCGAGCAGGCGCTGGCCCGCGAGGGCCGGCAGCTCGGCGTCACCGAGCTGGACGAGGAGTTCCTGGCGGCTCTGGAACACGGACTGCCGCCGCTGGGCGGACTGATGTTCGGGGTGGACCGCCTGATCACCGCGCTCGGCGGTGGCGGACGGCTGCGCGATCACCAGTGCCATCCGATCGTGCGCCCGGCACCGGCCCCGGACACACCCACAGCCCCGGCCACACCCATCGCCCCCGCCGCAACCACAGCCCCCACCCCAACCACAGCCCCATCCCCATCCCACCCGACCACGGACCGGAAGGAAGCAACGGAGTGGACACCAGCCACCAGCGACTCGACACCCTGCTGACCGAGGCCTGCGACCGGTTCTCCGGGCAGACCGCGCTCACCAGCGGCACGCAGTCCCTGACCTACGCCGAACTGGCGGCCACGGCATCCGAGATGTCCGTCGGCCTGGCCGCCGCCGGCCACCGGTCGGGGGAGCCGGTGCTGCTCTCGGTCGGCAACCGCTGCGCGGACATCCCGGCCCAGCTCGCGATCTGGCGGGCCGGCGGAATCGTCGTCCCGGTCCACCACGGAGTGCCGCGGACGGTGCTGCGGGAAACGGCGCTGCGCACCGGCGCCCGCCTGCTGGTGCGCCCGGAGCAGGACCGCCCCGCCGACCGGGTCGGCCGCCTGGACCTGCCGACGCACCCCGCGCCCCGCGAACTCGACGCCGACCAGGCGCTGGTGGCCTTCACCTCAGGGTCCACCGGTCGGCCCAAGGGCGTCGTCCTGTCCCACCGCGCGTTCACCGCCAAGCTGCGGGCCATCGCGCAGGTGCTGCCGTTCCGCTCCGGCGACCGGGCCGTGCAGGTGCTGCAGCTCAACTTCACCTTCGGCCAGTGGACGTCCCTGCTCACCCTGGCCACCGGCGGCACCCTCGAGCTGGTCGAGCAGTTCGGCGCGGCATCCGTCCTGCGGCGCCTGGCCGAGCGGTCCGTGCAGCGGATCGCCGTGGTGCCCAGCATGCTGCGGCTGATCAACCGCGAACTGGACGCCCCCGGCACGGGACCGTCCCTGCGTACGGCTCTCCGGGAGGCCGGCTCCCCGGCCCTGTGGATCACCGGCGGGGAACCGCTGCCCGCGGGACTCGGCCGGCGGCTGCGCGCGGCCCTTCCGGGCACGGGCATCGCCGACGTCTACGGGCTCAGCGAGACCTCGACCTCCGACTTCATCCTCACCCCGGATCAGTACGAGGCCGGTGCGGGCACCATCGGCCGGCCCGGCCCCGGGGTGGAGTTCCGGATCGTCCCCGACGAGGGCCTGGACGCGGCGGCCCCCGGCGTCACGGGCGAACTGTGCCTGCGCACCCCGTACCTGATGACCGGCTACCTGGACGATCCGTCGGCCACGGCCGAGGCGACCGCCGGCGGCTGGCTGCGCACCGGCGATCTCGCCACCGTCCGCGAGGCCGACGGCCTGGTCCGACTGGTCGGACGGAAGAAGCAGTTGATCTCCCGCGGTGGCGTCAAGATCGCCCCGCTGGAGGTGGAGAACGTCTACTCCCGGCATCCGGACTGCGGCGGTTGCCTGGCCGTCGGCGTCCCGGACCCGATGCTGGGTGAGCGCGTCCACCTGCTCTTCGTCCCCGCCGTCGGCAGCAACCCCACCGAGGACGAACTGCGCGCCTACGGCCGCGAGCGGCTGGAGGAGTACAAGGCGCCCGAGCGCGTCCACCTGGTGGCGGAGCTTCCGCTGGGACGTACCGGCAAGGCCGACCGGGCCGCCGCCGCACACCTGGCGGAGGCCGCGCACCTGGCGGACACCGTGCGCCCGGCGGGGACCATGCACCCGGCGGGGACCGCGGCCCCGATCCCGGCGGCCGAGCCGCAGGTGACCCGATGACCCTGCTCGGCGTCTCGACCGCGGCCCTGGCCGACCGCAACGACTTCGAAGCCCTGCTCGCCTACCGGCCCGACGTGATCGAGTTCTACGGCTACCCCGGCTCGGCGCTGCCCCGGATCGCACGGTTCTGCGCGGACCACGGCATCCGGCCCGCCCTGCACACCCCGGTCCCGTACGACCTCGGCACACCACTGCGCCGCTTCGCGCCCACCGGCCCCGACCCGCGGCAGGCGGCGGCCGCGCTGCGGCTGACGGAGGCCACCGTGCGGTGCGCGGCGGACCTGGACGCCCTGCACGTCGTGGTGCACTTCCCCAGCCCCTACCCGCCCTTCCACGAGGCCGGATTCGAGGAAGCGGGCCAGGAGTTCCTGGCGGCCACGGCCGCGCTGGTCCGTCGCTACGGGGTTCCCGTCCTCGTCGAGAACCTCTCGGCGCACCCGCTGATGCGTACCCCCGAGCAGTACCAGCGCGCCCTGGCCGCCCACCGCGACCTCGGCCTCTGCCTGGACCTCGGCCATGCGCACCTGCTCGGAGCGGAGCTGGGGACACCGCTCGGATTCGCGTCCGCCTTCGGGAGCCGGGTCCGCAGCATGCACGTGTACGAGACCACGGCCGAGCGCTACCCCCGGCACGGCCACGAGCCCGCCACCGCCGACCGTTCGAGAGCCGACGGCTTCATCGGGCTGGCCGGGCTGCTGCCCGACCTGTTGCGCCTGACCCGGCCGGCGGTGCTGGTCATGGAGCACGGCCCGCCCGCCCCGGGCGCACCTCAGGCCAACGGCACCGCCACCTGGCTGAGAGAACTGATCCACCATCACGACGCAGGAGCAACCGTATGAGCAACAGCACGCATCTGGAGCTGATGACCCGCCTGGCGCAGAGCAAGGACGCGCACCGGACGACGGTCCTGAAGGAACTGTCGGAGATCACCCAGCACTTGATCGACACCACCGGCCGGGGCCTGGACCTGGTCGAGGCCGATCTGACCGGTCTCGACCTGAGCGGCGCCGACCTGCGCCGGGCCACGCTCAGCCGGGCGGTCCTGCACAGCACCCTGCTCGTGGCGGCCGACCTCGCCGAGGTCACCATGGTCTGCCCGGGCATGGAGCGCACCAACCTGCGGGACGCGAGCCTGCGTTCCGCCTACGTCCACGCCCTGGCCGCGCAGACCTGCAACTTCGACGGTGCGGACCTGACCGGCCTGCGGGACGCCACCGGCACCCTCTTCCACGGGTGCAGCATGCGCGGCACCCACCTGGACGGAGCCCACCTGGCCGCGTCCTTCTTCTACCAGTGCGACTTCTCCGACGGGTCCGCCCGCGCCACCAACCTCCAGGGCGCGCTGATCAACGAGTGCCTGCTGGACGACGCCTTCTTCGACGGTGCGCTGGTGGACCAGCTCACCATCACCAAGTCGTCGATGCGCGAGGCGTCGCTGCGCAACGCGAGCGGACAGGGACTGGTCCTGCAGCGCCTCACCGCTGCCGACGGCCTGGTCCTGGCCGGCGCCGCGCTCCCCGGGCTGCGCCTGTCCGAGGTCCGCGGTGACACCGTGCACGCGGCAGCGCTGGCCGCCCGCGACGCCGACTTCGCCGACGTCGTGCTGACCGGCGCCGAACTGACCGGCGCCGATCTCACCGGAGCCCGGTTCCACCGCTGCGACCTGCCGGGCGCGCGGTTGACCGAGGCCCACCTCACCGGCGCGTCCGTCAGCTCCAGCAGCCTGCGCGGCGCCGTCCTGCGCGGCGGGCAC
Source organism: Streptomyces sp. NPDC006487 (assembly GCF_042870555.1). Classification (NCBI taxonomy): domain Bacteria; kingdom Bacillati; phylum Actinomycetota; class Actinomycetes; order Kitasatosporales; family Streptomycetaceae; genus Streptomyces; species Streptomyces sp. NPDC006487. Next base: position 283,953 of record NZ_JBIAHN010000004.1, read on the forward strand.
GGCGAGAACCTGCGCCTGGTGGAGAGCGACCTGTCCGACGCGGACCTGAGCGGATTCACCGGGCGCTGCCTGACCGCCCGCGACGTCAACCTGGCCCGCGCGAACCTGCGCCACGCGAACCTCTACCGCGCCATGATCACCGGCGACCCGCCGCGTGCCATGAGCCTGCGCGGCGCGGTCCTGGAGGGCGCCACGCTCGTCCAGGCGTACCTCGCCGCGGATCTGCGCGGGGCCGACCTGCGCAACGCCAACTGCGCCTACAGCCGGTTCAGCCAGTCCGACCTCAGCGGGGCGCGCCTGGACGGCGCGAACATGTACCAGTCCACCTGGATCAAGGTCCCGGTCAGGGACGCCGTACTCACCGGGGTCCGGGCCCCCGTGTTCGCCAACCGCTGCCCGGGCCTGGCGGAGGCGCTGCACCGCGCCGACGGACCGGCCGCGGCCGAGTTCACCGCTTTCCTGGAGGGCTTCGACGCCGCTCTGGCAGCCGGCCGCAAGGGCTCCACGTGACCCGCGTACTGATCGTCGCGGCCCACCCGGACGACGCCGAACTCGCGCTCGGCGGCACGATCGCCCAGCTCACCGAGCGCGGGGACGAGGTCACCGTCGCCCTGTTCACGGTGTCCGAGACCGCGAGCACGCAGGACCGCGACCGGCGCGCCCGGCGGATCGCCGCCGCCGAGGCCGCCGCGCAGACGCTCGGACACCGCCTGCACTGGCTCGGGGACGGCCGGTACGACCAGGTCGAGGACATCCCCGAGTACCGAGCCGTCGGCCTGCTCGACGACCTGGTCGCCGAGATGGAGCCCGACACCCTGCTCACCCACTGGGACGGCGACTCGCACGGCGACCACGTCCGGGTCGCCCGCGCGGCGATCGCGTCGTCGCGCCGCTGGCCGCGGACCGCTCTGCTGCAGTTCGGCCCGAACGAGCACCGCACCGTGCGCCACGCGGAGTTCGTCCCCACCCTCTACGTCCCCACCGCTGCCCAGCTGCCCCGCAAGCTCCGCGCGCTGGCCTGCTACGCCTACCCCGGGCAGGGATTCCGCGCCCTGGACCCCGACGCGGTCGAGCTCCTCGACCGGGCCCGCGGGGCCGCCGTGGGGCTGGCCGCGGCGGAAGGACTGCGTCTCGTCCGCCACTGCCTCACCCCCGGCCGTCCGCTCCTCTGAGTTCCCGACTCTGAGTTCCGACTCCGAGTGCCCGGCCATGAGTGCCCGGCTCCGAGTGCCCGACCCTTCACACCAAGGGAGTCACCGCTATGACCATGCTGACCATCGAGGAGCTGCCGACCCGGGGCGGCCCCGGCACCGTTCCCGCCGACCTCGCCCCGACCCACCGCGAGGACCTGCTGGCCCTGCGCACGACGGCCTGCGTCTGGGGGCTGGGCCACATCGGCTGGTCCACCGTCGAGGCACTGCGCGCCGAAGGCGTCTCGGTCGTGGGCTACGACGTCGACGCCCGGCAGGTCGCGGAGCGCCGTAGGTCCGTCGCGGAGCAGGCCGGGCCGGTGCCCCAGGTGACCACGGAGCCGGCCCGGGCGCTGAAGGACGACGTCGGGGTGCACTTCATCGCGGTTCCCACCGAACGCGAGGCGCAGCCGCTGACCGACATCCTGGTGGAGGTCGTCGCGGCGATCGCCGCCGCGACCGCGGCCCGGCAGCCCGGCCGGCCGCCGCTGGTGATCATCGAGTCCACGCTGACGCCCGGCACCGTCGAGGACCTGCTGCTGCCGATCATCACCACGGCCGGTCTGGTGCCCGACCGGGATCTACTGGTCGCCCTCGCGCCGCGCCGTGACTGGTTCCTGGTCGAGGGCTACGGACTGCGGGACCTCGACCGGATCTACTGCGGCATCGGTGCGCGCTCGGCCGACGCCGCCCAGGACGTCCTCTCCCTGATGTGCGACACGCTGCACCGCGCACCGAGCCACGTGGAGGGCGAACTCGTCAAGTGCGTCGAGAACGCCTACCGCCACGTGGAGATCACGCTCGCCAACCAGCTCAGCCTCGCGTATCCGCACGTGGACATGGTGGAGGTGCTGCGGCTGGCCGGCACCAAGTGGAACATCGGCACGTTCCACCCGAGCTTCGGCACCGGCGGCTACTGCATCCCGCTCTCCAGCCGGTACCTGCTCAAGGGCGCCGCCGACGCGGGACAGCTCACGCTGCTCAGCGACGCCGTCGAGACGGACATGCGGATGCGCAGCCTGGTCGCCGAGGCGGTCGCGGCCCGCGGCCCCGTCCTGGTGCTGGGGCTCGCCTACAAGGGCGGGATCAAGGTGTCCACGCTCAGCCCCACCGTGCGGATCACCGAGGAACTGCGCAGGCTGGGAGCCCCGGTGAGCGTGCACGATCCGCTCTACAGCGCCGAGGAGATCGACCGGCTGCTGGGCCCCGGCACCGCCACCACCGACCTGGCGCTGGCCTTTCGGGAGGCCACCACCGTGCTGGTCGTACCCGACCACCCGCAGTTCCGCTCCGAGCCCTACCCGGGGCTGCTGGCCGAGCCGCGCGAGAACCCCCTGCTGGTGCTGGACAACCACGGGGTGTGGGCGGACCAGCCCCGGGCCGACCACATCGTGTACCGCAGGGCGGGCGGAGCCTCCTGGCTGGCCGCCGCCCCGAACGGCCCGGCGGACCCGCGATGAGCACCACCGCTCCGGCCGCCGCCCGACACCGGACGTCCCCGTGACGGCCGTCCCCGTGTCGGCCGTACCGGTGACGGCGGGACCCATGCCGGCCGTCCCCGTGTCGGCCGGCCCCCGCCGGGCCCGGGTCCGGCTGCGCGACGCCGGCCCCACCGTCTTCACGCAGATGTCGCAACTCGCCGGCCTGCACGGCGCGATCAACCTGGGGCAGGGCTTCCCCGACACACCGGGACCGTCCGTCGTCGTCGACTCCGCCGTGGCCGCCCTGCGCGCCGGGCACCACCAGTACCCGCCGGTGCCCGGGCTCCCCGCGCTGCGCGAGGCCATCGCCGCACACCAGCGCGGCTGGTACGGAATCGAGTGGGACCCCGCACGCGAGGTGGTGGTCACCACCGGCGCGTCCGAGGCACTGGCGGCGGCGCTGCTCGCCCTGGTCGGGCCGGGCGACGAGGTGATCGTCCTGGAGCCGTACTACGACTCCTACGCCGCGTGCGTGGAGCTGGCCGGGGCCACCCTGGTGCCCGTGCGGCTCACCCCGCCCGCGTTCACGTTCGATCCGGCCGCGCTGCGGGCGGCCGTGACTCCCCGGACGAAGGTGCTGCTCCTCAACACGCCGCACAATCCGACCGGGACCGTTCTGCCGCCGGAGTCCCTGCGGCAGATCGCCGAGACGGCCCGTGCCCACGACCTGCTGGTCATCGCCGACGAGGTCTACGAGCACCTGGTCTACGAGGGGCCGCACCTGCCCATCGCGACGCTGCCGGGCATGGCCGAGCGGACCCTGACCATCGGCTCGGCCGGCAAGACCTTCTCCTTCACCGGGTGGAAGGTCGGCTGGGCCACCGGCCCCGCGGACCTGGTCGAGGCGGTCACCGCGGTCAAGCAGTACCTGTCGTTCAGCTCCGGCACCCCCTTCCAGCACGCCGTGGCCGAGGCCCTGAGGCTGCCGCCCGTCCGGATCACGGCCCTGCGCGACTCGTTGCGGGAGCGCCGCGACCGGTTCGTCGCCGGACTGCGGGACATCGGCTTCGCCGTCCACGTCCCGCAGGGCACGTACTTCGTGACGGCCGACATCCGCCCGCTCGGGGAGGCCGACGGCCTGGCCTTCTGCCGCTCGCTGCCCGCCCGCTGCGGGGTGGCGGCCGTCCCCAACCAGGTGTTCTACGCGGATCCGGCAGCCGGCCGGCCCTACGTCCGGTTCGCCTTCTGCAAACAACAGGCGGTACTCGACGAGGCGCTCGGCCGACTGGCCGCCCTGCGCAGCGGCAGCCCTCCCGCATCCACCGCACCTTTCTCATCCATCGCATCCATCGCATCCATCCTCCCTACGGAAGAAGCGAGTTCGTGACGACAACGGCCGACCGTTCCCCGGGCAGTCAGCCCGACGCTCGCCAAGCCGAGCTGGCCGCCAACCTGCGGGCCGTCACCGCGCGGGTCGAGGCCGCAGCGGCCGACTGCGCCCGCGATCCGCGCGACATCACCGTGGTGGCCGTCACCAAGACCTGGCCCGCCTCGGACGTCCGCCTGCTGCACGGGCTCGGGGTCCGTCACGCGGGCGAGAACCAGGACCGCGAAGCGGCGGCCAAGGCAGCGGACTGCGCCGACCTCGCCGAGCCGCTGCACTGGCACTTCGTCGGCACGCTCCAGCGCAACAAGGCCGCGTCGGTGGCCCGGTATGCCGACCTCGTGCACTCCGTCGACCGTCCGACGCTGGTGGCCGCGCTCTCACGGGCGGCGCTGGCCGCCGGGCGGACGCTCCCCTGCCTGATCCAGATCAGCCTCGACGCGGATCCGCGCCGCGGCGGAGTACCGACCGGCGAACTCCCGCTGTTGGCAGAGGCGTTGGCATCGGCTCCCGGCCTGGAACTGGCAGGAGTCATGGCGGTGCCACCGCTGGGCCGGTCGGCGCGCGCCTCATTCGAGCGGCTGAGGGAACTCTCGGAGCGACTGAGAGCCGACCATCCGCAGGCCACCGCGATCTCCGCCGGCATGAGCGGCGACCTGGAGGCGGCCGTCGCCGCCGGCGCGACCCACCTGCGGGTGGGCTCCGCGCTGCTCGGCGGACGCGACTACTCGGTGCCCGCCTCCGCACCCGCACCCGTGCCGGAGATGAGCGCATGACCCGCCGATCTGCCACACCTCCCACACCTGCCGCACCTGCACAACTGGCCGAGTCCTTCCGCACGTTGCTGCGCAGCCCCAGCACGGGCGGCGAGCTGCACTGGGCGGAGCCGTACGTCCTCACCGACGGCGAGTCGCTCTGGCCCTGCCTGGAGGGCATCCCCTACCTGCGCCTGGGACGGGACTCCCTGCGCGCCGCAGCCGTCGCCGCCATCCGCGCCGGCGACCTGCCCGGCGCGCTGGCCATGCTGCTGTGCGACCGCAAGGACGACACCATCCCGCCGGCCGACCCCGCGGCGGTGCGCGCGCTGGTCGACGGCGCGGGGACCGCCGCCGAGGCGATGGCCGCACTCGGCTACGGCGGCCTCGCCCCCTACTTCCTGCACCGCTGGTGCCAGCCGACCTATCTGAGCGGGCTCGCCCTGCTGGAGGAGCACGCTCCGGCCGGCGGCACCCTCTTCGAAGTCGGTTGCGGGGCGGGCCACTTCCTGCGCACCTGGCTGGAGCGCTCGGGGCCCGCGATCGGATCCGACCTGGTGTTCTCCCATCTATGGCTCGCCCGGGTCTTCGTCGCTCCCCAGGCCCACCTGGTCTGCTTCGACGCCGAGGGTTCCTTCCCGATCGCCGACGGCTCGGCCGAAGTCGCCCTGAGCCACGACAGCTTCCACTACTTCCGCGACAAGAAGCACGTCCTGGACGAGCTGCTGCGGATCGGCGGCACCGGACCGGTGCTGCTGGGGCACGTCCACAACGCCTCCCACGACAACTTCTCCGCAGGGCTGCCGCTGCCCACCGACGGCTACACCGCCACCGTGGACCCGGACCTCTGCTACGACGACGCCGCACTCACCACCGCGGCGCTCGACGGGAGAGCGGCGTCCCCGCAGAGCGCCGAGGGGTTGCGCGAGGTGGCGGCACTGGCCTTCGCCTGCCGCACGACCGGCTCGCCGGCGGCGCCCGGGAAGCCCACCGACCCGGTGCCCGGACGGCTCACCGGCCCGCTGCCCGGACGCCCGCTGACCGTCAATCCGCTCCTCGGCGACGACGGGCCGCGCTGGCCCGACGAGAAGTTCGCCCGCGAGTTCACCGACGGCTGGTCCTATCTCCGCGACCTCGCCAGGCCCGACGAGGCGACGGTGACCGCAGCGCGCGCGGGCCTCGTCGGCCGCGATCCCGAAGTCGCCCGCCTCGCCGCCCGGCGCGTGTTCCTGGACCTCCCTGAAAGCTGGATCTGAGATGAGCCCCACTCCCCCGCCCGACACCCTGCCGCTGACCCCGCCCATCCCCGTCGTCCCGCTCACGAGCCTCCCGGACTCCTGCACGGCAGGCCCTGGAGTCCGTATCCATGCCCGGCGGCTGACCGTCGGCGAAGGCGTCAGCATCGGCGCCGGCGCCACCATCGTGGGTGACGACGTGGTGCTGGGCGACCGGACGACCATCGGGGACGGCGCCGATCTGCGCGCCGCAGCACTGCACGTCGGCGCCGGCTCGGAGGTCGGCCCCCGGGTCCGGGTGCTGGTCGCCGAGCGCTTCGTGCTCGGCGCTGCCGCGCGCATCGGCCCTGACGCGCAGGTGCTGTGCCGTGACTTCGTCGCCGGACGGCTGTTCTACTTCGGCGACGGCGCACGCGTCGGCTACGGCGGGACGACGACCTCCACCGCCCGGGTCGAGATCGGCAACCGGGTGACGATCGGCCAGCACACCATCCTGAACGCGAACCACGAGATCACGGTCGGCGACGGCGTCGGCACCGGGTCCTACCTGGCCGTCTGGACACACGGCTACCACTTCGGGCACGGCCCCCTCAACGGCACCCAACCCGCCTACGCCCCGGTCCGCATCGGACGCGACGTCTGGCTCGGCTACCACGTCACCCTGCTGCCCGGCGCCCACATCGGGGACGGCACCGTGGTGGCGGCCGGCTCGGTCGTCACCGCCCCGATTCCCGCCGGCGTGCTGGCGGGCGGAGTTCCCGCCCGGGTGAAGCGACAGCTCGACCTGAGCCCCGTAGCCGACCGGCAGGCTCATGACGCCGTCCTGGAGGTGCTGCGCGCCTGGCGCACCGAGCTCGACTGGAAGGGGTGCCGGGTCCAGTGGCAGGAGTGCCCCGACGCCCTGGCCGGACTGACCGTCAGCCTGCCGGACGGCTCCCACCGCACCCGGGTGCTCTTGCTCGCCCCCGGCGCCGACGGGCCCGCCGCCCCGCCGGCCGCCCCGCCCGAGGGAGAGGCCCTCGCGATCATCACGCTGACCGACAGCGGTGCCACGGTGCGGCCCGACGGCCCGGTCGCCCTGTTCGAGCTGCGCACCGGGCAGTTGTCGGGCCACACCTCGCCGGTCATCGAGGACCTGCGTGACCAACTGCGACGGCACGCGATGCCGTGCGGGGACGACCGCGGCTTCTCCTCGATCGAACCCGGCGCGTTCGCCCGGCTCAGGGGTGCTGCCGCATGACGTCCGTCGAATCCCGGCGGGAGCCCGCAGTCATCGGCCTGCTCGGCGGCATGAGCTGGCCCTCCACGATCACCTACTACCGGGCGATCAACGAGGCGGTCGCCGGCCGACTCGGCGGTTCGCACTCCGCGCGCATCGTGATCTGGTCCCAGGACTATGCCGAAGTGGAAGAGCGGCAGTTGGCCGAGGACTGGCAGGGAGCGGGAGAGCTGCTCGCCCTCGGAGCCCGACGGCTGGAGGCGGCGGGCGCGGACCTGCTGGCGATCGCCTGCAACACCATGCACCGGGTGGCCGACGCCGTACGGGCCGCCGGCAGCCTGCCGCTGATCGACATCGTGGAGGTGACGGCGGAGGCCGCCCGCGGGCGCGGCATCACCCGCGCCGCGGTGCTGGGGACCCGCTTCACCGCCGAGGGCGGCCAGTTCGCGCGCGCCCTGACCGCCCGGGGCATCGAACCGGTACTGCCCGCCCCCGGGGACCAGGCGCTGATCGACCGCCTCATCTACGAGGAGCTGTGCCTGGGCACCGTCAGCGCCCCGGGCGCAGCGGCGTTCCGCGACCTGCGGGCCCGGCTGTGCGCCGACGGCGTCGACGGCGTGGTCCTCGCCTGCACGGAACTCGGCCTGCTGCTGACCCCGGCCGAACGCGCCGCACGGGAGCTGGTCGACACCGTCGAGGCCCACGTCGACGCGTTGGTCAACGCCTCCCTCAAGGCCGACCCGCCCGGGTGACGACCGCCTCCCTCGCCCCGCCTCCTCCTCACCCGGAACGCCACCAGCGCGACCTGGGAAGGCCTCACCCCGTCCCCCGAGAACCGAGCCGCGAAGCCCCCCACTGATCCGCTACCCTGTCCCTGGGCTGCCCTTGTGGCAGCCCAGGACCTTGCCGAGGCGAGCCGGGCTCTCACGCAGAGCATCCAGCCACGTTCACGCAGGGCCCGCCTTCGTAGCTCAGGGGATAGAGCACCGCTCTCCTAAAGCGGGTGTCGCAGGTTCGAATCCTGCCGAGGGCACAACCTGTAAGCCGCTGACCTGGGGTTTCTCCCCAGTGAGGCGCTCTATTCGGCCCCGGACTCCGCGTCCGGGGCCGTTTGCGTGAGCGGACGTACCGGTGGCTACGCCCTCCTCTTCGGCCAGGCGGAACTGCGCCGACCCCAGCTCGCCGCCTGATCCGGTACTCCCCTACGGCGGTGAAGGCCCGACCCGATGCACCGGTCGGGCCCTCAGTCCTGCGGGCGGGTTCTCGCCGTAGTCGCGGGTCAGCCGTCGGAGTAGCTGAAGTCGCCCACGGTCCAGGCGCTGACGTCCTTGATCGAGATGCGGTACATCCCGCCCGTCTCCGGGATGCCCACGGTTCCCTGCAGGATCCGCGCCACATGGAAGTGCAGATGTGTGGGCGGCCCCTCCGCGGGTGTCGTGGCAGTGAAGATGGCGGAGAACTCGCTCAGGCGGGCGGAATCCGTCAGCACCTCCGACACCCGTTCTCTCCACACGGCTTCGGGGGCGAGCCGGCCGGTGATGACAGCACCGCCGGTGACCACGGTCAGGGACATCTGGTTGCTCTGCCCGGACTCCACCAGGGCGGCGACGTTCACGAGCAGCTCGTCAGGCTTCGACATGGAAGTCGATTCTATTCTCCACCGCGCCCCGGCGGGCAAAGCCTGCGCGCGATCGCGCCCGCCGGGGCGGCCGCTGTCGCGGCTCCGAACCGCCAGTGGCGCCGGTGGTCGAGCCCCTCCCGAGGCGCGTGCGCTGCCGTACAGGACTTCGTCAGCGCGAGGACCCTCCCACGGTCCGCAACGTCGGAGCCTGTCCCGACCACGTCTCCACCAGCCGACTTCGCCGCCACCTCCTGCAGTCGGCGGCGAACAACCAAAAAACACTGCGGTCAGGGCGAATCAATATCTGTCGCCACGGTCTGAGAATTTAATGGATCCAGTGGGGAGAGTTTCTACCGCAACACGGCGGCCGGAAATATTTGCCGCACACAGGCCGCTGCAGCGTGCTACTGTCGATCTCGGTTGCAGTTTTGGTACCCAAGAACTTCAAGCGCCTCCAGCCGGAATTCGTTCCACTGGAAGCGCTTTGTATTTCCCGGTCTTTTGCCGGGCGGGGCATCATCGCGGCGACACGGCGTCCGCACAGTGCAGTCGCCGATGTATTGCCCCAAAGGAGATATGACATGGCTGCTGGTACCGTGAAGTGGTTCAACGCGGAAAAGGGTTTTGGCTTCATCGAGCAGGACGGTGGCGGCGCTGACGTGTTCGCCCACTACTCGAACATCGCCACCCAGGGCTTCCGCGAGCTGAACGAGGGCCAGAAGGTCACCTTCGACATCGCGCAGGGCCAGAAGGGCCCGACGGCCGAGAACATCGTTCCCGCCTAAGCGCTGACACGCATTCTGCAGCTGGGGCCCGCATCCCTCGGGGTGCGGGCCCCAGCTGCACGCATTTCCCGCGGTGGGTTCACCCGCGGTATCGATCGTGGAGACACTCGGCCGACCGGCCCTTTCGGAGCCGAACCCGAGTGGATTGTTTTTGGTTGCCGCGCCCGCATGGCGCCACCTTTTTCCAGCGTCTGAGCCCGTACAGATTCCCTGTCTGCCAGATCTGCTTTCACATTCCATTCGGCCCGTTCTCGCAATTCCCTGCGCCGCTCATACGCTGCGGGAATTCCTTGATGCGTGCCGTATCAAGGAAGGTTCCGCATGAACCCCACACGTACGAACGAGCGCTCTTCTCGCTCCCGCAGCCACACCGGCGGCCCGGCTTTCGGCGCCGGATCCGGCTCCGGTTCGGGCCGGGGCAGCCGCTTCGGCTCATCACCCCAGGGCCGCTCCGGAGCCCCGAGCCGCTCGGGCGGCTACGGTCGTCGGCCCGCTGCGGTGCAGGGCGAGTTCGCGCCGCCGAAGACGATCACTCCCGCGCTGCCCGCTGTCGAGGCGTTCGCCGACCTGGCCATGCCGGCCCAGCTGCTCGCCACGCTCACCCGTGAGGGCATGGCCACGCCGTTCCCGATCCAGGCGGCCACGCTGCCCAACACCCTCGCGGGCCGCGACGTCCTGGGACGCGGCCGCACCGGCTCGGGCAAGACCCTCGCCTTCGGCCTCGCCCTGCTGGCCCGTACGGCCGGCCAGAGCGCCGAGTCGGGCCAGCCGCTCGCACTGGTCCTCGTACCGACGCGCGAACTCGCCCAGCAGGTCACGGCCGCGCTCACCCCGTACGCCCGGGCGGTCAAGCTGCGCCTGGCCACCGTGGTGGGCGGCATGCCCATCTACCGGCAGGCACAGGCGCTGCGCGCCGGGGCCGAAGTGGTCGTTGCCACGCCCGGCCGGCTCAAGGACCTCATCGACCGTGGTGACTGCCGGCTGAACCAGGTCGCGATCACCGTCCTCGACGAGGCCGACCAGATGGCGGACATGGGCTTCATGCCGCAGGTCACCGCGCTCCTCGACCAGGTGCGTCCCGAGGGCCAGCGGATGCTGTTCTCCGCCACCCTCGACCGCAACGTCGACCTGCTGGTCCGCCGCTACCTGACCGACCCCGTCGTGCACTCCGTCGACCCCTCGCAGGGCGCGGTGACCACGATGGAGCACCACGTCCTGCACGTGCAGAACTTCGACAAGCAGGCCGCCACGACCGAGATCGCCGCCCGCGAGGGCCGCGTGATCATGTTCCTGGACACCAAGCACGGCGTGGACAGGCTGACCGAGCACCTGCTGAGCAACGGGGTGCGCGCCGCGGCGCTGCACGGCGGGAAGTCGCAGCCGCAGCGGACCCGTACCCTCACGCAGTTCAAGTCCGGGCACGTCAGCGTGCTCGTGGCGACGAACGTCGCGGCCCGTGGCATCCACGTCGACAACCTCGACCTGGTCGTCAACGTGGACCCGCCGACCGACCCCAAGGACTACCTCCACCGCGGCGGCCGCACCGCCCGCGCAGGCGAGTCCGGCAGCGTCGTCACCCTGGTCACCCCCAACCAGCGCCGCGACATGACCCGCCTCATGCAAGCCGCCGGGATCAGCCCGCAGACCACCCAGGTCCGCTCCGGCGACGAGGCCCTGCACCGCATCACCGGCGCCCAAGCACCCTCCGGCATCCCGGTCACCATCACCGCGCCGGTCGTCGAACGCGCCAAGCGCAGTACGGCCTCCCGCGGCCGCCGCGGGCCCGCCTCGGCCGCACGGCGCGCCAGCGCGCGGCAGTCCGCCTTTGATGCGGCGGCCTGAGCATCCACGTGATCCGGAAACTGACCCATCTCTGCAGGAGGCAGATTTTGACGCTGGTCCAGATGCAGCCCCGCTCCCCGCACGTCGACCTCGTCCGCAGGACGGTGGACGACGCCATGGAAGCGGCCGGTCCGCAGGTCTGCGACGACATGACCGTCGAGGTGGCCCTGGCCGTCACGGCCAGTTCCCGCGCGGACCATCTGCTCGTCTGCGACGAGGACGGCCTCTGCACCGGGCTGATCACGCGGGAGCGGCTCAGCACCGTCCGCGACAGCGCCGCGTACACCGACCGGCTCCGGCTGCGCGATGTCCTCGGCGACCGTGGGCCGTTCGCCTCGCCCATGACCACGATGGCCGAGGCCGAGCACGCGATGCGCTACCGCAAGCTCGCCGCCCTGCCCGTCGTCGATGAACAAGGCAGCGCTCTGGGCGTCCTCGCCCTCGCCCGCTGAACCACCTCAGGGTGGCCGGACCGTTCCCCTCTTCTCCCTGTGAGGCATCATGCGCTGTGTCATCGCCCGCTTCCCGTTCGACTTGACCAAGAGCGGCGTCCTGGAGTCCATGAAGGACATCAAGCCCGAGCAGGTCATCGGTGATTCTGTGATCATCGGCCGCCGCACCTACCCCGTGAAGCAGGTCGGCCAGGTCCTCACCCGCCAGGACCGCCGCGACTTCAGCGCCGGCGAAGTCCTCCGCGCCATGACCCAGCTCGGCTTCACCTGCCGCGGCAGCAGCATTCCCCGGGCCGCCGTCGCCACACGCGTACTCAGCCCGCTCCAGCGAGCCTCCGCGATGCTCGGCACCCCCGTCACCGCCTGACCGGCAGGCCGGCGCACGCCGCCACCCGAACAGCGAACAGGGCCCGACCGGCACGCGCCGATCGGGCCCTTCCGCATACCCGCAGGGCGATGGCCTTGTGGCGGGGCTCCGGGTGGGTCAGGCCGTCAGGTCGGCGTAGAGGATCACGTTGTTCGTGCGGTGGCCGTTCTTGATCTCGCCGCCGCAGGTCAGCAGGCGCAGTTCGGGGCGGTTGGTTTCCCCGTAGACCTTGTCGGTCGGGAAGTCCTTCTTGGCCACGTCCTCGATCTCGCGGATCTTGAACCTTGCCGTCTTCCCGTCCTCGCGCGGCACCTCGATCAGGTCGCCGAGCTTGATCTTCTTGACGTTCTTCATCACCGCGGGCCCGTACTTCGTGTCGAAGTGCGCGACGAGGACGGCCGCCCCCTTCTCGCCCGGGGTCACGCCCTGGGTCCACCAGCCCGGGTTGTCCGCGTCGGTGTCCGCGTTCGGCACGCCGAGCTCGCCCGTGGCCGGGTCCACCGTGAGGTCGACCATCTTCTTCGCGTCCACGCCCGCCGCGTCGATCTTCATCCCGGTCGGCTTCGACCCCGGGAGAGCGGGCGCGGCCTCGCCCGCGGGGGTGGGGGCCGCCGTGCTGCCCACCTTGGGGTCCGGCGGCAGCCCGGCACCGCTGCCGGTACCGGTGCCGGTGCCGCACGCGGTGAGGGTCCCGCACGCGGTGAGGGTGGCGAGCGCCGCGACGGCGGCGGTACGGACAGTGGCGCGCATGAGTGTTTCCCTCGGGTCGGCGTCACCTGCGGTGGCGACGACCCCGACGTTACGAGGGTCATGTCTGGGTCATCCGTCGGGGATGTAACAGCCGGCCGGACGCCTCCCCGCGAAGTGGTGAAGGAAGCGGTCAAGGGGCAGACGAAAGCCCTTCCGGCCTGAGCCGGAAGGGCAACCTCACCACGTCATGACATCAGGGCTCGGACTTCGGGCCCCTCCTCAGCTGAGGCCCCTGCTGCGCTCGCCGATGCGGTCGCCCTGCGGGGTCCCGGCCCGCTTGAGTTCCGCCTTCGTGTGCGCTCCGCCCTTGACCTTGCTCCGGACCGGACCGGAGAAGCCGTGCGCGTGTTGCACGGCGCGGGGCAGGTTGGTCGCTTCCTCGGCCTTCGCGACAGCCGTCTGGAAGTCCTGCTTCTGCTCTTTGCTCATCCCGTCGTCACTCCCTAAAAAGACTCGGGGCACCCAATCGGACTACTGGGATCGTATGCATATAAAGGGCCCAACGCACCCGGACCGGACGTAAAGAATGGTCGATCAAGGTCGGTCAGGGACGGTCAGGGACGCGGCGGAGCCGGGCGCTCCGGTGGCCCCAGCACCTCGTAGAGCAGCTCGTCCGGACACGGGGTGCCCCGCGGGAGCTGGTACTTCGCCGCGATCCGGTACTCCCCCGGCGCCGGGGCCAGCAGCTCCGTCCACTCGTCCCCGCTACCGTCCGAGGCCGCCTTGAACAGGCACCCGGCCGTGTTCGCGTAGACCTTCGGCTCGGCGACCGTGCCCTTCGGCGTCGCCTTCCCCGCGGCCTTGGAGGCCTCCGTCTCCTGCGGCGGCTCCACCGGCTTGCCCGCACCGTCCACCAGTCCCAGCCACGGGGAGTGCGGGATGCGCACCATCACCCGGCCGGCCTGCTTCACGTCGATGACCAGCTGGTCGGCGCCGGCCCGCACCACCGTCGCGGGGCCGGCGACCAGGTTCGTCGGGTCCGTGACCTTGAAGAGCTGCCAGTTCGCGTCGCCCCACACCTGCTGGAGGTACGGAAGCCCCTCGCGCACCAGCTTCGCCTCGTCCCGCCCGCCCTCATCGGGTTTGTCGGCGGGCAGCACCACGTAGTGCACGGCCCAGCGGTCCAGCCATTCGCGGTAGCTGTCGGGGGTCAGGGTGTCGTCGTAGAAGACCGGGTTGCGCTCCAGATCGGCCTGCCGGTTCCAGCCGCGCGCGAGGTTCACGTACGCGGGGAAGGCGGAGGACTCGCGGTGGCTGCTGGCCGGGACCACCTCGACGCGGCCCCGGTCGGCGCCCGCCTTCTGGAGCTGGTCCACCAGCGGGGCCAGTTCCCGGCTCCAGGAGGCCAGCGGGGTGGTGCGGACGATGTCGGTGACGCTGTTGACGGTGATCCACGCGGTCACCCCGGTGAGGGCGAGGATCAGCCCGTACCAGCGGCGCGTGCGCGGGGCCTCGTACGGGAGGGCCGCGAGCAGCACCACTGCGCCGAACAGCATCGCCAGCCGGGTCACGTTCGAACCGACCTGGGAGTCGATCGCCCAGGTCAGCGCCACCCCGAGGGCGTAGATCGCGGACGCGGTCCGGACCGTTTTCCAGCTCTTCGGTACGAGGAACAGCGCGGCCAGCGCGCACGCGAACGGCAGCGCCGCCGAGATCAGCTTGATCGGCTGGGTCCCCGAGAAGGGGAACAGCCAGGACGACAGTCCGACCACCGCGGCAGGGGCCAGGCCGAGGGCGTACGCGCCCGGGCGCCGGGCGTTCAGGAACAGCGCGGCCGCGATCACCCCGAGGAACAGTCCGGCTACCGGGCTGGAGGCGGTGGCGATCGCCGCGAGCGGAGCCGCCACGGCGGCCTTCGCCCAGCGTCGCTCGGCCCATTTGCGGGGCCAGCAGAAGACGGCGGCGACGGCCCCGAGGGCGAACATCGCGCCGAGACCGAAGGTGACGCGACCCGACACGGCGTTGCACAGGAGCCCGTACACCCCGGCCAGGGCGGGCCACAGGGGCTCGCGGACGGCACCTCGGCAGCGGGTCAGGATCATCGCGAGCAGCCCGGCCGAGACCGTTCCGGCGATCATCATCGTGGTGCGGACGCCGAGCACGTGCATCACGTACGGCGAGACCACGCTGTACGAGACCGGGTGCATGCCGCCGTACCAGGCCAGGTTGTACGCCGAGTCCGGATGGCGGCCCACGAACTCCGCCCAGGCGTCCTGCGCGGCCAGGTCGCCGCCGCTGTTGGCCACGGCGAAGAACCAGATCAGGTGCAGCAGCCCGGCCAGCGCGGTGGCCACGGCCACGGGGTGCCGGCGGGCCCAGCCGAGGGCACGGCGGTGGGCACGGCGGACCGGCCCGTGGCCGGCCTGCGGGCCCGGGGCTTCGGACTCTCCCAGCGCTCCGGGCGCTCCGGGCGGAGCCTCGTCCCGGACCCGTTCCCGGCCCTGTTCCTGCCGCTCAGCGGTGGTCACGCCGACGTACTCCCCACTCCGGTCACCTCGGGTGCGTCCCTCGGTTCGTAGACGCGGTCCGGCGCCCCCGGGTTGCCCCGGGGCGCCGGACCCGCTCCGCGCTCGCGCTCGTGCGCGGCGTCGGCCGACGCGTCGGCGGTCGGCCGGCGCCCGGCCCGCGCCTCAGCCGACGCGCGTCAGCTTCTTGCCGATGCCCGGTGCGACGAGGTCGCTCTGCAGCGCCACCGGCACCTTCACCTGGCTGGCGCCCTCGCCGACGGTCAGCACGCCGATCTCCGAGCCCGCCTTGGCGGTCTGCGGGAGCTTGCCGGCTCCGTCCGCCAGCTTGGTGGAGATGGTGAGGGTCGGCCAGCCGACCGCGTCGACGTCGGCGGTTGCCACGACCGGGACCCGGGTGCCGAGTCCGTCGTCCACGTAGCCGACGACGGCACCCTTCTTGACGACGGACGCGGCCTTCAGCATCTTCTGCGTGGCGATCATGATGTCCTTGCTCGCCTCGATCGCGGTGCCGAGGATCGGCACGCCGTGCTGGCCGAGGACCGCTCCGACGATCAGCTGGTCGGTCTTGCCGACCTCCTTGTGGGCGGCGAAGAGCAGGTTTCCGCCGGCCTTGGTGGTGGAGCCTGTCTTGATGCCGAGCGAGCCGTTGTACGGCACCAGGTCGTTGTAGTTCCGCCACTTCTTGCCCGACGGGTCGATCCAGTACGGCTTCTTGGTGATCGCGATCAGCTCCGGCATCTCGACGATCTTGAGGCCGAGCTTGACCTGGTCCTCGGCGGTGCTGACCGTGGTCGCGTCCAGACCCGAGGGGTCCGTGTACGTGGTGTTGGTCATGCCGAGTTCCCTGGCGGTGTCGTTCATCTTCTTGACGAACGCCTCCTGCCCGCCGTCCCAGCGCGCGAGCAGGCGCGCGACGTTGTTGGCGGACGGGATCATGATCGCGTTGAGGGCGTCCTCCTGGGAGATCTTGTCGCCCTCCTTCAGGTTGTTGACCGTGGACTCGCCCTCGGTCTCCTTCTTGCCGTCCTCGACCGCCGTCCTGTCGACGGGGATCATCTGACCCTTCTCCCCCTTCTTCATGGGGAAGTCCTTGAGGATGACGTAGGCGGTCATGGCCTTGGCGACACTGCCGATCGCCACGGGCTTCTGCTCGCCGAAGCTGCCGACCGGGCCGAGGCCGGCCGCGGCCATGGCCGCCTGGCCCTCCTTCGGCCACGGCAGGTTCGGAGCGCCGCCCTCGAAGGTGTACGAGGTGTTCGCGGTCACCTTCAGCGTCGGCGTGGGCAGCGGGCGCACGAGCTGGACGATTCCGAGGATCACCGCGAGGAGCACCAGGATCGGCGCGTAGATCTTGAACCGGCGTACGGCGGTGCGGGCCGCGCTCGGCGGCGGGGGCGGGTTGTTGGTGAGGTCCGCCAGCATGTCGAGCGGCGGCTTGGGCGGCAGCGGCTGCTGCGTGGTCCGCTCCGGGGACTCGTGCGTCACGGGGGTCCGCACCCCGGCGGGCACCGGAGTCCGGCCCGGAGCCTGCGCCTGCGCCGCGCCGGCCGCGCCCCTCGGAGTCCCGGGGGCGGGGGGCGCGCCCGGGGCGGGTCGCGCGGGTACGTCGTCGCTCCGCAGCGGTACGAAGGTGCTCGCCCGGTCCCCGCCGGTGGCGCCGTTGCCCTGCCGGGCCGTGCCGGGGCCGCTCGCGCCCGGGGTGGCGGTGTCGGGCTTGATGGCCCGGAACACGGCGGTCCGCTCGCTGTCGGAGGCTTCCCCGCCGGCCGGAGTGGCCGGGGTGGCAGGAGTGGCCGGAGCCGGGGGCTTGACCGCCCGGAACACCGCCGTCCGCTCGCTGTCCTCCGCCTGGCCGCCCGGAGCGGACCCCGTGCCGGGGCCGGAGCCGGGCTTCACCGCCCGGAACACGGCGGTCCGCTCACTGTCGACGGGCTCACCGCTTCCAGCGCCGCCGCGGGTGCGCGGATCACCGGACCCGACCGGCGCACGCGGAGGAGGCGTCTGCCCGCCGGAGCCCGCTTGGTCGCCCGAGGGGCCCCGCGTTCCCGGCGCGGCCGAGGTGCCCGAGGCGCCCGGAGCCGCCGGGGGCACCTGGCCGCCGCGGGGCGTCTGGTTGCCCGGAGCGTTCCCGGAGTCCTTGGGGGCCGGAGCCGCCGGGGTGCCTGAGGCTCCCGAAGTTCCCGGAGCAGCAGAGGCGGGCGAAGTAGCCGGGGCACTCGCGGAGGCCCGGGGGGCCGAAGAGGCCGGGCTACCCGGCGCCGCCGGGGCGGCCGAAGGTCCTCGGGTGCCCGAGGCCGGAGTGGCCGGGCCCTGCCCCCGACCCGAAGCACCCGAGCCGGGAGCGCCGGAGCCGGACGGGCCCGAGGCGGAAGCGCCGGGGGCGGACGGGTCCGAGGCGGAGGCACCGGAGGCCGAAGCACCCGAGGCGGAGGTACCGGAAGCCGCCGCACCAGAGGCGGATGCACCCGGGGCCGAAGCACAGGACGCCCCAGCGCCCGAGCCGGAGGCACCGGAAGCCGCAGCGCCGGAAGCCGCAGCACCAGAGGCCGAAGCACCCGAGGACGACCCACCCGAGGCGGACGTGCCCGAGGCCGAGGCACCGGAGGCCCCGGCGCCGGAGGTACCGGAGGCCGCCGTGCCCGAGGCGGACGGGTCCGGGGGCGACGCCGACGTGCCCGAGGCCGGAGTGCCGGAGGCGGGCGGGGTGTCCGAAGTGGGGGCGCTCGTCGTGCGGAACACTGCCGTGCGCTCGCTGTCGGCGGGCTCATCGGAGGGCGCGGGTTCGTCGGCCCGCGCCGAAGCGGAATCCGACGGGCGACCGGTGGCAGCCGACGGCGGAGTGACCGTACGGAACACCGCGGTGCGCTCGCTGTCGACCGGGCCGGCGTCCGCCGCGGGCGCGACCGAGGTGCCGCGCGCCCGGTCGGAGCCCGAACCGGAATCCGCGGATAGGCGGCCCGTACCGGCCGCAGGCGTTGCCGTACGGAACGAGGTCGTACGGTCACCCCCCTCGTGACCAGCGGAACCCGCGGGCGCGACCGAGGGGTCGGACGTGGAAGCGGAACCAGAAGATGCGGGCCGGTCGGCGGCTGTCGGAGGTGTCGCGGTACGGGACTCGGCCGCGCTCCCACCATCCGGGGACGCGGCTGCGACCCGAGCACCCGAGGTGCCCGAGGCATCCGCACGCACAGAAGCGGAATCGGAAGGCGGGGGCGTCACGGTGCGGAACACCGCCGTGCGCTCGCTCTCGACCGACCCGCCGGCAGCGGACTCGCCGCCCTCGGACCCCGAAGAGGAGTCAGGAGCCGAACCCGGAGCCGAACCCGCCGCAGCGGCAACCGGATCCGCGGTCGGCGCGTCGGACGGCTCATCCCCGGAGGGCGAGGGCTCCTCCGTGGCCACCCACGCGGCCACCGCGTCGCGCAGCGGATCCGCGGACCCGTCCTCCGAGTCCCTCGGGCGGAACAGCGAAGCCCTCGGGTCACGCCCCTCGGACGACTCCGTCGTCCCCGACGTTCCTTCATCAACCGACTTGTCGGGGGACTCGCCCGCCACCAGTTCCTCCTCGATCGCCTTCACGTCCGGCTGTCCGAATGTCTAACAGTGTCCCGTCTAGGGGGCATCGCCCCCGTGCTAGACGAGAACGACATAGCTGACGGTTCCCCCACAAAGCGGCCAGGCACTCTCGACAGATGAATGTGAGAGGCGTCACCCTGTCACTCATCCACGCGGGGAGGCATGGATGGGCAAGAGCCGCAGAACGATTCCGGAGGAGCTTTTGCTGCTCGCCTTGGACCCGGCCACGGGTACCACGGCGCAGCCGCAGTCGCTCGACCTCGGCCTGGCCGGGGCACAGCTAGTGGAGCTGGCTCTGGCAGGACGGATAGCCCCTGATGGGGATCGTATCGCCGTGGTGATGCCACGGCCGACAGGAGATCCGACTCTGGACTCCGCACTGGAACTGCTGCGCAGGCGCGGCAGCCCGGTTCGGGCGGTCCACTGGATCGGCGGACCCCGACTGGGGCTCCGTCAGATTTACCTCGCTCACCTGGAGCGTTGCGGCATGGTTCATGCCGTCGCGGGCCAGATGTGCGGGGTGCTGCCGACGACTCGCTACCAAGCGACCGACACAGCGATCAGCCGGGAGATCCGAGGCCGGCTGGACAGTGCGATCCGCACCGGTGTACCGCCGGACCCGCGGACCGCGGCGCTTGCCGCACTGGCCCACGCGGTCGGACTCGGCAAGCACCTGTACCCCGGCAACGAGGGGCGGTCGTCCAGGTCCCGGCTCCGGGACCTGATCCGGCACGACCCGATGGGCGGACTGGTGGCTCACGCCGTCATGGACGTCCAGAACGGCGTGGCCCAGCAGCCGCGCCGCGACCGGGCACCGGCCCAGCCCGCCAGGGCAACGGCGGCAGCCGTTCCGCTGCAGCCGCGCCGGACCGGTGCGATGGCCCGCGCGGCCGCGCACTGATCCACCGGCGGGGCCCGTAGGGCACGCACGACAGCAGTAATCGCAACCGCCTGCGCGCGGGGCGACGTAGCCGGTACGCCGGCCCCGTCGCCCCGCGCGTTTGCTTTTCCCGCCCGTTCCCCAGCGAGGCCACACGCTTCGGTGGCAGTCTGCTCACCAGCAGACACGCAGAGAGACAGCAAAGAGACAGCAACAGAAGAAGGCGGAGGTGCCGTTCACGTGGCGTCCAATGTCAATCCCACCGTCCGACGCCGCCGACTGGGCATGGAGTTGCGCAAACTGCGCGAGGACAAAGGCATGACGGCCGAGCAGGTCGCGGAACGCCTGCTCGTCTCCCAGTCGAAGATCAGCCGGCTGGAGAACGGCCGCCGTTCCATCAGTCAGCGCGACGTCCGCGATCTGTGCGACGTCTACGAGGTCGAAGACAGGCGGCTCGTCGACTCCCTCATGCAAATGGCCAAGGATTCCCGCCAGCAGGGCTGGTGGCACGCCTTCGGCGACATCCCGTACAGCGTCTACATCGGCCTGGAGACGGACGCCGCCAGCCTGCGCACCTACGAACCCCTGGTGATCCCGGGCCTGCTCCAGACCCCGGAGTACGCCCAGTCGCTGGTCCGCGGCGCGTGGCCGGAGACGGCTCCCGTCGACGTGGAGAAGCGCGTCCAGGTCCGGATGCACCGCCAGAAGCGGCTCTCCGAGACCGAGAACAGCAATCCCGAGATCGGGCCGCTGCGCCTGTGGGCGGTCATCGACGAGGCCGCCCTGCGGCGGCACGTGGGCGATGCGCAGCTCATGATCCGGCAGCTGGAGTTCCTGATAGAGCAGTCGGAGAAGCCGCATGTGACCGTCCAGGTGATGCCCTTCTCGATGGGAGCCCACCCGGGCGTCAACGGCCAGTACGCCATTCTGGAATTCCCGGACGCCTCGGACTCGACGGTGGTCTACATCGAAGGCGTGACGAGCGACCTGTACCTGGAGAAGGCCAACGACGTCCAGAAATACAGCGTGATGTACGAACATCTGCGCGCACAGGCCCACAATGTGGACCAGACGAGGCAGTTCATCGCGCAGATCATCGAGGACTTCGCGGGCAAGGGGAAATGAGGTCCGACGAAAAGGCCGGTACGGTACACCGTCACTCCCCGGGCGCAGAAGACCTGAATGGAATATGCCACTCGGTCGGGTGAACGCTTCCTTCACGCACCGGGAGCTGCGGGTAGCGTCGATCACGTCAGCCGGAGCAATGGCCGACATGACACCGGAACCACTCGCTGAACCGGAGAGAAACATGGCTATTCGTCAAGGTGCAACGGAAAACTGGACCAAGTCCTCGTACTCCGCCAACGGCGCCTGCGTCGAGGTCAAGTCCCCCGTCATGGAGGCCATCGCGGTCCGTGACTCGAAGGTGCAGGACGGCCCGTCCCTCACCTTCGCGCCCGGCTCCTGGACCTCGTTCGTCGCCGAGGTGACCGAGGGCCGCCTGGGGCGCCTCGCCTGAACGTCCAGGCGACCCTCCCAGCCCTCCGTCACACGACAAGCGCCACCAGCTCCACCGCACGACCCGTACGAGCAGCACGGCCCGTACGGCCGGCACAACCAGCAGCACCTGCACGACCAGCACCACACGCACGACCAGCACCACCTGCACCACTGACTGGAGCCCTCTCGACCGGCCCGCCGTCGTCTGCCGAGGGGGCTCGGCCATGTCCGGAAGGACCTCCCCGACTCCTCCCGGACTACCTCAGTCGATCGACGTACCGGTCCGTCCCCGGCACCGTCGGGATGAAGGGCGCCACCAGCTCCACCCGCCCCAGCCCCGACTCCGCGACCTCCGCGTCCAGCCCCTGGAACCGGTCCCAGCAGCTGCGCGGGTCGGCTTCCAGGAACCACAGCAGGGTCAGTCGGGTGTCGACCCCCTCCACCTGCTTCACGTACGTCATCCGGTCCCCGGGCAGCGGCGTCGGCCGGAAGACCGTGACCATCGCGGCCGGCGAACCGGCCAGCCGCTTCGGCAGGGCGCGCGAGCGCAGCCACTCCAGCAGCTCGGCCCGCTGCTCCGGGCCCTCCGAGTCGACGACCTGGACGACGAGCCCGCCGTACGGATGGTCGAGGGCGTGGAAGTCCCGGGGGCCTGCGGCGCCGTCCCGGTAGACGGTGGCCTCGTGGTCCTGGAACGCGGTGAAGACGTGGGTGCGGTCCTGGTAGACGCGGCCGTCGCGGTTGAGGCGCTTGTTGATGCCGACGGTCCACTTCATGTGCTCGTCGTAGCGGCCCTCGGTGACCCAGTACGTGGAGATGTAGCACCCGGCGGTCACGGGCTGGGCGACGGCCGACTTCTCCGGGTAGCGCAGCTCCTGGAGGTCGCGGGTGGCGACCCAGCGGCGGCCGGCGTACATCCAGGGCATGGCCATGGCGCCGGCGTAGTAGTGGTCGTCCTCGTACCAGCGGTTGTACGCGAACTCGTGGCCCGGGTGCGGCTCGACCATGGTGATCAGCGCGTGGCCGGGGTGGACTCCGTAGGGGCCGACCGAGGCGAGCTCGGCGTAGTCGTCGGCCCGGGTGTTCCGCTCGTCTGCTGTCATGGGAGACGGTCTAGCTGATGCGACGTCAGATGGGGAGCCCCTGGGGGGCGTTCGGTGGGACGTTCAGCATCCGATACATAGGTGCCATCTACACCTTCCCGCCGCTACGATGCGCGCACCCGCCTCCCGAAGGAGCCCCCGTGCCCGCCCCCGTGCCCGCCCCCGTGCCCGCTTCAGCGCCCGCCTCCCCGCCCGCAGCCGCAGTCGCGTCCGGCGGCGTGCTCACCTCCGCTCCGCCGCCGCCCTTCGCCGCCCGCATCCGTACGACCGCCCCGTCCGCCGTGCGCGAGATCCTCGCCGTCACCGCCCAGCCCGGGATGATCTCCTTCGCCGGCGGCCTGCCCGCGCCCGAACTCTTCGACGCCGAGGCCCTGCGGGCCGCGTACGACTCCGCCTTCGCCCGGTCCGCCCACCGCGCCCTCCAGTACTCGACCACCGAGGGCGCCCCGGAACTGCGCGCGGCCGTGGCGGCCCGGTTCGACCGGCGGGGACTGGCGACCACCGGGGACGACCTGCTGATCACCACCGGATCGCAGCAGGGGCTCGGCCTGATCACGACCGCGCTGATCGAGCCGGGCGACGCGGTGCTCGTCGAGAACCCCACCTACCTGGCCGCCCTCCAGGGATTCGCGCTCGCCGGCGCCCGTGTCATCCCCGTGCCGTGCGACGAGGAGGGCATCCTCCCGGACGCGCTGGCCGAGATCGTGGCCCGCGAACGCCCCAAACTCCTCTACACGATCCCCACCTTCCAGAACCCGACCGGCCGCACCCTTCCCGCCGCCCGCCGCGCGGAGATCGCATCGCTCGCGGCCCGCCTCGGACTGTGGCTGCTGGAGGACGACCCGTACGGAGACCTGCGCTACGAGGGCCACAACGTCCCCTGGCTCGCCGCGCACCCGGGGGCCGAGGACCGCACCGCGCTGCTCGGCAGCTTCTCGAAGGTGATGGCCCCCGGGCTCCGGCTCGGCTGGCTGCGCGCCCCGGCCGCGCTGCTGCGCGGGGCGGTGCTCGCGAAGCAGGCGGCGGACCTGCACACCTCGACGGTGGACCAGCTGGCGGCGGCGGAGTACCTGCGGACGGCGGATCTGGACGCGCACGTGGCCCGGGTCCGGGGTGCCTACCGGATCCGGCGCGACGCGCTCCTGTCGGGCCTGGCCGCCGCGCTCCCGGCGGGCTCCACGTGGAACCGCCCGGAGGGCGGCATGTTCGTCTGGGCCCGCCTTCCCGAGGGCCACGACGCGACGGCCCTGCTCCGCGCAGCCACCTCCCGGGGGGTCGCCTTCGTCCCCGGGGCCCCCTTCTACGCCCGGTCCCCGGACCCCCGGACCCTGCGGCTGTCGTTCACGACGCACACGGCGGACGAGATCGCGGAGGGCCTCCGCCGCCTGGCCGCGTAGCCGCCCGGTCGGCCCGCGGGGGCGCAGTCCCCTACCCGCCCTTCCACCGTTCCCAGGGCTCTGCCCTGACCCGGTCCTCAAACGCCGGACGGGCCGGGAACGGGGTCCCGGGCTGCGCCCGGACCCCTCGGGGCTCCGCCCCGGACCCCGGTCCTCAAACGCCGGCGGCGCTGGATTGCCTCCGGCGGCACATGCAGCCCCTCCGGCGTTTGAGGAGCGGGGGTCCGGGAGCTGGTCCCCGGCAGCGACGCCGCGCAGGCGCACGGGGCCTGACCCGGCCCCAGCCCCGGCGCCGGCCCCGGCGCCACACGCACCCGCGGCGGGGTCCCGACCCCTTCCCTCCCCGCGCCCCGCGCCGTAGCCTGACGGCCCGTCAGATACAGGCCGGCGTCGCCCAGGAGGCCCGCACCATGTCGCTGCTGCTGCAAGGCAAGACCGTCATCGTCTCCGGCGTAGGCGCCGGCCTAGGCCACCAGGTCGCCGCCACCGTCGTCCGCGACGGCGGCAACGCCGTGCTCGGGGCGCGGACCGAGGCCAACCTCGCCAAGGCCGCCGCCGAGATCGACCCCGACGGCACGCACACCGCGTACCTGCCGACCGACATCTCCGACGAGCGCCAGTGCGAGGCCCTCGCCGCCCTCGCCGAGGAGCGGTTCGGCGGGGTCGACGCCGTCGTGCACGTCGCCGCCTGGGATTCGTACTTCGGGGGGCTGGAGGACGCCGACTTCGGCACCTGGCAGCAGATCCTCGACGTGAACCTGCTCGGCACCCTGCGCATGACCCGCGCCTGCCTGCCCGCGCTGAAGCGCGCCGGCGGCTCCGTCGTCATCATCGGCACCCAGTCCGCCATCGCCTCCCCCAACGAGGTGCAGCAGGCCGCCTACGCCGCCTCCAAGGGCGCGCTGACCTCCGCGATGTACTCCATGGCCCGCGAACTCGGCCCGCACCGCATCCGCGTGAACACCGTGCTCCCCGGCTGGATGTGGGGTCCCCCGGTCCAGGCCTTCGTCACCTTCACCGCGCACACCGAAGGCGTGCCGGAGGCCGAGGTGCACGCACGGCTCACCGACCGCATGGCGCTGCCGGACCTCGCCACCGACGGGGACGTCGCCGACGCCGCCGCCTTCCTCGCCTCCGACCGGGCACGGGCGATAACCGGCCAGTCCCTGCTGGTCAACGCCGGGGAGCTGATGCGATGAGCCCCTCCGTGCGCGCGCGAGCGGATCGTATGCTCGGGCCATGACCACTCCGAGTGACGCTCCGACCGAGAACTCGATGCGCCGCGCGCTCCGCCGCGCCCGCGACGGCGTCGCGCTCGACGCGACCGAGGCGGCCGTACTCCTGCAGGCGCGCGGCGAGGCCCTGAAGGACCTCGCCGCTTCCGCCGCCCGGGTGCGGGACTCCGGACTCGAAGCCGCCGGCCGGCCCGGCGTCATCACGTACTCGCGCAAGGTCTTCATCCCCCTCACCCGCCTGTGCCGCGACAAGTGCCACTACTGCACCTTCGTCACGGTCCCCGGCAAGCTCCGCCGTGAGGGCCACGGCATGTACCTCTCCCCCGACGAGGTCCTCGACATAGCCCGCCAGGGCGCGGCCATGGGCTGCAAGGAAGCCCTGTTCACGCTCGGCGACCGGCCCGAGGACCGCTGGCCCGAGGCCCGCGAGTGGCTCGACGCGCACGGCTACGACGACACCCTCGCCTACGTGCGCGCCATGGCCATCCGCGTCCTGGAGGAGACCGGCCTCCTCCCGCACCTGAACCCCGGAGTGCTGTCCTGGTCGGACCTCCAGCGCCTCAAGCCGGTGGCCCCGTCGATGGGGATGATGCTGGAGACCACCGCCACCCGGCTGTGGTCCGAGCCCGGCGGCCCCCACCACGGCTCCCCCGACAAGGAACCGGCCGTCCGGCTGCGCGTGCTCGAAGACGCCGGACGCTCCAACGTCCCCTTCACCACGGGCGTGCTGATCGGCATCGGCGAGTCCTACGAGGAGCGCGCGGACGCCTTCTTCGAGCTGCGCCGGATCCAGCGCAGCTACCACGGCATCCAGGAAGTCATCGTCCAGAACTTCCGGGCCAAGCCCGACACGGCCATGCGCGGCATGCCCGACGCGGAGCTGGAGGAACTCGCGGCGGCGATCGCCGTGGCCCGCCACCTCCTCGGCCCGAGCGCCCGCATCCAGGCGCCGCCGAACCTGGTGGACTCCGAGTACGCGCTGCTCATCGGCGCAGGCATCGACGACTGGGGCGGCGTCTCCCCGCTCACCCCCGACCACGTGAACCCCGAGCGCCCCTGGCCGCACATCGAGGAGCTGGCCGAGCGCACCGCCGCCGCCGGCTTCGAGCTCCGCGAACGCCTCACGATCTATCCGGAGTTCCTCCGGCGCGGCGAACCCTGGCTGGACCCGCGCCTGCTGCCCCACGTACGCGCGCTGGCCGACGCGGAGAGCGGGCTCGCGGACGAGTCCGCGAAGGTCGAGGGCCGGCCGTGGCAGGAGCCGGACGAGGGCTTCACCGCCTACGGCCGCACCGACCTGCACACCACCATCGACACGCAGGGCCGTACCGGCGACCGCCGCGACGACTTCGACGAGGTCTACGGCGACTGGGAGGCCCTGCGCGAGGCCGCGGCCCCGGGCATGGTCCCCGATCCCGAGCGCATCGACACGGACGTACGGGCGGCGCTCGCGCAGGCCGCCGACGACCCGACGAAGCTCACCGACGAGCAGGCGCTCGCCCTGCTGCACGCGGACGGGCCCGCGCTGGACGCCCTCTGCCGGATCGCGGACGACCTGCGCAAATCGGTCGTGGGCGAGGACGTCACGTACATCGTGACCCGCAACATCAACTTCACCAACGTCTGTTACACCGGCTGCCGCTTCTGCGCCTTCGCGCAGCGCCGCACCGACGCGGACGCGTACACCCTCTCCCTCGACCAGGTCGCCGACCGGGCCGCCCAGGCCTGGGACGTGGGCGCGGTCGAGGTGTGCATGCAGGGCGGCATCCACCCGGACCTGCCCGGCACGGCCTACTTCGACATCGCGCGGGCCGTGAAGGAGCGCGTGCCCGGCATGCACGTGCACGCCTTCTCCCCGATGGAGGTGGTCAACGGGGCCACGCGCACGGGGATGTCGGTACGGGACTGGCTGACGGCGGCCAAGGAGGCCGGCCTCGACTCGATCCCGGGCACGGCGGCGGAGATCCTGGACGACGAGGTCCGCTGGGTCCTCACCAAGGGCAAGCTGCCCGCGGCTGACTGGATCGACGTCGTCTCGACGGCGCACGAGCTCGGCATCCGCTCCTCGTCCACCATGATGTACGGCCACGTGGACCAGCCCCGGCACTGGCTGGGCCACTTCCGCACGCTGGCCCGCATCCAGCAGGACGCACACGCGAAGGGCGTCGAGGGCTTCACGGAGTTCGTGACGCTTCCCTTCATCCACACCAACGCCCCCGTCTACCTGGCGGGCATCGCCCGCCCCGGCCCGACGGTGCGCGACAACCGCGCGGTGACGGCCATGGCCCGCCTCCTGCTCCACCCGCACATCACCAACATCCAGACCAGCTGGGTGAAGCTGGGCTCGGAGGGCGCGGCGGAGATGCTGCGCTCGGGCGCCAACGACCTCGGCGGAACCTTGATGGAGGAGACCATCTCCCGGATGGCGGGCTCCGGTTACGGCTCGTACAAGTCCGTCCAGGACCTGATCGGCGTCGCCCAGGCGGCCGGCCGTCCCGCGAAGGCCCGTACGACCCTCTACGGCGAGGTCCCCGAGGAACGCCAGGCCGCGGCCCGCGCCTCGGACGGCCACCTGCCGGAGCTGCTGCCGGTCCTGGACTGACGGGTGTGGTGAACGCGTGCGGGCCCGGCCGGGGAACAGCCCGGCAGGGCCCGCACGTCGAGGTTCGCCCGGTGGCCGATCAGCCGACCAGAAGGTCCTTCTTCAGCTGCTTCAGCTCGCGGCCGTCGATGCCGAGGCCGTCCTCGAGGTAGGCGTCGAAGCTGCCGAACTTTGCGGTGACCTCGTCGTACCCGGCGTTGAGGTACTCGGGGCGCACGTCGAGCAGCGGCTTGTAGACGGCGGCGTGCGAGGCCGGCAGGTGCGAGAGGATCGCGTCGTTGGCGGCCTTGCGGTAGTCGTTGCTGGCCAGGTAGTCGGCCATCACGGTCTCGCTCGGCACGCCGAGGGCGGTCAGCAGGGAGGCGTTCGCCCAGCCCGTACGGTCCTTGCCCGCGGTGCAGTGGAACAGGACGGAGCGGTTGCGGTCGCGCTCGATGCCTTCGAAGACCTGCGTGTAGGCCTTCTTCCCGCCCTCCCCGCTGACCATGGCCTTCTCGGCGTCGACCATGGCCTTGACGGCCTCGTCGGGGGTCTTGGGCATGGTCTGGAAGGAGCCGGAGCCCGCGAAGACGTCGGCGACGACGTAGCGCGCGCCGGCCGGGACCTTGTCCGCGTCCGTGGTGCGCTCGCTCTCCATGCGGAGGTCGAAGACCGTCTTGACGCGCAGGCGCTGGAGCTTGGCGAGGTCGTTCTCGGTGAGCTTGTTGAGGGCGTCGGAGCGGTAGATCTCGCCCATCTTGACCCACTGGCCGTTCGTGGTGCGGTAGCCGCCCGCGTCACGGAAGTTGGTGGTGCCCTCCAGCTTGATCAGCCGGTCGGCCAGGCGCAGGCCCTCACCGCGCTCGGGCTCGAAGTCGAACCACTGCCGGTCGGCGGCGGGCAGCCCGCCCACCACGGCCTCGCCCTGGGCGCCGCCCTTGGCGACAACCTTGCCGTTCGCCCTGATCTCGACGCGCTTTGTGCCCCTGGCGTTCCACTTCAGGGTGTACGCGCCGTCGGCACCGGCGGTGACGGTGGCCTCGGTGAAGGGAACGGAGGAGTTGCCGTGGTGCCGGCCGCCCCAGGGGAGGTCCCACCCGGAGGCGGAGGCGGCGGGGGCCGCGACGACGGCGACGGTGAGCGTGGAGGCGACGACGGTCGCGGCGAGCAGTGCCTTCTTCATGCCCCCGAGACTCTTGGCCTGCGAATAACGCAATGTGAACACGGCATGGCCGAAACCGGCCGGGTGCAAGTCGACTGTCAAAACGTGCCACCCGCCTGGCCGGCGAGGGAACACATCCCGCTCGGGGCGGAGTCCGGTGCAGCGGGGCGAAGCCCGCGTCAGGAAGGGGACCGGCGGAATCCAGCCGTTCCCCATCCCCCTGAGGCCCGCATGACCGACTACTTCCGGACCCGATCGGTACTGTCCACTACAGTGCCCGCCAGAGCACGCGCGGGAGTCCGGGGGGATCGAAATGGACACGGCGACGGAAACGTCCGGGGAGCAACAGAGCAGGCCCGGGGCAGCCCAGCCCCTCCAGCCCCTCCAGTCGCCCCCCGCACCCACCGGCGGAGCCACAGGCCGCGCCGCCGTCACCACCGGCCTCTGGGGCCGCACCGAGCAGCAGGACTTCCGTAGCCGCGTCAGAGGAACCCTCCTCGGCTCGGCCATCGGCGACGCCCTCGGCGCACCCGTCGCCGCCCTGTCCCTCCCCGAACTCCTCCAGGCCCACGGCCCGTCCGGCCTGACCGAGCCGGCCCCCCGCGCGAAGGTCACCGCCGCCACCCAGCTCGGCCTGTTCACCGTGGACGGCCTGATACGGGCCCACGTGCGCCGGGACACCGGCGCCTGGCACCCGCCGACCGACGTGCACCGCGCGTACCTCCGCTGGGCCCTCACCCAGCACGACTGGGGCCCCGACGAGCGCCGCGAGGACAACGGCTGGCTCGCGCAGGAGGAATGGCTGTACACCCGCCGCTCCCCCGACCGCTCCTGCCTGACCGGCTTCGCCGACGGAGTCCTCGGCACGCTCGCCCAGCCGAAGAACCCGACCGCCCTGGACCCGGCCGCCGCCACCCGTTCCGCGCCCTTCGGGCTGCTGGTCGGCTGGGAACCGGCGCTGGTCCTGCAACTCGCCGTCGAATGCGCCGCGCAGAGCCACGGACACCCCACCGCCTACCTGTCGGCCGGCGCCCACGCGGTCATCGTCCACGGTCTGACCCGCGGCGAATCCCTCGACTCGGCCGTCCAGCGCGCGCTGGGCCTGCTCGGCGTCCGCCCCGGCCACCAGCCCGTCACGGACGCCCTGCAGCGCGCGCTCGGCGCCGTCACCACGGGCGTCCCCTCGCCGCAGACGATCGAGGGCCTGTCCCCCGGCCACGGCCGCCAGGCCGAGGAGGTCCTCGCCATCGCCGTGTACTGCGCCCTCGTCGCCGAGAACGTGGCGCACGGCCTGCGCCTCGCGGTGAACCACGGCGGCGACTCCGCGGCCACCGGCACCCTGTGCGGCTCCCTGCTCGGCGCACAGCACGGCGAAACGGCCCTTCCGGCGGCCTGGCTCGCGGGCCTCGAAGGCCGCGCCACGGTCCTGGAACTCGCCGACGACTTCGCCTTGGAGATGACCCAGGGCCCCGCCCTCCACGGCCCGACGGCCACCTCCACCGCCTGGCTGACCCGGTACCCGCGGGGCTGACACCGGGGGCCGCGGGGCTGACACCACGGGCCGACACCGGGGCCGTCACCGGGCTGCCGCCGGAGCCGACACCGGGGAACCGCCCGCCCCCCGGCTCCGCTCCGTACCCGCCCCCGGCCATGGCCGACGCACGCCCCTGCCCTCCGCACGCGCGAAGCCTTACTTTGGCCCTCCCCACACCACGGAGGTGTCAGCGCACATGCGGATCGCCACGACCGTCTTCCTCACCGACCGCACCATCGCTCCCGTACCCCTCGCCCGGGCCCTGGAGGAGCGCGGCTTCTCCGGCCTCTACCTGCCCGAGCACACCCACATCCCGGTCAGCCGCGTCACCCCGGCCCCGATGGGCGGCGAGCTCCCGGAGATGTACGGCCGCACCCTGGACCCCTTCGTGGCCCTCGGCCAGGCCTCCGCCGTCACCGAGCGGCTCCAACTCGGCACCGGCATCACCCTCGTCGCCCAGCACGACCCCATCGACCTCGCGAAGCAGGTCGCCACGCTGGACCACCTGTCCGGCGGCCGCGTGACCCTCGGCATCGGCTACGGCTGGAACGTCGAGGAGGCCGCCGACCACGGAGTCGAGTGGCGCACCCGCCGCGAACTGGTCCGCGACCGCATGGCCCTGATGCGGAGCCTGTGGTCCCCGCACCCCACGGCGTACGTGGGCCAGTTCTCCTCCGTCCAGGCCAGCTCGGCCCACCCCAAGCCCGCCCAGTCCCCGCGGGAACTCGCCCCGGGCGTCCCCCTGTACGGCCCGCGCACCCTGATCGGCGGCCAAGCCGGCCCGAAGCTGTTCGCAGCCATCGCCGACCACGGCGACGGCTGGCTCCCGATCGGCGGCGGCGGCTTGACGGAGGCCCTCCCGGCCCTGCGCCAGGTCTGGGAGGCCGCCGGCCGCGACCCGAAGTCCCTCCAGGTGGTCCCGTACGCCGTCCAGCCGACCCCCGGGAAGATGTCCCACTACGCCGACCTCGGCATCGAGGAGGTCGTCCTCCAGCTCCCCTCGGAGGGAGAGGCGGAGATCCTGCGGATCCTGGACGGGTTCGGGCAGTACCTGTAGCGGGGGCCGGGGCGAGGTGACACCCCGGCCGGTCGAAACCCGATGGCATCGGGGAGCCGTCCACGGCGAACATGACCCCATGCCGGGCCAACGCAAGCGCGCACGCACACGCAGCAGG
The DNA here is from genome assembly GCF_042870555.1 of Streptomyces sp. NPDC006487. Taxonomy (NCBI): domain Bacteria; kingdom Bacillati; phylum Actinomycetota; class Actinomycetes; order Kitasatosporales; family Streptomycetaceae; genus Streptomyces; species Streptomyces sp. NPDC006487. Next base: position 315,585 of record NZ_JBIAHN010000004.1, read on the forward strand.
ATTCGAGCCACCCAGCGGACGGCGGACGCCCCCGGCCGCTGGGAGCCGCTGTTCTCGACGACCGAGGAGTCGGAGCTCCGGGCGTACGTCGGCCGCCTGCGGGCCGACGGCACGGTCACCGACCCGTCGCAGCTCCGCATCGACCTCTTCTGCGGCCGCCTCGCGCACCCGTCGACTTACCAGGTCAGCCTGTTCGTCCCGGAGGCCTCGGCATGAGCGAGGACCTGCATGAACTGCGCGAACTGCACGAACTGCACGAACTGCACGAACTGTGGGAGCACCTCCCCGAAGGCATCCGCCGCCAGGTGGACGGGTACGTCCTCCAGGACCGCCTGATGAACGCCGTCCGCGTCGTCTGGGAGGCCCGTCGCGCCCAGGGGGTGGGGCTCTACGAGGCCCAGAAACTGGTGTCCGACCGGTACGTCCACTTCGGCGACCGGGTGGCCCGCACCCCCGACTGCCCGCTCGACCTGGAGTCGCTCGCCGCCATCGCCTCCGGCATCCGGGCCCGGGTGGTGGCGATCGAGGCCGTCTGGGACGGGGACACGGTCCACGACTGGTTCGTGCGGCTGCTCGCCCTGACGGAGGACCCGACCGGCGAACACGAACTGGCCACCGTCTACTGGGGCACGGGCACCCGCGCCCTCGAAGCCGAAGGCGCCGACCGCGGCCCCCTGGACCCCCACGCAGCCGCGACCACCCGCGCTGGCACCGCCCTGGCGGCCCACCTCGGAGTCCCGTTCCACTTCGCGAGCCCGGACCAGCCGGACGACAGCGCGCCACGCTACCGGTGCCGCACGCCCTGAACCTGGGCTGGGGGTGGCCGGCTTGTGCTGCGGGTGGGGTGGTGGCTCGGAGCATCCAGGGGCGGGCGTCTGGACACCCTTCCCGAGACCGTCGACCGCCACCACGAGCGCAAGGACGACGGGAAGGGCTTCAGGGTCGGTGGGCGCGACAGATCGCTACACACTCCCGCTCGGCTAAGCGACTACCGGCCGTCCGTGGCTGATCCAGGGCGAACAGGGCTTGACCTCAAGTGGAGTTGAGGTTGGAGGCTTCCTCGTATGACGCTGGCCGTAGGGCAGCGCAACAACACTTCATGTGCTGGAGGAAGTCCCATGTCTAGCAGTGCCGTTGCCACCTCTGTGCCCACCACATCCGGCCTCGCCTGGTGGAAGGCGCTGGCCATCGGCGCGATCGGTGCGGTCGTGGTCAATCTGATCGTTCTTGCCGTCGCCAAGCTGGCCGGTGCACCGCTCGTCATCGTCAACGGCGCCACAGAGCACCCGATCACCGTCGGGGGTGTCATCGGCGCCTCCGTCGTCCCGTTGGCCGTCGGGACGGGCGCCGCCTTCCTGCTGGCCCTGTGGAAGCCGGTCTTCCTGCGGATCGCGCAGTACGTGGGCGGCGGGCTGGCCCTGCTGTCGGCTGCCGGCCCGTTGTCGTCCGGCGCCGACGGAGGCACCGTCGCAGCCCTGTCCCTGATGCACATCACCCTCGGCGTGGCGGTCGTCGCAACTCTGCAGATCCACCGCCGCAGCCATGGGGCGTCCCGGATCAGTTGAGATGCACGGTCGAGACCGGTTCGCGCACCATGAACACGTCCACCGGATCCTCGACCTCAAGTCTGAACCCGTGCCGCTCGTACAACCCCCGGGCCGCACTGCCCTGCAGCACATTCAGCCGCACCCTGGTGCCGTTGCGGTCGCGCTGCTCCAGCAGGCCACGCAGGACGGCCCCGCCGATCCCTCTGCCCTGCAGATGCGGGGCCAGGTAAAAGTGCTCCAGCCAGTGGGCGTCCTCGGCCGGCCGCAGCGACACGCAGCCGGCGAACGTACCGCCCACCTCGATCACCCAGGTGTGCGCAGGCTCGAACCCGTCCCGCAGCCGCTGCCGCACCCGCTGCTCGTCGTACCGCCCGAGCCGCTCCAGATCCGCCCTCAGCACCACGGCCCTCAGCTCGGCCACCGCCTCGACGTCCCCCGCCGAAGCCGGCCGCATCTCCCAGTCCCCCATGATCACCAGGCTACGCGCCAACCGTCCTAGACCTTCGGGGCGGGCTTCCAGTCCTGGGCCAGGAGACCGAACAGGACTTCGTCCAGAAACTCACCCATCACCCAAGCCGAGGAGCGCAGCACGCCCTCGCGGACGAAGCCGTTGCGTTCGGTGGCGCGGATCATCGCGATGTTGTCCGCCAGCGTCTCGATCTGCAGCCGGTGCAGACCGCGTACGACGAAGCCGTAGTGGCACAGGACCGCGACCACGTCGGTGCTGTGGCTCTTGCCCCTGGCAGAGGGCAACAGCCCGAGTCCGACGTGCGCGGACCGATTGTGGTTGTCGATGCCCCAGAGCGTCGCGGTGCCGATCAGCGCGCCGCTCTCCAGGTCCACCACGGAGAACGGAACGTGCCCCTGCTCCTTGTCGTCCACCATGAACGACAGGGCCTCCGAGCCGGCCATGAGCGGCCGCCACGGGTGACCAGTAGCCCGCGAAGCCGTGACGACGTCGTCGTGAAGTCCGGCATGCAGGATCGGGATGTCGTCCTCGTGCCGGGCCCTGAGCCCAACCGTGTTGCCCTTTAGCATGCGAGTTTCCTATCCGACCGCGCCGTCCGGCGGCAACCCAATAGATCGCGGTCACCCGTGCATCTCTCAGCCACGGACGGTCGGTAGTCGCTTAGCCGAGTGGGAGTGTGTAGCGATCTGTCGCGCCCACCGACCCTGAAGCCCTTCCCGTCGTCCTCTCGCTCGTGGTGGCGGTCGACGGTCACGGGAAGGGTGTCCAGGCGCCCGGCCCTGGATGCTCCGATCGCCCCGCGCGTCCGTTCCGGCCGAGGTCACGGTCCTGCCGGGGCCGTACACAGTTGCCCCCTGACACAAGGGGGCTGCGCATCTCAGACGAGGCCGCTCCTCCCCTCACCTCCCTCCCGGCCGTTCCCCGGGGGGATCCCGGAAGTCTTGTGGCTTTTCGGCGTGGGTCGGTCGGTCAAGGGTGGCCGAAGGCCATCGCGTAGCGACGCGACCGCAGGGAGCGCCCTTGAGGGACCGGCCCACGCCGAAAGAACACTGGACTACCGGGACGCCCCCCGAACCCCTGTCAAAGCCACCACCACACCCGCAGCACAAGCCGGCCAACCACCCACCCCCACACCCCCACCCCCACACCCCCACCCCCACACCCCGATCCCGCCCTACGGCCCCAGTTCCGGGGTAGTGGCCGGAAGGCGCTGGCGGCATGGCACGCTTGGGGCATGGCCGTTCAGATCAATCCCAGCATCTTGTCCGCCGACTTCGCCCGGCTCGCCGAGGAGGCGAAGGCCGTTCAGGGGGCCGACTGGCTGCATGTCGACGTCATGGACAACCACTTCGTCCCGAACCTCACCCTCGGCGTGCCGATCGTGGAGTCGCTGAGCCGGGCCACGGACATCCCGCTCGATCTGCACCTCATGATCGAGGACCCCGACCGCTGGGCCCCCCAGTACATCGAGGCCGGTGCCGGCTCCGTGACCTTCCACGCCGAGGCCGCCGCCGCGCCCGTGCGGCTCGCGCGGGAGATCCGGGCCAAGGGGGCGCGGGCGTCCATGGCGCTGAAGCCCGCGACGCCGATCGAGCAGTACGAGGACATCCTTCCCGAGCTCGACATGCTGTTGATCATGACCGTGGAGCCCGGCTTCGGCGGTCAGCCCTTCCTCGACATCATGCTGCCCAAGATCCGCCGGACCCGGGAGCTGATCTCCAAGCACGGTCTCGAGCTGTGGCTGCAGGTCGACGGAGGGGTCTCCGCCACGACCATCGAGCGGTGTGCGGAGGCCGGTGCGGACGTGTTCGTGGCGGGCAGCGCGGTCTACGGAGCGGTCGATCCGGCGGCAGCCGTACGCACGCTGCGTGACCAGGCGGGTGCGGCGATCGCCGCCGCGCCCTGGGCTTGCAACCACTGAAGCAAGGCTTGGTGAACAGCTCGATGAACGGGAGCTGTCCAGGCTGATCAACGGCCGTCGGATCTGACAGGATGAACGGCGAGTCGAGAGTGTGAACACGATGGTGTGAACAGCAGTGAGGAGAACGCGGTGTCTGCAATGTCGGCGGGACGGTCAGCCCTGCGGATGGGACCCGCGGAGCTGGTGCAGGCGGCGGCCATGGCGCGCCGCTTCTACCTGGAGGGGAAGTCCAAGATCCAGATCGCCGAGGAGTTCGGCGTGAGCCGCTTCAAGGTGGCCCGGGTCCTGGAGACCGCCCTGGAGCGCGACCTCGTACGCATCGAGATCCGCGTGCCGGCCGAGCTGGACGCGGAGCGGTCCGACGCGCTGCGCGCCCGGTACGGGCTGCGGCACGCCGTGGTCGTGGAGTCCCCCGCGGATGCCACCGAGGACGCGCCGGACCCGGAGAACCTGGGTGCCGTAGCCGCCGATCTGCTGGGTGAGCTCGTCAACGAGGGGGACGTGCTCGGCCTCGCGTGGGGGCGGTCGACCATCCACATGGCGGCGTCCCTGCACCGGCTTCCCCCCTGCACCGTCGTCCAGCTGACGGGCGTGTACGACGCCGGTACGGCCGAGCGCGGGTCCGTGGAGGCCGTCCGCAGGGCCGCGCAGGTGTCGGGCGGGGACGCGCACCCGATCTACGCGCCGATGCTGCTGCCCGATCCGGCCACCGCGGCCGCCCTGCGGAACCAGACGGGGATCGCGCGGGCCTTCGAGTACTTCGACAAGGTGACGGTCGCCGCCGTCTCCATCGGGTCCTGGGAGCCGGGCATCTCGACCGTCCACGACATGCTGAGCGACGAGGAGCGGGCGCACTACGCCTCGCTGGGCGTCGCCGCCGAAATGTCCGCCCACCTCTTCGACGCCCAGGGGCGTCGGGTCGGGCGGGACCTCGGCGAGCGGTGCATCACCGTGGAGGCGGACCGGCTGCGCCGGATCCCCGAGGTCGTGGCCATCGCCGGCGGGCTGCGCAAGGCGTCCGCGATCGGGGCGGTGCTGCGCTCGGGGCTCGTGACGAGTCTGGTCACCGACACTGCCGTCGCGGACTACCTGCTGACCGAATCGGAGCCCGGTTTGCGGCCGGCGCTGGAGCGGGCCGACCCCGACGAGTGATTGTTCGGATTGGTCCGATTGTCCGGACGAATGCCGGTCAAACGCGGGCACGCGATGTTCGCCGATGCGGATGGTGCCGTAATTGAGATCCGAACGGCGGACCGTTGGGCGGCCTGCTGGGCGCATACTGGGTGCAATGACAAAGTCCGCAGTACCTCGCCGCCACCTGCCGTCCAGCCCGTTCAAGGCCCCCGTGGAAGCGCCGCTCCGGCACTTCAGCGTGGGCGACCGGGTTACTCACGATGAGCACGGCCTCGGCCGTGTCGTCGCCGTTGAGGAGGGGATCGCTGTCCTCGTTGAATTCGGGCCTGAGGTCCGCAAGCGCATCCTGAGTCCGTACACCAAGATGGCCGCCCTCTGAAGCCATCGCGCGATTCGCGGGCGAATCGGATATTTGGCACGATCGGTGCATGATCTTTCGGAACGTGCCCCGATCGTTGCTGCGTGTGCTGGGGGCCGTGTTCCTCTGCGCGTCGCTGGTCGGTGCGGTGGGTTGCAGCGGGAAGAAACCCGCGCCTGCCGCGGCCGCCAGTACGGGCGCGAGCGCCGGCTCCCGCGTTGACGTTGCCCCGAGCGGGGCGGCGAGTTCCGCTGTGCCGACGCCCGGATGGGCGAAGGGGATGGCGACGGTACGGGCCTCGGCATTGCCGCAGCAGGCCCGGGACGTGCTTGCGCTGATCGACAAGGGCGGGCCGTACCAGTACCGGCAGGACGGGACCGTCTTCGGCAATTTCGAGAAGGTCCTGCCGCAGAAGAAGCGTGGCTACTACCACGAGTTCACCGTGAAGACGCCCGGTGAGCGGGACCGTGGGGCCCGGCGGATCGTGACCGGTGGGGGCGGGGAGTTCTTCTACACGGACGACCACTACGAGACCTTCAAGGCGGTTCTCCGATGACCTTGGACCCGCGGCCCCTGGCCCCCGCGCTCGAAGCGGCCGAGGCCGCCGGCTGGGCGACCGTACGGCTGGATCTGGACGGCGTACGGAGCAAGGCGGAGCTGATGCGGCGGTGTGGCGGCGCGCTGGGGCTGCCGCCGTGGGTCGGGGGGAACTGGGATGCGCTGGCCGATGCGCTGCGGGATCTGTCGTGGTTGCCTGCTGCGCCGGGGCGGCTGCTGGCGGTGACCTCGTGGCGTGGGTACGCGGAGGCTCGGCCTGCGGACTGGGAGACGTTGAGCGAGATCCTGGAGGAGGCCGTCGATTTCTGGCGGGCCGAGTCCGAGGGCGATGGGCCCGGGCTGACGGTGCTGCTCGCCGAGTCCGGCCCGGGTCCGGCTGCCGGGGCTCCGCCCCGTACCCCGCGCCTCAAGCGCCGGCGGGGCTGAATGTGACCCGGCGGGGTCGGATGGCGCGGCGGGGCTGAAGGATTCGGGGCTCTGCCCCGTACCCCGCAGCTCAGACGCCGGCGAGGCTGGATCTGCCCGGCGGAGCCGTGGGGCTCCGCCGGGGGGTTGGGTCAGGACTTCGGGATCCAGGGTGGGGTTTGGCCCCAGGACCAGACCGGGATGTCGGCCGCGTCCACCGGGGGTGGGTTGGGGCCCGAGTAGATCAGGGCCATGCGGGTGCCCCATTCGATGTAGTACGCGAAGACCGCGCGGAACTCCGGGTCCGTGGGGAGGCCCACCTCGTCGGCCGTGTCCGTCAGGAGGTCCACCCAGCGGCGGCGCTGCTGTTCGGTGATGCCGCGGCCCAGGTGCTTGGTGGCCATGTGCTGGTGGCCGCCGTGGGCGGCGGTGTACTGCTTCGGGCCGCCGAAGACCTCCGCCAGCCAGACCGCGACGTGCTGGGGGTGCTCGGAGTCCATGCCCGCGAAGACCGGGGCGAGGATCTCGTCCTGCAGGGCTCGGGCGTAGAAGACGTCCGTGAGGCGGTTCATCGCCTCCGCGCCGCCCATCCATTCGTAGATGGTGGGCGTGGTGTCCGGTGTGGTGCTCATGACGGGGTGGAAGCCTTTCCGGGGCCGGCCACCTTGGTGACGAGGTAGTGCTGCATTTCCTCGATGGCCGTGACGTACGGGCGGATCGCGCTGAAGAACGCGGGGAAGTGCTCGCCCTTGCGGAATCCGTTCAGGTGGGCGTCGATCGAGGTCCAGCGGATGCGGAGGATGTAGCGCTCGGGCTCCTCCTCACAGCGGGCGAGTTCGTAGTCGATGCACTCCGGCGAGGCGGCCAGGGCCTCGGAGGCCCTGACGTACGCCTCTTCGAAGGCCGGCTGGTCGTCCAATGCGATCCGGTAGCGGATGTATTCGACGGTGGTGGTCATGGTGCGGGCCTCTCCCTGGGGTCGGGCGTTGATCGCCGGTGGTCCGTGCCAGGCTTGCGCGATCTTGCGGGCGCGGGGAGATCTTTCGCCGTTATGACCCGGACTTCTGGGAGTCGGCGAGGTCCGGACCCTCCGCGCGGACCTGCTGGACCCGGTCCAGGGACTCGCGCAGGTCCGTCAGCCAGGTGTCGGTGTTGCGTCCGACCAGGCGGACGCACCAGGCCAGGGCGTCGGCGCGGCTGCGGGCGACGCCGCCCGCGACCAGGGTGTCGAGGACCTGGCGCTCGGGCTGGCGCAGGCGGGTCATGACGGGGACGGCGAGGTGGGTGAAGAGGGTCTGCTCCTCGCCCGACCGGGCGGCCCAGGACACCTTGCGGCGGTAGAGCTCCTCCGCCTCCCGGGCGACTTCCATGCGCTGTTCGCGGGTGCGCTCGCGGAAGGCGGCGACCGATTCGTTCTCGGGGATCGCGCCGACGACGGTGATCTCCTCCCGGTCGACCGTGACCGAGAGGAGCGAGGTGTAGACGTCCACCGGCAGGTGCTCGGCGAACCAGGTGCGGAGCTCTTCGTTCTGCTCGGATGTAATCATGTAATCAACGGTGCGTCCGGCCCGTCCTTGATCGCAAGCGGGCCGGCGGGATGTTCGCTCTCAGCCCATCGAGCGGTACCGGTGGATCAGGGAGACCGCCATGGCTCCCTCGCCCACGCCCGAGGCGACCCGTTTGACCGAGTGGGCCCGTACGTCCCCCGCCGCGAAGACCCCGGGGACGCTGGTCTCCAGCGGGTACGGGGCGCGCTCCAGGCTCCACTCCGCCGGGAGTTCGCCGCCGTTGGAGATCAGGTCCGAGCCGGTGAGGACGAAGCCGTACTCGTCCCGCTCGACCACCCCGGCCAGCCACCCCGTGTGCGGGCGGGCGCCGATGAAGGTGAACATGAAGCGGGCCGGGATCTCCTTGTCCTCGCCGGTCCCGGAGTCGTGGAGGGTCAGGCGTTCGAGGTGGTCCTCGCCGTGCAGGCTGACGACCGTCGTGCGGATCCGTACCTCGATGTTGGGGGTGCGCTCGATCTCGTCGATCAGGTAGCGGGACATGCTGTCGTCGAGCGAGGCCGCGCGGACCAGGATGGTGACCCGGGCGGCGTACTTGGCGAAGTGCACGGCGGCCTGGCCGGCCGAGTTGGCCCCGCCCACGATGAACACGTGCTGCGAGATGCAGGCAGAGCTCTCCGTGGTCGCCGCGCCGTAGTAGAGCCCGGCGCCCTCGAAGCGGTCCGCGCCGGGGGCGTCCAGGCGGTTGTACGAGACCCCGGTCGCCAGGAGCACCGTCTCGGCGCTGATCTCCGTGCCGTCCGCCAGGGTCAGGATCTTCGCCGGGTCGTCGCGGGTCAGCGAGATCACCTCCACCGGGTGCAGGATCTCGGCTCCGAAGCGGGAGGCCTGGATGGTGGCGCGGCGGGTCAGGTCGCCGCCGGAGAGGCCCGAGGGGAAGCCGAGGTAGTTCTCGATCAGGCTGGAGGTGCCAGCCTGGCCGCCCGGGGCGCGGGAGTCCAGCATGAGCGTGGACAGGCCCTCGGAGGCGGAGTAGACGCCGGCCGCGAGGCCCGCCGGGCCCGCGCCGACGATGACGCACTCGTAGTGCGGGCGCGAGGCGGTGGTGGCCAGTCCCAGGCGCTGGGCGAGCTGCGTGTCCGTCGGGGCGGAGAGCACCGACCCGTCGGGGAAGCGGACCAGGGGCAGGGCGGCGTCGGGCTGGGCGGCGGCGATCACGGTCAGCGCCTCGGGGTCCCGCTCGACGTTGAGGAAGCGGAAGGGCTGGCCGTTGCGGGTGAAGAAGTCCCGGACGGCGTGGGTGCCGGGGGAGACCAGGTGGCCCGCGACGATGATCCCGTCGTACGCGGGGCGGTAGGTGGCGAGCCAGTCGGACAGGAGGTCGTCCAGGACCGGGAAGAGCCGCTCGTGCGGCGGGTCCCAGGGCTTGAGCAGGTAGTAGTCCAGGCGGACCCGGTTGATGGCGGTGATCGCCGCGTCCGTCTCGGCGTACGCGGTGAGGAGCACGCGCCGGGCGTCGGGGAAGCGGCTGACGGCCTCCAGCAGGAACTCGACCCCGGTGACGTCCGGCATCCGCTGGTCGACGAGGAAGAGCGCCGGGTCGTGGCCGCGCTCGTCGAGGGAGTCCAGGATCTTGAGCGCGTCGGCCGCCGAGGAGGCGCCGAGCACCCGGTAGCGGTCGCCGTACGCGCTGCGCAGGTCGCGGCGGACGGCGCGCAGCACCTGCGGGTCGTCGTCCACGGCCAGGATGACGGGCTTGCGGTTCTCCGCCCGCGCCGCGGCCTCGGCGGTCGCGGTGGCGGTGCTCGTGGGCGCGGTGCCGGCAGGGGGACCGGTGGGGGTGCTGCTCGTGGGCGTGCTGGTCGTGGGCACGGTGCCCGCGGCCGCGGCGCTCTCCGGGGCCGCGCTCACGCCGGGTCCAGCATCAGCTTGTCGGCGTAGCACCAGGCCCAGTCCTCGCCGGGCTCGTGGGAGGCCGCGATGGGGTGCGCGGTGGTCCCGTAGTGCCTGGTGGCGTGACGGTTCTTCGAGGAATCGCAGCAGCCGACGTGCCCGCAGCTCAGGCACATCCGCAGGTGCACCCAGGTGTCACCGGAGACGAGGCACTCCTCGCAGCCCTCGGTACCGGGTTTCACCGGACGTATCGACTCGATGTGGGTGCACAACAGGTCCATCGTCATCGTCCCCGTCCCTCTCTCGCGCATCCGCGCTTCGCGCCCGTGATTGCAGCGCGCCCGTGATTCCGGCGCGTCCAGACCATAAGGCGGGGCCCCGGCGGCGGTTCAGGGATTCGGCCGAAGTCAGGTAGTCCGGAAGCTACTTCATGACATCGCCGGACGACTTCCTGAGGTGCCCCCATGACCTGGGCGACTACCTCACGAAGTCGCACACCAGCGCTTTGACGGGAACCCCGGGCACGGCCAGTGTGGGGGACGCCAACGACAACAGGCGGCGCCTGGAGGAATCCGTGAGCAGAAAGATTCTGGTCATTGTCTCCGAACACGGTTACTGGGCCGAGGAACTGATCGGCCCCGTATCGCAGTTCGACGAGCAGGGCTATGAAGTCGTATTCGCCACGCCGACCGGAAAGCGTGCCCACGCTCTCCCGCCGAGCCTCGACGCGAACTACATCGATCCTCCGCTGGGACGCTCGGTCACCACCGAGGAGAACGCCCGGCTGGGCCGGGAGTTCGAGCAGTCGAGCCGGCTCGACTCCCCCCTCGACATCGAAGCGTGGGCCCCCGAGCGCCCGTACACGAGCGACTCGGCCTATCTGCCCAAGCTGGAGCAGTACCACCGCGATCTGGACAAGCTCCAGGCCGACATCGCCGGTTTCGATGCCGTGCTCATCGTGGGCGGCAGCGGTCCGATCGTGGACCTCGCCAACAACGAGCGCGTGCACGCCCTGATCCTCGCCTTCAAGAACGCGGGCAAGGTCGTCGCGGCCGAGTGCTACGGCGTCGCCTGCCTGGCCTTCGCCCGGGACTGGGGCGACCGCCGCAGCATCATCTGGGGCAAGCACGTGACCGGCCACTGCAAGGAGTACGACTACAAGGACGGCACCGGATTCCTCGGCACCGATTTCAACATGGGGCCGCCGCCGTATCCGCTGGAGTACATCCTGCGCGATGCGACCGGGCCGCGCGGCGCGTACCACGGGAATTTCGGCCATCCCCTTTCGGTGATCGTCGACTTCCCGTTCGTGACCGGTCGTTCGACCCCCGACTCGTATCTCACGGGGCAGAAGATCGTGGAAGTCCTGGAGAACGGTCTCACCCGGTACGGCTGGTAATTCCGGTAACTCCGGCACGACGGTACGAAAAGGAGGGGGAGTTCGATGAGTTCTGGAGCCACTCCCGGACGGGAAAGGCTGATCGACCAGTTCAAGGCCGACGGCCTGAACGTCATGTTCGGAAATCCGGGGACGGTGGAACAGGGATTCCTCGACGCGGTCGACGCGGCGGAGGACTTCCACTACGTCCTCGCCCTCCAGGAGACGGTGGCCGCCGGCATCGCCGACGGCTACGCCCGGGCCACCGGCGGGGCCGCCCTGCTCCAGCTCCACTCCGGGGTGGGGCTGGGCAACGGCATCGGCATGCTCTACCAGTCGCTGCGCGGCCACACCCCGCTCGTCGTCGTCGCCGGTGACGCCGGGGTGCGCTACGACGCCATGGACGCGCAGATGGCGTCCGACCTGGTGGCGATGGCGAAGCCGGTGACCAAGTACGCGACCCGGGTCACCGACCGGCACTCCGTGCTGCGCACCATCCGCCGGGCGGTGAAGATCGCCCTGACCCCGCCGCGCGGACCGGTGTTCGTGGCGCTGCCGATGGACGTGCTGGACGAGCTCAACTCCGAGCTCGTCCTGCCCGCCACGGTGCCCCTCACGGACGTGGCCCCCTCGGCCGCCTCGGTGGGACGGGCGGCCGAGCTGCTGGCCTCCGCGGAACGGCCGGTCGTCCTCGTCGGGGACGGGGTCTCGCTCTCCGGGGCGCAGCGCGAACTCGTCGCCGTCGCCGAGCTGCTCGGCGCCGACGTGTACGAGGTCGACTCCTCCGAGGTGAACATCGCGGCCTCGCACCCGCTGCGCCGCGGTCAGACGGGCCACATGTTCGGCCCGCACAGCAAGGAGCTGATCGGGGACGCGGACGGGGTGCTGATCGTCGGCACCTACGTCTTCCCCGAGGTGTTCCCGGAGCTGGAGAGCCCCTTCAGGGCCGGTGCACGGGTCGTGCACATCGACCTGAACGCCTACGAGATCGCGAAGAACCATCCGGTGGACCTCGGGCTCGCCGCCGATCCCCGGCAGGCGCTGCGCGCGCTGGCCGGCGTACTGGAACACGTGCTCACCCCCGCGCAGCGGGCGGCGGCGGCCGGGAGGCTGGACGCGCGGACCCGGGAGCGGGTGCGGGCGGACCAGGCCGAGCAGGAGGCCAAGGCCTCCGAAGAGGCGGCCGGTTCGCCGATGGCGGTCTTCCTGCGGACCCTGGCCGAGCGCACGGGCGGGGACCTGATCGTCTTCGACGAGGCGCTGACCACTTCCCCGCTGGTCACCCGGTACCTGCCGCCGGAGCGGCCGGGCGACTACCACCTCACCCGGGGCGGCTCGCTGGGCGTGGGCTTCCCGGGCGCGGTCGGCGTCAAGCTGGCCCGTCCGGAGCGGCTGGTCGTCGGTTTCGCCGGCGACGGCGGCTCGATGTACACCTACCAGGCACTGTGGACCGCGGCCCGGCACGGCATCGAGGCCAAGTTCGTGGTCTGCAACAACCGCAAGTACCGGCTGCTGGACGACAACATCGCCCAGTACTGGCGGGAGCGGGAGATCCCGCAGCACGGTTTCCCGGGCTCCTTCGACCTCTCGCACCCCGAGATCGACTTCGCCGCCCTGGCCCGGTCGCTCGGGGCGGGCGGGATGCGGGTGGAGAAGCCCGACGAGGCGGTCGCCGCGGTGGGCCGGATGCTCGCCCACCCCGGGCCGTTCCTCGTGGACATCCAGATCTGACCCGGCCGGATCCGACGCACCACACCCGCACGGACCCCACGCAGAGCACGGACAGACAGGAGGAGACCGCATGCCCGCCGAGCGGCTGACCGAGGACGCGATCCGCGTCTTCGCCGAGAAGTGGTACGTGGCCCTGGACCAGCACGTCCGGCCGGACCAGGTGCTGGCCCTGATCACCGAGGACCTGGAGTTCAAGGTCCCGGAGGACACCTTCCTCGGCCACCAGGGCTTCGGCCGCTGGTACGAGGCGGTCACGAACCGCTTCTTCGACGAGGTGCACACGGTCACGAAGGTGGAGCCCGTCATCGAGGGCGACCGGGCGGTCGTCCGGGTCCTCGTCAACTGGCAGGCCAAGATCTGGGACCCGCCGGCCGCCCGCAGCGTGTGGCTGGGCTTCGATGCCGACCAGACCTGGACCGTGGTGGCCGGCCCCGACGGGCCGCTGATCCGGCAGTACACCGTCAACGAACTGGCGCCCATGCCCGGTTCCGCCTCCCTCTGAGCGCCGAAGGAGAAGCGACGATGACCGAAGTGACACGGGAGCGGGTCGAGGCGGCGTACCGCGCCCTCGGCTCCGGCGACCGGGCCAGGATCCTGGAGTACTACGCGGAGGACCTGCGCTGGCAGGTCCCCGGCAACCACCCGCTCGCCGGCTGGTACGAGAGCCTGGACGCCTTCCTCGAACTGATGGGACAGACCCACAAGCTCACGGGCGGCACCTTCCGCATGGACATCGAAGCGGTCCTCGTCGGCGAGGACTGCAGCGCGGACGTCTGCCGCAACGTCGCCGTGCGCGACGGCGCCGAAGCGTCGAGCGGCTCCCCGTACGAGCGGATGGACTACCCGGTCTTCCACTTCATGCGCTGGCGCGACGGCCGGATCGTCGAGGGCCACGACGGCCTCTTCGGCGACACGGCCACCGCCTTCAGCCAGTTCTGGGCGCCCTTCGCCCCGGACGGAACCCGCAGGGACCAGTAGGGGGATGAGCGCCATGGACGCGCGGCAGATCTTGCAGAAGTACTACGAGTACGCCAACGCCGGTGACTGGGACAGCTGGTGCGACCTGTTCGCCGAGGACCAGGTCATGGACGAGCAGCTCGCCGGCCACATCGAGGGCCTGGAACTGCTCCGGTCGATGATGAAGGGCATGGGGACCATGTACCGGGTCTTCCGCAACGAGCCCGTGCACTTCCTCGTCGACGGTGAGAAGGCCGCGGCCGTCTCCCACCTGACCGCGGTCACCCCCTCCGGGGAGGAGATCGAGGCCGAGGTCATGAACTTCTTCCGGATCGTGGACGGAAAGATCGCCTACATGGCGAACTACCACGACACGGTTCCCTTCCAGGTGCTCGGCCAGGGCTGAGGGGGCGCGCGATGGCAGTGGATGAGTACGACTACATCGTCGTGGGATCCGGCACCGCCGGCAGTGTCCTCGCGAACCGCCTCTCCGAGGACCCGGACGTCACCGTCCTGGTCCTGGAGGCGGGAGCGGGCCGCATCCCTCCCGAGGTGGACGATCCGTCCTCTTGGTACAAGCTGCTCGGCGGGCCCGTCGACTGGGGCTACACCAGCGTCCCGCAGCCCGGTCTGGACGGCCGCCGCACGTACGAACCGCGCGGCAAGGCCCCCGGCGGCAGCAGCAACCTCTACATCATGATGCACATCCGGGGCCACGCCTCGGACTTCGACAACTGGGCCTACCAGGGCGCGGCCGGCTGGGCGCACGAGGACGTACTGCCCTACTTCTCGCTGCTGGAGGGCCAGGAGGACGCCACCGCGCCGAGCACCGGCACCCGCGGGCCGCAGCGGATCACCCACGCCGGGCGGCACGGCCCCAACCCGGTCTCCCGCGCCTTCATCGACGCCGCCGTCGAGCTCGGCCACGAGGAGATCGCCGACTTCAACACCGACGGGCCGCGGCGCGGGCTCTTCGGCACCGGCTGGCACCACATCGACGTGGCCGACGGCCGCCGCCAGGGCGTCCTCGCCGCCTATCTGGAGCCGGCCCTCGACCGCTCCAACCTGACCCTGCGCACCAGTGCGCAGAGCACCCGGCTGCTCTTCGACGGGGACACCTGCACGGGTGTGGAGTACGTCCAGCTCCAGGCCCCCGCCACGCTTTCGGACAGCGACGGCCCGGGACGGACCGTGCGCGACGGCCACAGTGCGGCGGCCGCGCCCGGGCTGCACACCGTCCGGGCCCGCCGGGAGGTGATCGTGGCCGCCGGGGCGATCGAATCGCCGAAGCTGCTGCTGCTCTCCGGGATCGGGCACCCCGAGCAGCTGCGCGAGCACGGCATCGGGGCCGTCGCCGCCCTGCCCGGGGTCGGGGAGAACTTCCACAACCACGTCCTGACCGGGCTGATGGCCGAGGTCACCCAGGAACTGCCGCCGCCCGCACAGAACCTGTCGGAGAGCGCGCTGTTCCTCTCGTCCCGGCCGGGGCTGCCGGCGCCGGACCTGCAGATCGCCTTCGTGCACGTGCCGTTCGACGTGATCGTCGGCCGGGACCACCCGAACACGGTGTCCATCCTGCCCGGGGTCGTCCGTCCCGTCTCGCGGGGCTGGATCAGGCTGGCGAGCGCCGATCCGCTGGCCCACCCGCTGATCAACCCGAACTACCTGGGCGACCGCTGGGACCTGGAGCGGATGGTCCAGGGCGTCAAGACCGCCCGGGAGCTCTTCGCGACCTCCGCCTTCTCGCCCTGGTACAAGCAGGAGCTCCAGCCCGGACCCGGCCACGTGTCCGACGAGGACCTGCGCACCTTCGTGAAGCAGAAGTCGGAGAGCTACCACCACCAGGCCGGCTCCTGCCGCATGGGCATCGACGACCTCTCCGTCGTCGACCCCGAGCTGCGGGTGCACGGCGTACGGAACCTGCGCGTCGTCGACGCGAGCGTGATGCCCGCCGTCCCGTCGGGCAACTGCCACACCGCCATCGCGATGATCGCCGAGCGCGCGGCGGACTTCCTGAAGGGGGTGTCCCGTGTCTGACGTGGTCCTGCGCGAGGGTGCGCTGACCGGAACCCGGATCGCGGTCCTGGTCGAGAGCGACTTCTACGAGCCGGAGATCTTCTACTACGGCCGCCGGTTCGCGGAGGAGGGCGCCGAGGTCGACTTCCTGACCCGGCTGTGGGGCAACGACTCCATCACCTTCTCCGGGCACGAGTACCGGGCGCCGTTCACCGCGACACAGTCCCTGGAGGGGCTGAGCGACGAGGAACTGCGCCGGTACGCGGCGATCATCGTGCCCTCGGGCATGGTGGCCGACCGGCTGCGGTACACGGAGGACGTGGACGTCCTGGCGCCGGCGACGGATCTGCTGCGCCGCGCCTTCGAGGAGCCCACGGTCCTCAAGGGGATCATCTGCCACGGCATGTGGCTGGCCGCCTCGATCCCGGACAAGGTGCGCGGCCGCAAGGTCGTCTGTCACAACAACCTCATCGGCGACGTCCGGAACATGGGCGGCGAGTACGTGGACGAGGACGTGGTGGTCGACGGCGACCTGGTCACCGGACGCACCGGGGCCCACCACCACCTGTTCGCCCGCCGGATCATCGAGCTGATCGCCGCCGACCGGGGTGCGCGGGGCGCCCGCGGCACAGGGGGCGCACCGGGCGCGCGGGGCACGGCCTGATGGCCCCGATGGTCTGGTCGCACGTGGGACTGAACTGCGCCGACCAGAAGACCACCGAGGACTTCTACACCCGGTACTTCGGCTTCACCCGGGCCCGGGTGGTCGACCTCGGGGACGCCCGGATCATCTTCCTCCGCCAGGGGGACGTGTACCTGGAGCTCTTCGCGGCGGGCACCGAGCCGCCCGCCCGGGAGTACCACGACGGTCCGGCGGCGCCGGGCCGGATGCGCCACCTCGCCTTCCAGACCGACAGCGTGGACGCCTTTCTGGCCACGCTCGGCGACGCGGCCGAAGTGACCCTGGGGCCACTGGACTTCGACGACTTCATCTGCGGGTGGCGGACCGTGTGGGTCCGCGATCCCGACGGGGTGATCGTCGAGGTCAGCCAGGGATTCGAGGACGAGCAGGGCCACGAGGACGAGCACGGCCACGAGGACGACCGTTCGCCGATGGGCTCCCACCACGACAAGGACGGTGTATGACATGGCGGACGCCGTGAGCTTCTCCTTCTCCGACACGATCGCCGGCTACGTCGGCCGCTTCGACTCCGGGTCCAGGCTGCTGCGGCTGAAGACCTCGGACGGCCGCGAGTTCGACGTCTCCCTGGCCGGGGACCCCAGCGCCGAGCTGGTCCGCAACCTGGACGAGCCGTACATCGACGCCTCCGGGCACATCGACGAGATGCTCTCGCCGGGACGGTTCCTCTACGTCTACGGGGTGCACTACCCCGAGCGGGGCGGCCGCTTCGAGGCCAAGCGCCTGGTGTTCCTGGGCCGCGGGGCCGAGGACTACCGCTTCGAGGAGCCCAGCTGGTGGATCAAGCAGATCGAGTCGCTGGCCGACTTCTACAAGCGGGCGCAGTTCGGCGACGGGCCGGTGGACTTCACCGAGTACCGCACCGAGATCCGGCTCGGCGGTGACAAGACCGCCAGCCACGTCCAGGAGACCGACACGATCTCCCGCCTGGTCTACGGCATGGCCTCCGCCTACCTGCTGACCGGCAAGGACGAGTACCTGGAGGTCGCCGAGCGCGGCACCGAGTACCTGCGCAAGCACATGCGCGTCGTGGACAGCGAGGAGGACGTGGTCTTCTGGTACCACGGCATCAGCGTCGACGGGGACAGCGAACGCAAGCTGTTCACCTCGGAGTTCTCCGACGACTACGACGCGATCCCGATGTACGAGCAGATCTACGCGCTGGCCGGCCCGATCCAGACCTACCGGGTCACCGGCGACATCCGGATCAAGAACGACGCCGACGCCACCATCCGGCTGTTCGACAAGTTCTTCAAGGACCCGGAGCAGGGCGGCTACTACTCGCACATCGACCCGATCCTCTTCAGCGCCGACCACGAGTCCCTCGGGGAGAACGCGGAGCGCAAGAACTGGAACTCGGTCGGCGACCACGCGCCCGCGTACCTGATCAACCTGTACCTGGCGACCGGGGAGCAGCGCTACGCGGACTTCCTCGAGTACACCTTCGACACGATCGCGGACAAGTTCCCGGACTACAAGAACAGCCCCTTCGTCCAGGAGCGCTTCTTCCGCGACTGGTCCCACGACACCGCGCACAGCTGGCAGCAGAACCGTGCCGTCGTCGGACACAACCTCAAGATCGCCTGGAACCTGATGCGGATGAACTCGCTGAAGGCCAAGCCGGCCTACGAGGAGCTCGCCCGCAAGATCGGCGAGATCATGCCGGCCGTCGGCAGCGACGTGCAGCGCGGCGGCTGGTACGACGTGGTCGAGCGCGTCAAGTCGGGGGACGAGGAGACGTATCGTTTCGCCTGGCACGACCGCAAGGCCTGGTGGCAGCAGGAGCAGGCGATCCTCGCCTACCTCATCCTGAACGGCACCGTCGGCGGCGACGCCAACCTGCGCGAGGCCCGGCAGGCCCAGGCCTTCTACAACACCTTCTTCCTCGACCACGACGAGGGCGCCGTCTACTTCAACGTGCTCGCCAGCGGTACGCCGTACCTGCTGGGGACCGAGCGGCTCAAGGGCAGCCACTCGATGTCCATGTACCACTCGGCGGAGCTCTGCTACCTGTCCGCCGTCTACAACAACCTGCTCATCAACGGCCGGGAGATGGACTTCCACTTCCAGCCCGACCCGACGAACCTGCCCGATCGCGTGCTGCGCGTCTCGCCCGACCTGCTCCCCGCCGGCTCGGTGCGGATCGCGTCCGTCGAGATCGACGAGAAGCCGTACACGGACTTCGACGCCGACGGACTCACCGTCCGGCTGCCCGACGTCCAGGGCCGGGTCAAGGTCAAGGTCCGGCTGCGCCCGACCGCCCAGTAGCGCTCAACGGGGGCGCCCCACTCAGAGGGGAAAGCAATGACCCTGAACGTGAAGGAACGCCGCAACAAGACGGGCACCGTGCTCGTCGCCATCGGCGAGATCAACAGTGAGACCTCCGGATCGCTGCTGCAGACACTGCTGCCGCTGGTTCGCGAGGGCCGGCCGCTGCGCATCGACCTGACGGCCGTCACCTACGTCTCCAGCGCCGGGCTGCGCACGCTGCTCGTCGTCTACCGCGAGGCCCAGCACGCCGGGGTCGCCGTCACCCTCTACGGGGTGAGCGAGGAAGTCCGGTTCGTCATGTCGGCCACCGGATTCCTCGACTTCTTCTCCACCGGCGAGGCCGAGGCGGCCGCCGCCAAAGCCGCCAAGACCGCCGCGAAGCCCGCCGTCAGGGCCGCGCGATGAGCGAGTCCTCGTCCGAACAGGTGCTGCGCGTCGACGCGTACCCGACCCACGAGGTGGGCGGGTACCGCGTCCGCGCCGGCAAACCGTTCCCCTTCGGGGCCAACGTGGTCCCCGGCGGGGTCAGCTTCTCCGTCTTCTCCGACCAGGCCACCTCCATGACCCTGGTCATCTACAAGCGCGGAGAGCCCGAGCCGATGGCCGAGCTGGAGTTCCCCCAGGAATTCCGCACCGGCAGCGTCTTCGCCATGACGGTCTTCGGCCTCGACCACGAGAACATCGAGTACGGGTACCGGGCCGACGGACCCTACGACCCCGTCACCGGGCACCGCTTCGACGCCCGCCAGGTGCTCTCCGACCCGTACGCCCGGCTGATCGCCGGACGGGACGTGTGGGGCGTGGAGCCGGACCGCAGCCGCGGCTACCAGTACCGCTCCCGCGTCTGCCTCCAGGACTTCGACTGGGGCGACGACACTCCGCTGGGGATCCCCGCCGAGGACCTCGTCGTGTACGAGACCCACGTGCGCGGCTTCACCCGGCACCCCTCCTCGCAGGTCACCGCCCCCGGCACCTTCGCGGGGCTGCGGGAGAAGATCCCGTACCTGAAGGAGCTCGGGATCAACTGCATCGAACTGCTGCCGGTGTTCGAGTTCGACGAGAGCGACAACCCGCGCACCAACCCGGAGACGGGCGAGCAGCTCTTCGACTACTGGGGCTACAACACCGTCTCCTTCTTCGCCCCCAAGGCCGGCTACGCGGCCACCGGACGGTACGGCATGCAGGGCGACGAGTTCCGCACCCTGATCAAGGACCTGCACGCGGCCGGCATCGAGGTCATCCTCGACGTCGTCTTCAACCACACGGCCGAGGGCAACGAGCAGGGCCCCACCATCTCCTTCAAGGGGCTCGACAACGCCACGTACTACATGCTCACGCCCGAGGGGTACTACTTCAACTTCAGCGGCACCGGCAACACCGTCAACTGCAACCACCCCGTCGTGCGCAACTTCGTGCTCGACTGCCTGCGCCACTGGGTAGCCGACTACCACATCGACGGGTTCCGGTTCGACCTCGCGGCCATCCTCGGCCGCTCCGCGGACGGCACCCCGCTGCCCAACCCGCCGCTGCTGGAACTGCTCGCCTACGACCCGGTGCTGCGGCACACCAAGCTCATCGCCGAGGCCTGGGACGCCGGCGGCCTCTACGAGGTCGGCAACTTCCCGGCGTACGGCCGCTGGGCGGAGTGGAACGGCAAGTACCGCGACACCGTGCGCAGCTTCCTCAAGGGTGACCCCGGGGTCACCGGGGAGCTCGCCACCCGGCTCGCCGGCTCGCCCGACCTGTACTCCAGCCGCGGGACGTCGGCGTCGGTCAACTTCCTCACCGCGCACGACGGTTTCAGCCTGGCCGACCTGGTCTCGTACAACGACAAGCACAACGAGGCCAACGGCGAGGGCAACAACGACGGCGGCAACGACAACGCGAGCTGGAACTGCGGGGCCGAGGGGCCGACCGAGGATCCCGGGGTCAACGCTCTGCGGCTGCGCCAGATGAAGAACGCCCTGGCCATCCTCTTCACCAGTCAGGGCATCCCGATGCTGCTGTCCGGCGACGAGGTGGCGCGCACCCAGCAGGGCAACAACAACACGTACTGCCAGGACAACGAACTGTCCTGGTTCGACTGGAGCCAGGTCGACGAGAACTCCGAACTGCTCCGGTTCACGCGGGAGATGATCGCCTTCCGCAAGCGCCACCGCGAACTGCGCTCCACCTCCCACCCCACCGGACAGCTCCGCGACACCCTCGGGCTGCCCGACATCAGCTGGCACGGGGAGCGGGCCTGGCAGCCCGACTGGTCGGCGGAGAGCCGGCTGCTGGCGGTGGCCCGCTGCGGCACCGGTGACGACGACGTGGTGTACGCGGCCATGAACTCCCACTGGGAAGCGCACGACCTCGAACTGCCCGCCCTCCCGGGCGGCCGCAGCTGGCACCTGTTCGCGGACACCGGGGCCGAGGCCCCGTACGACATCCGCACCCCCGGTGCCGAACTCGAACTGGAGAACGCCGGCAAGTACCTGATCGGCCCGCGCTCGGTCGTGATCCTGGTCGGCCGTACGCCCGACACCGAGCTCTAGCCCGCGCTCCAGCCCACGTACCGAAGGAGACCTGACATGCCGCTTTCCGTGTCCCTGAGCATCGAGGGCGACACCACCGTGATCGAGCTGGAAGGCGAACTGGACGCCAAGACCGCGCCGGACTTCCACCAGACCATCGAGAAGGCCGCCGGTCACGGCACCAGCACCGTCGAGATCCGCATGGCCGGGGTCGGCTACATGGCCAGCGCCGGACTGCGCTCCCTGGTCTTCGCCCAGCAGAAGGTGGGGGAGCACGTCACCATCAAGGTGGTCGGCGCCATCGAGCCCGTCTCCCGGACCATCCGGACGGCCGGTCTCGACCGCAGCATCGTGCTCACCGACGACTGAGTCCGATGGACGAGGCGGTCAAGACGGCGAGGATGTCCGCCGAGCTGGAAGTACCCGCCACCCTGGGGGCATTGGGCGACATCGCCGCGCTGGTCCTGCGGCTGGCCGGCGGGGCGGGCCTGGGCAAGGGCGCCTCGTACCGGATCCGGCTGGCCGTGGACGAGCTGGCCACCAACATCGTGATGCACGGGTACCGGGGCGGCGACGGACGGATCACCGTCCGGGGCCGCTCCGGGCCGGGCCGGGTGCAGATCTCCATAGAGGACCGCGCACCGGCCTTCGACCCCGTCCAGGGGCGACTGCCGCCCGAGCCGCACACCGCTCCCGAGCGGCGGCGGATCGGCGGACTCGGCATCCACCTCGCACTGACCAGCGTGGACGAGTTCGACTACGTACGCAGGGACGGCCGCAACATCAGCACGCTGACTGTGATGGCTGAGGGGACGGACCCATGCCCTCCACGACCGTGATCATCCTCGACGAGTATCCGCCACCACCCCTCGAACTCCTTGGAGCGCTGGAGGAGATGGGCGCGGAACTCGTCCCGCGCACGCTGGCCGACCTACTGGCCGGCCCACTGGAGGAGCTGCCCGAAGCGGACGTACTGCTCGCCCCGGCCCAGGCCGACGGGGAGTCCGTACGGACCGTCGTACGCAGACTGCGCCGCTGGGGCGGGGCACCCATCGTGGTCGTCTGGACCGTGACGGAGTTCGCCGCCCTGGAGGAACACGTCCGGATCGGCCACGACTACCTCGTACCGCCCTTCCTGCCCGCCCTCGTCGGGGCCCGGCTGCACAGCTGCTCGGAGCGTGCCGGACTCGGCCGCACCCTGCGCGAAGCCGACGCCCGCGCCGAACTGATGGGCTACGAGAAGGAACTGGAGATCGGGCGCGAGATCCAGGCCGGGTTCCTGCCGGAATCGCTGCCGGTCCCCGAAGGCTGGGAGATCGACGTGTGCTTCCGGCCCGCCCGGCAGGTCGCCGGGGACTTCTACGACGTCTTCGAGCTCTCCCGCGGCCGGCGCCTGGCCTTCGTCGTCGCCGACGTCTGCGACAAGGGGGTCGGAGCCGCGCTCTTCATGGCGCTCATCCGCTCCCTGCTGCGGCACACCGCCGAGAACAGCGGCCTCCAGCACCTGGTGGCCGCCGGCCGCACCGGCAACAGCCGGCGCATCCCCGTGGTGGGTGCCACACCGCTGCTCAACGCGGTCACCGCGACCAACGGCTACCTGACCCGCAACCACCTGCGGCAGGGCTACTTCGCCACCCTCTTCTTCGGGGTGCTCGACCCGCTCACCGGATCCCTCGTCTACATCAACGGCGGCCACAATCCGCCTCTGCTGCTGGACGCGGACGGGGGAGAGCCGCGCACCCTGGAGGTCACCGGCCCCGCCGTCGGGGTGCTCCCGGACTGTGTGTACACGCTCGGCTACGCCCAGTTGAACCCGGGTGACACGCTCTTCGTGTTCACCGACGGAGTGCCCGAGGCGCGCTGCCCCAGCGGCAGCTTCCTCGGCGACGAGCGGATGCTGGAGCTGCTGTCCGGCCCCCCGGTCAGCGGCAGGGAGGTGGTCGACCGGATGGACACGGCCGTACGCGAACACACGGGAACAGCCGAACAGCACGACGACGTCACCATGCTGGCCCTGCACCGGCCACGCGCGGCGCGGGGGCCGCACGCGGGCGGCGCCGATCGCCAGGTCGTGGCCTGATGACCCTGACCATCGTGGTGCACTCGTACCGCGGCGGTACCGGAAAGTCCTCGGTACTGGCGAACCTGGCCCTGCTCCTCGCGGGCGAGGGACGCCGGGTGGGGGTGATCGACACGGACATCCAGTCGCCCACCCTGGACCTGCTCTTCCGGCTGGGCCCCGGCCCCTCGCTCGCCGACTACCTGCTCGGCCGGTGCGAGATCGAGGCCGCCGCCCAGGAGGTCCAGTGCGGGCGGCCGGGCGGTCTCCGCGGGAGCCTGTTCGTCGTGCCGGCGCGGACCGGTACGGCGGCCCTGCGGGAACTCATGACCACCGGCTACGACGTGGGGCTGCTGCCCGAGGGCTTCGACCGGCTGGCCGTGCACCACGCCCTGGACGTCCTGCTGCTCGACACCCATGCCGGGCTCAACAACGAGTCGGTCACCGCGATGGCGAGCGCCGACGTGCTCCTGATCATGGCCCGGGCCGACCGGATCGACCTCCTCGGCGTCGAGGAGACCATCGCCCTGACCGGTCGGCTCGCCTGCCGGCGGACCCTGGTGATGAGCATGGCGCCCGAGGGCATCGACCGGGCGGCCGCCCGGCGGCGGGCCGAGGAGGTCTACCGCACACCCCTGGCCGGAATCCTGCCCTACGTGCCGGAAATGGCCGCGCTCTACGGGGAACGCATATTTTCCGAAGCCCATCCCGACCACCCCCTGGTCGGTGAATTCCGCACCATCATCTCGGCGTTGGACGCACGTGACGAAGTATCGCGTGCCTGACGTCTCCCCCTTACGCCCCTAGCGGGGGGCGTGTTGAATCGGCAGCGAATCGCGCAGCCAGATGAAGGAGAAGAGTCATGAAGATTCTCGTCGTCATGACGGCCAAGGCCACGCTCCATCTGCTGGACGGGGAACAACACCCCTCGGGTTTCTGGGCCGAGGAATTCGCCGTTCCCTACACCCTCTTCAAGAACGCGGGACACACCGTCGACGTGGCGACGATCGCGGGCGAGACCCCGACGGTCGACCAGACCAGCATCGACCCCCAGTTCCTCCAGTGGGTCCGCCCCCAGGGCTCCGCGGACACGGACGCGGCCAGCGCCGTGGAGTACAGCCGCGTCATAGAGAACACCCCGCAGCTGAGAAACCCGATCGCCCTGGAGAGCCTGGGCGAGAAGGACATCGCCGACTACGACGGCATCTACATCAGCGGCGGCCACGGGGCCATCGGCGACCTGCCCAAGTCCGACGAGCTCGCGCAGATCCTGCGCTGGGCCATCGCCCAGGACAAGCCGCTGGCCACCGTCTGCCACGGGCACACCGCCCTGCTGGCCCTGCGCGACGGCGAGGGCCAGTGGCCCTTCGCGGGCTACCGGATGACCGCCTTCTCGCACAGCGAGGAGCTCGTCACCAACATGGCCGGCCGCCTCCCGCTGATCCTGGAGGCCGAACTCACCCGGCTCGGGGCCCGCTACGAGAAGGCCGAAGCGATCTGGGACTCGCACGTGGTGGTGGACCGCAAGCTCACCACCGGCCAGAACCCCTACTCCTCCAAGGCCCTCGCGGAGACGTTCTTACGTCAGCTCGCGCAGGGCTAGCCGAAGCGCCCAGCCCCTCGCACCCGAAACCGGAAGGCAGCCACAGCCATGACCAAGCGCGCGCTCAGCGACCAGCCCTTGGCCAACCCCGGGAAACTGTTCATCGGCGGCACCTGGGTCCCGGCCCAGGACCACCGCACTGAACCGGACATCAGCCCCGTGGACGGCCAGGAGATCGTGCCGGTGGCCCAGGCGGCCGCCGCCGACGCGGACGCGGCCGTGGCCGCCGCCCGCACGGCGTACGAGGAAGGTCCCTGGAGCAGACTGTCCGCCCAGGAACGCGCGCTGCGGCTGAACCGGGTCGGGGAGCTCATCGAGCGCGACCTGGAGGAGATCGCCCTGCTGGAGACGGTGGACATGGGCAAGCCGTTCGCCTTCTCCTCCACGGTCGACGCCCCCATGGCCGCCCAGCTCATGCACTACTACGCCGGCGCCGTGACCCGGGTGGACGGCTCCTCCCGGGCCCCGGCCGGCGGGCAGCTCGCGTACACCCTGCGCGAACCGCTGGGCGTGGTCTGCGCCATCACCCCCTTCAACTTCCCGCTGCTCCTGTCGATGACGAAGATCGCCCCGGCGCTCGCGGCCGGGAACACGGTGGTCCACAAGCCCTCGCCCGCCACCCCGCTCACCGCCCTGAAGATCGCCGAGCTGTTCCAGGAGGCGGAGATCCCGGACGGCGTGCTGAACGTCATCACCGGTCCGGGCGTGGAGCTGGGCGAGACCCTCACCGGCCACCCCGGCATCGACAAGATCGCCTTCACGGGCTCCACCTCGGTCGGCCAGTCGATCATCCGCAAGGCGGCCGGCACCCTGAAGAAGGTGACGATGGAGCTCGGCGGCAAGTCCGCCAACATCGTCTTCGCCGACGCCGACCTCGACGCCGCCGAGGAACTCGCCTTCTTCGGCATCTACTACAACAAGGGCGAGATCTGCACCGCCGGATCCCGGCTGCTGCTGCACCGCCCGATCCACGACGAGATGGTCGAGCGGCTCGTGGCCCGCGCGGCCGCCCTGCTGCCCGGAGACCCGCGCGACCCGGCCACCCTCTTCGGGCCGCTCGCCCACCGCGGCCAGTTCGACAAGGTCAGCTCGTACATCGAGGTCGGCGAGAAGGAAGGCGCCGTCCTGCGCATCGGAGGCACCGGCTGGACCCCCGAAGGGGCCTCCTCCGAAGGCCTGTACTTCCTGCCGACCATCTTCACCGGCGTCGACAACTCCATGCGGATCGCCCAGGAGGAGATCTTCGGACCCGTCCTGTCGATCATCCCCTTCGACACCGAGGAGGACGCCGTGCGCATCGCCAACGACAGCGCGTACGGCCTCGCCGCCGGCGTCCACACCAAGGACCTGCGGCGCGCCCACCGGGTCGCCTCGCAGATCAAGGCCGGCACGGTCTGGGTCAATTGCTACAACCAGTACGACCCCGCCGTGCCCTACGGCGGCTACAAGGCCTCCGGCTACGGGCGCGAGTGCGGCCCCGAGTCCCTGGAGAGCTACACCCAGACCAAGTCGGTCTGGATCGGAATGGACTGACACCCGCCTGATCCCCCCGCACCCACCTGAGGAGCCCTCATGCGGATCGGCATCATCGGCACAGGCCGGATCGGATCGACCCTGGCCAGGATCCTCGTGGCGGCTGACCACCAGGTCGTGCTCGCCAACGCCCGGGGCCCGCGGAGCCTCGAGGCCCTCCTCGGTGAACTGGGCCCCGCGGCCTCGGCGGCGCACCCCGCCGAGGCCGCGGCCCGGGCCGAAGTCCTCGTACTGATGCTGCCGTTCGACAGCGTCCGGGGGCTGCTGGACCAGGAAGCCGTACGGGACACCGTGCTGGTGGACGCCACCAACGCGTTCAGCGGCCCCGGTGCCCCCCGGGATCTCGGCGGCCGGGGATCCAGCGAACTCGTCGCCGAATGGTATCCGGGGACCCGGATCGTCAAATCCCTGAACACCATGCATTTCGAGACGCTCGCCGTCGCCGGCACCGCGTCGGGACCGCGTCTGGCCCATTTCACGGCGGGCGACGACGGGAAAGCCAAAGAAATAGTCGCGGGAATCATCACGGATCTCGGATTCGCTCCCGTGGACACCGGTCCGCTGCACTCCGGAGGAATTCTCCAGCAGCCCGGCGGACCCCTCTTCAACCGGCCGCTCACGGAAGCGCAGGCGCTGGCATGGACCTCTCACTGAACGTCAACGGAAGACCCGAGCAGTTCGCGGCGCAGCCGAACGAACTGCTCGTGGAACGGCTCCGCGACGGCCTCGGACTGACCGGCACCAAGGTCGGCTGCGACACCGGACAGTGCGGAACCTGCGTCGTGCGGCTCGACGGCCGCTCCGTCAAGAGCTGCCTGATCCTCACCGCGGCGGCCGCCGGCTCCGCGGTGACCACCATCGAGGGGGTCACCACCCCCGGCGGTGAACTGAGCGGCCTCCAGGAGGCCTTGCGCCAGGAGCACGGCACCCAGTGCGGCTTCTGCACCCCCGGGATGGTGATGGCCCTGGGCGAACTGGTCGACGGCACGGCCGACCGCGAGGCGCCCACCGAGCCCGAGATCCGCGAGTGGCTCACCGGCAACCTGTGCCGATGCACGGGCTACCACAGCGTCGTACGGGGCGTGCAGCGCGCCTGCTCCGCCGCCCGCGCGGACGCCTCCGCGCAGCCGGCCACCGCCGCCGCGTCCGGACAGGAGGGGTGACGGAGATGACCACAGTGACGGGGGAGACCTCGCCCCAGGGGGGCGGAGTGCTCGGACAGCCGCTGGACAGCCGTGAGGACCCGCAGCTGCTGCGCGGCGAGGCCACGTACGTGGGTGACATCGACCTGCCGGGCACCGCCCACATGGCGATCCTCGGCAGTCCCGTGGCCCACGCGAAGATCCTCTCCATCGACACCAAGGCCGCCGAGCAGCTGCCCGGCGTGCTGAAGGTGGCCACCGCGGCCGACTTCACCGACGTCATGCCGCTGCCCTGCATCTGGATACCCGGTGGGGTCGAGAGCCACTTCCCGCCCCACCCCTACGGACTTCCCGGCTCCCGCCCGGTGCTTTCGGGCGACACCGTGCGCCACGTCGGCGACCCCATCGCCGTGGTCGTCGCCGAGACCCCGCGCCAGGCCGCCGCCGCGCTCGCCGCCATCTCCGTCGAGTACGAACCGCTGACCGTGGTGACCCGCGCCGACGAGGCCCTGGCCGAAGGCGCTCCCCAGCTCCACGAGGCCGTTCCCGGCAACCTGAACGCGTACTGGACCTGCGGCGACAAGGACCGCACCGACGCGGCCATCGCCGCGGCCGAGGTCACCGTCGAGCTGGACCTGGTCAACCAGCGCACCATCAACAGCCCCATCGAGCCGCGCGGCGCGGTCGGCGACTACAACGCCGCCACCGGCGAGTACACGCTGTACGCCTCCACCCAGGGCCCGCACAACCACCGCTTCCTGCTCTCCGCCCTGGTCCTCGGCATCCCCTTCAACAAGCTCCGGGTCGTGGCCCCGACCGTCGGCGGCAGCTTCGGCACCAAGGGGTACCTGTACCCCGACATGCCGCTGGTCCTGCTGCTCTCCAAGGCGCTCGGCCGGCCCGTGAAATGGGTCGACACCCGCACCGGGCTGATGAACTCCACCGTCCAGGGACGCGACCACCGCCAGCACGTCACCCTGGCCGGCACCCGCGACGGCCGGATCACCGCCGTGCGCTGCACGAGCTACGCCAACCTCGGCGCCTACCCCTCCACCATCGGCCCCGGTGTCGCCACCGCCCTGATGGGCCGTTCCATCAGCGGCATGTACGACATCGACGCCGCGTTCTGCGAGGTGTACGCCGCCTTCACCAACACCGTCTCGCTCGGTGCCCAGCGCGGCAGCGGGCGCGCCGAGGCCGCGTTCCTGATGGAGCGGCTCGTGGACCGCTACGCCTCCGAGATCGGCATGGACCCGGCGGCGGTGCGCCGCAAGAACCTGGTGCCGAAGGAGAAGTTCCCGTACGACAACGGCCTGGGCTGGACCTACGACTCGGGCGACTACCAGCTCAACTTCGACCGGGCCATCGAGCTCTCGGGCTACGCCGACATGCCCGCCCGCAAGACCGAGGCCCGCGCCCGGGGCAAGCGGCTCGGCGTCGGCATCGCCTCCTACGTGGCGATCTGCGGGGTCGGCCCCTCCACCCGGATGTCCAAGGAGGGCATGCTCGGCGGGACCTGGGAGAGCGCGAACATCCGCGTCCACCCGACCGGCGAGGTCACCGTCACCGTCGGCTCCGCCTCCACCGGCCAGAGCCACGGCACCGTCTTCGCGCAGGTCGCCGCGGACGAGCTCGGCATCGACCCGGCGACGGTCCAGGTGTACGAGGGGGACACGCTCAAGGCCCCGTACGGACAGGGCACTTACGGCTCGCGCTCCTACAGCATGGCCGCGCCGGCCATCGCCCTCACCGCCCGGAAGATCAAGAGCAAGCTGGTCAAGGCCGGAGCCGTCTTCCTCGGCGTCCCCGAGGAGAAGGTCGTCTACGCGGACGGCAAGGTCTTCGAAGAGGGTCACGAAGGCGACCCCGAGAAGACCAAGACCTTCGCCGAGCTGGCGATGGCCATGTGGTACGGCTGGGGGCTGCCCCCCGAGATCGAGCCCGCCCTCGACGAGACCACCCACTTCGACCCGCCGGACTTCAACTACCCCTTCGGGACGCACGTGGCGGTCGTCGAGATCGACGAACTGACCGGCGAGACCGAGGTGGTGGCCTACACCGCCGTCGACGACGCGGGCAACATCGGCAACCCGAAGATCGTGCTCGGCCAGATCGAGGGCAGCATCCTGCACGGCCTGGGCCAGGCCCTCATGGAGCACGCCGAGTACGACCCGGACGGGCAGCTCGTCAGCCGCGACCTGAACCACTACGCCCTGCCGCGGGCCATCGACGCCCCCTTCTTCACCCTCGACAAGACGGTCACCCCTTCCCCGCACAACCCGCTGGGAGCCAAGGGCGCGGGCGAGATCGCCACCGTGCCGCCCGCCGCGGCCGTCGTCAACGCCGTCGTCGACGCCCTGTCCGACCTGGGCGTCCGGCACATCGACATGCCCGTCACCCCCGAGAAGGTCTGGCGCCGCCTGAGAGGGGAAGCCCAGTGATCCTCACCGAGTTCGACTACGTACGCCCCGTCGGCCTCGACGAGGCACTGACCCTGCTGGCCGGCCGCCCCGGCGCCCGGGTGCTGGCCGGCGGGCAGAGCCTGCTGCCCGGCCTGCGCACCGGGGAGGAGCGGGCCTCCCTGCTCATCGACGTCCGCCGGCTCGAAGAGCTCCGGGGGATCGGGCGGACCCCCACGGGGATCCGGATCGGGTCGATGACGACGCTGGCCGAACTGGCCGCGGACCCCCTGCTGCTGGCCGAGGCGCCGGAGATCGCCGCCGCGGCCCGCGCCAACGGGGACCCCCAGGTGCGCAACCTCGGCACGGCCGGCGGCAACCTCGCCGCCACCGGCCGGGCCACCGACCTGCCCGTCGCGGCCATCGCCGCCGGAGCCACGGCCGAACTGGCCGGTCCGGGCGGGGTGTCGACGATCAGCGCCGAGGAACTGGCCGCCTCCGGCGTCCCGGCGGGCACCGTCATCACCGCCCTCCTCGTCCCGGCCGCCGCGGGGGGCGGCGCCGCCTTCGAGAAGACCGCCGACCGGGCTACCCGCTACCCGGTCTGCGCCGCCGCCGTACGGATCACCCCCGACGGGCCGCGCATCGCGGTCACCGGGGCCACCGCCCGCGCGCTGCGGCTGCGCGGGGTCGAAGAACGGATCGGCGGGGGCCCGTACACCACGGAGAACGTGCTCGCGGCCTTCCGCGCCGAACCCCGGGAGCTGTTCGTCCCGGGACGCGGCACCTCGGCCGAGTACCTCGGCCACCTTGCGGGCGTACTCACCGCCCGCGCGCTCACGAGGGCCGTGCAGGCACCCGCCTGACCGCCCACGACGGGGGAGTTGAAGCAGTGGAACCGTTGCCCACGACAGCACGGACCGCACCGTCCGCGACCACCACGGGGGACCCCTTGCGTCCAGCCGCCGGCTCCGCAGGCGCACCGGGAGGCTCCGGGTTCTGGGTGGTGGGCACGGTCCTCGTCCTGCTGATGCTCTCCTCCTCCGTCCCCTCCGCCCTCTACGTGCTCTACCAGCAGGAGTGGGGCCTGTCCTCCGGCACGATCACGGTGGTCTTCGCCCTGTACGCCGTCACCGTGCTCGCCGGGCTCCTGCTGTTCGGCTCGCTGTCCGACACCGTCGGCCGGCGGCCCGTACTCGCCGCGGGGCTGGTCCTCGCCATCGTCTCCATGGGCCTGTTCGCCTCGGCCCGGGGACTCGGCCTGCTGCTCGCCGCCCGCGCCGTACAGGGGCTGGCGGTGGGCCTGGCCACCGGGGCCATGGGCGCCGCCCTGCTGGAACTCGCCCCGCGCTCCCGGCCCGCGCTCGGCGCCCAGGTCAACAGCGCCGGCCCGACCGTGGGCATCGGTCTCGGCGGCATCGGGGCCGGGCTGCTCGTGCAGTACGCGCCCGCTCCGACCGTCCTGACCTACCTGCTGCTCGTGGGGGCCTTCGCCGTCTCCCTGGTCGGCGTGGCCCGGATGGCGGAGAGCGCCCCGGGGCGTGCGGGCGGAAGTGGCGGGCCGGGCGGAAGTGGCGGGCCGGGCGGGGGCGGAGGTCCGGGCGGGGGCGGAGGGCCGGACGGGAGGCGCGGGCAGGGCCGCGGCCGGCTGAAGATCGCCCCGCACCGGATCCACATCCCCGCCGCCGTGCGCGGCCGCTTCGCCGTGCTGATCCTGACCATCGTGGCCGTCTGGTCGGTCGGCGGCTTCTACCTCTCGCTCGGCCCGCACCTGGCCCTCTCCCTGCTCCGGAGCACCAACTACCTCGTCGGCGGAGCCACCGTGGCCCTCCTCGCCGGCGCCGCCACCGCCGCCCAGCTCCTGCTGGGCCGCACCGAAGCCCTGCGCACCGCCGTCCTCGGACTGCTCGGACTGCTCGGCGGGCTCGCCCTGGTGCTCCTCGCGCTCGGACTCGGCTCGGCCCCCGTGTTCCTCGTGGCCACCGCCGTCCTCGGAGCCGGCTGGGGCGCCGCCTTCCTCGGCTCCTTCCGGGCGCTCAGCGCACTGGCCGAACCCGCACACCGGGGCGAACTGACCGCCGCCGTCTACGTGTTCGCGTACCTCGCGATGAGCGTGCCGGCGGTGCTCGCCGGACTGCTCACCAACATCCACGGGCTGCAGCGCACCTCGGTCGGCTTCATGGCCACCGTCGCCGCGGTGTGCGCGCTCGCCCTGCTGGCCACCCTGCGGATGGCCGCCCGGAACAGGACGGAAGGGAGCACCGCATGACGGGATCCGCGCCTACCACCGCGCTGCGCACCGCCCTGCGCGGGCTGGAGATCTTCGAGGGCCTCACCGAGGAGCAGCTGGACTGGCTGGTCTCGGTCTCCGAACCCAGGGTGCTCTCCGACGGGGAGGTCCTCTTCCGGGACGGGGAGGAGGCCACGGGCTTCCACGTCCTGCTCTCCGGAGGCCTCGTGGTGACCAAGGTCGTCGACGGCCGCGAGGAGGTCCTGACCCGGCACTCCACCGAGGAGGAGAGCGCGGCGGCGGAGGACCACGACGGCAAGCCCTCGGCCGCGCACCGGTTCACCGGCGAACTGCCGCTGCTGACGGACGGGTCGTACGTGGCCACGGCCGCGGCGAGCGGGCCGGCCACCACCGTGGTGGCGTACGCGAAGCCGGTCTTCTTCGAGATGCTGACCCGCTGCCACGGGGTGGCCGCCGTACTGATCCCCGTGCTGGCCTGGCGCATCAAGTCCTCCGAGGTCCAGGCCCGCAAACGGGCCACCGTCGAAGCCCTGGGCACCCTGGCGGCGGGCCTCGCCCACGAGCTGAACAACCCGGCCGCCGCGGTGGCCCGCGCCGCGCAGGAACTGGCACCCGCCCTGGACCAGCTCACGCGGACCGCCCAGGTCTGGGGCGCGGCCGCCACGGACGCCGAGCGCTCCGTGTTCGACCGGCTCGCCGAGGAACTGGACAAGATGGAGCCGCCGTTGGTCACCGACCCGCTGGACCAGGCGGACGCGGAGGAGCAGATCGCCGACTGGGCCGAGGAAGCGGGCGCGGAGCGGGCGGGGCTGCTCGGCTCGGGGGTCTCCGACCTCGGACTGGACCTGGGCGGACTCCTGGAGCGGCTGGAGGGCGTCGGCGAGCCGGCCCTGCCCGCGGCCCTGGACCACCTGGCGGCCCTCCTGGAGATCCGCTCGCTCGCCGCCGAACTGCGGGCGGCCGGTCCGCGGATCTCGCAGCTGGTGTCGGCCACCCGGGATTACGCCAATCTCGACCGGGCCCCCGAGCAGCGCTTCGCGGTCACCGACGGACTGGAGAACACGCTGGTCGTGCTGCGTGCCAAGCTCGCCGGGATCGGGATCGTGCGTGCGTACGAACCGGACCTGCCCGAACTGACGGGCTATCCGAGCGAGCTGAACCAGGTGTGGACCAACCTGGTCGACAACGCGGCGGCCGCCATGGAAGGCGCCGGAACCCTCACCCTGCGCGCCCGGGTCGAAGGCGTCTGCATGGTGGTGGAGATCGCCGACACCGGCTCGGGCATCCCCGTGGAATCGCTGCCGAGGATCTTCGAACCCTTCTACACGACCAAGGACGTGGGGAAGGGAACCGGTCTCGGTCTGCACCTCAGCTACCGCATCGTGACGCAGCGCCACCACGGTTCGATCACGGCCCGCTCGCGTCCGGGGGAGACCCGGATGACGGTCCGGCTGCCGCTGTCGGGGACCGATCCGTCCTGCGCCGTGCCGGCCGACCCCACAGTTCCCACCGCACCAACCCCATCGAAGAGTTGAAAGGGAGTCGACATGCCCAAGTACGACATCTCCACGCTGCACCCGGTGTTCGTCCGGCAGATGGACGCGCTCGCCGCCCTGGACATCGAGGCGGTCATGAAGAACTACACCGATGACGCGGTGCTGTTGCGCTTCGAGGGAGTCTCCGTCGGCATCGACGCGGTGCGCGAGACGTTCACCGGGTACCTGACGGTGAAGCCCACCCTCGTGGAGCTGCAGGAATACGTCGAGACCGACGACACCATCTTCTATCGGGCGATCATGAACCTGAACGGTGAACCGGAGCACGCGTTCGGGACGCTCGTCGTCCGCGATGGCCGGATCTGGCGGCAGACTGCCGGCTTTGGCGGCTGATTGCCGAAATCTGGGTAGCGTGTGCGGGGAGGGTGGGGAAGTGCACCCTCCCCGTATGTGCGACAGCCGTAGATATATGCAAGAAGCGTGAAGGGGAGGTCATGGAAACGGAAACCGGCCGGGTCGAGGCATTCAGTGACGGCGTATTCGCGGTCATCATCACCATCCTTGTCCTGGAATTGAAAGTTCCGGAAGAAACCGGCTCCGACTTCTGGCACGGAGTGCGGGAGCAGTGGCCGCACTACGCCGCCTATGTGGTGAGTTTCCTCATCATCGGCGTGATGTGGGTGAACCACCACACCATCTTCAGTCACATCAAGCGGGTCGACCGCCCTTTGCTGTTCCTGAACCTCCTGGTGCTGATGGTGGTGTCGGTGGTTCCGTACACCACGAATGTGCTCGCCGAACACCTCATGGAAGAAGGCGGATCGGCCAACGCGGCGGCCGTCCTCTACAGCCTCGTCACCGTGGCCTACGCCTTGGCGTTCATGGCCTTCTGGTGGTACGTCACCCGCGTCGGGCACCTCTTCCACGACCAGGTGGACAAGGACGGCGCCCGGGCCACCAGGGTCCGGTTCGGTCTGGGTGCCATCGCCTACCCCTGCACCGTCGTCCTGGCGTTCTTCTCCGCTCCGCTCACCCTCGTCGCCCACTTCCTGATCGCGCTCTACTATGCGGCGAACCAGATCCCCATCCCCCTCGTGGTAGAAGAAGAGCGGCTCGAATCTGCCAGCGACCTCAGGAAGTAGCCGTCGGGACCTACGGCCGTTCTCCGCGGTCAAGTAGGGTAATGGATCTAGCTGGTCGCGGGGGAGGCCCAGATGGCTCGCGTAGTCCTGCCGGAGGAATCCACGAAGGAAATCTCCGAATTGATCGATGTTCTGATCTCGCTCTTCTTCGAGTCGTTACCTCGGCGGGACCAGCGAAACTGGGCCCGCGTATACCTCAACGGCCTGGTGCAGACGAACGGCAAGAAAACAATTCGTAACATCGCCGGAACCGGGGCCAGTTCCGTCGAGCAGAGCCTCCAGCAGTTCATCAGCAAATCCCCCTGGGACTGGACCCCCGTCCGGCGCTCCCTCGCCCAGCACCTGGAACGCACCGCGCAGCGCCCGCTGGCCTGGGTGGTGCAGCCCATGGTCATCGAGAAGGCCGGCGACCGGTCGGTCGGCGTGGGACGGCAGTTCGTCCCCCAGCTGGGCCGCACCGCCAACTGTCAGCAGGCCAGCGGGATCTGGCTCACCTCCAGCGATGCCGGCTTCCCCGTCGAATGGACCCTCACCCTCCCCGGGCCCTGGACGGCGGAACTCCTGCGACGCCGGCGTGCCGGGATCCCCGACACGGCCCGCTCGCTCACCCCCGCCCAGGACGCGGTGCACGCGGTCCAGCGGATGGCCGCCACCTGGCAACTCCAGCGCAGGCCCGTGGTGATGGAGGTCTCCAACAGCGAACTGCCCCAGTGCATCGAGTCGTTCGCCATGCAGGACATCCCCTTCGTATTCAAAGTGGACGGCACCCTGCCCGTCTCCTTCGGCGGGGCGGGCCGGCACAAGCCCGGCCCGCACACCGCGCCGGCCCGCGAGCTCATCGACTCCCTGCGCTCCCAGCGGCGCGTCGTCGAATGGACCCGGCACGGCCGCGCCGAGGGAGCGGTCACCCTGCTCACCTCGGCAGCCATCTTCGCCACCCCAGGGGAGGACCGCATCGTGCCGGCCCCGCCCACCCCGCTGCTGCTGGTCGGGGCCTGGACCGAGACGGCCCTGCTGCCCTCGGAGTTCTGGATCACCAACATCGGCGACCGGCCGCTCGCGCAGCTCTTCCTCCTCGCCAAACTCACCGACCGGGTCGCCCTCGACTTCGCCGAGATCTGCGAGCCCGCCGGAATCCGGGACTTCGAGGGCCGCTCCTTCCGGGGCTGGCACCACCACGCCACCCTCGCCAGCGTCGCCCACGCCGCGATGCTCCTCGGCGCCCGCGGGCGCGAACCCCACCCGCCGAGAGCCGAGCCGTACCCCGGCCCGGCCCGCACCGCCCCCGCCCGCACGGTCACCGCCGCGCACGCCGCCGGTGCTCCCGCCCTGCCGCCGAGACCGGTCATCCCCGGGCAGAGCCCGCGCCGCGAGTACATCCGCTGATGCTCGACATCGCCGAAGAGCTACGCGCGTGGTGCGCCGCCGGACGGGACTTCGCCGTGGCCACGGTGGTTGCCGTCAGCGGCAGCGCGCCGCGCGGCCCGGGCGCCTCGCTGGCCGTCGACACCGCGGGCACCGCGCTCGGCTCCCTCTCCGGGGGCTGCGTGGAATCCGCCGTGCACGAGCTGTGCCTGGAGGCCATCGCCTCCGGCCGCGGCGGTGTGCACCGCTTCGGGTACAGCGACGACGACGCCTTCGCGGTGGGCCTGACCTGCGGGGGAGTCCTCGACGTCCTGATCACCCCGGTCCGCCGGCACGACCCGGTGCGGCCCGTCATCGGCGCGGTGCTCGACGCGGCCTGCGCCGGTTCCCGTTCCGCGCTGGGCCGGGTGGTCTGCGGGCCGCCGGAGCAGCTGGGCCGGGCCATCGCCGTGCACGCAGACGGTTCCTACGAGGGCCGCCTCGGCGGGGGCGCCGAGCTGGACCGGGCCGCAGCCGAGCGGGTCCGGGGCTGGCTCGCGGCCGGCCGCACCGGCACCGCCGAGCTGGGCACCGCGGGCGGGCTCTGCGGACAGCCCCTGACCCTGCTGGTCGAATCGGCCGCGGAGCCGCCCCGGTTGCTGGTCTACGGGGCCATCGACTTCGCCGCCGCCCTCACCCGGATCGGCGCCTTCCTGGGCTACCGGGTCACGGTCTGCGACGCCCGGCCCGTCTTCGTCACGGCCGCCCGGTTCCCCGACGCCCACGAGGTGGTCGTGGACTGGCCGCACCGGCACCTGGCCGCGGAATGGGAGGCGGGACGCCTGGATTCCCGTACGACCGTCTGCGTCCTGACCCACGACGCCAAGTTCGACGTCCCGCTGCTGACGCTCGCGCTGCGCCTGCCGCTGGGATACGTGGGCGCCATGGGATCCCGGCGCACCCACGAGGACCGGGCGCGGAGGCTGCGGGCGGAGGGGATGGAGGCGGCCGCGCTGACCCGGCTGCGCTCGCCGATCGGCCTGGACCTCGGCGGGGGAACCCCCGAGGAGACCGCGCTCGCCATCGCCGCCGAATTCACGGCCGTCCGGTACGGCGGAACGATTCTTCCCCTGGCCTGGAGCCAAGGGCCCGTCCACGGCCGGGCGGACCCGCCGCGGCCCGCCATCCGGAGGACCAAGGTCCCGTAGGAAGCGACCATCCGGCCCCAAATGTCCTGGACGATCGGCCGGGGCGGTGTGAACACCAGGTCGTGTGAGAATGAAGTACGTGCGTTCCTCGACTGCCCTGTCGGGGTCACCTCCGAACGACTGGGATGTTCAGCACGTGCGTTTTCTCAATGACCTGAAGCCGCCGTACGACCTGACGTACGACGACGTATTCATGGTGCCGAGCCGCTCCGCGGTCGGTTCCCGGCAGGGCGTCGACCTTTCCGCGCCTGACGGCACCGGCACCACCATTCCCCTGGTCGTGGCCAACATGACCGCCATCGCCGGCCGCCGGATGGCCGAGACGGTCGCCCGCCGCGGCGGCATCGTCGTCATCCCGCAGGACATCCCGATCGAGGTCGTCACCGACGTCATCTCCTGGGTGAAGACGCGCCACCTCGTGCTCGACACCCCGATCACGCTGGCGCCCACCCAGACCGTCGCCGACGCGCTGTCCCTGCTGCCCAAGCGGGCCCACGGCGCCGGCGTCGTCGTCGACGCGGACGGCCGCCCGGTCGGTGTCGTCACCGACCACGACCTGACCGGCGTGGACCGCTTCACCCAGCTCTCCGAGGTCATGTCGAAGGAGCTCCTGCTCATCGACGCCGACATCGACCCCCGCGAGGCCTTCACCAAGCTCGACGCCGGCCACCGCAAGCTGGCCCCCGCCGTCGACAAGGACGGCAAGCTCGTCGGCATCCTCACCCGCAAGGCCGCGCTGCGCGCGACCCTGTACACCCCCGCCACCGACGCCAACGGCAAGCTGCGCATCGCCGCCGCCGTCGGCATCAACGGCGACTTCGTGGCCAAGGCCAAGCAGCTGCTCGACGCGGGCGTGGACACGCTCGTCATCGACACCGCGCACGGTCACCAGGAATCGATGATCAGTGCGATCAAGGCCGTCCGCGCCCTGGACCCGCAGGTCCCGATCGTGGCCGGCAACATCGTCGCCGCCGAGGGCGTCAAGGACCTGATCGACGCCGGCGCCGACATCATCAAGGTCGGTGTGGGCCCGGGCGCCATGTGCACCACCCGCATGATGACCGGTGTGGGCCGCCCGCAGTTCTCCGCGGTGCTGGAGTGCGCCGCCGAGGCGAAGAAGCACGGCAAGCACGTCTGGGCCGACGGCGGCGTCCGTCACCCGCGCGACGTGGCGATGGCGCTGGCCGCCGGTGCGTCCAACGTCATGATCGGTTCCTGGTTCGCCGGTACGTACGAGTCCCCGGGCGACCTGCAGCAGTCGGCCGACGGCCGCCTGTACAAGGAGTCCTTCGGCATGGCCTCCGCGCGTGCGGTCCAGAACCGCACCTCGGAGGAGTCCTCCTACGACCGCGCCCGCAAGGGCCTCTTCGAGGAGGGCATCTCCACCTCGCGGATGTTCCTGGACCCGGCTCGCCCCGGCGTCGAGGACCTGATCGACTCGATCATCGCGGGCGTCCGCTCCTCCTGCACCTACGCCGGTGCGGCCTCCCTCGCGGAGTTCGAGGAGAAGGCCGTCGTCGGCATCCAGTCCGCCGCGGGCTACGCCGAGGGCAAGCCGCTGCACGCCAGCTGGAGCTAGTCGAGCCTCACCACCGCGCCGGGGTCCCCGTGGGGGCCCCGGCGCAGTGCTGTCCGGACCCGCCGGGGGCCGGGACCGCAGGACCGGGACCGGGGGGCCGGGACCGCTGTGCCGGGACCGGGGTGCCGGGCCGGGACCGACGGGCGGGGGCAGGGGTCCGGTGCCACGCTGGTCGTACCCGATCCGCGAAAGGCAGTCGTCATGATCACCACTGACTTCGTCCCCGGCTCCCCCTGCTGGCTCGACCTCGGCGCACCCGACGTCCCCGCCGCGGCGGCCTTCTACGGGGCCGTCCTCGGGTGGGACTACGAGTCCATGGGCGAGGGCGAGGACATGGAAGGCGGCATGTTCCGGAAGGACGGCAAGATCGTCGCCGGGCTGGGCAAGCTCACCGAGGAAGGCGCCCGCCCGGCCTGGATGATCTACTACAGCGTCCCCGACGCCGAGGCCACGACCCGGGCCGTCCGGAGCGCCGGCGGCGCCGTCCGGGTGGAGCCGCGCGAGCTCGACGCGTGGGGCACGATGGCGCAGTACAGCGACCCGCTCGGGGGCCAGTTCGCCGTCTGGCAGCCCGGGGAGAACAAGGGCGTCGACCTCGTGGACCAGCCGGGCTCGCTGTCCTGGACCGAGCTGTACACGAGCGACGCCAAGGCCGCCAGGGAGTTCTACGCGGGCGTCTTCGGCTGGCAGTTCAACGACATGCCGATGCCGGGCGGCGAGGGCACCTACACCCTGATCACCCCGGCCGGGCAGCCCGAGGGGCGTATGCAGGGCGGCCTGATGGAGCTCTCGGCGGAGGACCTCGCCGTGGCGGGCGGCAGGCCGTACTGGCACCCGGTCTTCCGCGTCACCGACTGTGACGCGGCGGTCGCCGAGGTCACCGCGCGCGGCGGCAGCGTGCAGATGGGGCCCGTGGACGCCGAAGACGTCGGCCGGCTGGCCGTCTGCCTCGACCCGTCGAACGCAGACTTCGTGGTGCTGGACCCGACCCAGGACTGATACCCCGACACCGGGCGCCCGGGACGACCGTTCACCGACGGGGGACGACCGGTGGGCGCAGGGTGTGCCGGGATACGTCAGGCGGCGGATTACTCCGCGCGCACGGTCCGGCACGCTCAGGGCATCCCGACTCGGAAGGGGAAGCCCATGTTGCTCGTGTCGTCCATGTCGTCCAGGTCGCCCGTGCCGGCCGAGGCGAATGCCGGCGCCGTGACGGTCAGCCGCCGCCGCACCGACGCTTACGCCCTCGCCCGGCTGGAGCGGGAGCACGGCAAGGCGCTCCACGGATTCCTCCTCGGCCTCACCTTCGGTGACCGCCACCGGGCCGAGGACCTCGTCCAGGAGACCCTTTTCCGGGCCTGGAAGCACCCCGAGGCCCTGGAGAGCGGCGCCCACGCCTCCATGCGGCCGTGGCTCTACACCGTCGCCCGGCGCGTGGCCATCGACGCCCGCCGGGCCCGGCTGTCGCGCCCCGCCGAAGTCGGGCCCGACGGGCTGGAGCAGTCGCCCGCCGACGAGGACCGCACCGAGCGGTCCGCCGCCGTCCTCGACGTCCGCGGGGCCCTGCGATTACTCAGCCCCGATCACCGGGCCGTGCTCCTGCTCATCTACTTCCACGGTGCCAGCGTCTGCGAGGCCGCCGAAGCGCTCGGAGTGCCCGCCGGCACGGTCAAATCCCGTACGTACTACGCCCTGCGGGCCCTGCGCGCCCTTTTGCCCGGCTACGATGACGGCCACCTCGGCGCGTGAGCGGACCTCCAGTTTCCCGAGGATGTGCGAGACGTGGGTCTGCACGGTCCGGCGGGACAGGAACAGCGCCGAGGCGATCTCGGGGTTCGTCCGGCCCCGCGCGACCAGCAGCGCCACCTTCAGCTCCGCCGGAGTCAGCGCCTCCCACCCCCGCGCGGGCCTGCGCCGCGCCGCCCGGCTGCCCCTGCGCACACCCAGGCTCCGCAGCCGGTTGTCGGCCCGGGCGATGTCCCACCGGGCGCCGAGGAGCTCGTACGAGGCCACCGCGCCGGTCAGCGCCGACCGCGCGCCCGGCAGGTCCCCGTGCCAGGCCCGGGCCACCGCCAGATCCTCCAGGGTCTGGCCCGCCACCAATCCGCCCCGCGCCAGCGCCGCCGTCTCCGCGAGCAGCCCCGGGTCCTGCGCGAACAGCCCGCGGCAGCGCAGCAGCGCCAGTGCAGGACCCGGCTGCTCCGGCAGGGCCGCCGCCGTGCGGGCGCAGGCGGCCACCGCCGACCGGGCCGCCCCGGTGTCCCGGTCCTCCAGTGCGAGCCGGACGGCCTCCGACAGCGCCCAGGGGCGGTCGAAGGCCACCGCCTCGTCCATGCCGTCCTCCAGTACGGGAAGCAGCGCCTCCAGCGCCTCGCGGGGGCGCCCGTCGCGCTCCGCCAGCAGGGCGCGGGCCAGCAGGACGCGCGCGGTGTGCCGACGGGCCGCGGGCAGCTCGTACGCGTCCGGGCCCAGTACGGCCAACTCCGCCCGCGCGGCATCCTGTTCGCCCCGGTGGCCCAGGATCAGAGCGCGCAGTCCGTGGGTCAGCACCGGCAGCCAGCCGTCCGAGACGGGCATGCCCTGCGCGCGGGCGAGACCGGCCAGCGCGGCGTCCCAGTCGCCGAGCCGGTAGCGGAGGTCGGCCAGCAGGGCCTCCGTGACCACGAGCCGGCCCGTCGAACCGGTCCGGGCCGCCAGCTGCCGGGCCTCGCGCAGCGCCGCCGCGGCGGCGTGCGGCTCGCCGAACCGCAGATGGCCCTCGGCCTGGTTGGCGAGCAGCAGCAGCCGCATGTCGTTGGCGGCCGGGCTGCGGCGGGCGTGCGCGATCCCGGCCGCCACGTGACGCAGCGACTCCCGGCCCCGGTTGAGGTGGAACAGCGCGAAGGACATGGCGTGTTCGGCCTCCGCGCCACAGAGCGGATCGCCGAGCAGCCGCGCCCGGGCGACCAGCGGCCCGGCCAGCGCGTACGCCTCCTCCGGCCGGTGCAGATCGGCCAGCGCCAGCACCCGGCACGCCTCCAGGCGCAACCGCAGGCCCGCGAAGGGCACGTCATCGGACGCCCCCGCCTCGGACGGCCCCACCTCGGCCAGCGCCTCCTCGGTGACTTCCAGGGACCGGGCCATGTCCCCCTGGATCATCAGCGCCGACACCAGCTTGAAGGCGAGCGCGGCCCGCCGCCCGGTATCCCGGGCCCGCTCCCGCAGTGTCCGGAGCAGCTCCACCGACTCGGGCCGGCGCAGCATCAGCGCGGCATCGGCCAGGCCGTCCTCCAGGGCCTCCCGGTACGGACTCCCGGTCCCGTCCGGGGACTGGTCCGGGGGCTGGTCCGCGCCCTGCTCCCGGTTCTGCCCGGTGCCGCGCGCAGGGGCCGGTCCCGCGCCCTGCTCGGCGCCCCGTTCCGTGGTCTGCTCCGCGCCCCGCTCCGTGTCCTGTTCCGTGGTCTGTTCCACGGCCCGGCGCAGCAGGGCGGCCGCCGTTTCGGGTGCCGCCGCGACCAGGGCCTGCGCCGACCGGGCCGTCCACCGCACCGCCCACGGGTCCAGCACCCCGCCCGCCAGCAGCTGTCCCGCGGTCCGGGCGGGATCGAGCCCGGCCTCGGCGAACGCCCGCGCGGCGTCCTGGTGCAGGACGCTCCGGGCGGCCCGCGGCAGCTCCGCGTACAGGGCCAGCCGTACGGCCGGCTGCCGGAACCGCAGGCCGTCGCCGTCGGCCGGGTGGTGCCCGGGCGGACCCGCCGGGAGCCCGGTGGGCAGGGGGGCCGGTTCCAGTACTCCGGTCAGGAGGGGCGTCTCCAGGTCGGCGAGCAGGTCCCGGACGGGGAGCGTCCGTACGAGGGCCAGCTCGCGCGCCGTGAAGGCCGGTCCGAGCAGGGCGGCGTGCCGGAGGGTGGCCACGGTTGCCGGGGGGAGCCGGCCCAGCTCGCGGGTCACCGCCTCCGGAGGCGGTGGCAAGTCCGTGACCGGGAGCGTCAGTTCGGCGGACGACTCGCCTACTTCGATGAGGCCGGACCAGTGCGCGAGCAGCTCCCGCAGCAGCCGGGGGTTGCCGCCCGCCTGCCCGGCGGCCTCCCGCAGCCGGGGGCCGGGCTCGGCTCCCAGCGCCTCACGGACCAGCGCGGCCGACTCCGCCCCGGTCAGCGGCTCCAGCCGGAGCGTCCGCCCGCCCGGCCCGCCGCCCAGGGAGGTGCAGAGCTCCTCCACCTCCGCCCGCCGGGGCAGCCGCCGCCGGGCCGTCAGCAGGAGCAGCGGCAGCCGCTGCGTGGCCCGTGCGAGGTGGCGCCACAGCAGCAGGGAGGCCGGATCCGCCCACTGGAGGTCGTCCAGTGCCAGGAGCAGCGGTCGCCGCGCGCACCATTCCTCCACGTCCGAGGCCAGCAGGTCCACGGCCGCCAGCAGCGCCCCGCCGGGCTCGGCCGAGCGGGCGGCCTCCCGCAGCAGGGCCAGCGCCCGCGCCCGCCCGGGACCGACCGGGTGAAGGCAGTCCAGCGCCGCGCGCAGCGGGAGCCCGGTGCCCAGTGCCTCGGCCGCCCCGTACCGCACCCGGCAGCCGAGCGCGGCCGCCTCGGTCAGCGCCCCGCGCAGGAAGGCCGTACGGCCCGCGCCCGGCTCACCTTCCACGATCAGGCAGGCTCCGCCGCCCTCCGCACCCGCCCGCACCCATGCCCGTAACGCGTCACGGCACTCGTCGCGGTGCTGCTCTCGCCCGACCCGCACGTCGGCGATCCCTCCGGTCGTTCGCGCCCCCTCAAGGATGGCAGCTCACGGGCCGCTCAGCGCCGGGGAATTCGGCCAGGTGGGGCCGAACTGTGCACCCCCGCACGGTATTTGGGAATCCGCACCGTTATCTTCATGCCCGCGCCCACGCCCGTTTCGATGACGAGTCCGTGGCCGTCCCCGTAGACCTGGCGCAGCCGCTCGTCCACATTGGTCAGCCCGATGCCCGAAGAGGAGCCCGCCTGCTCCCCGGCGAGGATCCGGCGCAGCAGGGCCGGATCCATTCCGACGCCGTTGTCCTCGATGGTGATCAGCGCCTCCGCGCCGGCGTCCCGGGCCGCGATGATGATCTTGCACTCCCCGGTCGAATCCTCCAGCCCGTGCTTGACCGCGTTCTCCACCAGCGGCTGCAGGCACAGGAACGGCAGCGCCACCGGCAGCACCTCGGGCGCCACCTGCAAGGTCAGCTTGAGCCGCTCCCCGAACCGGGCCCCGGCCAGCGCCAGGTACTGCTCGATGGACCGCAACTCCTCAGCCAGTGTGGTGAACTCCCCGTGCCGCCGGAAGGAGTAGCGGGTGAAGTCCGCGAACTCCAGCAGCAGGTCCCGCGCCCGCTCCGGATCGGTGCGCACGAACGAGGCGATCGCGGCCAGGGAGTTGAAGATGAAATGCGGGGAGATCTGCGCGCGCAGCGCCTTGATCTCGGCCTCCATCAGCCGGGTCCGCGAACGGTCCAGCTCGGAGAGCTCCAGCTGTACGGAGACCCAGCGCGCGACCTCGGTGGCGGCCCGCACCAGCACCGCGGACTCCCGCGAGCCGTAGGCGACCAGCGCGCCGAGCATCCCGTCCTCGCCGGTCAGCGGGGCCACC
The DNA here is from genome assembly GCF_042870555.1 of Streptomyces sp. NPDC006487. NCBI lineage: Bacteria > Bacillati > Actinomycetota > Actinomycetes > Kitasatosporales > Streptomycetaceae > Streptomyces > Streptomyces sp. NPDC006487. The sequence goes on from NZ_JBIAHN010000004.1 coordinate 360,283, forward strand.
ACGGCCCACTTGAGGGGGCAGTCGGGCCGCTCGCACTCGGTGCGCACGCTCTGGCTGCGCCCGGACTCCAGCATCACCGCGACCCGGGCCATCGCCCGGCGTTCGTGGTGGTCGGCGCCCGGGCCGTCCCAGGCGAGGACGTGGGCGCGGTCCGTCAGGCACAGGGCCTCGGTGCCCAGGAGGGAACGCAGTCGCTTGGCGGCCTTGCGGGCGGCGTCCTCGGTGAGTCCCGCGCGCAGCGGGGGAGCGGCGAGGGAAGCGGTGTGCAGGGTGTGGAAGGTGGCCCGTTCGACGGGGGTGCCGAGGTCGAGGCCCAGCGCACGCTCCCCCCGCCGGGCCTGGCGGCGCCCGCCGATCCAGCCGAGCCCCAGCAGCAGCACTCCGCCGGCGGCGCCCAGCAAAGAGAGCAGTGCTCCGGTCACAGAGCGCCGCCCTTTCCCGACGGCGTCGCGGAGACGCCCTCGCCACTGCCCGGGCCCGCGCCCCCACCCGTCGCCGGAGCCGGCTCCGACCCCGATGCCACGTCCTCCGGCAGGTGCAGCCGCGCCAGCGTCGCCGCCGTACCCGGCGGGATCCGCCCGCGCGTGCCCAGCGACACCACCACCATCGTCAGGAAGCCGAGGGGTACCGACCACACCGCCGGCCATGCCAGCAGCGTGTTCGCCCACCCCGCCGGAGCCAGCCCGGCCCGCGTCGCCAGCACCGCGCTCAATGCCGCCCCGCCCCCCGTCACCAGCCCGGCCACCGCCCCCGGCGGCGTCAGCCCGCGCCACCAGATCCCCAGCACGAGCAGCGGACAGAACGAGGACGCCGACACCGCGAAGGCCAGCCCCACCGCGTCCGCCACCGGCACCTCCGTCACCAGCGCGCTCCCGGCCAGCGGCACCAGGATCGCCACCAGCACCGCGACCCGGAAACTGCGCACCCCGCGCGAGGGCAGCACGTCCTGGTGCAGTACCCCCGCCACCGCCATCGTCAGTCCCGAAGCCGTGGACAGGAACGCCGCGAACGCGCCCCCCGCCAGCAGCGCCCCCAGCAGGTCCCCGGCGAGCCCGCCCACCACCCGGGCCGGCAGCACCAGCACCACCGCGTCCGCCTCCCCGGTCATGGCCAGCTCCGGGGTGTAGATCCGGCCCAGCGTCCCGTACACCGGCGGCAGCAGGTAGAAGGCGCCGACCAGGCCGAGCACCACCAGGGTGGTGCGCCGCGCGGCCCGCCCGTTCGGGCTCGTGTAGAAGCGCACCGCCACGTGCGGCAGCCCCATGGTCCCGAGGAAGGTCGCCAGGATCAGCCCGTACGTCGCGTACAGGCGCAGTTCCGGCCGGTCCCCGGACAGCGGCTCCGACCAGCTCGACACGCCCGGTGCGGCCTCCGCCCGGCTCTGCGGCACCGCGGAGTCCGGGGCGAACTCCAGCCGCGCGCGTGCCCGTACGGAATGCTCCCCGGCGCCGAGGGTCACGGACTGCCCCGCGTACGCGCGCCCGTCCACCTGCCCGGTGACTCTCAAGGTCAGCGGCGCGTCCAGGGATAGCCGTACGTCCTCGGCGAGCGTGACGGCGGTGTGCTCGCGGAACACCGCCGGGGCGTCGAAGGAAGCACGCGGGGCGCCGTCCCCCGCCCAGGCCGCCAGCAGGAAGAACGCGGGCACCAGCAGGGCGGTGAGCTTCAGCCAGTACTGGAAGGCCTGCACGAAGGTGATGGACCGCATCCCGCCGGCCGCCACCGCCGCCGTCACCACGCAGGCGACGACGACCCCGCCCACCCAGTGCGGGGCCCCGGTCAGGATCTCCAGGGTCAGCCCCGCGCCCTGGAGCTGCGGCAGCAGGTACAGCCAGCCGACACCGAGCACGAACAGCACCGCGATCCGGCGCACCGCCTGCGATTCGAGCCGGGCCTCGGCGAAATCGGGCAGCGTGTACGCGCCCGAGCGGCGCAGCGGGGCCGCGACCAGCACCAGCAGCACCAGGTACCCGGCGGTGTAGCCCACCGGATACCAGAGCATCTGCGGCCCCTGGAGCAGCACCAGCCCGGCCACGCCGAGGAAGGAGGCCGCCGAGAGGTACTCGCCGCCGATGGCCGCCGCGTTGAGGCGCGGGCCGACCGTGCGCGAAGCCACGTAGAAGTCCGAGGTGGTCCTGGATATCCGCAGGCCCAGCGCGCCGACCAGCACCGTGACCAGGACGACGACGGCGACCGCGGTCAGCGCGTACGTCTGGTTCACCGGGAGGTCCTTCGGCTGGGGCGCGGGCGCGGCCCGGCGCGGGTGACGGGGTCTCCCGGTCGTGTGCCGGGATTCCGGGAGTCTACGCACGCGTACGGACCGGGCGACAGGCCCTCTCGCAGGTCAGGCCGGATATGGCTCAGCGGGCGGGATCGCGGTGCTCCGCGCAGTCCTGCAGGGCGATCTCCAGCTCCACGTACGATTCCTCGGCGCGCCGGAAGGCCAGCGTCAGGGCCGCCTCGGCCCGGGGCGGCAGGTGTCCGTACGCGCCCTCGTGGGCCTCGTACAGCACGTCGGCCCAGCGCGCCGCCGCGCTCCGCAGGCGGGCGAGCAGTACCTCGGCCTCGGCGGGGCCGGCCGGACGGGTGCGGGGCAGTCCGGTCAACGCGTCGAGCAGCGCCTGGATTTCGGACATGTGCCTCCTCCCGGGGCCGAAGATCCACGATACCCGCGGGGGTCCGCCCGGGCGGCCGGTTCGGCCACCGCTGCGGCCGACGGCCCGGGCGGCTCGCCGTACGAGCCGTCCCGCACGGCGAACGGTGCGCCGCCGCGCCGGACGGTCGGCGCGGCCCGGGCCCGCTCGGGGCCGTGCCCGGGACCGGGGCGGTCAGCCCATCGCCTGGCGCATCAGCAGGTCCCTCAGCTCCCGTGTGTGTCTGCGGCTCACCTGGAGTTCGGCCGCGCCGACCCGGACCGTGGTGGTGCCCGCGTCCAGGCGCAGTTCGTCGATGCGGGCCAGTGCGACCAGGTGGCGGCGGTGAATGCGGACGAACCCGCGTGCCGCCCACCGCTCCTCCAGCGTGGACAACGGAATGCGCACCAGGTGGCTGCCCTCGTCGGTGTGCAGCCGGGCATAGTCGCCCTGGGCCTCCACGTACGCGATGTCCGCGATCGCCACGAAGCGGGTCACACCGCCCAGCTCGACGGCTATCTGCTCGGGCGCGCGGTCCGCGCCGCGGGCGGCGGCGGGCGAGGCGGCAACGGGCGAGGCGGCAGCGGGGACAGGGGCCACAGGGGCCGGCGGGCCCCCGGGGATCGCGGCGGAGGCCGGGCGGGCCACCGGCACCACCGGCGCGGACCCGGCCCCCGGGGCGGCCACCGCCGGGCGTTCCTCCGGCAGTCCGGACTGCGCGCAGGCCCGCCGCACCGCCTCGGCCAGCCGCTCCGGGCGCACGGGCTTCAGCACGTAGTCCACGGCCTTGAGGTCGAAGGCCTGTACGGCGAACCCCTCGTGCGCGGTGACGAACACGATCAGCGGCGGCCGCGCGAACCCGGCCAGCAGCCGGGCGATGTCCAGCCCGGTCAGCCCCGCCATGTGGATGTCGAGGAAGACCACGTCGATGACGTCGGCCCCGTCCGGGCCGCTCTCCAGCGCCCTGCTGATCCGGCGCAGCGCCTCGGTGGCGTCCGAGGCGCCCTCGGCGCTGAGCACCCGGGGGTCCGAGCGCAGCAGGTAGAGGAGCTCTTCGAGCAGGGGCTTCTCGTCGTCGACGGCCAGTACGCGCAGCATGATGCGGAGTCTAGGTTCCGCCCGGCCGGGGCGGAACGGTGCGCGGCCCCCGCCCCGGGGGGAGGGGAGGCGGGGGCCGCGCGGTCGGGTGGTCCGGAGGGCCGGTCCCGAGGGGACGGTTCTCGGCGGGCGGGTATCAGGGGACGGTTCTCGGGGAACGGGATTCGGGGGACGGTCCTACTGGACGGTGATGAGCTTGCCGTCGGGGGCGACCGCGTACCAGGTGCCGCCGACGCCCTGCCCGTTGGTGTCTCCGGCCTTCTTGTCACCGGTGAAGGTGTAGACGGGCCAGCAGTTCACCGTCTGCTGCTTCTTGCCGTCGGGGCGGTCGAGCACCAGGTAGTTCTTCTGGATGATCCCCTTGGCGTTCGCCTGGTCCACAGGCGGCACGACCGGCCACTTGGCCACGCAGGCGCCCTCGCACTTGGAGACCATGGGCCACGCGGTGTCCGGCTTGAACCGGTAGACCGTCATTCCGTTGCCGTCGACGATGTGGTCGCCGAGCTTCGGGTCCTTGGCCACGGTCAGCGCACCTGAGGCCTGCCCCGCGCCGGCGGGTGCGGGAGCAGCCTTCGCCGCCTTCTTGCCGTCGGGGGCCGCCGCGAACCAGGTGCCGCCGACGCCCTGCCCGTTGGTGTCGCCCGCCTTGGTGTCCTTGCTGTACCGGTACACGGGCCAGCCCGCCACCGTCAGCTGCTTGCTGCCGTCGGTACGGACCACCTCGCCCAGCAGCGCCGGGTCCATGCCCGCCGCGGCGGTGGCGTCGCCGGCCGCGACCACCGGCCAGACCTTCGCGCAGTCCCCGTCGCAGGAGGACTTCGACGGCTTCGCGGTGTCCTTGTCGAAGCGGTAGAGGGTGAAGCCCGCGCTGTCGGCGAGGACGGAGCCGAGCTTCTCGTCCTGGGCGATGGCCAGTTGGCCGGCGGGCTTCGCGTCGCCGGCCGCGTCCGCGCCGGAGCCCGAACCGGATCCGTAGCCGTCGCCGTAGCCGTCGCCCGAGGAGGGGGCCTGGGAGGGAGCGGCGACGGCTCCGGCCGGCTTGGCGGTGTCGCCCGCCGAGTCGCTCCCGCCGCACGCGGTCGCGGTGAGTGCGACGACGACCGCCACGGCCGCCAGGGTGGTTCCGCGCTTGATGCCCATCTTGATCTCTCCCACGTGTGTGTCCCTGCCTGCGCCGCCGCGTCCATCCGTTCGAGCGGTGTGGAGCGGCGGCAACTGTGATCAGGACACGCCCCGTTGGAGCCGATCTGTTCAATTCCTCCGATGTGGGCTGTTTCACTCACCCCGCGTCGAACCCGGCCCGCTTCATGGCCGTGGCCACAGCGAGGCCGAGCGTGCGGTGTCCGGCGTCGTTGGGGTGCAGGCCGTCCGCCAAGTGCTCGGGGCCCAGCACTTCGCGCCCCGGCAGTAGCACCAGCCGCTCGTCCCCGGCGGCGATCCGCTCCCTGGTGGCGCGCTCCATCGCATCGCGCAGGGCGCCCAGGGTGGCGCCCAGCTTGTTCGGGGTGCGCTCCGCGTCGGGGCGCAGCAGGGGGGAGAGGAGGAGCAGCGGGGTCCGGGGGTGGCCTTGGCGGACCAGCTCGAGGAACGCGCGGGTGGTCTCGTACAGGAGCGGTGCCGAAAAGGGCACGCGGGACCAGCAGTTGGTGCCGAAGGCGAGGGTGAGGACGTCTGCGGGGAGTCCGGCGAGCTGCTCGGCGCAGGCCAGTTCCCCGCGCGCGGCCCCCGCGTAGCCGAGGTTGACGGTGTCCCAGCCGAGCGCCCGTCCGGCCACCGAGGGCCAGCCGTGCGCGGGCCGGGTGGACCACCAGCCCTCGGTGATGGAGTCGCCGTGCACCACCCATCGGGTGGTGGGGGGCGCGGGGGCGAGCGGGCCGCCGATCCCGCGCAGGCCGAGGATGAGCGGGGACTGGGTCTCGGGCGGATGGATGGTGAACGGTCCTGATCCGAGGGGCAGTTCGAGCCGTACGACGGCCTCGGCGGCCGGCTCGGTGTACAGCTCGCCGACCACCCCGTGCCGGTCCCACAGGGCGAAGCCGTGCGCGAGGTCGCGGAGCGCGTCGGTGGGGCCGGGCACGGTCGCCCGGTAGTGGATCTCCACTGCCCGGGTGCCGGGCGCGGTGAACTCCAGGCGCACCCCGATGGGCAGGGTGGCCCGCTCGCCGGTGTCCCAGGGCAGCCGCATGGTGTCGGCCGGGTCGGCCCGCACGGGACGTCCCCCGTCCAGCCAGGCCACACCGCGCAGGAAGGGGCCGGGGTCCAGCCACGGCCCGTTGCCGTCGCTGCCGTAGTCCGTGCTCGTGGCCGTGCTTGTGGCCGTGGTCGTGATCGCGTCCGGTCCGGCTTCCCGTGTGCTCATCGTGCGCCTCCGACCGTCGGGTACGGGAACTTCACGCCGACGCCGCCGTCCACGACCAGCGTCTGGCCCGTCATGTACGAGGACTGCGGCGAAGCCAGGAAGTACAGTGCGGCCGCGATGTCCCGGGTCTCCGCGACCCGGCCCAGCGGAGCGTTCTCCGCGTTGAGCCGACGCCCCTCGGGCCCCAGCAGTGCGGCGACCCGCGGGGTCCACACCACCCCCGGTGCCACCGCGTTGACCCGTACCCCGCGCGGGCCCAGCTCTACCGCCGCCGAGCGCACCAAGGACATCAGGCCGGCCTTCGCGGCCCCGTAGGCGGCGTGCAGCGGGGCCGCGGTGAGCCCGGAGACGGAGGCGACGAAGACCAGAGGTCCGCCGCCGGCCGCGGCGACGGCCTCGCCGCCGTACTGGACGGCCAGCCAGGCGTGTCGCAGCACCAGGTCGAAGTGCCAGTCCCAGGCGGAGTCGTCCAGCTCGGGCAGGGCGGCGTACCGGGCCATGCCGACGATGTCGACGACCCCGCCGACCGGGCGGCCGCCGAGCAGCTCCGGGGCCGCGGCGAAGAGCTCCCGCACGGCCTCGCGGCGCGTGACGTCGGCGGAGTACGGGACGCCCCCGGTCTCGGCGGCGACCGCCCGGGCCCGCTCCTCGTCCACGTCGACGCACAGCACGCGGGCGCCGCCCGCGGCCAGTGCGTGCGCGGTCTGGCGGCCGATGCCGTTGCCCGCGCCGAGCAGGACGAGGGCGCGGCCGTCGAGGCGGTGCAGGGCGGCGTAGTCGGGGACGGGCGAGGTGTCGGGGGAGCCGTCGGGGACGGGAGACGTGGCGGGGCCCTCGCTCACGCGGAGGCCTTCCGGGGCGTGTACCGGGCCAGTTCCGGGATGACTTCCTTGCCCAGGATCTCCAGGGTGCGCAGGATCTCCCGGTGCTCCAGGTAACCCCACTGGACATAGCAGATGAGCTGGTCGACGCCGAGGTCCGCGTACCGCTTGGCCTTGGTGACGATCGTCTCCGCGTCCCCGATGAGGATCATGTCCCCGTCGCTGAACTCTCGTACGGGCACGTTCCCTTCGAGGATCGGTGTGAGCAGGGGGAAGGTCCGCTCCCGTTCCTCGGGGCTCAGGTGCGGCAGCTCCCACTCCAGCGTGAACCGCGCGAGGTTGGAGTACCACCAGGCGACCGAGTCCCAGACCCGGGGACCCGGCTCGGCGCGCGGCCCGGTGGCGTGGACCAGGGTGTAGGCGGCGACCCGGTCCGTGGTGACGTCGGTGAGCGGGCGCGGGGCGGCGGCCGCCGCCCGGTAGGCGGAGACCTGGGCGGCCATCGCCTCCAGCGGCTGCATGATCGAGAAGGAGAGCAGCCCGAGGCCGTGCGCGCCCGCGACCTCCGCGGAGCCGGGGGAGGTGGCCGCCATCCAGGCGGGCGGGTGGGGATCCTGGACCGGCTTCGGGGTGACCATGCGGCGCGGGAAGCTGAAGCGGGGGGATTCGTAGGCGAAGTACTCCTCGCGCCACATTCCGGTCACGATCTCGATGGCCTCGCGCCAGTCGTCGCGGGATTTCTCCCGGTCCACCCCGAAGGCCGCCTGCTCCATGGGCGTGGACCGGCCGGTCCCCCATTCCACCCGGCCGCCGGAGAGCACGTCGACAGTGGCGACCTTCTCGGCGATGCGCTGCGGCGGGGTGAAGGCGAAGGGGGTCAGGGTCACGCCGAAGCCCAGCCGGATCCGCTCGGTGAGCCCGGCCAGGTGTCCGAGGAGGACCTCGGGGGCCGGGCAGTGCGAGCGGCCCTCGCGGAAGTGGTGTTCGACCGCCCAGACGGTACGGAAGCCCATCCGGTCGGCGAGCCGGATCTGCTCCACCGCCTCGCGGTAAGCGCGCTGCTCGGCGGCCCGCTGGCCGTGCGGGTGGGATCCCCGCCAGGGCCGCGGCACGTCGATCTCGTAGAGCACGTCCAGGTCCATGGCGGCACGCTGCGGCAGATCTGACGAAGTGTCAAGAATGACGGTCGGGATCGGTTGCGCACTGATCGATCATCCTCGCGCAACAAAGGACCATCTAGGACAGATCCGCGCAACGATCAGTCGCCAATGTGCAAGGATGGTGCATTACGGGCGGTATCACTCAGCTCGTAGGCTCACTCGCTGTACGTGGAGTGGCGTGGACCGCCTGCTCGGCGGTCCCCCATGTCCAGGCCTTCCCGGCCTGCTCCTGCTCCGGACCGCTGCGGTCGACGCCTGACAACCCCACCCGCAGTGACAAAGGAGTCCCCTCGTGCTCGACCACGGCCAGGCGCCACCGCTCGCTCCCGCCCCCGAGGCGCCGCGCAAGCCCGCCCACCCGCTCCTGCGCCGCAAGCCGGTGGAGCAGCTGGTCGCCGAGGGCGGCCAGGGCGAGGGCGGCTCCCTGCGCCGCTCGCTCACCATGTGGCAGCTGACCATGATCAGCATCGGCGCGACCCTGGGCACCGGCATCTTCGTGGTCCTCGGGGAGGCGGCCCCCAAGGCCGGCCCCGCCGTCACGATCTCCTTCGTCATCGCCGGCCTGACGGCCCTGTTCTCGGCCCTCTCCTACGCGGAGCTGGCCGGGTCGGTACCGGTCTCCGGATCCTCGTACTCGTACGCCTACGCCACCATGGGCGAGCTCGTCGCCTGGGTCTGCGGCTGGTGCCTGATCCTGGAGTACGGGGTCTCCGTCGCGGCGGTCGCGGTCGGCTGGGGCGAGTACCTCAACGAGTTCCTCGACGGGACGATAGGCGTCAAGATCCCCGAGAGCGTGTCCGCCCCGCTGGGCGAGGGCGGCTTCATCAACCTGCCGGCGCTCGTCGTGGTCCTGCTCGCCATGGTCTTCCTCATGCGCGGAGCCAAGGAGAGCGCCCGGATCAACTCGATCATGGTCGGCGTGAAGATCGTCACGCTGCTGCTCTTCATCGGCGTCGGCGCCATGGGCATCAAGTCCGGCAACTACTCGAACTTCAACCCGCTCGGCCGGGAGGGCATCACCGCCGCGGCCGGCACCCTCTTCTTCTCCTACATCGGCTTCGACGCCGCCTCCACCGCCGGTGAGGAAGCCAAGAACCCCAAGCGCGACCTGCCCCGCGCGATCATGCTCTCGCTGCTGATCGTGACGGTGCTCTACGTCCTCGTGGCCTTCGTCGCCGTCGGCGCCATGCCGTGGCAGGACTTCGAGGGCACCGAGGCCGCGCTCGCCCAGATCATGACCGACGTCACCGGCCACAGCGTCTGGGGCGTCGTCCTCGCAGCGGGCGCCGTCGTCGCCATCGCCTCGGTCGTCTTCGCCGTGCTCTACGGGCAGACCCGCATCCTCTTCGCGATGTCCCGCGACGGCCTCGTACCCAAGGCCTTCGGCAAGGTCAACGCACGCACCGGCGTCCCCCGCGCGAACGTGGTGATCGTCGGCCTCTTCTGCGGACTCCTCGCCGCCACCATCCCGCTCGGCAAGCTGGCCGACGCCACCAGCATCGGCACCCTCTTCGCCTTCGGCCTGGTCAACGTGGCTGTCATCATTCTGCGCTTCACCCGCCCGGACATGCCCCGCACCTTCAAGGTGGCCCTGTTCCCGCTCACGCCGGTCCTCGGCTTCATCGCCTGCGGCTGGGTGATGTGGAGCCTCGACGCCGTCACCTGGCAGGTCTTCGGTGGCTGGATGGCCGTTGGCCTCGTGGTCTACTTCCTCTACGGCATCCGCCGCTCCCGACTGGCCGCAGCAGAACCGGCCGCAGCAGAGAAGTGATCCACCCGTAGTGCGACTGAACGATCTCGACGAACGCATCGTCCACGCCCTGGCCAAAGACGCCCGCCGCTCCTTCGCGGACATCGGCTCCGAGGTCGGACTCTCGGCTCCCGCCGTCAAACGCCGTGTGGACCGGCTGCGCGCCGAAGGAGCCATCACCGGCTTCACCGTCCGCGTGGACCCCGCCTCGATGGGCTGGGAGACCGAGGGCTTCATCGAGATGTACTGCCGCCACAACACCTCGCCGGACGACATCCGGCGAGGGCTGGAGCGCTACCCCGAGGTGGTGTCCGCGTCGACCGTCACCGGCGACGCGGACGCCCTCGTCCAGATCTTCGCCTCCGACATGCGGCACTTCGAGCGGGTCCTGGAGCGGATCGCGGGCGAGCCCTTCGTGGAGCGCACCAAGTCCGTGCTCGTCCTCTCCCCGCTCCTGCGCCGTTTCACTTCCGGCGCGCCCGCGTAGCGGGCCCGCTCGGCCCGCTCCGTCCGTCCGGTGCGGTGGCCGGCGCTGCCGCAGCGGCGGCCGGGCCCCTGCCGGTCCTGCGGGAGCGGACGAGCAGCGCGCGGCGCTCCTCCTCGGTCAGGCCGCCCCACACCCCGTACGGCTCCCGCGTGCGCAGGGCGTGCTCCAGGCAGGCCTCGCGCACCGGGCAGCCGGCACAGACCCGCTTCGCCGCCGCGTCGCGCTCCTCCCGGTCCTCGCCCCGCTCGCCCGCCGGATGGAAGAACCGGTTCGAGCCGAGTGCACGGCAGGCTGCGCGCAGTTGCCACTGCCAGTGGTGGGAGGCAGGACCGGGCAGCCGGGCGGCACCGGCCGAGATCCGGGGAGTCGGGGGCGCGGGGGGCGCAGAGGTCGTGGCGGCCCTGGAGGCCCTGTGGGTCATGACGGTTCCTTTCGCGCTGCGGTCGCCGGACGGTCTCCTTCGCGTGTGACCGCTCCGCTCCGCACCAAACCGCCGCGGACCACATCCCCGGATCCCGCATCCCCGCATCCCCGGATCCCGCGCCTGCCCCCGCCTGGCCGCGCGCCCTGCCGCGCCCCCCGCACCTACCAGTGCAGATGACCCCGGCGGGCCCATTCCCCGGCCAGCAGCCGGTACGAGCGCACCCGGTCGGCGTGCCCGTGCGTGATCGTGGTGATCAGCAGCTCGTCCGCGCCGGTTGCCTCCCGCAGCCGCTCCAGCTGGTCGGCGACCGTGGCCGGTGAACCGGCGAACTGCGTCTCCACCCGGTCCCCGACCAGCTCGTGGTCCGCCTCCGACCAGCCCCGGGTCAGCGCACGGGCCTCCTCGGGCGACGGGAAGGGGATCGCGCCCTCGCCGGTCCGGATGCCGTGCACCCAGGGCGCGTACCCGGTGGCCAGCTCCCGGGCCTCGGCGTCGTCCGGGGCCACCACGACATCGGCGGACACCGTCAGATGCGGCCGGTCCAGCCCGCCCGGCCCGGCCGAGGGCTTGAAGGCCGCCCGGTAGGCATCGGCGGCGTCCAGCACGCTCGCCGGGCTGACGTGGTAATTGGCCGCGAACCGCAGCCCGTTCGCGCCGGCCGTCTCCGCGCTCACACCCGCGCTGCTGCCCAGCACCCACACCTGGACCTCGGCACCCTCCCCGGGCACGGCATGCGCCTCCACCCCGTCCGGCGAGCGGTACTCCCCGCGCAACAGGGCCAGTACGTCGCCCACTTGCTCGGAGTACTCCTGCGCAGTGGCCCCCGGCAGCTGCAGCAGCCGCTGCTGGAGCGCGATCCGCGGATGATCGCGCAGGTGGGCGAAGGAGAACGGCTTCGGTATGCGCAGGCCGTTCGCCGTCGTGTACGCCACCGGCGGCTCGGCCCCGGCACGGCGAGCCGGAGGGCCGCCCGCCGAACGCCCCAGACCCAGGTCGATCCGCCCCGGGTGCACCGCGTCCAGCAGGCCGAACTCCTCGACCGTGGACAAGGCCGTGCGGTGCCCGAGCTGAACCGCCCCCGAGCCGATCCGGATCGTCGAGGTGGCCGAGGCGGTCAGCGCCAGCACGACGGCGGGCGAGGTCCCCGCGACGCCCGGATTCAGGTGGTGCTCGGCGAACCAGTAGCGGGCGTAGCCGAACCGCTCGGCCTGCCGGGCCAGGTCCACGCTGCCGCGCAGGGCCTCGGCCGCCGTGGAGCCGGACGGGATCGGGACGAGGTCGAGGACCCCGAGCGGGATACCGGGCACGGTGTTCCCCCTTCTGTCTTCTGTGGGACGGGCTTCGGATCGGGTCCTGAGAGGGCCGGCAGCGCGCGGTCAGCCGCGCGCGGGTGCGAGCGCCCGCGGCGCCGCCAGCCCGAGGTGGTCGCGCAGCGTCCGGCCGGTGTACTCGCGGCGGAACACCCCGCGCTCCTGGAGCAGCGGGACGACGGTGTCCGCGAAGGCGTCGAGCCCGCCGGGGGTCAGGTGCGGGACCAGGATGAAGCCGTCGGCCGCGTCCGCCTGGACCAGGGCGTCGATGCCCTGGGCGACGGTGAGGGGCGAGCCGACGAAGGACTGCCGCTCCGTCGTCTCGATCACCAGCTCCCGGATCGACAGCCCCCCGGCCGCGGCCCGCTCCCGCCACTCACGGGCCACGGCCACCGGATCCCGGTGCATGCGCACGCTCGCCCGGCCCAGCGCGATGGTGTTCTCCCCGGGTACCGGATCGACGTCGGGCAGCGGCCCGTCCGGGTCGTAGCCCGACAGGTCCCGGTTCCACACGTGCTCCAGGCGCTTGATCGCGGTCGCCCCGCTGACCTGCTGGAGCCGCACCTCGCGGGCCAGTTCCTGCGCCTCGGCGTCGGTGTCGCCGAGCACGAAGGTCGCCGCCGGCAGGATCTTCAGCTCGTCGGGGGTGCGCCCGTACCGGCCGAGGCGACCCTTGACGTCCGCGTAGAAGGCGCGGCCCTCCTCCAGCGTGCCGTACCGGCCGAAGATGGCGTCCGCGGCGGCCGCCGCGAACTCCCGCCCCTCGTCCGAATCGCCCGCCTGGAAGATCACCGGCCGTCCCTGGGGGCTGCGCGGCACGTTGAAGTGCCCGGAGATGTCGAACTGCTTGCCGCGGTGGGCGAAGGCGCCGGGGGAAGCGTCCCGCAGGAACTCCCCGGAGACCGCGTCGGCGAGGATCTCGCCGCCGTCCCACGCGTCGAACAGTTCGCCGGCGGTGTCCAGGAACTCCCGTGCCCGCTCGTAGCGTTCCTCGCGCGGCAGGAACCCGCCGCGCCGGAAGTTCTCCCCGGTGAAGGCGTCCCAGGAGGTGACCACGTTCCACGCGGCCCGGCCCCCCGAGAGGTGGTCGAGGGAAGCGAACTGGCGGGCCACCTCATACGGTTCGTTGAAGGTGGAGTTGATGGTGCCGGCCAGCCCGAGGTGCTCGGTGACGGCGGCGAGCGCGGCCAGCACGGTGAAGGTGTCGGGGCGGCCGACCACGTCCAGATCGTAGATCTCACCGCCCTGTTCGCGCAGGCGCAGGCCCTCGGCGAGGAAGAGGAAGTCGAACTTCGCGCGCTCGGCGGTCCGCGCGAAATGGACGAAGGAATCGAAGTCGATCTGGCTCCCGGCGGCCGGGTCGCTCCACACGGTGGTGCTGTTGACCCCCGGGAAGTGCGCCGCGAGATGGATCTGCTTGAGCGGCTTGCTCATGGCTGCTGTCGGTCCTTCCTGGGGGATCAGGCGGCGGGGGAAGCGGTGGCGGCGGGAGCCGCCGGGGCGGCGGCGTACCGGCTCGCCGGGCGCGCCAGTCCCAGCAGGCCGCGGAGCGAGGAGGCCTCGTAGGACCGCCGGAACGCGCCGCGCCGCTGGAGCTCCGGGACCAGGCCGCGGGTGATCGCCGGCAGGTCGTGGGCGAGCACCCCCGGCCGCAGCCGGAAGCCGGTCAGCCCGGCCTCCCGCCACTCCAGCAGCAGGTCCGCGAGGTCCGCCGGGGTCCCCGCGAAAACGCGGGCATCACTCGTGTACGCGGCCCCGTGCGCGGCGTCCAGCCGCTGGAGCCGGCGCTCCGCCGTCGCCGGCTGCTCGTCGAGGAAGACCGTCAGCTCGCCGAACACGTGCGGGGTGCCGGCGAGCGCGGCGACGGCGGCCCGGACCTCTCCGGCATCCCGAGCGGCCACGTAGCCGATGTCGGCCGACCGCGCGAGGAAGGGGTACACGGCGACGTCGGAGGCCAGCGCGCTGACCGGGGGCAGGCCCTGGGGCGGCCGGGGGGTGATGGACGGGCCCTTCACGCTGAAACGGGGGCCCTCGAAGTCGATGTAGTGCAGCTTGGCGCGGTCGACGAACCGTCCGGTGGCCGCGTCGCGGATCTCGGCGTCGTCCTCCCAGCTGTCCCACAGCCGCCGCACCACCTCGACGTGATCGGCGGCCTCCCCGTACAGCTCGGCCGGGTCCAGGGGCGCCGTGCGCCGCCCGAAGTGACCCACCTCGTCCGGTCGTTCGGAGATCTGGATGCGCAGCCCGGCGCGCCCCCGGCTCACGTAGTCCAGGGTGGCGAGCGCCTTGGAGACGTGGAAGGGCTCGGTGTGGGTGGCCACCACGCTCGGCACCAGCCCGATGTGCCGGCTCAGCGGCGCCACCCGGGCGGCGACCAGCACCGCGTCGAGCCGGCCCCGCACCAGATCGGTACGGCCGTCGGGCCCGGCCGGATCGGTGGACTGCAGACTCAGCGAGTCCTCGAAGGTGACGAAGTCCAGCAGCCCGGCCTCGGCCTCGGAGACGAGCGCGGCCCAGTAGCCGGCCGTGAACAACCGGTCTGCGTCAGCCCCCGGTTCGCGCCAGGCGGCGGGATGCCAGCCCGCCCCGTCGAGGGCCACGGCGAGGTGGAGCGCGGGGCCGGGAGCGGAGCCGGGGGAGTGGGAGGGGGAAGGGTGCACGGGCATGACGGAACGGCCTCCTGATCGGGGCGGCGCGGCGAAGAACGCATCGGATCGCGGAACGCGGAACGCTGATCAGGAACGACAGAGGGAACCGGCGACGCGCAGGAGGTCGATGTGCGCGCGGGAGTGCAGACGGACGCGGCGGCGCGGGGTGAGGGCGTCACCGGCGGTTCGTACGGTCATGCCGGGCCACCCCTTTCACCTCGTGCTCCGGTCGTTCTTCCGACGCTAGATCAGCGGGGACCGGGCCACAACGGATGGAATGTCAATCCGTGTTAATGCTTCGTGTCGGGCGTGCGAACCCCGATGAAGAGCGGCTCGCGGCGCAGGGTGAACCCCATCGAGAGGTACAGCCCCACGGCCGAGGTGTTCTGCGCCGCGGCGTGCAGGAACGGGGTGTCCCCGCGCTCCTCCACGGCGGCCGCGACCGCGCGGACCAGCCGCCCGGCGAGCCCTTCGCCCCGGTGATCGGGGTGCGTGCACACGGCGCTGATCTCCGACCAGCCCGGCGGCCGCATCCGCTCGCCCGACATCGCGACGAGCCGGCCGCCGCGGCGGATCCCGAGGTACGTGCCCAGCTCGACGGTGCGCTCCCCGAACGGGCCGGGCCGGGTCAGCTCGACCAGCTCCAGCATCTCGGGCACGTCGGCGGGCCCCAGCACGACCGCCTCCGGATCCTCCTTGCCCCGTACCGCCCGGCCGTCCAGCTGTACGCCCGGTATCGACAGCAGGGTCTCCCAGCCCGGGGGCGGGGTCGGCAGTCCGGTCACCCAGACCTCCCGGCCGGGGCCGACGAGCTCGGCCAGATCCGCCCAGGCCCGCGGATCCTCCGGGTCGGCGAGGGCGGCGAAGGGAGATACGCCGGCCGCGTACTTGGCCGCGAGCCCGGCGGGACCGATATCGGCGAAGCCCCGGTGCGGGCCGTCGAGAGCGGCCCAGACGGGATTGTCGAGGACCGCACCGGACCGGGACGCACGGGACATGGGCGGGAGCTTCCTTCCGTAGGGCGCGGGTACTTCCGCAGCGACTCTTGCAGGCGGTCTTGACGGTCCCTGGTGGTGCCGTGAGACTGCGAACGACAGCCTAATGGGGGTCGCGGACAGGAGGGGGAAACCGGTGGACCAGCTCACCGCACCATCCCCCGCCACCCCGCCGAGCCGCCCCCCGCTGCGCCGCTCCTGGCTCACCCGCAGGCTGCACATCGACCTCCTCCGCGTCTGCAGTGCCACGGCCCCGGCCTCCTGAGGCCCCGCCCGGCGCACACGCACGCATGCACGCAGACAGAGGAGAGCCATGCCCCAGACCCATGTCCAGACCCATGTCCAGGCACCTGCCCAGACCTGTGTCCCGGTCCCGGCCCAGACCGGTTCCCCGCTCCCCGCGCAGACCGGTGTCCCGGTCGCCGCGGTCACCGTCCAGGCCCCCGCGCAGACCTGTGTCCCCGTCGGGGTCCAGGCCCCTGACCAGGCACGTGTCCCGGCACCCGATCCGTCCCGGCCGCCCAAGGCCCTCCGCGGCCGGATCGGCACCGGCTTCTCGCCGGTCCCGCACCGGTACCGGCTCTACGTCGCCGCCGACGACTGTCCGAGCTGCCTCGGCGTCACCGCCGCCTTCGCCGACCTGGGCCTGCGGGACACCGTGGCCCTGACCGTCCTGCGGCCCGGCTCCGACCCCGCGGGGCACGACGCGCTCCGCCGGGCCTACGAGGCCGCCGGGCACGATCACGACGGCACGCTCACCGTCCCCGCCCTCTGCGACGGCTGGAGCGGCCGGGTGGTCTCCAACCACGCTCCCGACATCCTGGAGGACCTGCGCAGGCTGAGCGTGCACCCGGCCTTCCGCCCGGCCTCGTAGAACCCTCGAAACGGGCCTTAGGACCGCCGGCAGGGGCCTCGCGCAACGAATCGCCGCTTCCGCCCGCCGATACGCAACGAATCGATGCGCGGCGCGCAACGGTCACGGCTTGTCCCGGTCGAACGCGCGAACGTACCGTTTGAGGACCCCCACCCCTCCTGCCACAGAGGTACGCCCATGCCCCCGCTGCGCACCGCCCTCCTCCAGAGCTCCGGACGGCTCGGCGACACCGCCGACAACCTGAAGGCGCTCGAAGAGGCCGCGGCACGCGCCGCACAGGCGGGGGCCGGGCTCCTCGTGACCTCGGAGATGTTCCTGACCGGCTACGCGCTGGAGATCGAGGACATCGCCCGGCTCGCGGAACCGGCCGACGGCATGTCCGCCCGCGCCATCGGCGAGATCGCCCGCCGGCACGGACTGGCCGTGCTCTACGGCTACCCCGAGCGGGACGGGGACGCCGTCTACAACGCGGCCCAGCTCGTCGGCCCCGACGGGGAGCGGCTCGCGAACTACCGCAAGACCCACCTCTTCGGCTGCTTCGAGCAGGCGGCCTTCACCCCCGGCGACACCCCGGTGGTCCAGGCGGACCTCGGCGGCCTCCGCGTCGGCATCATGATCTGCTACGACGTGGAGTTCCCCGAGAACGTCCGGGCGCACGCGCTCGCCGGCACCGACCTCCTCCTGGTGCCGACCGCACAGATGCACCCCTTCCAGTTCGTCGCCGAACAGCTGGTCCCCGTACGGGCCTTCGAGAACCAGATGTACATCGCGTACGTCAACCGCACCGGCCCGGAAGGCGAGTTCGAGTTCGTCGGCCTCAGCTGCCTGGCCAGTCCCGACGGGGTCACCCGGACCAGGGCCGGCCGCGGCGAGGAGCTGGTGTTCGGCGAGGCCGACCCCGAGCTGCTGCGCGTCTCGCGCGAGACCAACCCGTACCTGCGCGACCGCCGCCCCGGTCTGTACGCCTCGCTCGTCTGACGGCGGCCGCTGACCGAGGCCCCGCTGACCGAGGCCCCGCGAACCGCAGTTCCCCCCCCCAGCTTGCCCTTCCCCCCTGCCCCACCCCGCTAGGAGTCGTACCCCATGACGTCCACGGTGCCCACCACCGCCGTCCCGCACAGCGACGGCACGATGCCGATCACGATGTTCGGACCGGACTTCCCCTACGCGTACGACGACTTCCTCGCCCACCCGGCGGGCCTCGGCCAGATACCGGCGACCGAGCACGGCACGGAGGTCGCCGTCATCGGCGGCGGGCTGTCCGGCATCATCTCCGCCTACGAGCTGATGAAGATGGGCCTCAAGCCCGTCGTCTACGAGGCCGACCAGATCGGCGGCCGGCTGCGCACGGTGGGCTTCGAGGGCGCGGGCACCGAGGAGCTGACCGCGGAGATGGGCGCCATGCGCTTCCCGCCGTCCTCCACGGCCCTGCAGCACTACATCGACCTCGTCGGCCTGGTCACCGAGCCCTTCCCGAACCCGCTCGCCGAGGCCACCCCCTCGACGGTGGTCGACCTCAAGGGCGAGACCCACTACGCCGAGACCATCGCCGACCTCCCGCAGGTCTACCGCGACGTGTCCGCCGCGTGGAACGCCTGCCTGGACGAGGGCGCCGACTTCTCCGACATGAACACCGCGATGCGCGAGCGGGACGTCCCGCGCATCCGGGAGATCTGGGCGAAGCTCGTCGAGAAGCTCGACGACGAGACCTTCTACGGGTTCCTCTGCAAGTCCGAGGCCTTCAAGTCCTTCCGCAAGCGCGAGATCTTCGGCCAGGTCGGCTTCGGCACCGGCGGCTGGGACACCGACTTCCCGAACTCGATCCTCGAGATCCTGCGCGTCGTCTACACCGAGGCCGACGACCACCACCGCGGCATCGTGGGCGGCTCGCAGCAGCTCCCGCTGCGCATGTGGGACCGCGCGCCCGAGAAGATCGTGCACTGGGCCCAGGGCACCTCCCTCTCCTCCCTGCACGAGGGCACCCCGCGCCCGGCGGTCACCCGCCTGCACCGCACGGCGGGCAACCGCATCACGGTCACGGACGCCTCCGGGGACATCCGCACGTACCGCGCCGCGATCTTCACGGCCCAGTCCTGGATGCTCCTGTCGAAGATCGCGTGCGACGACACGCTCTTCCCGATCGACCACTGGACGGCGATCGAGCGCACCCACTACATGGAGTCCAGCAAGCTCTTCATCCCGGTCGACCGCCCCTTCTGGCTGGACAAGGACGAGGAAACGGGCCGCGACGTCATGTCGATGACCCTGACCGACCGCATGACCCGCGGCACGTACCTCCTCGACAACGGCCCCGACAAGCCGGCCGTCATCTGCCTGTCCTACACCTGGTGCGACGACAGCCTGAAGTGGCTGCCGCTGTCCGCGAACGAGCGGATGGAGGTCATGCTGAAGTCCCTGGGCGAGATCTACCCGAAGGTCGACATCCGCCGCCACATCATCGGCAACCCGGTGACCGTGTCCTGGGAGAACGAGCCCTACTTCATGGGCGCGTTCAAGGCCAACCTGCCGGGTCACTACCGCTACCAGCGCCGCCTGTTCACCCACTTCATGCAGGACCGCCTCCCCGACGACAAGCGCGGCATCTTCCTCGCGGGAGACGACATCTCCTGGACGGCGGGCTGGGCGGAGGGCGCGGTCCAGACGGCCCTCAACGCGGTCTGGGGCGTCATGCACCACCTCGGCGGCGCCACCGACGCCACCAACCCCGGCCCGGGCGACGTCTACGACGAGATAGCCCCGGTCGAACTCCCGGAGGACTGACCCCACCGGCCCTCCGGCCCCGTACCCACGGGCCGCCCCCGCGCGCGCGAGCGCGGGGGCGGCCCGTGCTCATGTCCGGACCCCGGCCGGCGCCGCCCCGGCCCCCGGGGAAGGGCGAAGGGCGCGTCGGGGGCTCCTTGCTGTGCCGGCGACGGTACGCACGGCTCCGCGAAGCGGGGTCACCCCGTAGGCGTCAGGAGGCAGCGGCCGACCAGGCCGACGCCCGCGTCGAGGGACTCGGTGAACTCCTCCGCCAAATCGGGGGAGCGGCGCAGCGACCACAGCAGCCGGGCCGAGGCCCATGCTCCCGCGCGGGCCCGTTCCAGGCTCCAGGCGCCGAGGAGGTGCGTGAGCGGGTCCGCGATCTCGAGCAGGTCCGGGCCCGGCATCAGGTCCTCCCGGATGTGCTCCTCCAGGGAGACCAGGGTGTCACCGACCCGGTCGAAGTCCGCTTCGAGCGCGGCCGGTTCGCAGTCGAGCGAGCGGCAGGTGGCGACCACCGCCAGCGCCAGGTCGTGGCCGATGTGCGCGTTGATCCCGGCCAGCGCGTGCTGCAGCGGCCGGATCCCGGGGTGGCGGCGGTACTGGAGGAGCGGCCGCCAGCACGCCGGGGCCCGGTCGGCCTCGACCGCGGTCAGGTAGCGCTCGGCGAAGCGGACGCTGAGCGCTTCCGCCCGGCGGGGCGAGGGGAACGCGCCGTGCGCGATCCCCTCGTGCAGGGTCTGCGTCACCGTGAGGTACACCCGGTTGAAGACGGCGACGCCGTCCCGCTCGGGGAGCCGCTCGTCCAGGGCGCGCATCCGCGCCAGCACCGCTTCCATGGGGACCATGGGAGGCAGCGTCGCAGCCCCGGGCCGGGATCAGGGGAACTTGGCCGTACGCTTCGCCGGTTCGGGCGAAACTCCGTCAACCCCGCTTGTCCCCGGGCTCCCCGGCGGCGCTCCCGGCCGCCCCGCCCGCGGTCCCGTCGGCCGCGCCATCGGCCGTGGCGTCGTACGCGGACGTTCCCGAGTCCAGCAGCGGTTCCTGCTGCTTCAGGTGTGCCGGCGCGAAGTACCGCAGTGCGTGGTAGCCCGTGATCACGACGATCGTGCCGAGCGCGATCCCGCCCAGCTCGAAGCTGTCGCTGATGTTGAGCTCGACCCCGCCGACACCGATGATGATGCCCGCCGCGGCCGGCACCAGGTTCAGCGGATTGCGCAGGTCCACCCGGCCGTTGATCCAGATCTGCGCGCCGAGCAGGCCGATCATGCCGTACAGGATCACGGTGATCCCGCCCAGCACCCCGCCGGGGATCGCGGCGACGACCGCGCCGAACTTCGGGCACAGGCCGAAGAGGAGGGCGAAGCCGGCCGCAGCCCAGTAGGCCGCCGTGGAGTAGACGCGGGTGGCGGCCATCACGCCGATGTTCTCGGAGTACGTGGTGTTCGGCGGGCCGCCGACCGCGGTGGAGAGCATCGACGCGGCGCCGTCGGCCGCGATGGCCGTGCCGAGCTTGTCGTCGAGCGAGTCGCCGGTCATCTCACCGACGGCCTTGATGTGCCCGGCGTTCTCCGCGATCAGTGCGATGACCACCGGCAGCGCGATCAGGATCGCCGACCACTCGAAGGCCGGTGCGTGGAAGGTGGGCAGCCCGATCCAGTCGGCCCTGGCCACTCCCGACAGGTCGAGCCGCCAGTGGTCCACCGCCTCGGGGCCGCCCACCGTCGAGTGGATCTTGCCGAAGGCGAGGTCGAAGATCCAGGAGATGCCGTACCCGAAGAGCAGGCCGAGGAAGATCGCGATCCGCGACCAGAAGCCCCGCAGGCAGACCACGGCCAGCCCGGTGAACAGCATGGTCAGCAGGGCCGTCCACTGGTCCTGCGGCCAGTACGTGGAGGCCGTCACGGGCGCCAGGTTGAAGCCGATCAGCATCACGACCGCGCCCGTCACCACCGGCGGCATCGCCGCGTGGATGATCCGCGCCCCGAACCGCTGGACCGCGAGCCCCGCCAGGAACAGCGCCGCGCCGACCACGAAGACCGCGCCCGTGACGACCGCGCTGTCCCCGCCGCTCGCCCGGATCGCGGCCGCGACCCCCACGAAGGAGAGCGAGCAGCCCAGATAGGAGGGGACCCGGCCGCGGGTCGCCAGCAGGAAGATGACGGTGGCGACACCGGACATCATGATGGCGAGGTTCGGGTCCAGTCCCATCAGGACCGGTGCCACGAAGCTCGCCCCGAACATCGCCACGACGTGCTGGGCGCCCAGCCCGGCGGTCCGCGGCCACGACAGCCGCTCGTCCGGCCGCACCACCGCGCCGGGGGCGGGGGTCCGCCCGTCTCCGTGCAGGGTCCAGCGCACGCCGAGGCCCATGTTCCACCCGCTTTTCGTTCGTTCTTCGTCGTTCGCCAGGAGCGTGGTCACGCTACGAGGACGCGGGTGACCAGGCGACATATTACGGCCGGATAGCTGCAGGTTCGTCCCGGTTGGCGGTCGAGGCCCCCGCCGCCACCGGCCGCTGCCGCAGTACGGTCGCCCCCGCGATCAGCGCGAACGACAGCAGCGTGACCAGCCCGAACGACACCACCAGAGAGGTCGCGTCGGCCACCGCGCCGATCGCCGACGGGGCGATCAGCCCCGAGGTGTACGTGATCGTCGCGACACCGGCGATGGCCTGCGCCGGGGCCGGACCGCTGCGCGCGGCCGCCGCGAAGGCCAGCGGGACCACCACGGCGATGCCGAGCCCGATCAGCCCGAACCCGGCCAGAGCCGCGGCCGGATGGTGGACCGTGACCACGAGCAGCCCGCCCACGGTCGCCAGTGCGCCGCCCGCGCGGACCGTACGTACGGCGCCGAAGCGGTCCACGACCTTGTCCCCGGCGAGCCGGGCGAGCGCCATCGTCAGCGCGAAGGCGGTGGTCGAGGCGGCCGCGAGCCCGGCGTCGGTGTGCAGGACGTCCCGCAGGTAGACCGCGGACCAGTCCAGGCTGGCGCCCTCCGCGAAGACCGCGCAGAAGCCGATCGCGCCGATGAACAGCGCGGACTTCGGGGGCAGCGCGAAGTGTGGCGGAGCCTCCTCCCCGCCGGTGTCGGTGCGCAGGTCCAGCACGCCCCGTACGGCGATCAGCCCGGCCAGCGTCAGGGCGAGCGCGGCGACCAGGTGGTGCAGGCGGGCATCGGCGCCGGCGTGCGCGGCGACCGTACCGGCGGCCGAGCCGATCAGGGCGCCGACGCTCCACATGCCGTGCAGTGAGGACATGATCGATCGCTTCAGCCGGTTCTCGGTCTCCACGCCCAGCGCGTTCATCGCCACGTCCGACATGCCGGCGGTGGCCCCGTAGACGAAGAGCACGAAGCAGAGCGTCCACAGGTTCGGGGCGAGGCTCGGGAGAATGAGGGCGAGCGTCCACAGGCTCAGCAGCATCCGCAGGGCGGTGCGCGCGCCGAACCGGTGGTTGATGCGGCCGGCCAGCGGCATCGTGAGCGCCGCGCCGAGCGCGGGGAAGGCGAGGGCCAGGCCCAGGGTGCCCGCGCTGAGCTGCGCGTGGTCCTGGATCCAGGGGATGCGGGTGGCGAAGGAGCCGGTGACCGCGCCGTGTGCGCAGAAGACGCCGGCGATGGCGAAGCGGGCATGGCGCAGTCGCGCCGGGCTGAGGTCGGTTTCCCCGGTCATGACCAGTAAACTATCAGGGACCCTGCCTGATAGTTAGCCCCCGGAACTCCTAGGATGGGCGCCGTGACTCCTGCCAAGGCCCTGACCGCCACCACCCGCGCCGCGTCCCCCGCCCCTTCCCCCGCCTCGCCGAGCACGGCCCGGGCCATCAACGACCGGCTCGCCCTCCGGCTCCTGCAGGAGGAGGGCCCCCTGACGGCCCCCCAGCTCAAGGAGCTGACCGGCCTGTCCCGGCCCTCCGTCGCCGACCTGGTGGAGCGCCTCACCGGCGCCGGGCTGATCGAGGTCGTCGGGGAATCCGGCGAACAGCGGCGCGGACCCAACGCCAAGCTCTACGGGATCGTGGCGCGGCGGGCCTACCTCGCGGCGCTCGACGTACGGACGGACAGCGCCACCGCGGTCGTCGCCGACCTCCTCGGCCGGCCGCTGGCGCAGGCGGCCCTGCCCGTGGACGCCGTGGAGGAAGCGGTGGACCGGCTGGAGGAGCTCGCCCGGGAGGCGGGCGCCGACCGGCTGCACACGGTGGTGATCGGAGCGCCCGGGCTGGTGGCCCCGGGTACCGGAGAGCTCCGCGACAGCGCCGGACTGCCCGCCTGGCACCGGGACCTGGTGGCGGCGCTGCAGCGGCGGCTGCCGGCGGTGGTCGTGGTGGAGAACGAGACCAACCTGGCGGCCCTGGCCGAGCAGCGCGTCGGTGCGGCCCGGGACCTGGAGTCCTTCGTGCTGCTCTGGCTCGGCGAAGGGGCCGGCGCCGCGGTGGTCCTGGACGGGCGGCTGCGCCGGGGCGCCTCCGGCGGAGCGGGCGAGATCGGCTTCCTGCCGGTGCCGGGTACGGGCGGCCTCCCGTCGGCCACCAACTGCGAGGGCGGCTTCCACGAGCTGGCCGGGCGGGCCGGGGTGACCGCGCTCGCCGCGGCCCACGGCTTCGACGGGCCGGTGGAGGAGGCCGTCGCGGGCGCCGCCGGACCTGCCTTCCTCGAGGCCCTGGCCGACCGGCTGGCCCTGGGGGCGGCGGCCGTCGCCGCGATCCTGGACCCCGGCTGCGTCGTGCTCGGCGGGGAACTCGGCCGCGCGGGCGGACCCGCCCTGGCGGCCCTGGTCGCCCGCCGCCTCACCGCCCTGAGCCCGGTCCCGACCGAGGTCCGCGCCAGCACCCTCGGCGACCCGGCGGTGCTCACGGGGGCGCGGCTCGCCGCCCGCGAGTCGGCGCAGTCCGTCCTGTTCACGGCCTGAGGGTCACGGCCTGAGGGTCACGGCCCGGGGGCTGTGGCCTCAGGCTCCTTCACCACCGGACCCGGCTGCCCTCGGCCGCCCCCGCGAGCGGCCGGGAACCCTGCCGGGGAACGCGAGAACCCGGTGGCCGCCGGGCCACCGGGTCCTCACATCTCTTCGCCTACGCGGTCACCGCGCGGGCCGTCAGCAGGCGCCCTGGTCCTTCCAGACGCCCCACTCGCCCGTGGTGCCGGGCGTCTCGTTCTGCGTCCACCACTGGGCCTTCCAGTTGCGGCCCTGGTGCGAGACGACGTTGCCGCTGTTGTAGACCGTGCCCGCCACGTACGCGGGGTTGGTGCACGTGCCGCCCGGAGGGGTCGTGGGCGGGGTGGTCGGCGGCGTGGTCGGGGGAGTCGTCGGCGGGGTGGTGGGCGGCGTGGTCGGCGGGGTCGTGGGCGGAGTGGTGCTGCCCGGCTGGACCACCGTGGTGCCGCGCGCCAGGTCACCGGCGAGGGCGTACGTCGTGCCGGAGATGTTCACCGTCCAGTTGGAAGGCGTGGAGACCGGCAGGTAGTAGTTGAAGGCCAGGTCGACCGAGGCGCCCGGGGCGAGCGTCTGCCACGCCGGGAGCTTCAGCGAGGCCCGGTGGAAGTCGCCCTTCAGGCCGCCGACGTTGCTGCCGGTGTGGTCGCTCTTGATCACCTTGGTGCCGAAGCCCGACTGGTCGGAGGCGTTGGCCGGAGCCGCCGTCGAGTAGTCGAACTGGAACTCCGTGCCGCCCGGAAGCGTCGCGTTCGTGTTGTTGGTGATCTTGAGCTTCGGGGTGATCGGGTAGTTGGAGTCGCCGAGCTTGAACTCGTTGAACTCCGTCTTGATGTCCACGGCCTGCGTCGGCAGCGCGGTGTTGGACTTCTTGGAGCCGTACGGGGAGGCGGCCTTGAACTTGTCGTACATCACGGAGGTCAGCGTGTCGCCGATCTCGTACTGGCCCTTCGCGGCGTTCCAGCCGTAGTCGCCGGCCATCTCCCAGACCATGGTGCCGCCGATGCCGCGGTTGACCACGTAGTCGGCCTTGGCCGCCACCGACTGCTCGTCCTCGGTGGAGAGGAAGACCTTCTTCTGCGCGTTCCACAGCCACGGGGCGACCAGGTTCGCGTCGTACTTGCGGACGTAGGTGCCGGTCAGCGTGGTGTTCGCCGGGAAGCCGTACGTGGTGACGTAGTCGCCGACGATCCCCTTCTCGAGGTTCTTGGCGTGCCACATCGGGTTGGAACCGGCGGGGGACTCGACCCCGTTGGTGTCCTTGTCGTGCCACAGGTTGTCGATGCCGACCGCGCCGTCACCGCACTTGGTCAGACCCGCGCCGGCCGGGCAGGTGGTCGCTGCCGCCTTGCCCCACAGGCCGTCGGTGCCGCCCTGGACGTTCTTGAAGCCGCGGGTGTAGTAGGGCAGGCCGATGTTGATGCGGCCCGCCGGCATGGAGCCGCGGAAGTAGTGGTAGGCCCAGTCGGTGTTGAGGTAGCCGATGCCGCCGTACTGCGAGCTGCCGTAGACGTTGGCGGCGGCCAGCTCGGCGTCCTTGCCGTCGTCGAAGAGCGAGGCGTTGGGGCCGACGTACTCGTTCCAGGCGCCGTGCAGGTCGTAGGACATGATGTTGACGTAGTCCAGATACTTCTGCATCTGGAAGGTCTCCATGCCGCGCAGCAGGTAGCCCGAGGAGGGGGCGGCGACGGTCAGCAGGTAGTGCTTTCCGTCGGCGGCGCCGGCCTTGTCGAGCTTCTCGCGCAGGGACTTCATCAGGACGTCGTAGCCCTGGACCAGCCCGGCCCGGCGGGCGTTGGACAGCTGCCAGTCCAGCGGGTTGCCCGCGTCCTTCATGGTGGTCGGGTACTCGTAGTCGATGTCGACGCCGTTGAACCCGTACTTGCGGATGAACTCGACCGAGGAGTCCGCGAAGGTGTTGATGCCGGCCTGGTTGACCGAGCCGTCGGCGTTGGTGGCCATCGAGTAGAAGCCGCCCGACGCGACGCGGTTGCCGTCGTCGCCGAAGTAGCCGCCGGTCTCGGCCCAGCCGCCGACCGAGATCAGCGTCTTGACGTTCGGGTACTGCTTCTTGAATTTGTTCAGAAGGTTGAAATTGCCCTTGTAAGGGAGAGCGGGGTCCATTTCGGCACCCGCGACGCCCGGCCAGGTCATCCCGGTGGCGGAGTTGTTCGCGTTGTCCGAGCCGACCGAGATCTTGTTGTTGCCGTCGACGTGGGCGAAGGCGTAGTTCAGGTGCGTGACCTTGGACCACGGGATGTTGTTGGGCAGGTAGGCGGGCGTGCCGTCCTTGCCCGTGCGCCAGCCCGTGAAGTAGCCGATGACGCGGCGCTGGTGGTCGGCGCCCATCTTCTCGCGGCCCTCGGTGTCGTAGACCGAGCAGTACGGGACGTCCACGCCCGCGGTCTTGTACAGACCGTCGGGGCGACAGGACTCGTTGTCGGCGGCGTGCGAGACGCCCGCCGAGAGCCCCGCGACCAGAAGCCCGGCGATTGCGGCGCCGGACGTCAGGAGCATGGCCCTCGTCTTGGTGGGGGACAGCATTGTGCCTCCTGGGGAGGGGAGGATGGCAGGACACAACAGGCTGAAACGTGGTGCGTGTTGGCCCGTGACGTGCGCACATCTGACGGGCTGTCTCCCGGGGAAGATGAAGGGAACGTTAAGAGGACTAGACCAACCCGTCAATAGGTCTGGACCAAAGTGCGTCATCCGGCAAGGCCCGGCGCGGGTGCCCGCACCGGTGCGGACGGGGCTGCGGGCGGAGGGGTCGCCGGCGCGCGGGCCGGGGGCGGGGTCGGTCGAATGGCGCTATGAATGCGCTCGGGAATGACCATGTGTGACCCAGGCCACATTGACTCACCCGCATGGCCGCCGATCACCCGTGGCACACTGGCTTCAGTACCAGTAGCAGCGCACTCCGGGGTCGGTGTAATTCCGAACCGGCGGTTATAGTCCGCGACCCGTCCGCAGCCAGCGGCCGGTTGACCAGGTGAAATTCCTGGACCGACGGTTAAAGTCCGGATGGGAGGCAGTGCGCGGCGGGCCAGTCACCGGTACGCCGCCGTCGGCGGTCCACCGGCACATCCTTCGGGACGTGCCGTCGAACGGACCGTGTTTCCGGCCTCGGCGTCCCCGCGTGTGCTACCCGCTTCATCTGTCGTATCCCGACAGGCCCCGGAGTCCGTGCCCGATGAGGCAGGAGGACCCGGTGGCGACACACGCCGCGCACGCAGCACCCGACGCGGGCACCCGCGCCATGCGCCGAGCCATCGAGCTCGCCGCCCGCGGACTCGGCTCCACCAGCCCCAACCCGGTCGTCGGCTGCGTGATCACCGACGCCTCGGGCGCCGTCGTGGGCGAAGGCTGGCACGAGCGGGCCGGCGGCCCGCACGCCGAGATCCACGCCCTGAGCGCGGCGGGCCGGGCGGCCCGCGGCGGCACCGCCTACGTCACCCTCGAACCCTGCAACCACACCGGCCGTACGGGACCCTGCGCGCAGGCCCTGATCGCGGCCGGGATCACCCGCGTGGTCTACGCGGTCTCCGACCCGAACCCGCAGGCCAGCGGTGGCGGAGCCACCCTGCGCGCCGCCGGGATCGACACCTGTTCCGGACTGCTCGCCGAGGAGGCCGAGGCGGGCAACGCCGCCTGGCTGACCTCCGTACGCCTGGGCCGTCCGTACATCCTGTGGAAGTACGCGGCGACCCTCGACGGCCGCATCGCGGCCGCCGACGGCACCAGCCGCTGGATCAGCTCCCCGGAGTCCCGAGCCGACGTCCACCGGCTGCGCGCCGAGTCCGACGCCGTGGTCGTGGGCTCGGGCACCCTGCGCGCCGACGACCCGCACCTCGCGGTACGCGGCATCGACGGCTTCACCGCCGCCGACCAGCCGCTGCGCGTGGTCCTGGACACCCACGCCACCATCCGGCCCACCGCCCGGGTGCTGGACGAGGCCGCTCCCACCCTGATCGCCGTCGCCGAGGATGCCGACACCCGCCACCTCGCCGGAGTGGAGCTGGCCCGGCTCCCGTACGACAAGTACGGGATCTCCGTGGACGCCCTGCTGCGCGAGCTGCACGGGCGCGGCATCCGCTCCGTCCTCCTCGAAGGCGGCCCCACCCTGGCCGGCGCCTTCGTCGCCGCCGGGGCCGTCGACAAGGTCATCGGCTACCTCGCCCCCGTCTTCCTCGGCGCGGGCCCCGCCGTCCTCGCCGACGCCGGCATCGGCACCCTCGCCGATGCGCTCCGGCTCCGCATCACCGAAACCGTCCGCATCGGCACGGACATCCGCGTCACCGCCGTCCCCGCGTCGGCCCCCTCCGCCCCCACAGCCCTCAAGGAGCACTGAGTGTTCACCGGAATCGTCGAAGAACTGGGCGAAGTCGTCGCCGTCGAGGAGCTCGCCGAAGCCTCCCGCTTCCGCCTGCGCGGCCCGGTCGTCACCGAGGACGCCAAGCACGGGGACTCCATCGCCGTGAACGGCGTCTGCCTGACGGTCGTGGAGACCGGTGACGGCGAGTTCACCGCCGACGTCATGCAGGAGACCCTGAACCGCTCCAGCCTCGGCGCCCTCGCCCGGGGCTCCCGGGTCAACCTGGAGCGCCCGATGGAGCTCGGCGGACGGCTCGGCGGCCACCTGGTCCAGGGGCACGTGGACGGAACCGGCGAGATCATCTCGCGGACTCCCTCCGAGCACTGGGAGATCGTCAAGGTCGCCCTTCCGGAGAACCTCTCCCGCTACGTCGTGGAGAAGGGCTCCATCACGGTCGACGGCGTCAGCCTCACCGTGGTCGAGGCCGCTGCCGACTGGTTCACCATCAGCCTCATTCCCACCACCCTCGCGCTGACCACACTGGGCATCAAGAAGCCCGGCGACCCGGTCAACCTCGAGGTGGACGTGCTGGCCAAGTACGTGGAGCGGCTGCTGGCCGCCGGGGTCGACCCGCTGCACCGTACGGGGGAGTCCCAGTGAGCGCCCTGACCTGGCTCAACACCGAGGCCTTCGAGATCTTCGACCAGAAGGTCATCTGGTCCGACATGATCGGAAACCTGATCGGCCTGGGCGCCCTCGCGCTCGGCTGGCGGCGCTCCATATGGACCTGGCCCGCCCAGCTCCTCTCCGGCCTGATCCTCGTCGGCGCCTACGCCTCCGCCCACCTCTCCGGCGGGGTCGGCAAGCAGCTCCTCGTCATCGGCGTGGCCGTGTGGGGCTGGCGCGCCTGGCAGCGCGGCAAGCAGGACGCCCAGGACGGCTCCATCGCCGTCCGCACCGCCTCCTGGAAGGAGCGCGGTCTCCTGCTGGCCGGTGCGGCCGCCGGGACCCTGGCCGTCGGCGGACTGTTCACCCTCTACCCGAGCCTGTCGTGGAGCCCGTGGGCCGACGCCTACATCTTCGTCGGCACCATCGTCGCGATGGTCGCCCAGGCCCGCGGCCTGGTCGAGTTCTGGTTCGCCTGGCTCCTCGTCGACCTGGTCGGCGTCCCCCTCGCCTTCAACAGCGGACTGGCCTTCTCCGGCCTCGTCTACGTCGTGTACTTCGCCCTCGTCGTCTGGGGCGCCTACGACTGGTACCAGCGCTCGCGCACCACCACCGCCCCGGCTCTGGAAGGAGCAACGGCATGACCCCCTCGAACCCCGTCCTGAAGCCCGTGCCCGACGTCGAGCTGGAGACGTTCCGGCTCGACCCCGTCGAGCAGGCCATCCGCGACATCGCGGCCGGCCGCCCGGTGGTCGTCGTCGACGACGAGGACCGCGAGAACGAGGGCGACCTCGTCATCGCGGCCGAGAAGGCCACCCCGGAGATCATCGCGTTCATGATGAGCGAGTGCCGCGGCCTGATCTGCGCCCCCCTGGAGGGCGACGAGCTGGAGCGGCTCGAACTCCCGCAGATGGTCCAGCACAACACCGAGTCGATGCAGACCGCCTTCACGGTCTCCGTCGACGCGAGCGGCGCCCACGGCGTCACCACCGGCATCTCGGCGGCCGACCGCGCCACCACCCTGCGGCTGCTGGCCGACGGGGTCTCGGGCCCCGAGGACTTCGTCCGCCCCGGGCACGTCTTCCCGCTGCGCGCCAAGCCCGGCGGCGTCCTGGTCCGCAACGGCCACACCGAGGCCGCCGTCGACCTCGCCCGCCTCGCGGGCCTGCGCCCGGCCGGCGCCATCGTGGAGATCGCCGGCGAGGACGGGGTGATGCTGCGGCTGCCCGAGCTGATCCCCTTCGCCCGCAAGCACGGCCTGACGATCATCTCCATCGAGGACCTGATCGCCTACCGGCGCTCCGCCGAGCCGACCGTGCGCCGCGAGGCCCAGGTCAGCCTGCCGACCTCCTTCGGCCACTTCACCGCCTACGGGTTCCGCTCCACCGTCGACGGCGTCGAGCACGTCGCCCTCGTCCACGGAGAGATCGGCGACGGCGAGGACGTCCTGGTCCGGATGCACTCCGAGTGCCTGACCGGGGACATCTTCCAGTCGCAGCGCTGCGACTGCGGCCCCCAGCTGCACACCGCCATGGAGCGGGTCCAGGCGGCCGGCCGCGGTGTGATCGTCTACCTGCGCGGTCACGAGGGCCGCGGCATCGGCCTGCTGTCGAAGCTGCGCGCGTACGAGCTCCAGGAGCGCGGCCGCGACACCCTCGACGCCAACCTGGAGCTGGGCCTGCCCGCCGACGCCCGCGATTACGGGGCCGGCGCGCAGATGCTCGCCGACCTCGGCGTCCACAGCGTCCGGCTGCTGACCAACAACCCCGAGAAGTCGGCGGCCCTCATCAGCCACGGCATCAAGGTTTCCGACCGGGAGCCGATGCCCATGGAGGCGGGGGAGCACAACCTTCGCTACCTGCGCACCAAGCGGGACCGGATGGGGCACGACCTGCCCTGGCTGGACGGGGCCGTGACCACGTCCGCCTGCGGCAACCAGTAACACCACCCCGAGCAACAACCACTCCCAGGCAACACCACACGCAGTAACACCACACGCAGTAACACCATACGAACGCAACGAGGAGCAGAGCTGTGAGCGGCAAGGGCGCACCCGAACTGAGCGTGAAGAACTGCGGAGACCTGCGCGTCGCAGTGATCGCGGCCCAGTGGCACGAGAAGGTCATGGACGGCCTGGTGGACGGCGCCCTGCGGGCCCTGCACGAGCTGGGGATCGACGAGCCCACCCTGCTGCGCGTCCCGGGCAGCTTCGAGCTCCCGGTCGTGGCGAAGGTACTCGCCGGTCGCGGTTACGATGCCATCGTCGCCCTCGGCGTGGTCATCCGCGGCGGCACCCCGCACTTCGACTACGTCTGCCAGGGCGTCACCCAGGGCCTGGTGCAGGTGTCGATCGACACCGGAGTCCCCGTCGGCTTCGGCGTACTGACCTGCGACAACGACGAGCAGGCGCTGGACCGCGCCGGGCTCGAGGGGTCGAACGAGGACAAGGGGCACGAAGCGGTCACCGCCGCCGTCTCCACCGCCATGACCCTGCGGACCGTCAGCGAACCCTGGCGCCAGTAGGCAGCCGCGGACCCCGTATTCTGAGGACCATCATGGCGAACAAAACCCCCAAGAGCTTCGAAGAGCTCTTCACCGAGCTCCAGCTCAAGGCCAACGGTGACCCCGGCACCTCCCGTACCGCCGAGCTGGTCGGCAAGGGCGTCCATGCCATCGGCAAGAAGGTCGTCGAGGAGGCCGCCGAAGTCTGGATGGCCGCCGAATACGAGGGCAAGGAAGCCGCCGCGGAGGAGATCTCCCAGCTGCTCTACCACGTCCAGGTGATGATGGTGGCGCGCGGGATCTCCCTCGAAGACGTCTACGCGCACCTCTAGGCCGCGGCGGTTCTCAGGCCGCGGCACGTCCGCGCGGGCCCCGGCACAGGCTGCCGGGGCGTCCGCGCGTCCAGCACACGTACCAGCACACCCTTTCGCACCTACGCACCAAAGGAAGCCCCATGCTGCGCATCGCCGTCCCCAACAAGGGTTCACTCTCCGGACCGGCGTCGGCGATGCTCCATGAGGCCGGCTACCGGATGCGCAAGGAGTCCAAGGAGCTCGTGGTCGTCGACCCCGAGAACGAGGTGGAGTTCTTCTACCTCCGCCCCAAGGACATCGCGATCTACGTGTCCTCCGGCAAGCTCGACATCGGCATCACCGGCCGCGACCTGCTGCTCGACTCCGGCGCCAGTGCCGAGGAGATCCTGCCGCTGAACTTCGGCCGCTCCACCTTCCGCTACGCCACCATCCCCGGCACCGCGAAGGGCCCCGAGGACTTCCACGGGATGACCATCGCGACCTCGTACGAGGGAATCGTCGCGAAGCACCTCGCCGACAAGGGCATCGAGGCCTCCGTCGTCCACCTCGACGGCGCGGTCGAGACCGCCATCCAGCTCGGCGTCGCCCAGATCATCGCCGACGTCGTCGAAACCGGCACCAGCCTGCGCAACGCCGGACTGGAGGTCATCGGCGAGCCGATCATGACCTCCGAGGCCGTCGTCATCCGCGGCAACGGCACCGACCCCGAGGACCCCCGGGCCCAGCAGTTCCTGCGCCGCCTCCAGGGCGTCCTGGTCGCCCGCAGCTACGTGATGATGGACTACGACTGCCGCGCCGAGCACCTGGAGCGCGCGGTCGCCCTCACCCCGGGTCTGGAGTCGCCGACCGTCTCCCCGCTGCACAACGAGGGCTGGGTCGCCGTCCGCGCCATGGTCCCCGCCAAGGAGGCCCAGCGGATCATGGACGACCTGTACGAGCTCGGCGCGCGCGCGATCCTCACCACCTCGATCCACGCCTGCCGCCTCTGACGGGTCCGCCGGCGCTTCGCCGCGCGGCATCCCCTCACCCTCCGGCTCACCATCCGGCACCACCCGAAGGCACCTGACGAACATGGCCGACGCCACCGCCCAGCCCGCACCGCCCGCCCTGCCGGTCACCTTCCGGCCGACCCGCACCCGGGCCGTCCTGCTGGGCGTGGGCGCCGCCATGTTCGTCACGATCACCTCGATCGCGCTGATCCTCGAAACCCTGCACCCGGGTGAGCGGATCGCCTTCGTCTTCACCGCGGCCCTGCTCTCCTCCGTCCTCGTCCTGCTCAGCCGCCCCAAGGTGGTCGCCGACGAGACCGGGGTCACGGTCGTCAACCTCACCACCACCCGCCGCCTGGAGTGGGCGCAGATCCTGCGCGTCAACCTCCGCCCCGGCGACGCCTGGGTGTTCCTCGACCTGAGCGACGGCACCAGCCTGCCCGCCCTCGGCATCCAGCCCGGGGTCGCCAAGGCCCAGGCGATCGGCGACGCCCGCGCCCTGCGCGCCCTGGCCGAAGCCCACGGAACCGGTTCAAAGAACGACTGAGCCCGGCCGACCTCGTCGCTGCGTCCCATTGCGGCGGCGATCTCAATGACTAACCTGGTGTGGGGGCGCGACCGTGCGCCCTCCCACCGGCCCCGGGACCCCGAGGCCCGTGGGCACCTGCAACTCGAGGAGTGACTCCCTCCAGCAATGGACGGATCGTCCGGTAGTACACGCGCCGCCCTCCCCACGGAGGCGGCGGCATGACCATCCCGCTACTCCTGCTCGTGGCGGCATTCGCCCTGATCCTCGCCAACGGTTTCTTCGTGGCAGCCGAATTCGGGCTCGTCACCGTCGAGAGACCCGAGGCCGAACGCGCCGCGGCCGAGGGCGACCGCCGTGCCCGCACGGTCGTCGCAGCCCTGCGGGAGCTGTCCTTCCAGCTCTCCGGCACCCAGCTCGGCATCACCATCACCTCCCTCGTGGTCGGCATGCTCGCCGAGCCCGCCCTCGCCGCACTGCTGGCCGGGCCGCTCGAAGCGACCGGCCTCCCCAAGGGCGCCGTACCCGGCGTGGCCGTCGTCATCGGCATGCTGCTCGCCTCCGCCGTCCAGATGGTCGTCGGCGAGCTCGTCCCGAAGAACTGGGCCGTCTCGCGGCCGCTGCAGGTGGCCCGTTTCGTGGCCGGCCCGCAGCACGTCTTCTCCCGGGTCTTCCGGCCGGTCATCGCGGGCCTCAACGCCGTCGCCAACCGGCTCGTCCGGGCGCTCGGCGTGGAGCCCACCGACGAGATGGACTCCGCCCGCACCCCCGGCGAACTGGTCTCCCTGGTCCGCCATTCGGCCCAGGCCGGCGCCCTGGAACAGGACACCGCCGACCTCTTCGTACGGACCCTCTCCCTGGGCGAGCTCACGGCGCAGCTGGTCATGACCCCCCGGGTCAAGGTCAGCGCCCTCCAGCACACGGCCACCGCGGCCGACGTGCTCAACCTGACCCGCGCCACGGGCCTGTCCCGCTTCCCCGTCTACCGCGAGCGCATCGACGAGATCACCGGGGTCGTCCACCTCAAGGACGCCCTCGCCGTGCCCGAGTCCGAGCGTGCCCGCACCAGCGTCAGCGGGATCTGCGTGGCCCCGATGCTGGTGCCCGGCTCCCTGCCGGTGCAGCCGCTGCTGGAACGGCTGCGCAGCGAACAGCCCATGGCCGTGGTCGTCGACGAGTACGGCGGCACCGCCGGCGTCGTCACCCTGGAGGACATCGTGGAGGAGCTCGTCGGCGAAGTCCGCGACGAGCACGACCTCGCGGAGGACGGCAGCCCCGAACTGGCCGCCGTACCCGCCGAGGACGGCCGCCCCTCCTGGGAGGCCGACGGGAGCTGCCGCGTGCAGACCCTGCGCCGGATAGGCCTGGAGGTCCCCGAAGGCCCGTACGAGACCGTCGCCGGGCTCGTCGCCGACCTGCTCGGCCGCATCCCCGCCCCCGGGGACCGTGCCGAACTGCCCGGCTGGAAGCTCTCCGTGCGTCAGGTCCGCCGCTACCGCGCCGAGCGGGTCCGCCTCGTGCGCACCGCCCCCGCGGGCCCCGGCGCACCGGGATCCGACGGGCGCGGCTTCGACCGGCTCGGCCCGGTCCCCGCCGAGCTGGCACGGGTGGGTGGCCGGTGAACGTCCTCCAACTGCTGTTCGCCCTGCTCCTGGTCCTGGCCAACGGCTTCTTCGTCGGCGCCGAGTTCGCCCTCGTCTCCGTCCGCCGCAGCCAGATCGAACCCCTGGCGGCCGGCTCCAAGCGGGCCCGCCAGGTGCTCCACGGCCTGGAGAACCTGCCGCGCATGATGGCCGCCGCACAGTTCGGCATCACCATGTGCTCGCTGACCCTCGGCGCCGTGGCCGAGCCCACCGTGGCCCGGCTCCTGGAGCCCGTCTTCCACGCAGCTCACGTGCCCGAAGGCCTGATCCACCCGCTGGGCTACGCGGTGGCCCTCACCGCGGTGATCTTCCTGCACCTGGTCATCGGCGAGATGGTCCCCAAGAACCTCGCCATGGCCGCCCCCGAGAAGACGGCCCTGTGGTTCAGTCCCGGACTGGTCGCCTTCGCGCGGGTCTGCGGACCGGTCACCACGGCGCTGGGCGCCTGCGCGACGCTGATCCTGAGGCTCTTCAAGGTGGAGCCCAAGGACGAGGTCGAAGCCGTCTACACCTCCGCCCAGCTGGGCCGCCTGCTCATGGACTCCCGGCGGGCCGGACTTCTGGAGCCGGTGGAACAGGAGCGGCTGGAGGACGCGCTGGAACTGGGCAGCCGCCCGGTCACCGACGTCCTCCTCGCCCCGGACCGGCTGGTCACGGTCGGCCCGGCCGTCACCCCGCGCCAGATCGAGCAGCTCACGGTCCGCACCGGGTACTCCCGCTTCCCCGTGCGCGCCGACAGCGGTGCCTTCATGGGCTACCTGCACGTGAAGGACGTCCTGGACCTGGAGGACCGGGAACGGGCCGTACCCCAGCGGGTCTGGCGCCGCATGACCACGGTCTGCTCCACCCTCCCGCTGGACGACGCCCTGACGGTGATGCGCCGCGACGCGACGCACCTCGCGCAGGTCGCCGACCCCTCGGGCAGGGTCCTCGGCCTGGTCGCCATGGAGGACGTCCTGGAAACCCTGGTGGGTGAGGTCCGCGACCCCGCGCACCGCACGGCGCCGCAGGCCCGCAGGCCCGAACTCCGCTCGGAGGGGGCACTCACCGGCTGACGCCGTCGCCGGACCGCCGCCGGACCCGTCACGACGGGTCCGGCGGCCGCGCCGGGCCGCCATACTCGCGGTACGGCGCGGGAGGGGGCGGGGTCATGCGGTCCGGCGAACGGGACGAACACGGCGAGCAGGGCGAGCGCGGAGAGCACGACGGGGTCGGTGGGCGTGACGGGCACGACGGGTCCGGTGGGCCTGACGGGCCCGGCGGGCACCGGGACCCGGAGCTGCGGGACCCGGAGCTCCGGGACACGGCCCGCAAGGTGCTGGACCTGCTGAGCGAGGACCCCGACGCACCCTCCCCGGTGGCGCGCCGCCTGCGCGAGGTGCTCCTCGAGGGGCTGCCCGCCGAGCAGGTCGGCGTCGTGGCCGCCTTCGAGCGCGCACCCTTCGCACCGGCCGCGGCCCTGGCCCTCGAAGCGGTCCTGAGGGAACGCGCGGCGGCGGACCCGGAGTTCGCGGTCCGGGTCCGGGCCCTGCTGCGAGGGGAACTCGGCAGCGGCGGCGACGCGGACGCGCGGTGGGCCGAGCGGTACGGCGGACGGCCCCTCTCGGCGGTCTGGTTCCTGATCGCGGCGGTCGTCGCCCTCATGGTCCTCAACGCCTTCGCGGCCTGCTCCGGCCCGGTGCCGGACATGCCGTAGCCGGCGCGCGGTACGGGCGCCGCAGGCCCTCACAGCGGCGGCGGCTCCGGCCGCTCCTGGGGTCCCCGGCCCGACAGGACCTCCCCGTACGCCTGCATCAGGTCCGCAAGCCGCAGGGTCGACAGATCGTCCCGCGAGGGATCACCCGCGAAGCCGGCCAGCCGCAGGTCCCGGTACGCGCAGCTCTTCTCGTACAGCGTGCGCAGGAACCGTCCGTTGCCCAGCTCGTCGATCCACCCCTGCTCCACCACGTGCCCGCTGATGCTCCGCAGTTCCTCCAGCGCCTCCTCGTCCCACCGGTCGCCGTTGGCGTCCGCCAGGACCCCGCCGATCGAGGTGAGTTCCAGCGGCCGGTAGCTGGGGAAGTCCACCCGTGTGGTGAACCGCGAGGACAGCCCCGGATTCGTGGCGAGCAGCCGGTCCATCCCCGCCGGATAGCCAGCCAGGATCACCACCAGGTGGTCGCGGTTGTCCTCCGCCCGCTTCAGCAGCACCTGCAGGGCCTCGTCGCCGTACGCGTCGCCCTTGCTGTACCCGGAGTTGGAGAGGCTGTACGCCTCGTCCACGAACAGCACCCCGCCGATCGCCGAGTCGATCAGCTCGTTCGCCTTCACCGCGGTCTGCCCGAGGAACTCGCCGACCAGGTCCGCGCGCCCGGCCTCCACGAGGTGATCGCCGCCGAGCAGGCCCAGCGCGTAGAAGACCCGGCCCAGGATCCGCGCCACCGTGGTCTTGCCCGTGCCCGAGGGGCCGGAGAAGACGAAGTGCCGTTTCGGCGGCTGCACCGGCAGCCCCTGCCCCGTCCGCAGCCCGGCCATGTGCAGCTGCGCGGAGAGTGCCTTCACCTGCCGTTTGACCGGCTCCAGGCCCACCATCCGCTCCAGCTCCGCGAGCGCCTCGGCCAGCGCCGCCGGATCCGCCGGCCCGGCCGGCAGCCCCACCGGTCCCGGCTGCGCGGGCAGCGAGGCCTTGCGCCGTACGCCGGCCGGCAGTCCAGCGCCGGGCCCCGGCGCCCCCGGGCCGTGCCGCGGCTCCGGCGGGTCGGCCGCCGTCAGCGGGTCCGGATCCGGCTGCCCGTCCGCCGCGAGCCCCTGGACCGGGCCGCCGCCCAGCGCCACCGCCGCGAAGTCCCCGCCCGACGGGGCCGCTCCGTGCCCGCCGAAGGCCTCGTGGCCGGCGCCGCTCGCGTACCCGGCCAAGCCGTCGGCGTCCTCGCTGTCCTCGATGGCCGTCAGCCGGGCCGCCGTGTCCATGAACGCCGGGTCCACCCGGTGCACCGCCCGGTACAGCGGCAGCGCCGCCGCGCTGCGCCCGGTCCCCTCGTGCGCCCGCGCCAGCCAGTACCGCAGCTCCTTGCGCTGGGGCTGCTCGCTGCGGCAGCGCATCAGCGAGGCCGCCAACAGAGGCTCCGCCTGCCCGTACATCTCCAGCCGGACCCGGGCCATCCCGCCGAACAGGCCCGCCTCGATCCCCAGGAGCGGATCGTCGACCAGTGATTCGGTGGAGCGCACCAACTGTTCCCAGTCCTTGACCAGGTAGGCCCGGCAGGCGTGCAGGAAGCGGACGTGCGGGTCGGCGTCCACGGGCGGCAGCGCCGCCAGCGCCTGGTCCAGCTCGGGGACGTGGCGCCCGTCCAGCCAGTGCGAGGCGTGGGCCAGCAACAGGTCCCGCCTGGTCTCCAGCACCGGCTGCACCCACCAGCCCAGCCAGTACCAGGAGTTCAGCGTCCGCCGGTGGCGGGCCCGCTGTTCCCCGAAGCGGTCCCGGTGGGCGTACATGCGCAATAACGCGTTCGTGGTGTCGACGCGGAGCGCGTGCAGGCCCAGCCAGGCATCCGCCATCGCGGGGTCGAGTCGTACGGCCGTCCGGAACTCCTCCTCGGCCTGCGGGTAGGCGCCCATCGTGCAGGCGTCCACTCCTCGCAGCCAGGCGAGTTCGGCCGGGGCGTGCGCGCTGCTGCCGTGCGCGGCGAAGTCCATCACATCCCCCACAAGCGTGCCCCCGTGGTGCCCAGCAATCCCCGCGATGCGTACACGAGTTGTCGCTGCGCCGATGAAATCAGGGGTGCATCGTACCTGCGGTTACGCACCTTACGTAGGGTGCGACGAAGACGGGCCGGGTGCGTATCGGGGCGGTCCACGGTGACACAGGGTGAGGAATCGGCCGGGATGTGCCCCCTGCGACGCCGCGACGGAGGTGTGCCGGGCGTGACGGGACGGGGGGCCGGGGAGCGGCACGAAGACCCCGATCACGGGGGAACAACCGGGGGCTTCGCGTCCGCGGCGGCCGGTGAGGGCCGCTTCTTCAGAACGTAAGGCCGTCCCGGCCCCCCGGTCAAGGAGCCTGGAGGCACCCGCGCGGAGGGTCTTTCCGCAGCCCCTCAGCCCTGGGGGGACTCGTCACCCTCAGTCACGCATGCATCGGTTCCAGCCACACCAGCCGCCCCGGAAGTCCACTCGTATCCCGTACCGCTCTGCCGCACCAGGATGTCCGCGAAGGGGCGCGAAGGATCATCCGAGAAGTGCGCGAGCTCCGCGCGCTCCCATCCGTCCCAGAAGTCGGAAAGTTCACGCCCGTCCCGGTCGCGCCCGCGCCCCCAGGACTTCACGCGCGGGGTCTCCATCCACAGCAGCCGCGCCAGGTGCGGGCGCAGGGCGCGCCGTCCGGCGCCGACCCCCTCCACGAGCAGCACCGCATCCGGCTCCAGCACCCGCTCGGGCCCGAACCGCCGCTCGACCCAGTCGTACGGTGCCCAGTGCGCGGCCCGCCCCGCGGCGAGCGGCTCCAGCACCTGGGCCCGCAGCCGTCCCACCCAGCCGAACAGCTCCTCGTGCGTGGCCACATCGTCCAGCCGCAACACGGGAACCCCGCCCAGCGCCTCGGCGAGCGCCCCCGCGAAGGTGGTCTTCCCGGACCCGGCGTGCCCGTCGATGCCGACGAGCCGCACGGGTCCGAGGGAGGGGGGAACAGCGAGGATCTCGCTCGCGAGCGGCCGGAGGGCCGGAAGTGACGGATGCGACGGATGTGATGGCTGAGTCTCCACGAACCCAGCGTATGGCCTCGGCCACCCGCACTCTCGGCCGCCGGAAGGCGTGGCATCGGACGTGGCCTCGGACGTGGCCTCGGGTGTGGCGTTGGGCTGCGCGGCGGCCGCCAGCGACCACACGTGCTCCGGCGCCGCACCCGGGCAAGGGGTCCGGGGCGCAGCCCCGGGGAACGGTGGAAGGGCGGGTAGGGGACAAGCCCCGCAGGGCCCGCGCCGGGGGACCCGCAGAGGGGATGGGGGCGAGGGGGCCGCGCCCCCGTCACCCCGACACGGCCCCCGGCTTCACGGCCCCGCACGCGGGAACTGGAAGGGTGGGCGGGAGCCGACCCGCCGCACCGACCCCTGGGGGCCACGCCGATGACCGCACCCACACCCCGCCGAGCCCTGCTGGCGGTAGCCCTGGCGGCAGCCGCGGCCACCGTCCCCGGCGGCCGCGCCTCGGCGGCCGGGCCGAAGCCCGCCCCCCGCGGCCCGGGACAGGCCCCGGCCACCCCGCCCTCCCCGGCCGG
This sequence comes from Streptomyces sp. NPDC006487, assembly GCF_042870555.1. Classification (NCBI taxonomy): domain Bacteria; kingdom Bacillati; phylum Actinomycetota; class Actinomycetes; order Kitasatosporales; family Streptomycetaceae; genus Streptomyces; species Streptomyces sp. NPDC006487. The sequence goes on from NZ_JBIAHN010000004.1 coordinate 400,735, forward strand.
AGCCACCGCGGACGCCGCCGCCGGAGCCACCCGCACGACGGTCGACAACCGCTTCTGGTACTCGTACGCCCACTGGACCGCCGGCCTCCACCAGGGCACCACCGCCATCGGCGGCGCCCGCCCCGGCCTGGAGATCAAGACCCCGACGGGCCGCACCGAGTACACGGACCCGCACACCGCCAAGAAGAGCACCTGGGAGTACGCGACCTGGACCTCCCCGGTCCACACCTCCACCGTGCCCGCCACCGAGGCCATCGCCTCCTGGAACGCCCGCACCCCGGCCGGCACCTGGATCCAGGCGGAACTGCGCGGCACCTACACCGACGGGACCGCCTCCCCCTGGTACGTGATGGGCCGCTGGGCCTCCGGCGACGGCGACATCCGCCGCACCTCCGTGGACGGGCAGACCGACGGCAAGTCCACCGTCTGGACGGACACCCTGGCCGTGGACGCCCCCGCGGGCGGTCTGCGGATCAAGGACTGGCGGCTGCGCCTGACCCTGTACCGCAAGCCCGGTGCGAGCCGCGGCCCGACGGTGTGGCTGGCCGGCGCCATGGTCTCGGACGTGCCGGACCGGTTCACCGTCCCCGCCTCCGCCCCCTCCGGCGGGGCCCACGAGCTGAAGGTGCCGAGGTACTCGCAGGAGACGCACGCCGGCCAGTACCCCGAGTACGACAACGGCGGCGAGGCCTGGTGCAGCCCCACCTCCTCGCAGATGATCATCGAGTTCTGGGGCCGCAGGGCCAGCGCCTCCGCAGTGGCCTGGGTCAAGAAGGGCTACGCGGACCCGCAGGTCTGCCACGCCGCCCGCTCCACCTACGACGCCGCGTACAAGGGCTGCGGCAACTGGCCCTTCAACGCCGCCTACGCCGCCACCTACCGGCAACTCGCCGGCGTGGTCACCCGCCTCGGCTCCCTCAGCGACCTGGAGACCCTGGTCCGGGCCGGGGTTCCGGTGATCACCTCCCAGTCCTTCACCGCGGAGGAGCTCACGGGCGCGGGCTACGGCACGGCCGGCCACCTGATGACCGTCATCGGCTTCACCGCCGCCGGCGACGTGATCGCCAACGATCCGAACTCGGCCGACAACCCCGCCGTGCGCCGCGTCTACCGCCGTCGGCAGTTCGAGAACAACTGGCTCCGGACCAAGCGTCACAACGCGGCCGGCAAGGTCGTCTCCGGCACCGGAGGCATCTGCTACCTCTACGGTCCGATCCGGCCGAACGCGGCCCAGGTCCTCGCGCTGCGGGCGGTAGGCGTGCTCTGAGAATTCGCATTGCCCCGAACGGCATGTAAGTGGAACATAAAGGGCAAAAGGGCAATAGGAGCTTCTCATAGGAGGCAGCCCGCCATGACCACCCAACCGAGAATCGAACACCACCCCGACCTCGCTGAGATGCGCTCGCGGTTCGAGCGGGTCACCAGCACCCCGAGTGCCCAGGTCGTCGAGGCGCTGGCCCTGATGACGGGCCTTTACATCGCCGCTTCGCCGTGGATCGCCGGATTCAGCGGGCTCAGCTCGCTGGCGATCAACAACCTGATCGCGGGCCTGGCGTACTGCCTGTGCATGAGCGGACTGGGCTCCGCTTACGAACGCACCCACGCCATGGCCTGGACGGCGGTCGGTCTCGCCGCCTGGACGATCGTCGCGCCCTTCGTCATCTCCGGCGACGTCAGCACCACCCGCACGGTGTGGAGCAACGTCATCGCCGGCGGCATCGCCCTGTGCCTGGCACTGGCGATGGCCGGCATGGCGGGCCGCGACCGCACCACCTGATCCGGCACGCACCCCTCACGCCCCCGGTCCGCACCACGCGGCCGGGGGCGTGAGACATGCCACCCGTGACCATCGTCTCTACCGCGAGGGCCGCCCCCGCTGTCACATTGGAGGGCATGACCGCACACAGCGCCGCCCTGACCGCCCGCGCCCGCAACCTGGTCCGCACCGGCGGACCCGAGGACGATTCCTCCTCCTGGCTCGAGCACGTGCTCGGCTGGACACTGGTCGTGGTCGTGGCCATGTTCGTCACCCAGGTCGGCTGGTTCTTCTAAGCTCCTCCGGTTCCGGTTCCGGTTCCGGTTCCGGCTGGGCCCGGGGCTCCACCCGCCAGTGCCCGTCCGGCACGCCCACCAGCCCGTACAGCGTCCGCACGGGTGAGCGCGCCGGCAGCAGCACCACCCCGGCCAGCAGGGCGAACGCCCCGGCCCCGGCCCACCACCCCAGCAGCCGGACGAGGACGCTCGCGCCCACCGCCCCCGCGAAGGGCAGCGCGTAGACCCCCGCCCCGGCGATCGCCACCGCGACCACCCGGGGCACCTTGAGGTCCGCCGCGGCGCCCGGCAGTCGCCAGCCCTCCACCAGCCAGCCGATCTCGGCCAGCAGCATCGTGCCGATGACGGCCGTCCCGAAGATCAGTACGGCCAGGAAGGTGCCCGAGGTCGCGAAGGCCAGGACGCCGTTCGCGACGCCCTGCGAGGACCAGTCGGCGAAGGCCCGCGGATCGGCGCTCAGCAGCCGCTCGTACCCCGTGCCGTCCCATCCGTGGATCAGCATGAAGAACAACAGGAAGTACCCGGCCACGGCCTGGAGGTACCCCCAGTACCCGGCCCCGACCAGGACGAACAGCCGTGCCGCCAGGAAGCCGAGCAGCGCGCCGGCCACCACCGAGGCCCCGTAGAAGAGGGCGAATCCGGCCCACACCCCGTCGTGGTCGCGGGCCGCGTGCATCGTCGCCCAGGCCGGGTTCTGCCAGAGCAGGTACGCCCCGGTGGGGGCGGGCAGCAGGGCCGCGTAGAGCAGGGTGAGGGCCAGGTACGGATTGGCCGCGCGGCTCCTCGTGCGGACCCCCTCGCCCCGGACCGACCGCTCCCACCACTGGAGCTGGCGCCCGGCGGCCACCGCGAAGGTGGCGCCGATGCCGTACGCCCACAGCGGCGCGGCCTGTACGGGGATCACGAGGCCACCAGCCGCAGATCGTCCGTCTTGATCACGTCGGAGGTGACGAGCGCCTGCTCCGCGCTCACCCGGGTCATGAAGACGAACGGCGGGATGACCGGGGGAGCGGGCAGCCCGTCCGGGCTGAAGGTCACGCAGAGCAGCCCCTCGATGCACCCGCTGAACCGCGTCAGGTACAAGGTCACGTCGCCGCTCAGGTCGAGCCGCTTCGCGGCGAGCCCGTACTCCTCGCGGCCGTCGCGACTGCGGAGCTCGTAGTCGGTGAGCGTGGCGGCCCGCATCCGCAGGACCAGCACCTTCAGCGGGCCGTCCGCCGTGGGCACGTGGGTGACCCCCGCGAAGGCGAACCCCTGCGGGGCGAACAGCGAGGTGGTCACGGTCGGGGGAGTGCGCGCGGCCATCGGCGGACCGCCCTGCGCGGCCCTCGCCTCCCCGGTGCCGGCCATCAGCGAGGCGAGCAGCACCACCGGCAGGGCGGCGGCCAGCGTGCGCGGCCCGCTGCCGTCCAGGCTCGGGATGTACGGGCCCTGCTCGCCCGCCTCCGGATCGGGCAGCGGGGTCCAGCCGAAGGCCAGCGCGCTGCCCGCGATGCCGAGCAGCATGCCGAGGAGGAAGCCCCCGAGGTTGGTCGCCACGAAGGACAGCACCGACAGCAGCAGCGCGTGGACGGAGACGTAGGCCCGGGCTTGCGGCAGCAGCCACAGGAACAGGCCGGCGGCGATCAGCGCGAGGCCGATCCCGATGGCGGCGATCCCGCCGAGGCCCAGGCTGACCAGCACCGTGAGCGGGGACAGCGGGACCAGCAGCAGCTCGGTCCCGCCCGCGATCACGAGCAGCCCGCCCCAGAAGGGGCGGGTGCGGCGCCAGGCGCGCAGTCGCCCCCGGGGGCCGGGCAGCGGGAGCCGTCGCTCCAGCCACCCGCTGCCCGGCCCGGTGGCCCCGCGCATGCCTAGAAGCACTTCTTTCCGTCCAGGCTGACGTTCAGCTTCAGGCCCTTGAGGTGGAAGTTGCCGCCGGTCGCCGACCAGGCGTGCGACTTCACGTCCACCACCTCGATGTCCCCGGCCTGGAGGCCGAACGTGCCGGCTTCGCCCTTGATCCCGCCGACCTGGTCGAGGGTGGAGGCGTCGCGGCCGATCTGGGCCGTCCCGAAGACGGCGTCGCCGGCCAGGTCCTCGCCGTCGATGACGAGATTGCTGGCGGTGACGGTGCCGGCGGGGCCGCCCGCGGTCAGCTTGAAGACCACCTTGCCCACCGGGGTGTCCACCTCGGCGGCCTGGCAGATGTCCGTGAGGGTGGCCTCGCCGATGCCGAGCAGCGCGACGGGATGCCCCTTGCCGTCGACGGAGCGGTCCGTCTGCACGTAGGAGGCCAGGCCCTTGCTGCTCAGTTTGGACGAGGAAACCTGGAAGCTGGTTCCCGAGACGGCGAAGGAGGCGGCGAGCGCGCCCTGTGCCATGACCATCGCCATCGCCCCGACCGCGACGACCGCGGGCATCGCGACGGCGGCCGTCTTCTTCCAGTTGACCCGGCCCTCGGGTGCGTTTGTCTTCGTGCTCGTCCTGCCGTTGCCCATGAGGTGTTCCTCCCGTACGTCGTCCGGTGCGCAGGGGGAGTGCAAAGGGGGGTGCACAGGGGTCTGCCATACTGCGGGCTTCCTGTGGCAGTTCGAGGCTAGGGCTGAATTTGAATAATAGTCAACAGCGCGGAACTACTGGACGTTCGCAGGTTCGGCGGGCCGAACTGATAGCGATCGGCCGCAAGTTGTTCGCCGACACCTCGTACGACGCGCTCTCCATGGACGACATCGCCAAGCACGCAGGCGTCGCCAAGGGGCTCATCTACTACTACTTCAAGAGCAAACGCGGCTACTACCTGGCCATCGTCGAGGACTCGGTGGCCGAGCTGGTGGCCCGCGCCGCGGGCGAGAGCGAGCTGCCCAACGCGCAGCGGGTGCGCACCACCATCGACGGCTACCTGTACTACGCCGAGCACCACCAGGCCGCCTACCGCACCATCGTCACCGGCGGCGTCGGCTCCGACTCCGAGGTCCTCGCCATCCGCGACGCCGTCCGCGAGGAACTCATCGCGACCATCGCGGAAGGCGCGTACGGCCGCCGCGAGATCCCGGCGATCGCCCGGCTGGCACTGGTCGGCTGGCTGGCGGGCGTCGAGGGCAGCACCCTCGACTGGATCGGCCCGGCGGAGCCCCCGGATCAGGTCCCGGCGGAGGTCTCGCCGCAGGTCCCGGCCCAGGCTCCTGCGCGGACCTCCGAATGCCCCCCTGAGCATGTCCCCGAGCAGCTTCCCGAGCATGCCCCTGCCCAGGCAGGGGAGGGCCGTGGGCCCGGGGTTCCCGGGGAGCCCGGCCACCCCGACCGGGCCGAGTTCGGCGCCCTGCTCGTGCGCACGCTGCGTGCGACCCTGACGGTGATCGAGGAGTTCGCCCCGCAGTGCCCGGCCCCGCCCGTCCCCGAGGAGGATCTCGCGCCCGTGACGGGAAGCCCCTGATCGGGCATACTCAACCGCCGCAGCCCCTTGAACAGGACCTTCCCGCGATCCGGGAGGGCACCATCGGCTGTGAGCCCCGAGACCCGGCGACGCGTACCACCCTCACGCGCCGCCCCGTGCTGGACGAGTGAGGAGAGCGCAGCCATGACCGACCGCGCGCCGCAGGTGGACCGATCGCTGCCCACCGAGGAGTCCCGCGACCTGCTCGCGCTCGTACGCGAGATCGCGCAGCGGGAGATCCGCCCCCGGGCCGCCGAGGAGGAGGACGCCGGCAGTTTCCCCCGGGAGGTCTTCGGACTGCTCTCGGAGTCCGGACTGCTCGGACTCCCGTACGCCGGCGAGTTCGGCGGCGGCGACCAGCCGTACGAGGTCTACCTCCAGGTGCTGGAGGAGTTGGCCGCGGCCCGCCTGACCGTCGGGCTCGGCGTCAGCGTGCACTCGCTGGCCTGTCACGGCCTGGCCGGCTACGGAACCAAGGAGCAGCAGGCCGCCCACCTGCCCGCCATGCTCGGCGGCGGGCTGCTCGGCGCGTACTGCCTCTCCGAGCCCGCCTCGGGCTCGGACGCGGCCTCCCTGACCACGAAGGCCGTCCGGGACGGCGCCGACTGGGTGATCAACGGCACCAAGGCCTGGATCACCCACGGCGGGGTGGCCGACTTCTACACGGTGCTGGCCCGCACCGGCGTGGCCGGACCGAAGGGCATCACCGCCTTCCTGGTCCCGGGCGACGCGGAGGGCCTCACGGCCGCGGTCCCCGAGAAGAAGATGGGCATGAAGGGCTCGCCCACCGCCCAGCTGAACTTCGACGGCGTCCGGATCCCCGACTCGCGCCGCATCGGCGAGGAGGGCCAGGGCTTCACCATCGCCCTGGCCGCCCTCGACGCGGGCCGCCTCGGCATCGCCGCGTGCGCGATCGGCGTGGCCCAGGCCGCCCTCGACGAGGCCCTGGCCTACGCCCTGGACCGCAAGCAGTTCGGACACCCCATCGCGGACTTCCAGGGCTTGCGCTTCATGCTGGCCGACATGGCGACGAAGATCGAGGCGGGTCGCGCGCTGTACCTGGCGGCGGCCCGGCTGCGGGACGCGGGCAAGCCCTTCTCCCGCCAGGCGGCGATGGCCAAGCTCTTCTGCACCGACGCGGCGATGGCCGTCACGACGGACGCGGTCCAGGTGCTGGGCGGCTACGGCTACACGGCGGACTTCCCGGTCGAGCGGCTGATGCGCGAAGCGAAGGTCCTCCAGATCGTGGAGGGCACCAACCAGATCCAGCGCATGGTGATCGCCCGCCACCTGGCGGGCCCGGAATCCCGCTGACCGGCCGGCCCGGGGCGGAGCTGACCGTACGGGAGGCCCTGTCCGACGCGGAGCTGAACGGCCTGTTCTCCGCGTCCTGGCCGGGGCACCGGGACACGTCCTTCGAGCCGGTCCTGGCCCGCAGCCTGACCTGGATCGCGGCGCGCAGCGGCGGGCGGCTCGTCGGCTACGTCAACGTGGCCTGGGACGGGGGCGCGCACGCATTCGTCCTCGACACCACGGTGCACCCGGACGAGCGCCGCCACGGGCTCGGAGTGCGCCTGGTCCGGGCGGCCGCCGAGGAGGCGCGGGGCGCGGGCGCGCAGTGGTTGCACGTGGACTACGAGCCGCACCTCGGCGCGTTCTACGCCCGGTGCGGTTTCCGCCCGACGGCGGCGGGACTGCTCGCCCTGTGAGCGGTCAGCCGCCGAAGAGGGGGCCGGTCGGCCAGATGGGCGAGGAGGCGATCCGGGACCACTCCGGATCGCGCTGCCCCGGCACGGTCCGGCCGTCCGCCTCCCACCGGGTGAGCAGCGCGCTGTAGATGGGCGGGTCGGGGGCCTGCCGAACCGATTCTTCGTACCCTGCGGCCGGCGCCCTTCGGCGGCGCCCCACCCTCGGCGTGGAAGTCTCCATCGTGGTCATACCGGGCCAACGCGCCACCGGACCCACGGGTAACCCCGCCCATCCGTTCGACCTGTCCCCGCCCACGACACCGTCCGGACCCCACCCGTGCCGCGCCGGCCGAAGCCGACCCGGATCCAGCCCCGAGGGCGTTCGAGGTGCGGGAGCGGGGCGGGGCCCCCGAATCGGTGCCGGACCCGGCAACGGGTCCGGGGCGAAGCCCCGGGGAACGGTGGAAGGGTGGGTCGGGGACAGCCCCGCAGGGGCGCGCCGCGGGTTCGGTGCCGACCGGCGGCCGGAGCTTCGGGCACCAGGCCGGGGGAGCGCCCCCGCCGGCCCCCGCCCGGCCCGCCGGACCCCACCCCGCGCCCCCTGGGGGCCCCACGCCCGGGAGGGCGCAACCCCCGTCGACGGCCCGCCCCGACCGGGCCCCCGCACGACGTGTCTCCCTGACAGTCTGTGCCACAACCCTGGCCCCCGCGCCGCAATCTGACGTACCGTCATTTCCGCTCAGGTGTCATCCCTCGCACCCGTATCCGGAGGTTCGTCATGCCCGCCGACCGGCCCGTACCGCTCGACGAATACCCCATTCACCAGGCCCCGTTGTCGATGAAGCACCTCGTCACCGGCGACCGCAACGCCTACGACCGCTGCATCTTCCACGTCTTCGACCACGCGGGCCGCGCCGTCCTGATCCTCGGCCTCGGCGTCTACCCCAACGCCGGCGTCATCGACGCCTACGCGACCCTCCGCGTCGGCGACGAACTCCTCGCGGTCCGGGCCTCCGACGCCCTCACCGACGACCGCATGAACCTCTCCGTCGGCCCGCTGCGCATCACCGTCGACGAACCCCTCCGGCGGATCACCCTCACCTGCGCCGCCGACCCCGAGGACCCCGACGGGCTCTCGTACGAGATCACCTGGACCGCGGAGTTCCCCGCCGTGTGGGAGCCGCACCACACCCAGCGCCGGGGCGACCGCCTCATCCTCGAGGGCCGCCGCTTCGTCCAGGCGGGCAGCGTCACCGGCACCATCCGCGCCAAGGGCGAGGAGTTCATCCTCGACGCCGACTGGACCGGCACCCGCGACCGCAGCTGGGGCGTGCGCCCGATCCCCGGCGAAGAGGGCGGCCGCGCCGCGGAGGAGCACCGGCCCGAGGGCTTCCACTGGCTCTGGATCCCCGTCCGGTTCGAGGACCGCTTCCTCATGGTCATCACCCAGGAGGACGCCGACGGCCACCGGGCCCTCAGCGAGGCCGTCCAGGTCTTCCCCGAGGACAGCGGCCGCCACGACGTGCAGCTCGGCTGGCCGCACACCGACATCCGCTACCGCCCGGGCGGCCGCCACCCCGAGAGCGCCGTCGTCCACCTCACCGATCCGGCCGGCCGCAAGCCCCTGGAACTCGGCGTGGAGATCCTGAACTCCTCCCCGCTCGCCGTCGGAGCCGGCTACCCGCCCGCCTCCGACTGGCAGCACGGCACCTGGCAGGGCCGCGGCTGGACCGACCGCCGCACCTACGACCTCTCCGACCCCGCGGCCCACCCCATGGCCGCCTTCGGCGTCACCGACCACTCGGCCCGCTTCACCCTCGAGGGCCGCACCGGCTACGGCATCTTCGAGCACGGCAGCTTCGGCCGCCACGACCCCAGCGGCTTCGCCGACTACGGCTCGGTGGCCCCGTAACCCCCGGCCGGCCGACACGGCGGCCGGCACCAGCGCCGCACACCCGACAGCCAAGCCAGAGAAGGGGTTTCCCATGGCAGGACCGGCACCGCGCCCCCGTACCTCCACCCGCGAACCCGAGGAGCTGGGCCGGCGCCTCGCCGCCTGGCTCGACACCGAGCTCCCCGGCGCCAAGGTCACCAACATCTCCGTCCCCGGTTCCAACGGGATGTCCAGCGAGACCCTGCTCTTCGACATAGAGCACCCCGACGCCCCGATCCGCGCCTGCGCCCTGCGCCTCGCCGCCGACCCGGCCGCCTACACCGTCTTCCCCAGCTACGACATGCCCCGCCAGCACCGGGTCATGAGCCTGGTCGCCGCCCACACCGACCTGCCGGTCCCGCGCGTGCAGTGGCTGGAGGAGGACCCCGGTCCGCTCGGGGCCCCGTTCTTCGTGATGGCCCGCGCCGAGGGGCGCGTACCGCCCGACGTGATGCCCTACACCTACGAGGGGAACTGGCTGCACGCCGCGACCGACGCGCAGCGCGCCGCGCTCCAGGAGTCGAGCATCGCGCTGCTCGCGCGTCTGCACGACCAGTTCCCGCCCGAGGAGGCGCGGTTCCTCCTCCCGGACGGCGACGGGAGCCCGCTGCGCCGCCACGTCGAGTCCCAACGCGCCTACTACGAATGGGTGGTGGCGGGGAAGTCCCGATCGCCGCTGCTGGAGCGGGCGTTCGCCCGCCTCGAAGAGCTCTGGCCGGACGGCGAGGGCGGCCCGGCCGTCCTCAACTGGGGCGACGCGCGCATCGGCAACGTCATCTACGAGGCCGACGGCTTCGAACCCGTGGCCGTACTCGACTGGGAGATGGCGGCCTGCGCACCGCGCGAGGTCGACCTGGGCTGGACGGTCTACCTGCACCGCTTCTTCCAGGACCTGACCGTCGGATTCGGCCAGCCGGGCCTGCCGGGCTTCCTGCGCCGCGAGGACATAGAACGCCGGTACGCCGAACTCACCGGGCACACGCCGCGGGACATGGAGTTCCACACGCTCTACGCGGCCCTGCGGCACGGGATCGTGATGCTGCGCATCGCCTACCGGCAGGCGCACTTCGGCGAGGTGGAGATCCCGGCGGATCCCGACAGCTTGATCCTGCACCATGCCAGCCTCAGCGCCATGGTGCAGGGAACGTACTGGTAGCCCCCCGGCCGCTCGGCCCGGGGCTCAGGCGGCCTGCGCGTGCTGGCGCATCTGCGGCATCGCCGCGCGCGCCGGCATCCGCACGGGACGCGAGCCGGGGCCGCCGACGTGCGAGAAGGGCTGCGTCCGCCAGTCCAGCCCCTGCGGCAGCGCCAGGTGGACGACCGGCTCCAGCTCGAGCTCCTCGGAGCGCTCGTCGTCACCGAAGCCGAGGGTGGGCAGCGCGTCGGAGGCGGGCCGCCCGGTGCCCGCGCACACCGTGAGCCCGAAGGGGTTCCACGGAGTCAGGCAGAGGGCGTGCTCCGGCAGGAACTCCTCGTCCGCGACGAGCGCGATCGACTGGCCGCAGTCGGGGCAGGTCGCGTGGTGGATCTCGAAGCCCTCGGAGTATTCGAGGTAGTCGTCGTCATCGGCGTAACCGCTCTCGACGATTTCCAGGGGCTCCGGTTCGGTACGACCGGCGCGCTTGGTGTTCAGCATGGATGTACTCCCCCTTGGGTGGGCCGGGCGGGCAGGTTCTTCGGCCACGGCCACCCCAAGCACTTCCCGTCGCGCGGCACGAGTAACCACATCCGGCCGCCGTACGCCCGCATACCCCTGTGGCCTTGGTCACATGCCTGCCGCAGGTGCCACCTCAATCCGTGGACACGGCTGGGCCTGAACGGTTCGGGGCCGTAAGTTGTGCGGCTATGAGCGCAATGGAGGAGCTGGACCGCCAGATCGTGGATCTGCTCGTGCGGGACGGGCGGATGAGCTACACGGACCTGGGCAAGGCCACCGGACTGTCCACGTCGGCGGTCCATCAGCGAGTACGCCGGCTGGAGCAGCGCGGTGTCATCCGCGGGTACGCGGCCGTCGTGGACCCCGAGGCCGTCGGTCTCCCCCTCACGGCCTTCATCTCGGTCAAGCCATTCGACCCGAGCGCACCCGACGACATCGCGGACCGGCTGTCCGGGGTTCCCGAGATCGAGGCCTGCCACAGCGTCGCGGGCGACGAGAACTACATCCTCAAGGTCCGCGTGGCCACCCCGCTCGAGCTGGAAGACCTCCTGAGCCGCCTGCGCGCCCTGGCCCACGTCTCCACCCGCACGACGGTGGTCCTCTCCACCCCGTACGAGGCCCGCCCGCCCCGGGTGTGATTCCGGCGAATCCGGCCCCGCAGGCGAAAATCAGCCTCGCCGGCGTTTGACCCCGGGAGCGCCGCCGCACGTGCCAGGGGTCCGGGGCGCAGCCCCGGTGAGCGGGGAGGGGCGGGCAGGGGAATCACCCCCCAGCCCCACCGCAGAGGGGCAGTGTTCCGGGAGGCGGACCCCACCCGCCAGACTGTCGGCATGACAGACCGCACCGCCGACTCCGCCAACGCCGCCGGAGGCCCCCGCACCGCCGACTCCAGCCCCGCCGCCGGAGGCCCCCGTACGGTCCTCCTGCGCGGCGGCGAGGTCCACAGCCCCGCCGATCCCTTCGCCACCGCGATGGTCGTGGAGCGCGGCCACATCGCCTGGGTCGGCTCCGAGGGCGCCGCGGACGCCTTCGCGCGGGGCGTGGACGAGGTCGTCGACCTCGGCGGGGCGCTCGTCACCCCCGCCTTCACCGACGCCCACGTGCACACCACCTCCGCCGGCCTCGCCCTGACCGGCCTGGACCTCTCCACGGCGGCCTCCCTCGCCGAAGCCCTCCAGCGCGTGCGCGCGTACGCGGACGGCCGCCCCGCCGACCGGGTGCTGCTCGGCCACGGCTGGGACGCCGCCCGCTGGCCCGAGCGCCGCGCGCCCCGCAGGCAGGAGCTCGACGAGGCCACCGGGGGCCGCCCGCTCTACCTCAGCCGCATCGACGCGCACTCCGCCGTGGTGACCACGGCCCTGCTCCGGCTCGTACCCGAGGTCCGCGAGGCCGCCGACGAGCCGCTGACCCAGGGCGCCCACCACGCCGTACGCCGCGCCGCGCTCGGCGCCCTCACCCCGGCCCAGCGCGCCGAGGCCCAGCGGACCGCCCTCGACCGGGCCGCTTCCCTCGGGATCGGCTCCATCCACGAGTGCGGCGGCCCGGAGATCTCCTCCCCGGAGGACTTCACCGCCCTCCTGGAGCTGGCACGGACCCACCCCGGCCCCCGTGTCTTCGGCTACTGGGCCGACCGGGACCTCGCCCGGGTCAAGGAACTCGGCGCGGTCGGGGCCGCCGGCGACCTCTTCGTCGACGGAGCCCTCGGCTCGCACACCGCCTGCCTGCACGCCCCGTACGCCGACGCGGAGCACACCGGCATCGACTACCTCGACGCGCGGGCCGTCGCCGAACACGTCGCCGCCTGCACCGAAGCAGGCCTCCAGGCGGGCTTCCACGCCATCGGAGACGCCGCGATCACCGCCGTGGTCACCGGGGTCCGGGCCGCCGCCGACAAGGTCGGCCTGGACCGCGTCCGGGCCGCCCGGCACCGCGTCGAGCACGCCGAGATGATGACCCCGGCCACCATCGCGGCCTTCGCCGAGCTCGGCCTCACGGCCTCCGTGCAGCCCGCCTTCGACGCGCTGTGGGGCGGCGAGCAGGGCATGTACGCCGACCGGCTCGGCGGCGAGCGCGCCCGCACCCTCAACCCGTACGCGGCCATGCTCAAGGCAGGCGTCCCGCTCGCCTTCGGCTCCGACGCCCCGGTCACCCCGCTCGACCCCTGGGGCGCCGTCCGGGCGGCCGCCTTCCACCACACCCCCGCCCACCGCATCTCCGCACGGGCCGCCTTCGCGGCCCACACGCGGGGCGGCTGGCGGGCCCTGGGACGCGACGACGCGGGCATCCTCGTCCCCGGCGCCCCGGCCGACTACGCGGTCTGGGACACGGCCGAACTGGTGGTCCAGGCCCCCGACGACCGGGTCGCCCGCTGGTCCACGGACCCCCGTTCGGGCACCCCCGGACTGCCGGACCTGACCCCCGGCGGCGAGCTGCCGGTCTGCCTGGCCACCGTGGTCGGCGGCCGGGAGGTATTCGTACGGCCACAGGGGTGATCCGGGTGGCCGTGGTTCGGTGAGGGCGGCCGGACCCGGATAGGTTCGGCCGGGTCCACCACCGGACGTCCGAACCGGACGGAGCCGATCGCACAGCCGCGCCCGCGCCTCGGGGGCGAGGGAAGGTTTCGCCGCAAGGATGTCCCCCCTGTTCCGCAGGAGTGGGGCGGGGGTCCCCCCTGCTCCGAAGGAGCTTGGGGGCGGGTGGCCTCAGATCGGGGCCCCGCGGTCCAGTAGACAACGGTCAGGCGGCCCGCAGCCAGCGGGAGCCGGTCCGGCCCGAAGGACCGCGGGCCCCGATCGCTGTTCTAAAATCATCCTCTGCGACACGGCGTACAGGATGTACGAGAACGCAAAAGGGGAATCAGTGAGCGACGGCGGACAGCGAAGCTACGGACCGCTCGGCACGGCCTTGGTGATCATTCCGACCTACAACGAGGCGGAGAACATCGGGCTGATCGTCGGCCGCGTCCGCGCGGCTGTACCCGGGGCCCACGTCCTGGTCGCCGACGACAACAGCCCGGACGGCACCGGAAAGCTCGCCGACGAGCTGGCCGCCGCGGACGACCAGGTCCACGTCCTGCACCGCAAGGGCAAGGAAGGGCTCGGAGCCGCCTACCTGGCCGGCTTCGGATGGGGCCTGGAGAACGGCTACGGCGTCATCATCGAGATGGACGCCGACGGCTCCCACCAGCCCGAGGAGCTGCCCAGGCTGCTCACCGCCCTGGAGGGCGCCGACCTGGTGCTGGGCTCCCGCTGGGTGCCGGGCGGCCGGGTCGTCAACTGGCCCAAGAGCCGGGAGTTCCTCTCCCGGGGCGGGTCCACGTACTCCCGGCTGATGCTGGGCGTCCCGATCCGCGACGTGACCGGCGGCTACCGTGCCTTCCGCCGCGAGACCCTCGAAGGGCTGGGCCTGGCCGACGTGGCCTCAGCCGGGTACTGCTTCCAGGTGGACCTGGCCCGCCGGGCCGTGCAGAAGGGCTTCCGCGTGGTCGAGGTGCCCATCACCTTCGTCGAGCGCGAGTTCGGCGACAGCAAGATGAGCAAGGACATCGTGGTGGAGGCCCTCTGGAGGGTCACCCAGTGGGGCATCAAGGAGCACGCAGGCAAGCTCTCGGGCAAGGTGTCGGACACGCTGACCGGCAAGCTGACGGGCAAGGCCCGGGACAAGTAGCCCACGCCGGGAAGGTCCGCCACCCCTAGGGGATGTCCGGTACCTCCGGCTGAGGACGTCTTTACGCCGGCCCAGGCACACTGGGGTTATGACGACCGGAGTTCCGACCTCTACGGCCCCCCGGCGGCGTTCGCCCGCCCGTACGTACCTTCCCCTGGCCATCGCGGCCTGGTTGATCCTGGAGATCTGGCTGCTCGGCCAGGTCGCCGGAATGATCGGCGGCGGGGGTGTCGCCCTGCTGCTCGCGGGCGGCCTGGTGCTGGGTGCGGTGGTCATCAAGCGGGCCGGGCGACGTGCCTTCAAAAACCTGACGGACACCTTCCAGCAGGCCCAGGAGGGCCGTCAGCCGACTCCGCAGCAGCCCGGCAAGCCCGGCTCGGGCAACGGCCTGACCATGCTGGCCGGCCTGCTCCTGATGATGCCCGGCCTGATCTCCGACGCGGCCGGTCTGCTGCTCCTGCTCCCGCCCGTTCGCGCCCTGATCGGCCGCCGGGCCGCCCGTTCCCTGGAGCGGAAGATGGCCTCGGCGCCGGCCGGCTCCTTCGGCGACGCCTTCCAGCAGGCCCGGATCCACTACCCGGACGGCAAGGTCGTCCCGGGCGAGGTCATCCACGGCGAGGTCATCCGCGAGGACGGGCCCCAGCGGCCCGACAACGGCCACCGGCCGCCGCTGACCCCCTGAACCCCACTGACCGCCTGAACCCCATTGACCACCTGAGCGCCCTGATGCCGGGGCGCACAGCGCAGCAGAGCACAAAGCAGCGGAGCACAAAGCAGCTGAGCACAACGCCGAGGGGCCCCACCACACAGTGTGTGGTGGGGCCCCTCGGCTTCGTACTGTCTTGCGGTGCTGCGGGTGCTGCTTGCCGCTGTGGCGTCCGGCTGTCAGGCGGACTTGCGGCTGTCCCGCGGATGCACGGCAATGTTCATGGCGCCGGAACGAAGGACCGCGAGCCTCTCGGCCAGCACTTCCTCCAGCTCCTCGCGGGTGCGCCGCTCCATGAGCATGTCCCAGTGCGTTCGCGCAGGCTTGCCCTTCTTCTCTTCGGGCCCATCCCCGTCAACCAGGAGTGCCATGGCGCCACACGCCTTGCACTCCCACTCCGGCGGAATTTCTGCCTCAACCGAGAACGGCATCTCAAATCGATGTCCGTTCTGGCATGCGTACTCCACCGCCTGGCGCGGGGCCAGATCGATGCCGCGGTCCGTCTCGTAGCTGGTAACCACGAGCCGCGTACCGCGGAGAGCTCGCTCACTCATGAATCGTGCCTCCCGGGCTTGTCGCCCACAGGACAGGTGTCGCTGTCGTCGTCATCCGGTCAACGTCCGGTCGGCGGTATAGATTCCCGCTCCGGGTCATGCGTCGCCCGTCGTACCGCCCCTTGTTGTACCCACCAGTGCCCGTTTTGTCACATCTGGCAGCAGATGTCACCCAACGTCTTCACTTCATAAGCACGCAGTAACGGTCCGCCTGGCAGGCCAAAGGCGTACACTACCGGCCCTTAGCTTGAACGTCGAAATTCGTTCCGAATTCGCGCGGCTGTGACCCCTCGGATCCGTCGGATGCGGCGGATCCCCGGTCAGATCCGCTCGGGTACAGGATTCCCCGCCGCCTCCACCGCGCGCCGCACCGGCACTCGGGCGAGCAGCACGAAACCCAGTGCGAAGAAGACCACCAACGAGATGATCGCGTCCCGGTAGCTGCCCGTGACCTGGTACGTCAGCCCGAAAACCAGCGGCCCCACCCAGCTCAGCCCCCGGTCGCTCATCTCGTACGCCGAGAAGTACTCGGCCTCCTTGCCCGCCGGAACCAGGTGCGAGAACAGTGAGCGCGACAGCGCCTGGCTGCCGCCCAGCACCAGCCCGATCATCGCGGCGAGTGCGAAGAACCACACCGGGGTCCGGGCCGGCAGGAAGTATCCGGCGGCCAGCGTCACGCCCCAGGCCGCCAGCGATCCGAGAATCGTCCGCTTGGCGCCGTACCGGAGGGCCAGCCGGCCCATCCCCAGCGCACCCGCCACCGCGAGGACCTGGACGAGCAGGATCGCCCCGATGAGGGTGGACTGCTCCAGCTTCAGTTCCTCCGACCCGTAGATCGAGGCCTGGGAGATCACCGTCTGCACGCCGTCGTTGTAGATCAGGTACGCCAGCAGGAACGACAGGGTCAGCGGGTAGCGCCGCATGTCCTTCAGGGTGGCGATGAGCTGCTTCCAGCCGCTGACGGCCGGGGCGGCGCCCGGCTCCCGGACCACGGCCCGGTCCCGCAGTCTGCGCAGCGGGATCAGCGCGAAGGCGCCCCACCACAGGCCCGCGGAGGCCAGGCAGATCCTGATCGCCATGCCTTCGGTGAGACCGAAGGAGTCGTGACCCAGGTAGAGCGCCAGGTTCATCACGAGCATCAGCGAGCCCGAGGTGTATCCGAAGGCCCAGCCGCGCGAGGAGACCGTGTCCCGCTCGTCCGGCGTGGAGATCTGCGGCAGATAGGCGTTGTAGAGCACCATCGAGACCGACAGCGAGGCGTTCGCGACGATCAGGAGCAGTCCGCCCAGCAGGTAGCGCTCGCCCGCCAGGAAGAACATGCCGGCCGTCGCCGCGGCCCCGGTGTACGCGGCCACGGCCAGCAGCGGCTTCTTGCGGCCGGTCCGGTCGGCGACCGCCCCCGCCATCGGCATGAGCAGCACGGCCAGGATCACCGAGGCGGACACCGTGTAGGCGAAGAAGGAACCGGCCCGCACCGGGATGCCCAGCGGGTGCACGAACCCCTCGGCGTCCGCCGCGGCCTTGGCGATCGACGTGAGGTACGGCCCGAGGAACACGGTGAGCACGCTCGCCGAGTACACCGACACGGCGAAGTCGTAGAAGTACCACCCGCGCTGCTCGCGCTTGCGCGCTGCCGCTGCCGCAGCCGCAGCCGTTGCCGCGGCGCCGGCTCTGCCGTCCTCGGCCCCCGGTTCCGCGTCTTCCGTCGTCTGCGCACTCATTGGTGCCCCCTCGCTGGTCCCCGTACCGCCGCGGCCGCCGGCGCCGTGCGCGCAGCCGAACGGGCCGGTCAGGCCCAGGCTCCGCGCCGGTCCAGCACCGTGCGCAAGATGTCGATCCGGTCGGTCATGATGCCATCGACTCCCAGGTCCAGGAGAGCCTCCATGCGTTCCGGTTCGTTCACGGTCCACACGTGCACCTGGAGGCCCCGCTCGTGGGCCGTCCGCACGAACCTGCGGTCCACCACGCGGATGCCCGCCTGGGTCTCCGGCACCTGCGCCGCCACCGCGCCCGCGCGCAGCGCGGCGGGGATCGCGTACGACCGCAGCCGCAGCCCGAGCACCCCCGCCACCCCGAACGAGGTCGCCAGGCGGGGCCCGGCGATCTTCTGGGCCCGGGCGACCCGGCGCTCGGAGAAGGAGCCCACGCAGACCCGGTCCCAGACCCCGGTCCGCGCGATCAGGCCGACCAGCGGGTGCACGGCGGACTCGTCCTTGATGTCCACGTTCCACCGGGCGTCGGGGAACTCCTCCAGCAGGTCCTCGAAGAGCGCGAGGGGCTCGGTCCCGCCGGCCCGGACCTCGCGGATCCGGCTCCACGGCTGCTCCCGGATGCGTCCCCGTCCGTCGGTGACCCGGTCCAGGGTGGCGTCGTGGAAGGCGACCAGTTTCCCGTCGGCGCTGGCGTGCACATCGGTCTCGAAGTACCGGTAGCCCGCGGCGGCGGCCCGCCGGAAGGCGGCGGCGGTGTTCTCCAGCCCGTCCGCGGCCCCGCCGCGGTGCGCGAAGGGGATCGGACCCGGGTGGTCGAGATAGGGGTGGGTTGGGCGTACGTGCGTCACCGCGGCAGTATGCCCCCTGCTCCCGCCGGCGCGGGAGCGGACCGGTGGCCGCCCGGCGAACGGCGCGCCGGGGGCCTCCCTGTTTCGCGCGGAGTGCTCCGTGGCACCCTGGACCCCGCAGAACCGATCCAATGGCGGCCCCCGCGGGCCGGCAGGGGCCAATTCGACGAAGGTGGACCGGACGACATGGCGCAGTGGACCTCGGCCGTCGGTGCCGCACAGCTCGGCCGGCTCATCACCTCCCAGCAGGGCCGGACCGCCGCGCCCGGCGGGCGCAAGCTGCCCGCGTACCGCACGCTCGCCGACGGGGTCCGCCTGCTGGTCCTCGAAGGCCGCATCCCCGTGGCCGCCCGGCTCCCCGCCGAGCGGGAGCTGGCCGTCGCGCTCTCCGTCAGCCGAACCACCGTCGCCGCCGCCTACGAGGCCCTGCGCGGCGAGGGGTTCCTGGAATCCCGCCGGGGCGCGGGCAGCTGGACCTCGGTCCCCGCCGGCAACCCCATGCCGGCCCGCGGCCTGGAGCCGCTGCCCCCCGAGTCCCTCGGCTCGATGATCGACCTCGGCTGCGCCGCCCTCCCGGCCCCGGAGCCCTGGCTCACCAAGGCCGTCCAGGGCGCCCTGGAGGAGCTCCCGCCGTACGCCCACACCCACGGGGACTACCCGGCCGGCCTGCCCGCGCTGCGCCGCATGCTCGCCGACCGCTACACCGAGCGCGGCATCCCGACCATGCCCGAACAGATCATGGTCACCACGGGTGCGATGGGCGCCATCGACGCCATCTGCAGCCTCTTCGCGGGGCGCGGCGAGCGGATCGCCGTCGAATCCCCGTCCTACGCCAACATCCTCCAGCTCATGCGCGCCGCCGGGGTCCGCCTCGTGCCCGTCGCCATGGGGGAGGGGCTGACCGGCTGGGACATGGACGTCTGGCGCCAGGTGCTGCGCGACTCCGCCCCCCGCCTCGCCTACGTGGTCGCCGACTTCCACAATCCGACCGGGGCCCTGGCCTCCGACGAGCAGCGCCGCGCGATGGTCGAGGCGGCCCGTTCGGCCGGCACCGTCCTCGTCGCCGACGAGACCATGGTCGAGCTCCAGCTCGACCCGGCGATGGAGATGCCCCGCCCCGTCTGTTCCTTCGACCCGGCCGGCTCCACCGTCATCACGGTCGGCTCCGCCAGCAAGGCCTTCTGGGCCGGCATGCGCATCGGGTGGGTCCGCGCGGCCCCCGACGTCATCCGCAGCCTGGTGGCCGCCCGCGCCTACGCCGACCTCGGCACGCCCGTGCTGGAACAGCTCGCGGTGGACTGGCTGATGCGCACCGGAGGCTGGGCGCAGGCCGTGGAGATCCGCCGGGACCAGGCCCGCGAGAACCGGGACGCCCTGGTGGCGGCGGTCCGCCGGGAACTGCCGGACTGGGAGTTCCGGGTCCCGCTCGGCGGCCTGACCCTGTGGGCCCGCGCGGGCGGGCTCTCGGGTTCCCGGCTGGCCGAGGTGGGGGAGCGGGTGGGCGTACGAGTCCCTTCGGGGCCCCGGTTCGGTGTCGACGGGGCCTTCGAGGGGTACGTCAGGCTCCCCTTCACCGTCGGCGGTCCGGTGGCGGAGGAAGCAGCGGCCCGGCTGGCGGCCGCGGCCCGCCTGGTCGCCACCGGAGCGGGCGGCGGCGGTGCGGAGCCGCCGCGCACCTTCGTCGCGTAGGCCCGGGCAGGCCGCCGGCCGGGCCCGGGACCGGTCCTACGGGGCGTCCGCCGGGACCTCGGGGATCTCCGAGGCGTCGATCGCCGGGCCCTGCGCCTGGGCGGGCGGCTGGACGATGTGCAGCGGCTTGCCCAGGGTGACGTGGTCCGGGACGGGCTTGGGCGGCGCCTGCCGCTCGGGCAGCAGGTCCAGGACCGCCTGGCGGTGTCCCGGATGGGTCGCCTCGTCGTACGGGTCCGGCGTGGCCGGCACCTGGAGCCGGTGCACGGGACCGGCGCCGAGCCGGGCGTACCCGCGCCCCGGCGGCAGTACGGCCGTCGGCGTGGTGTGCGGCGGCAGCCCCAGCACGTCGGCGATCTGCTGGATCGTGGCGGCTCCGAGCACCACGCGGGCCCTGGTGTGCTGCCAGACGGAGTCGTTCAGCAGCTCCAGGTGGTCGAACTGCTCGGCCACCACCACGGTGACGTGCGCGGCGCGCCCGTGCCGCAGCGGCACCTGGAGCTGCGCGATCGGATCGGGGGCGCCCTCGGCGGCGGACAGGTGGGCCAGCACGCTGGGCCGGTCGAGCAGGATCCACAGCGGGCGGCGGGTGTCCTCGGGTGCGGGCCGGCCGGCTTCATGGGCCCGGTGGGTGGCGATCAGGCGCCGCTCGGTCTCGCGGGCGGCCCATTCCAGGGTGGCCAGTGCCCCGGTCGGCCCGCACTCCACGGCGAGGACGCCGGCGCGGCCGGAGAGACAGGAGTACTCGCCGGTGCCGCCGCCCTCCACGATCAGTACGTCGCCCCCGTGCCGCAGGGCCTGCAGGGCGACGGACCGCAGCAGCGTGGACGTGCCGCTGCCGGGCTGGCCCACGGCCAGCAGATGCGGCTCGGCGGAACGGGAGCCGGTGCGCCAGATGACCGGCGGCATGTCCCGGGGCTCGTCGCCGTCCAGGACGGGCAGGGTGCGCTGCACGCTGCCGCCGTCGGTGAAGCCGAGCACGGTCTCACCGGGGGAGGTGACGAAGGGCTGGGCGGCGATACCTGTCGGCAGCGCCGCCAGCACGCTCAGGTCGAGCTGGTTTCCCTCCTCGTCCCAGTCGAAGAGATACTCCCGTCCGCGCCCGGACTTGGCGTGCAGCAGTGCCTCGATCCGGGCCCTCGACGCGGCCTCGCCGTCGGTGAAGTAGGCCGGGTAGCGGATGTGGAGCCGGGTGACGCGGCCCGCCTCGTCGAACTCGTAGCCGCTGAAGGCCTTGTCCCACTCCCCGCCGTGGGCGAAGAGGGGGCTGGGGTCCTCCGGGATGGAGAAGTACGGCACGAGGGCTTCGTAGAGGGAGCCGAGCCGTTCGGTCTCGGCATCGCTGGGCCCGGTCTTCACCGGGGTGCGGTCGCGTCCCTGCCAGGCCGCCGCCGCCATGAGGGTGATCAGGGCGGTGAGCGGGCCGTAGGGGACGAGCGCGACCACGAGGACGCAGGCGGCCCCCAGGAACAGCGCGGGACCACGCTTGTCCTTGGGGGTGTCGCACCATTTGCGCCGTCCGGCCGAGGCCAGGACGCGCAGGCCCCGTCCGATGGTGAGGAGCGGATGGAGGACGTCCGTGGCGCTGTCGGCGGCCGTGCGAGCGAAGTCGCGGCCCCGAGTCAGCGACACGGTGCCGCTGCTGAGGATGCGGGGAAGTGGGCGCCGGGCCACGGGCGTCTCCTGGAGTTGTGGATGCTTCGGGGTGGGTGCCGGGGGCCGGGCGCTAGAGCTTGATCCCGCCGAGAAGGCTCGCGAGGCTCGCCGTGCTCGCCGTGATGCTGGGGGCGATGGCGGAGCCGGCGAGGAAGAAGCCGAAGAGGGCGCACACGAACGCGTGCGTCAGCTTCATGCCGTCCTTCTTGAAGAACAGGAAGCAGATGATGCCGAGCAGGACGACACCTGAGATGGACAGGACCATGAGTCAGTTCTCCTGGTGGGTGGGGACAGTCACCATCAGTTCTTCCAGGCTCACAGGAAGTATCAATGCGATAAAAGGTGCATATGGGTGAATCCAGCAATTTTTCACTTGACCGGCCCATCCCGGCTGGCGCGCCTGGCGGGATGGGGGCACGGGGGCCGCAGGGTGATCATTGCCTCGGCCCGCGCCGCTCATGTGCAGGTCCGGGCGCTACTCTGGCGCTTCACCCGTACGGACGCAGTACCGTGCGCAGCCCTGCCCGTGAAAGGCGGTACGACCGATGAGTGAGCACGTCGAGAGCGGCTCCCAGGACTCTCCGGACTCCCCGGACGTTCCCGACGAGGACGTCGTCGAGCTGGCCACCAAGATCTTCGACTTCGCCCGCCGCGGTGAGACCGAGACCCTCGCCGCGTACGTGGACGCGGGCGTCCCGGCGAACCTCACCAACGACCGCGGCGACACCCTCGTCATGCTCGCCGCCTACCACGGCCACGCCGACGCCGTCACGGCCCTGCTGGCCCGCGGAGCCGAGGCCGACCGCGCCAACGACCGGGGTCAGACCCCGCTCGCGGGTGCGGTCTTCAAGGGCGAGGAGGCCGTCATCCGCGCACTGCTCGCCGGGGGTGCCGACCCGAACGCCGGAACGCCCTCCGCCGTGGACACGGCCCGCATGTTCGCCAAGGCCGACCTGCTGGAACTTTTCGGAGCCAAGTAGTCCGCTTTTGCCGGTCCCCAGGCCGGTTCCAGGCCGGTCCAGACCTCACGGGTTGGTCACGGCGGCCTTAAATGTGGTCGCGGCGCACAAACCGCCTGGGTCATCATGGCGTCGGATTCGATTCGCGGACAGGGCGGACGGGCAGGAGCGGGCAGGACACAACGGGTGTCCGGCCCCTGCTCCTGCCGGGGGACCGCCGCCCTGGCCGAGGACACCGACGAGAGTGAGAAGGCAATGGTCTACATCGAGCGGAACCAGACGGCGGACGTCCTCACATGCTGTTACGCGGCCCTGTGAATTCCGATTCCCGGTTGCGTCCCCAGCTTGATTTGAGGCCATTCCCATGTTCGAACCAGTCATAGCGCCGAGCGGTACCCTGCTCGGTCTCCTCCAGCGCGGCCGCGGCGACGGCACGCTGCACGCACTCGCGGCACCCAGGGCCGAGGCCCTCGCGGCGCTCAACCACTGCGTGGCCGGCGATCCGCGCCAGGACTGGCAGGTCGAGAACCGCTCCCTGTACTACGCACGCCTGTACCTGGACCTCGACGGCCCCCTGGGCGAGATCGAGGCCCACCTCTTCAGCGTCGACGACCTCGTCGACGAGGACGACCACCGCACGGGCCTCGCCCTGTCCGTCCTGGGCCACCTGGCCTCGTACGGCCGTGACGACGCGCTCATGCTGCTGCGCCGGTACGCCGCCACGGGCGCCAACTGGGCCTGGGCCCTCGACGAACTCGCCCTGCGCGACGACGACGAGGGGCTGCGCTCACTGGCCACCCCCGTCCTGGCCCGGTTCCCCGCCACCGCCGAGGGCGAGGCGCGGCTCGCCGCCGCCGTCCGTGACGCCTACGAGCCCAGGCCCTGGTGCCTGTGGGAAGAGGACCCCGGAGCCCCCGAATACGCCGCACGGCTGCGCGCCGCCCGCCAGCAGGGCTCCTTCGACCGCTGGCAGCGCCAGCTCACCCCGCGCGGCCCCCAGCCGGGCTGGGGCGTCCAGGCCGTCTTCGACTGGGCCGCCGACGGACTGCGCCGGGGCACCCCCCTGCACGTCCCGGCAGCCCGCTGCCTCGCCGCCGTGGCCACCCCCGAGGACCGCTCCGCGATCCTGGCGGCCGCCGCCGGTGCGTCCGGAGAGGCCGCCCGCGCCACCGCGCTGCACCACCTGGTCCTCGCCGAGCCGGAGAACCCGGCCGTACTGGACCTCATCGAAGCCGCCGGCGACGAGCCGGCCGTAGCCGCCTACGAGCGCATGTGCGGCCCCGCCGCCGTCGAGCGGGCCCGACGCTGGGTCCAGCGACCCGACGCCCTCGGAACGGCCGCGGGGACCCTCCTGGCCGCCCGGGGCGGAGCCGAGGACGCGACCCTGGTCCTCGGGGCCCTGCGCTCCACCGTCCGCGGCTCGGGCCCGGACTCGACGCCGCTGTTCACCCTGGTCGACGGAGCGGGCCGGCTCCGCATCGGCTGCGCGGCGCCGGTACTGCGCCACATCTACCGCGAGACCTCCTCCTCCCACCTGCGCGGCCGCGCCGCGCGGGCCCTGGCGGCGACCGACCCCTCCTTCGCCGCGGGCTTCGCCGTCGAGTGCCTCTGGGACTGCGAGGAGACCACCCGGGAGGTGGCCGCCCGCCATGCGGAGACGGCCGACGCCCGGGTCGCCCCGCGCCTGCGCCGCCTGGCGGCTGACCCGGCTGAGGAAGAGGACGTCCAGTCGGCGGTACGGAGCAGGATCGCTCCGGAGTCGGCCGTGTAGCCGTGTAGCCGCGCACCCCCGCGGAACGCAGCGCGCCCCCGGTCCGAGGAACGGACCGGGGGCGCGCTGTCGGCTGCCGACCGTCGGGCTACGGCTTGCGCGGAGAGCTCGGCGTCGGGCCCGCCGTGGCGGATCCGCCCGTCCGGGCCTCCTTCTCCCGCTCCTCCGGCGCGACCCGCTGCTTGTCCTTGAGCACCGCGGCCTCCTTCGGGCTCAGGGTCCGCTCGGGGGCCTTGGCCGGGTCGGCGTAGACGGGCACGCAGGACGGCACCTTCGACGTCTCGACGGCGCCGAAGCCGATCGGGTGGACGTCCGAGGCGTCCACGGGCGTGCTCACCACCAGTGTGTGGCCCGGCGGCACCGTCTCCGGGGTGATCATCATCTGTGCGGACTCGTCCTGGGCGCCCGCGAACTCGCCCCCGCCCTCCCCGGGCGTGAGCCCCTGCGGGTAAGCCACGCTCGCCGGGCACTGCTCCGACGGTTTGCGCGGCACCACCGCCACCGTGATCCCCAGCTCCCGCAGCTCGCGGACCGTCCCGTCGAGCCCGTCCGGGTGGTAGATGTGCACCGAGATGGTGCCGTCGTCGTTTCGGGACACGGCGTACGCGGGCGACGTACCCCCGCCGTCGCCGAGCACGGGCAGGGCCACCAGACCCGCGACCGCCGCCGCCACCGCGCCGAGGGCGATCGGGATCCGGTAGCGCCGGGCGGTCGACCGGACAGGGGCGGCGACGGGGGGCCGGTCCGCGGCGATGGCCATGAGCTCGGCCTTGAGCCGCTCCTCGAACGCGTTGGGCCTGCTGCTCATCGGACTACCTCCAGGTGCGGTTCCGGGGTGGGAAGCGGGGCGGACCCGGTGGCGCGAAGGGCGCGCCGGGCACGGTGCAGCCGGACGCGGACCGTCGTCGTGGTGACCCCCAGGGCCTGGGCCGCCTCCGCCGGCGTGAGGCCGTCGACGACGACCAGGTCGAGCGCCGCGCGCAGCGGCTCGGACAGGGCGGCGTGCCGCTCGGCGACGGCCCGGAAGGCCCGCTCCGCGTCGATCCGTTCCTCCAGCGCGGCCACGTCCTCCTCGTCGAGGAGCCGGCGGCCGCTGAGCCGGGCCAGGGCGCCGCTCTCCCGGGCCAGGCCACGGGCGTGGCCCGACAGGACGTTGCGGGCTATGCCGAACAGCCAGGCGACCGGGACCCCCCGGTCCGGCCGGTAGCCGCCCGCCGACCCCATCGCCGCGAGGAAGACGTCCGCCGTCAGGTCCGCCGCCACGTGCGGATCGCAGACCCGGCGGGTGACGAAGCCGAGGACGGCGTCGACGTGTTCCTCGTAGAACCTGCCGAACCCCTCGGGCGTGGTGAGATCCGGAGGCCCGGCCTCCCGTGATGGGTTGCGCACCCGTTTCCTCCCCGGTGTGCGGGGCCCCTGCGGCCCCGTTCACCCGTACTTGGCACCTGCCGCGCGAAGCGTTTCACCGCCCCCGCACGGCGGGTGCTCAGCGGCTGCGCACGAACCGCACGGGCACCCCCGGCCGGGCCTGGGCCGCCGCGTCGAGCGCGGGGCCCGGCGGGACGACGCCGACGACCGGATAGCCGCCGGTGACCGGATGGTCGGCCAGGAAGACCACCGGCTGCCCGTCCGGCGGAACCTGAACCGCACCGAGCACCATCCCCTCGCTCGGCAGCTCCCCGCCCCGGGCCCGGACCAGCGGCGGCCCCTCCGTGCGCAGCCCGATGCGGTTCGAAGCGGCCGAGACCCGGTACGCCGCCCGCAGCAGCCGCCCCGTCACCGACTCCGCCGTGAACCAGTCGGCCCGCGGCCCCAGGCGCAGCGGCAGCACCAGCTCCGTGGGCGGGCCCGGCACCGCCGGAGCGTCCGCCCCGGCCACCGGATCCGGACCGGGCGCGCCCACCGGCAGCAGTGCCCCCGCCGACAGGACCGGCGGGCCCAGGCCCGACAGCAGATCCGTCGAGCGACTGCCCAGCACCGGCCCGACCGCGAACCCTCCCCGCACCGCGACGTAGCCGCGCAGGCCCGACTCCGCCCGGCCCACCTCCAGCTCCGCCCCGGCGCGCAGCAGGACCGGGGCTCCCCAGGCCGCCGCGCGCCCGTCGACCCGTACCGCACAGGGCGCCCCGGTCACCGCCAGGGTCACCGGGCCGCCCACCGCCCGCAGACCCACGCCGTCCAGGGTCGTCTCCAGCACCGCCGCCCCCGGCGGGTTGCCCAGCAGCCGGTTCGCCAGCCCGTGCGCCCCCGCGTCGAGTGCCCCCGAACGGGGGACGCCGAGGTGGGCGTACCCGGGCCGGCCCAGGTCCTGGACGGTGGTCAGGGCGCCCGCCCGTACGACCTCCAGGGCCCTCACGGCGCAGCCTCCGCCTCGGCGAACCGCACCCGTACCCCCGGCGCGAACAGCGCGGCCGGCTCGCGCGCCGGATCCCACAGCACCGCCTCGGTGGACCCGATCAGCTGCCAGCCGCCGGGGGAGGAGCGCGGGTAGACCCCCGCGTACTCGCCCGCCAGGGCCAGCGAGCCCGCCGGCACCGCCGTACGGGGCGTCGCGCGCCGGGGCAGGTGGAGGCGGGCGGGCAGGCCCGTCAGGTAGCCGAAGCCCGGGGCGAACCCGCAGAAGGCCACCCGGAAGGTGATCGCGCCGACGATGCCGGGCACCTCCCCGGGGGACACCTCCCACAGCGCGGCCACCTCCGCGAGGTCCGGGCCGTCGTAGCGCACCGAGACCGTCACCGGGGGCGGCCCGTCGGCCGGCGTCAGGGGGGCGACCCGCCAGCGGGCGATCCGGTCCGCGAGGGCGCACGGCTCCCGCACCCCGTCCAGCAGGACCGTCCGGGCCGCCGGCACGATGTCCCGTACGCCGTCCAGCTCGCCCGCGTCCCGGCGTCGCAGCAGCTCCGCGTGGAGCGCGGCCACCTCCTCGGCGGAATCCACCTCCAGCAGCAGCGCCGCGGCCCCGGCCTCCAGCACCCTCACGCGAAGGCCTCCACCCGGACCCCGGCGCCGCCGAGCGCCCCGCGGACGCGCAGGGCCAGCTCCGCCGCCCCGGGGGTGTCACCGTGCAGGCACAGGGAGCGGGCGGCCACCGGGATCCGGGAGCCGTCGGCGGCCGTCACCTCGTGCCCGGCGGCCATGTCCACCGCACGGGCCACCACCGCGTCCGGGTCGTGCACCACGGCGCCCGGCTCACCGCGCGGAACGAGGGTGCCCGCGGGGGTGTAGGCGCGGTCGGCGAAGGCCTCCGGGACGGCCGCCAGCCCGGCCCGCCCGGCGGCGTCGAGCAGCAGGGAACCGGGCAGCCCGAGCACCGGGAGCCCGCCGGGACCGGCCGCGAGCAGCACCCCGGCCACGACGGCACCGGCCTGGCCGGAGTCGTGCACGGTGCGGTTGTAGAGGGCCCCGTGCGGTTTCACGTACGACACCCGGGAACCGGCCGCCCGCGCGAAGACCTCCAGCGCCCCGATCTGGTAGGCCACCTCGTCGGCCAGCTCACCGGCCGGCACGTCCATGGAGCGGCGGCCGAAGCCCGCCAGGTCCCGGTACGACACCTGCGCGCCGATCCGCACCCCGCGCGCGGCCGCCAGCTCGCAGACGCGGCGCATGATGGACGGGTCGCCGGCGTGGAAGCCGCAGGCGACGTTGGCGCTCGTCACGACGGACAGCAGGGCCTCGTCGTCGGTCAGCGTCCACCGCCCGAAGCCTTCGCCGAGGTCGGCGTTGAGATCGATCACTGGGCCGGCCGCCGGGGTTTCCGGCGTGATCATGGAAGCCATGCGGTGAGCCTAGAACAGGGCGCGGACCGGGGTGCGGGCCGCGCTCGCGCCGACGGCGGGAGG
Source organism: Streptomyces sp. NPDC006487 (assembly GCF_042870555.1). Taxonomy (NCBI): domain Bacteria; kingdom Bacillati; phylum Actinomycetota; class Actinomycetes; order Kitasatosporales; family Streptomycetaceae; genus Streptomyces; species Streptomyces sp. NPDC006487. Next base: position 428,880 of record NZ_JBIAHN010000004.1, read on the forward strand.
ATCGGGCGAACCATCCCGTTTGGGATGTTGTCAGGGTCAGCGCCTAGTCTTTGCCCGTGACTCTCCCTGCCCCGGCGAAGACCCTTCCCTCCCCGGCGCCGGGCCCGGCCGCCGACGAGGGCCTGGCCCGGCGGCTGCGCGCGCTCGCCTGCACCGCCCCGCTGCACGACCTCGACGTGCGCAAGGCCAATCTGGCCGGCGAGTACGGGGTCTACGCGATGGCGGAGGTCGCGCTCGCCGCGATCGACCTGGTCACGCTCAACATGGACTTCGACACCGGGGCCGACCACGAGCAGATAGTGGCCCGCCTGCTGCCGAGGGTCGCCGCCCAGGCGCCGGCCCGTCCGGCGGCCGAGCACGAGCGGGTGGCCCGCTGGGTGCTGGAGAACCTGATCAACGTCGGCAGCGTCGACCGCGGATTCCGCGCGATCTACGGCACGTTCGGCCCGGACGGGGTGTACGTCCGCCGCGACTACGACTTCAAGCTCATCGAGGAAGTCCCGGGCTACGGCGGCGCGGTGTACCTGCGCACCACGGACGAGGCCGTCAACGTCCTGGTCGGCGCCCTCGACACGGACGTCACCAGCGCGCAGATCGCCGCCGAGGTCAAGCTGGAGGTCCTGATCAGCCGGGGCCGGCTCGCCGACGCCCAGCTCGCCGCCGAACAGGCGCGCTACCGTACCGTCCAGTACGCCGAAACCCTGCGCCGCACGCTCGACGCGACCCGGCGCAACGTACGGGCCGTGGACTGGCTGGTGACCGTCCCCGACATGATCGCGGAGGCCCTGGACCACGTCGCCGACCGCTACCGGCACGAGAACGCGATCCTGACCAACATCCGCAAGGCCCGCGACGAAGCCGAAGAACCGGACAACAAGCGTCGCGCGGCCGAGCTCGTCGACATCGTCAAGGACTGCATCCGCCGCCACACCCAGCTCCAGTCCCGGTTGCTCGACGCCGGACCGCTCTTCCGCGCCGAACAGGACCGCCAGGCATTCGCCGCCCCCGCGCCGCGCTCCGGCATCGACCTCTACGGGCAGCTCGTGGCCCCGACGCTGCCGCTCCCGGTCGCCCAGGCCATCCGGGTCACGGACGCCTTCTTCGCGTCGGGCGCGGGCCTGCGCACCCCCGTCTCGGTCCGCGTCGCGGACCTGGTGGAGATCCTCCTCACCCCGCCGGTGGAGCGTGAGCACCTGGGTCTGGAAATGCCGGAGCCCGACCTGATCGCGACCCCGGACGACAGCCGCTTCAGCGAGGAGCAGCTCGCCGCCGCGATGGCACTCCTCGAACTCCCGCACGACGCCCCGCGCCGCCTGTCCGGCCTCCTCGCCGAAGCCCGCCGCTCCGACCCCGATCTGCCCTACCTGGTGGCCCTGCTGGCCGTCCACGCGGCGAGCCCGGCGGTGGGCACCGCGTACCGCCAGGGCGAGGAACGCCTCCTCTTCGCGGTCGACGACGGCACGGAACTCGAAGACCCCGAATTCGGCGGCGCGGACCTCATCGTCGGCACCGCCCTCCTGGACGCGGCAGCCATGACGGCGGACCGCACGGAGGCGGCATGACCTTGCCCTGGCCCTGGCCGGGCGATGGACCGGGCCCCTGCGAAGCCGTCCGCCGCGAAGCCGTCCGCCGCGGAGAGGCCCGCTACGGAGTGGCCCCGTGCGGGGTGGCCCCGTGTGGAGCGGCTCCCCGCGGCGCGGCTCTCTGTGGTGCCGCTCGCCGCGGTGCGGGCCGCACAAGCGCGCACCGCTACGGCGCCACGCCCGGCGGTTCCGTCGCCCGGCGCGCCGGCGGTACGGTTCCGCCCGGCCGGGGCCGGGGCGTTGCCCGGGTGGCCCGCCGCGCGGCCGCGGTCGTCGTCGACAGCACCCCTGAGGCCCGTCGCCCCGGGCCCGACGGGGCCCCGGGCACGAACCTCGGCCACCCGGGGGCGTGGGGGCCCGCCCCTGCTTCCGGGAAGGGGCGGGGTGGGGGAAGACTCCTTGCTGCCGGGCCTGCCGGGCCTGCCGGGCCTGCCGAAGCCGGCTCGGCGCACGCCGGCCCGGACACCGCCCGTGCCCGCAACACCCGCACGCACACCCGTACCACCGAGGAGATCCACCCGTGAGCGACCACCACGCCGAGCAGCACCCCGCGTGGAGCGAGCCCGACACGCACGCAGCCCCGGCTCCGGTCCAGGCGACCGCCCCGGCTCAGCCCCCGCAGGGTGCCCTCACCCCCGCTGACGCCGCCGACGCGGCCCGCCTCGTCGCGTTCGGGCTCCAGCCCAAACTGCTGCCCGCCCGCGACGCCGAGTACGCCGAACTGCTGCGCCGCTACCGCGAGGACCCGGCCTTCGCCCGGCTCGCCGACGCCGTCGCCACCGGCCTCGGACTCGTCGTCCTGGAGGTGTCCTCCCGCGCCGGCATGGCCGTGGCCGCCGGTGAAGACTCCGTCTTCGCCGTCCGCATGGGCGACTACGCCCGCCGCGCCACCGCCGACTCCGCGGACCGCTTCCTGCACGGCCTCGCCCACCTCGCCGTGGCGGCCCTGGCCTTCCCCCGCCCCGAGGACCTCGCCGACGACGGCTACATCGGCCGGATCACCGTCAACGGCGTGGACGCCTTCGTCCGGCAGACCTGCCGCCGCCTGGAGGAGCGCGCGGAGGAACTCGGCGAGAACACCGACCCCGCCTCCGACGCCCCCGGCCTGGAGGCCGCCTGGCGGGTCTACGCCCGCCGCAGCGCGACCGGCGCCACCAAGGACGCCCGCCGGCTGGCCGGTTCCACCACCGGCATCGTCGGCAAGGCGGCCGCCTTCCTCACCGACTCCGGCTTCCTCCAGCGCACCGGGGACGAGGCCGGAGGCACGTACCGCACCACCCCGCGCTACCAGCTCCAGGTCCGCGACATGGCGGGCAGCGCGGCCATGGCCGAGCTCCTCGACCTCGGTGTGGTCCCCGTCAGCGACGGGTCCGCCAGCCTGCTGCCGCCGCCCGAGGGCGACGACCTCGACCTCGCCGCCGACGCGGGCCTGCCCTTCCACGCCTGAGCCGCCCCACCAGCCCGGGCCCCCGCGACGCCCGCCCGCCACCCGTCCCCGTACGACCTACGAAAGACCACGAGAGTCCGCCGCCATGTACGAGCTGTCCCGGATCCGCCTCTACTCCATCGGGCCCGCCGGCGCACGCTACGCCGACACCGTGCTCGACCTGCGCGGAGTCGGCGCACCGGTGCCCCATCCGGCGCCCACCCAGGCGGAGTTCTTCGAGGACGAGCCCACCGGCCCGCCGCGCCGCCCCGCGCCCGCCGGCGTGCTCTTCCTCGAGAACGGCGGCGGCAAGTCCGTCCTGCTCAAGCTGATCTTCTCGGTGATGCTGCCCGGCCACCGCAACACCCTGGGCGGCGCCAGCTCCGGCGTCCTGCGCAAGTTCCTGCTGGCCGACGACTGCGGCCACGTGGCGCTGGAATGGCAGCACACCCAGACCGGCGAGTGCGTGGTCGTCGGCAAGGTCAGCGAATGGCGCGGCCGCCAAGTCTCCAACGACCCGCGCAAGTTCGCCGAGGCCTGGTACTCCTTCCGCCCCGGACCGGGCCTCAGCCTGGACAACCTCCCGGTGGCCGAGGCCACTTCGGTGCGCCCGCCCGTGGAAGGCGCCTCCGGCGCCCAGGGACGGCGCCGCACCATGAAGGGCTTCCGTGACGCCCTGACCGAAGCCGGCAAGGCGTACCCGCACCTCGAGGTGTACTTCGAGGAGATCCACGACCGCTGGAACGAGCACCTCACCGAAGTCGGCCTCGACCCCGAACTCTTCCGCTACCAGCGCGAGATGAACGCCGACGAGGGCGAGGCCGCCGGCCTCTTCGCGGTCAAGAAGGACTCCGACTTCACCGACCTGCTGCTGCGCGCCGTCACCGACACCCGGGACACGGACGGCCTCGCCGACCTCGTCCACGGCTTCGGCAACAAACTCGGCCGCCGCGCCGAGCTGATGGCCGAACGGGAGTTCACCGCGGGCTCCGTGGACCTCCTCACCAAGATCGTCGAGGCCGCCGCCGCCCGCTCCCGGCTCCGCGACGTCCACGCCGGCGCCGAACGCCGTACGCGCACCCTCGCCCGGCGCCTGTCCGCCCGCGCCGGCGAGGAGCGCGGCCGCGCCGCCGACCTCGCGCAGCGGGTCACCGGCGCCGCCCACCAGGTCACCGCCGCCGAGTCCGCGCGCGCCCGCAGCGCCGCCGTCTCGGCCGAACTGGCCTACCGGCACGCCTCGCTGGCCCTGACCGTCGCCGACAAGGCCGCCGCCGCGCAGCGCCGCGAACTCCTCGAAGCCCGCACCCTGCACTCCGCCTGGCAGGCCGCCGAGCACGTCCTGCGCCACCGCTCCGCCGCCGACCGCTCCGCCCGGGTCGCCGCCGCGATCCTGGAAGCCGAGCGGGACGCCGCCCCGGCGCTCGCCGCCCGTGCCACCGCCGCCACCGAGCTCGTACGGGCCCTGCACGCCGCCGCCGAACAGGGCGAGCGGGCCGCCAACGAGGAAGAGGAGCGCTCCGCCGTCCTCCAGGAGACCGGCGAGTCCTCCCACCGCGCGGCCACCGCCGCGGCCACGGCCGCCCAGCGGGCCCGCAGCGAGGCCGAGCACCTGCGCGCCCGCCTCGCGGAGGTCCAGCAGGAGACCGCCGAGGCCGTCCGGTCCGGCTGGCTCGACGACTCCGCACCCGACGCCGACCCGGCGCGCGCCGCACTGGCCGCCGCCGACGCGGAGAAGACGGCCGTGGCCGCCTGGGACGAGTCCCGCGAGGCCTCCCGCGCGGCCGCCGAGGCCGCTCGCGAGGCCGCCGCGGCGGAATCCCGCGCGGAACTCACCGCCGCCCGCGCGGCCGACGCCGCCGACGCGGCCGAAGCGGCCCACGACGCCGAGCACCGGGCCGCCGCGTCCCTCGCCGGAGCCCCGCGCCTGGCCGCCCTCCTGGGCCTCCCGGACGCCCCGGGAACGACCGGGGCGGGTGATGCGCCCCGGGGCGCCGCCGGGACCCCGGCACCCGGCCGCACGGGCGCCGAGACGCCTTCCGCACCCGGCCGACCGGGCGCCGACGCGGCCCCCGCCGCCGGGCTCACGGTCGCCGACCTCGACCGGGGCGCCGACGAACTGCACGAACTGCTGACCCGCGGAGTCGCGACCGCCGAACGCCAGCTCTTCGACCTGCGCACCGCCGCCGCCGACGACTCCCGCATCCTCGGCGCCCTCGGCGACGGAGGCCTGCTGCCGCCCGGCCCCGACGTCCTCGCCACCGTCGAGTTCCTCGGCGAACACGGCATCCCGGCCCTCCCCGGCTGGCGCTACCTCGCCCAGTCCGTGGACCCGGCCGACCATGCCGCCGTCCTCGCCGCCCGCCCCGAACTCGTCGACGGCGTCGTCATCACCGACCCCGACACCCACTCCCGGGCCCGCGAGGTCCTCTCCGGCGCCGCCCTGCTGCCCCGCTCCACCGTGGCCGTCGGCACCGCCGCGGCCCTGCTGGCGCCCGTTCCCCCGGCCGGCGACGCCGACGGGTCCGGCATCCACGGCATTTTCATCGTGACGCCGAACCCGGCCATGCACGACGAGCACGCCGCCGACGAGGAGCGCCAGGCGCTGCGCGCCCGCGCCACCGCCCGCGACACCGAGATCCGCGAGCTCGCCGCCCGCCTGTCCGGCGACCGCGAACTCGCGGCCCGGCTGCTTTCCTGGCGCACCGGCTGCCCGCCCGGCCGCCTCACCGAGCTCGCGGAGCAGGCAGCCGCCGCCCGCGGCTTCGCCGAGGAGACCGACGCCGAGCTCGCGGAGGCCCGTACCGTGCGCGCCGAGGCCGACGAGGCCGCCGCCGACGCCGCCCGCGTCCGCGACGAGCGTCAGGACACCGCCCAGCGCGCCCGCCGTGTCGCGGACGCCCTCGCCGGTCTCGCCTACCGGCTGCGCGAGCGCGCCGGCTGGCAGGCCAAGCTGCGCGAACTCGCCGACGACGCCGCCGAGTCCGAAGCCCGCGCCGAGGTCTGCCTCGACCGGGCCCGGTCCGCCGACGAGGACCGCCGCGCCGCCCAGCGAGCCGCCGACGACGCCCGCCGCACCGCCCGCGCCCTGCGCGCCGAGCGCGCCGAGATCGCCGGAGCCCCCGATCCGCTGCCCGAGGACGACGGCACGGCCAAGGCGCCGCTCCCGGCCCTCCGCGAGGCCTACCGCGCCGCCTCCCAGCTCTACGAGAAGGTCGGCGTCGGCGCCGACCTGCGCTCCGAACAGGCCCGCGCCGAGAGCGACGAGTCGGTGGCCCTCGCCGAACTCGACCGCCTCACCAACAAGGTCCGTACCCGCGCGGCCCAGCTCCTGGAAGGCACCGACGGAGCCGACGGCCCCTCCCGGCAGGCCGCGGCCGCCCGCGCCGAAGCCCTCGTGCAGATGCTGGAGACCCGCGCCTCCACCGCGAGCGAGCAGCTCGGCCGGCTGCGCGGCGAGGCCGAACGCCACGCCCCCGCCGAGGGCGGGGCACACACCGAGCTGCCCGAGGAGCTGATCCCCGACAACGTCGAGGAGGCCCAGGCCCGCCTCCGCACCGCCACCGGCCAACTGGCCGCCCACACCGCCGCCGTGGAGTCCGCCCGCGCGGCCCACGCCGACCTGCTGCGCGCCCACCGCGCGGCCGAGGAGGGCACGGGCGGCTTCGAGGAGACCGCGGCCATGCTCCGGGACCTCCTGCGGGACCACACCCACCAGGAGGACGAGCAGGAGCCGGTGGCCCACCCGGGCAGCCTGGAGGAGGCCCGCCAGTCGGCCACCGAGGCCCGCCGTTCGCTACGGGCCTGCGCCGCCGACCTGTCGGCCGCCGAGGCCGCGGTCCGCGAGGCGAGCGACATCCTGGTCCGGCACGCCAACGCCAACCGCTACGAGCAGGTACGCACCCCCGCGCGCCAGCAGATCCGCGAACTGCCGGCCTCCGCCCTGCCCGAGCACGCCGCGGCCTGGGCCGTGGCCTTCGCCCCCCGGCTGCGCGTCCTCACCGACGAGCTGGCGCAGCTGGAGCGCAACCGGGACAGCATCGTGGACCGGCTGCGCGGCCTCGTGGAGTCGGCCCTGGCCACCCTTCGCTCCGCCCAGCGGCTCTCCCAGCTCCCCGAGGGCCTGGGGGAGTGGTCGGGCCAGGAGTTCCTGCGCATCCGCTTCGAGGAGCCCGACCAGGCCACCCTCACCGAGCGGCTCGGCGAGGTCATCGACGAGGCGACCCGCGCCGCCGTGAAGAAGAACAGCACCGCCTCCTTCGGCGAGGGCCGCCGCGACGGCATGTCGCTGCTCCTGCACGGCGTCCAGGCGGCCCTGGAACCCAAGGGCATCGCGGTGGAGATCCTCAAGCCCGACGCGGTGCTGCGCGCCGAGCGGGTCCCGGTCGGCCAGATGGGCGACGTGTTCTCCGGCGGCCAGCTCCTCACCGCCGCGATCGCCCTGTACTGCACGATGGCGGCACTGCGCAGCAACGACCGGGGCCGCGACAAGCACCGGCACGCGGGCACGCTCTTCCTCGACAACCCGATCGGGCGCGCGAACGCCACGTACCTGCTGGAACTCCAGCGGGCCGTCTCGGACGCGCTCGGCGTCCAGCTGCTCTACACCACGGGCCTGTTCGACACCACGGCGCTGGCCGAGTTCCCGCTGGTCATCCGGCTGCGCAACGACGCCGACCTGCGCGCGGGGCTCAAGTACATCAGCGTCGAGGAACACCTGCGCCCGGGCCTGCCCCAGCAATTCACGGACGGGGAGACGATCCACGGCGAGATCACGGCGACCCGCATGTACCGGCGAAGCTGAACCACTCCGCGCGCCGCTCGCACGGCCCGGCCCCGGCGGGCCACCCCGGCTTCGCACCGCTGCACCGGACTCCGTCCGGCGGGTCCGGGGAGCCGGGACCGAGCGGGCTCCGTCTCAGCCCGGCCCGGTGCGCGTCGGAGGCGGCCAGATGCCGGTCGCCTCGCCGTGCGCCGGTACGCGGGGCGGCAGGGGAGGCGCCGAGCGGGCCTCCCTGCGCGCCGTGCGGCGCTCGCGCCGCCGGCTCCGCGCCGTACTGCTGGGCTCCGAGAGCACCCCGTGGCGCTGGTTCCAGGTCTGCCGGGTGATCAGCACGTCGAGCACGCCCCACGTGGCCACGACCACCCCCGCTATCGCGCACAGCGAGAGCGGAAGCGCCAGCCAGGAGCCCGTGACCGTCAGGAAGAAGGAGACCGTCGCGTCCGTCAGCGTCACGGCCACGATCAGCACCGCCCGCACGGCGGACGTCCGCACCGGGTCCGGCATGCGCCTGCGCCCCGCCGGCTGGTCCACCCACAGGGTCCGCCCCCGCTGCGCACCGGTGCCGCCGTCCTCGCCGTCCGTGCCGTCCGCGCTGCCCTCGTAGCTTGCGTACTTCCTCGCCATGGTCGGCTCCCTCCCCTCCACGCGGCCGCTCATGCCCGCCCCGAACAGGTAGACGCACGAACGGGCCGATAGATTCCCGGATCCCGGACGCACCGGGAGCCCCGAAGTATCGCGGAACGAAGAATTCCAGCCATCCATTCCGCTACGGGAACCGAGGCCCCACCAAGTGTCATCTGCCACATATCGGGCCGCACTTCACGGGAACTATCGGACAACTCGTGATCTTCGTCCAGGGGTCAGGCCGAAAACGTCCGGACAGGCCTTCGAAGGTTCGCCGTGGCAGTAGTAGGCTCACGCCGTTTAAATGACGGAACACCAACCCCCGGTAACGGGGTTGAGCTGGGGAGGCTGGGGAGGCCATGCGCTTTCGCGGGAAGTCCATCCGCCGGAAGATCGTGGCGTTGCTCCTTGTGCCGCTCGTCTCCCTGACCGCCCTCTGGGGCTTCGCAACGGTGATCACCGGCCGGCAGGCCGTCCAACTCCTCGGTGTCGCCTACGTCATCGACAAGGTCGGCTACCCCGTGGAGGACGTCGTCCGCGTCATCCAGAAGGAGCGCCGCCAGACCCTCGTGGTCATCGGCGACCCGCGCGCCGCCGTCGCCAACACCGAGCTGCTCCTGAGCCGTGCGGCCACCGACGAGGCGATCGAGAAGATCTCAGCCGACGCCAAGGACCCCGAGGTCGCCGACGAACTCGACCCGGCCTCCCTGCGGCACCTGAGCTCCGTCCTCGAAGCGTTCCGCAGCATCGAAGCCCTGCGCAGTGCGGTGGACGGGGGCTCCCTCGACACCAACCAGGCGCTGGAGCTCTACAACCGGCTCGTGGACCCCTGCTACGACTTCCTCATGAACCTCCACGCGCTCCAGGACGTGGAGATGGACAAGCAGGGCCGCGCCCTCGTCGGCATCACCCGTGCCCGCGAGACGCTTTCTCGCGAGGACGCCCTGATCGCCGGGGCCCTGGCAGCCCGCAACGTCAGCCAGGCGGACATCCGGCACGCCTCCGACTTCGTGGCCAATCGCAAGCTGCTCTACGAGTTCAACCTCGCGATCCTCCCGGCCTCCGACCGGGAGCAGTTCGAGCAGTACTGGAACAACCCGGAGAGCCGTTCCCTGCGCGAGGCAGAGGAACGATTCCTCGTCCAGGGTCCGACCCACAGCCCGCGCAACGTGACCGCCTCCCAGTGGGACTCCGCCGCCGGCAAGGTGCTCGAAGACCTCGCCGTCATGGGCACCGCCGCGGGCGACCGCTACCAAAAGCGCGTCGAACCCGTGGCCATGGACGTCCTGGTGCAGGCCGCCCTCGCCGGGGTGCTCGGGTTCATCGCCCTCATCGTCTCCCTCGTCCTGTCGATGCGCATCGGCCGCGGACTGATCCGCGACCTGTCCCGGCTCCGCAAGGAGGCCCACGAGGTCTCCGGCATCCGCCTGCCCGGCGTGATGCGCCGCCTCGCCGCGGGCGAGCACGTGGACGTGGAGACCGAAGCCCCCCGCCTGGAGTACGAGAAGGACGAGGTCGGCCAGGTCGGCCAGGCCCTCAACACCCTCCAGCGCGCGGCCATCGAGGCCGCCGTCAAGCAGGCCGAACTGCGCCGCGGGGTCTCCGAGGTCTTCGTCAACCTGGCCCGCCGCAACCAGGTGCTGCTGCACCGCCAGCTCACCCTGCTCGACACCATGGAGCGGCGCACCGAGGACACCGAGGAGCTCGCCGACCTCTTCCGCCTCGACCACATGACCACCCGCATGCGCCGCCACGCCGAGGGCCTGGTGATCCTCTCCGGAGCCGCGCCCTCCCGCCAGTGGCGCAAGCCCATCCAGCTGATGGACGTCGTACGGGCGGCCGTCGCCGAGGTGGAGGACTACGAGCGCATCGAGGTACGCCGGCTGCCGCGCCTGGGCATCGGCGGCCCGGCCGTGGCCGACGTCACCCACCTCATCGCCGAACTCCTCGAGAACGCCACCGTCTTCTCCCCGCCGCACACGGCGGTCCAGGTCCTGGGCGAGCGCGTGGCCAACGGTTTCACCCTGGAGATCCACGACCGCGGCCTCGGCATGACCCCCGAGGCGCTCTTCGACGCGAACCTCCGGCTCAGCGAGACCTCCGAGTTCGAACTCTCCGACACCGACCGGCTCGGTCTGTTCGTCGTCAGCCGGCTCGCACACCGCCACGAGGTCAAGGTCCGCCTCCAGATCAGCCCCTACGGAGGCACCACCGCGGTGGTCTTCCTCCCGGTGGCGCTGCTGACGGAAGCTCCCGAGACCAACGGCACCGGCATCCGGCTGGCCGGCGGCAAGGCGCCCGGCGGACCGGTGGCCGCCTCCCGCCAGAGGGCCGTCGCCGAGAGTGGCGCCGCGGGCCGCCGGCTCCCGGCCGGCGCCGAGCGAGGCCCCGTCGAGCTGGAGGCCCCGATCGGCATGCTGGAGCTGGACGAGCCCGTCCCGGCCCCTGAGGGGGCCCCCACCGGCCTCGCGGGCCCCGCCGGAGCCACCGGGCTCACCGGGGTCTCCGGAGCCAAGGGCAGGCCCGCCATGGCCACGCTCGACGACGAAACCCCGCCGAACGGCATCTCGCGCAACTCCCTCCTCGGCCTGCGCCCGCCCGGCCGCCCGCACACGGACCGGCACACCGACCACGGCGGTCCCCGCAAGGGCGACCGCGGCGCCGACCGCATGGGCGAGCGGGCCGCGGACGGCTCCGGCGACCGCACGGGCCTCTGGAAGGGCGACCGGTCCACCGACGCCCCTGCCGAGCGGGGCGGCGCCCGGCTCACGGACCGCGACGCGGGCCGGGACGGCCTGCGCGACCGCGACCGGAGTCACGACCGTGACCGCCGTGACCGCCGTGACCACCGCGAGCGGGAGCCCCTGCCGCCCACCGGCCCGGTCCGCCTGGAGCCGGCGCGCGCGGACTCCGCCCGCCCCGACGGTGCCCGCTCGCCCGGTGCCGTACCGCTCCCGCGCCGCCGCCCGGCCCCGACCCTGGTGGCCGAGCACGGCCGCCGCGTGGAGCCCCGCCCCGTCTCCGCGGTCCCGGACCCCGCGCGGGAGGCGCCCGTCCCGAACGGCACGGCGCACCCCGCGGCCGCGCCCGCCGGGGCGACCCTGCCCCGCCGGATCCGCCAGGCCAGCCTCGCGCCCCAGCTCAAGGACGCCCCGGCCCCGGCCCCCGCCGAAGCCGCCGCGGACCCGGGGGCCGACCGCGACGCCGAGGACGTACGCCGGCGCATGTCCTCGCTCCAGCGCGGCTGGACCGCGGGTCGCGACCACCACGCGCGGCAGCAGGCAACTCGGACAGAGCAGGCAGAGCGGACAGAGCAGGCGCCCGACCAGACGCAGCAAGCACGGCGCCCCGCACCACACCAGTCCGTGACCGAGGCCGGCACCCCTGCCGCCACCGGTCCCGGAAGCGAGAACGAAGGGGACGGTCGATGACCGCACCGCAGTCCGGCAACGACACCAGGGGCCGCGGCTCCGGCCCGCTCAACTGGCTCCTCGACGAGCTCGTCGACCGGGTCGCCAGCATCCGCAAGGCCGTGGTCCTCTCCGGCGACGGCCTGCCCACCGGAAGCTCCAAGGACCTCACCCGGGAGGACAGCGAGCACCTGGCCGCGGTGGCCTCCGGGTTCCACAGCCTCGCCAAGGGCGTCGGCCGCCACTTCGACTCCGGCAGGGTCCGCCAGACCGTGGTGGAGCTGGACGAGGCGTTCCTCTTCGTCATGGCGGCCGGCGACGGCAGCTGCCTGGCCGTGCTCGCCGACGCCGACTCCGATGTCGGCCAGGTGGCGTACGAGATGACCCTCATGGTCAAGCGGGTCGGTGACCACCTGGCGACCGCCCCGCGCACCGGGCTGCCAGCCGGAGGGTGAGACGGACGGCATGAGCGACCCAGGCCAGGACCACCCCGCCCACACTCCCGCCACCGCCTCGGACGCCGCCTCCGACGGCGCTCGCGGCCAGTGGTTCGACGACGACGCGGGTCCGGTGGTCCGTCCGTACGCGATGACCCGCGGCCGGACCAGCCATGCCGGACAGCACCGACTCGATCTGATCGCGCTGGTGGTCGCGGAGTCCGCGGCCGCCGACCCGGTCTGGGACACGACCCTGTCCCCGGAACACGCGGACATCCTCGGGCTCTGCCTGCTACGCCCGCAGTCCGTCGCGGAACTCGCGGCCGAGCTCGACCTCGCGGTCGGGGTCGTACGCGTCCTGATCGGCGACCTGGTCGACGACGAACTGGTGCACGTGACCCGGCCGGTCCCCCCGGCCGAACTGCCCGACGAATCCATACTGCGTGAGGTGATCGATGGCCTTCGGGCGCTCTAGCCGCACCGGCGCCATGCATGCCGTGACGCCGGTCGAGCCGCTGACCCTGAAAATCCTGGTCGCGGGCGGTTTCGGGGTGGGTAAGACCACCCTGGTCAGTGCGGTGAGCGAGATCAGGCCGCTCCGGACGGAGGAACGCCTCTCCGAGCCGGGCCGCGCCATCGACGACACCGGGGGAGTGGAGGGCAAGAACACCACCACGGTGGCCATGGACTTCGGGCGCATCACCCTGCGCGAGGACCTGGTGCTGTACCTGTTCGGCACGCCCGGACAGAACCGCTTCTGGTTCCTGTGGGACGAGCTGGCCCAGGGCTCGCTCGGAGCCGTCGTCCTCGCGGACACCCGGCGGCTCTCCGACTGCTTCGCCGCCATCGACTACTTCGAACGGCGCGAGATCCCCTTCGTGGTCGCGGTGAACTGCTTCGACGGAGCCGAGCAGTACCCCGTGGTGGCCGTACGGGAAGCCCTGGACCTCACCCCCGAGGTACCGGTGCTGCTGTGCGACGCACGGGACCGGGAGTCGGTGAAGGACGTCCTGGTGGGGGTCGTGGAGCACGCGATGACGCTGGCCAGGGCCCGCCGCCAGGGCCTGGCGGCGCCCTAGGTGTGTTGTCCGGACAGGTTGGTGCCGCGGCTGGCGGGTGTTTGGCCTTGGATGCCGGTGTGGGGTCGGTGGTAGTTGTACCAGTGCAGC
>NZ_JBIAHN010000005.1:0-414170 GCF_042870555.1 Streptomyces sp. NPDC006487
TCACACCCGCCCTCACCCTCTACCACTGGGACCTCCCCCAGGACTTGGAGGACGCGGGCGGCTGGCCGGAGCGGGCGACCGCCGAGCGCTTCGCCGCGTACGCGGGCCTGGTGGCCGACGCCCTCGGGGACCGGGTCAAGCACTGGATCACCCTCAACGAGCCCTGGTGCAGTGCCTTCCTCGGCTACGGCTCCGGCGTACACGCCCCCGGCCGCACCGACCCGGTCGCCGCGCTGCGCGCGGCCCACCACCTCAACCTCGGCCACGGCCTCGCCGTCCAGGCCCTGCGCGCCACACTGCCCGCAGACGCCCAGCTCGCCGTCTCCCTCAACCTCCACGAGGTCCGCCCCCTGACCCCCTCGCCCGAGGACCGGGACGCGGCCCGCCGCATCGACGCCGTCGGCAACCGCATCTGGCTGGGCCCGATGCTGGAAGGCGCCTACCCCGAGGACCTCCTCGCGGACACCGCGCGCCTGACCGACTGGTCCTTCGTCCGCGACGGTGACACCGCCACGGTGCACCAGCCCCTGGACCTGCTCGCCGTCAACTACTACACCCCGACGGTCGTCTCGCACGTCGCGCCCGGTGACCAGAAGCCGCAGGACGACGGCCACGGAAACAGCGAACACTCCCCCTGGCCCGGCGCGGACGAGGTCGCCTTCCACCAGGCGCCGGGCGAACGTACGGCGATGGGCTGGCCGGTGGACCCGAGCGCCCTGTACGACCTGCTGACCCGGACCGCCGCCCGGTACCCCGGACTGCCGCTCGTCATCAGCGAGAACGGAGCGGCGTACGAGGACGAGGTCGGTCCGGACGGCACGGTGCGCGATCCGCAGCGCGCCGCCTACATCCACGCCCACCTCGACGCCGTGCACCGGGCGATCACCGACGGGGTGGACGTCCGCGGCTATTTCCTCTGGTCGCTGCTCGACAACTTCGAGTGGTCGTACGGGTTCGCCAAGCGGTTCGGTGCGATCCACGTCGACTACGACACCTTGAAGCGCACACCCAAATCGAGCGCGCGCTGGTACTCAGGCGTGGCACGGACCGGTGAGCTGCACGCCCCGTCGTAGCGGGTGCGCGCGTCCCGGCGCCGGATGCCCGGGTCAGGCCGGCGGCACGGTGGCCCGGCTCCGCAGCGAGCGGCGCATCAGGGGCGCGTAGAGGGAGGCCGCCACGGCGATGCCTACCGGCAGGGAGAGGTCCACGCCGTCCAGGGCCCGGGCGACGGGGCCCGTGTAGAGGGTGTCCACACAGAGGGCGGCCGCGGCGATGCCCGCCGTCAGGGCCAGCGCCCCCGCCCGGTTGACGCCGCCGGTGTACCAGAAGGGGCTGCCGGGGCTCTCGTCGGTGAGCGCGCGGCCGTCGTAGCGGCAGCGGCGCAGCAGGATGTCGGTCGCGTAGACGGCCGTGCTGGGGCCCAGCACGACGACGCTGAGCTGGAGGAGGTTGCCGACGGTGTCGAGGAAGTTGGAGACGAGGAGCGCGTACAGGGTCACCGCGACCCCGAGCGCTCCGTCGACGAGGACGCCGGCGGAGCGGCGGACACGGACGCCCATGGCCTGGAGGGCGAGGCCGGAGCTGTAGGCGGTCATGGCGTTGTTGGCGATCGTGCCGAGCACGATCGCCGATAGGAACACGGGTGAGAACCAGGAGGGCAGGATGCTCTCCAGCCCGGCCTGCGGTTCGGCCATGTCCACGACGGTCGCGGCCAGGGCGCCCAGCGAGCAGAGGAGGACTCCGGGCAGGAATCCGCCGAGCGCGGTCCAGCCCGCGACCGCCCTCGGCGAGGTCGTTCGCGGCAGGTAACGGGAGAAGTCCGCGCTGTTGGTGTAGGAGAGCGGGCCCGAGGCGATGAGCGTGAGGCCGGCTGCGAGGGTGGCCCACAGGGCGGTGCCGGTCAGTGGTTCGGCGGGCTGTCGGCCGAGGCCGGGGCGGGTGCACACGTAGCAGGCCACGACGGCGAACGTGACCGTGAGGGCGATCGCGATCGGGGGGTAGAGCCTCACCATGGTGGCGTGTCCGTAGACGCCGATGGCCAGGGTGAGGGCGGCGATGACCACCACGACGGCGATCTTTACCCCGCTGTTCGTGTCGATGCCCGCCTGCTCCACGAGGACGAAGGCGGCGACCGCGGCGGCGGCCAGGTTGAGGGCGATGTAGCAGATGCAGAGCAGCCAGCCGTTGACGGCGATGTTCACCCGGTTGCCGCGGACGCCGTACATCGCCCGTGCGATCACCTCGCTCGGAGTGCCGGAGGCCGGCCCCGAGACGGCGAGCAGCCCGATCGGCGCCCAGAACAGGCTGCCCAGCACGATGACCGCGATGGCCTGACCCAGGCTCAGGCCCATGAGGACCAAGGCGCCGCCGACCACCATGCTCAGGTAGTTCACGTTCGCCGCCGCCCAGACGGGGAACAGCTCGCGGGCCCGGCCGTGGCGCTCCCGGTCGGGGACGTGGTCGATGCCGTGGGCCTCGACGCGGCCGGGCCGGTCCGTGTCCGTGCCCGTGCCCGTGCCCGGATCCGAGCCCGAGCCCGAGCCTGTGCCCGTGGATCCCATGGAGCCCTCCGTCTGCGGTCGTACCCACCTGCGTGTTCTGGCGGAGGCGTGCGCGCCGCTCCCGCCCGATCTTCACGCACGCGGGGAGGAGTCGCGTACGGCGACATCAGCGCACTTGGGCGCCGCGACCTGCCGGGATCCTCGGGCGGGCCCTCGACCCGGCCCCCGGGCGGCGCCCTGCGGAGGCCGCGCGCAAGGCAGTTGGCCCCGACCGATACCGTTTCGGCATGGACGATTACGCAGCGAACTCGACATCCGCCGACGCGATCCTGTCAGAGCTGATCAAGAAGACCGCGCGCCTGCACCTGGCGGAGCTGGGCGGCGGAGGGCTGTCCCTGGATTCCCTCGCGCGCGACTGCGGTCGTGCCGTCACCGAGGTACAGGCCCTCTTCCCGCACCGGGACGATGTGCTGACCGCGCTGGTCATCGATGCCTACGACGCGTCCGGCGGCGCGATGGAGCGGGCGGACAAGGACGCCGCCGCCCTCCACGCGTCCGCGGGTGCACGGCTGCTCGCGGTCACCCGCGCGCTGCGCCAATGGTCCTTCGACCACCCCGCCGAGTTCACGCTGATCTACGGATCGCCCGTCCCCGGCTACCACGCCCCGCAGGACACCGTCCTGCCGGCCTCGCGTACGCCCGGCGTCCTGGCCGGCATCGTGGGCGCGGCCCTGGCGGGCGGTGAACTCACCCCGCCCCGGCGCACGGTACCCGGGCCGCCCTTGCTGCTGCCGGCCGCCGTGGAGGCCTTCGGCGGCCTGCCCCCGGCCCCGTTCTCGGACGTCATCGAGCGCGGGATCGTGCTGTGGAGCAGCCTGATCGGGCTCCTGGTGTTCCAGGTCTTCAGCCGTACCCACGACAGCGTCCGGGACGAGGCCGCGTTCTTCGACTACGCCATCGCCGTGGCGGCCGAGACCATCGGACTCGTGGTTCCCCTCGACGGGGACGCCCACTGAGGACCGAGGGGCCTTGGCCAGGGCTTTCGCGGGCGGGTTACCGTGTCCCTTCATTCGAGGGGGAACACCGATGTCGCACCACAACGGGTGGGGTCACCACCCGGGTCAGCCCGTGCCGCCGCAGTGGGGAGGTGGCTGGATGCCGCCTCCGGCACCACAGCCGGGCGTCATACCGCTGCGCCCGCTCGCCACGGGCGAGGTACTGGGCGGGGCCTTCGGGACGTTCCGGCGCTACTGGAAGCCCCTGATCGGCGTCATGGCCGCGGTGCAGGGCATCGGAATCCTGCTCGTGGCCGCCGCCTTCGCCCTCACCTTCGCAGCCGCCCACGACCGGTTCGCCGCCGTCTTCGACCTCGCCCCGGGAGAAAGCCCCGAGGGCTCGGACGTGGCGGCCTTCTTCCTTTCCTTCGTCCCGGCGGGCGTGGTCCTGCTCCTCGTGATGACCACGGGCGCCGCGATGTTCGGCGCCCTGTGCCCCGCGGTGATCCAGGAGGCGGTGCTCGGCCGTCCCGCGACCTTCGGCTCGATGTGGCGCCGCAGCTGCTCACGCCTGCCGTCGGTGCTCGGCGCCGTCCTGCTCACCGCGCTGATCGCGGGCGGACCGGCGCTCGTGCCGTACGCGATCTGCATCCCGCTGGTCATCGTGAACACGGACCTGGACGGCTCCGGCCCGCCGGCCGCCTTCGGGCTGCTCCTCCTGGGCTCGCTCCTGTGCGTCCCCTTCTCGGTCTGGCTCATGGCCCGGTTCAGCCTCGCTCCCGCCGCCGCGGTGTGCGAGGGACTCGGCCCCGTCGCGGCCCTGCGCCGCTCTTCGCGGCTGGTGCGCGACGGCTGGTGGAGGGTGTTCGGCATTTCGATGCTCGGGTACGTCGTGGCGACGGCCGTCGGGTACGCCATCCAGATGCCGTTCGGCTTCGTCGGCATGTTCGGCCTCTTCCCGGCCCTGCCGGGGCCGGACGGTCCCGCAGCGGAGCCCGGCACGCTGATTCTCGGGTTCCTCGTCTACGGCGCCGCCATGCTGCTCGGCGGTGTCATCAGCTCGCTGTTCCAGTTCAGCTTCCCGCAGCTGGTCGTCGCCCTGATCTACGTCGACCAGCGGATGCGCAAGGAGGACTTCGCGGCGACCCTCACCTCCGCCGCGAGCCCGGCCTGATCGGCAAGACGCCCCCTGGGCCCGGCGAGGTCGCCCCTACAATGCTCGAATGATCTTCATTGTGGTCAAATTCCCCGTCAAGTCCGAGTACGTCGACCAGTGGCCCGAGCTGGTCGCGGAGTTCACGCAGGCCACCCGCGGCGAGGCGGGCAACCTGTGGTTCGAGTGGTCCCGCAGCCTGGAAGAGCCGGACACCTACGTACTGGTCGAGGCGTTCCAGGACGACGCCGCCGAGGCGCACGTCACCTCCGCGCACTTCCGCAAGGCCCTGGAGACCATGCGCCCGCTGGTCACCCGGACGCCGGAGATCGTCAGCACCACCATCGAGGGCGCGACCGGCTGGAGCCGGATGGGCGAGCTCCAGGTCGACTGAGGGCGGACACGCTCCGCTTCACGCCCCGAACCCTCCCCGGCCCCCGGCTTCACGCGCTACGGAGCGGCCCGGGAGGGGTGCGCGTGCAACACGTTCAACAGCGCCACCCGTTCCCACCGTTGCCCTCGGACCGTGGAAGCGGTTGATGGACCTGAGGACGGCGGCACCCCGGCAGCACCCGGGCGTCAGCCGGACGCCTGGACAGCCGTACCCGATTCAGCCTTTGGGGCGATACCCCGATGGCCCATCGGCCGTAACGTTTCTCCCTAAACGCCGCTGAGCTGCGGCGATGATGCCGAACCAGGCGTTCAGCACATCCGTTCCCCTGCGCCTCCGCGCCCACCGTGATCTTGACCCGCCCTACAGTCGTGCCGCTCCCCCGAGATCCCTCCTGAGAGACGTGCGTGACTTCCCTCTTGCCTTGCTCAGAAGACCAGTTGACACCCCCGGCCACCCGTTCCGCCCCGCCCGCGGCGGTGCTGGAGGGCATCGCCGGATACGTTCCGCCCCGGGTGGTCGCCAACGCCGGACTCCCCTCGGCATGGGGCATCGACGACGCCTGGGTGCACCGCCGCACCGGGATCCGAGAGCGGCGCCGGGCCGACCCCGGAGTGTCCACCGGGGAACTCGCCCTCGAGGCCGGGCGCCGCGCCCTGGCCGTGGCGGGCGGCGCTCCCGTGGACACCGTGCTCGTGGCCACCTCCACCCCGGACCGGCCCATGCCGGCGATGGCCCCGCAACTGGCCACCCGTCTGGGCCTGGGCGGCGCGGCCGCCTGGGACGTCAACGCCGCCTGCAGCGGCTTCCTGTACGGGCTCGCCACCGCCGCCGGAGCCCTGCTGTCCGGCTGCGCGGACCGGGTCCTGCTCGTCGCGGCCGACCTGTACTCGACCCTCCTGGACCCCGAGGACCACTCGGCCGGCATCGTCTTCGGCGACGGCGCGGGTGCCGTCGTCCTGCGCCGGGGCCGCGCCGGGGAACCGGGCAGCATCCTCGCCTTCGACCTCGGCAGCGACGGTTCGGGCGACGAGCTGATCGAGGTGCGCGGCGGCGGAGCCCGGGAACGGTCCGCCCCCAACGCCTACGGACCGGGCGACCGGCACTTCCGGATGCAGGGGCGCGAGGTGTTCCAGCACGCGGTGACCCGGATGACCCAGTCCTCGCAGACCGTACTGAAACACGCGGGCTGGTCGCCCGAGGACGTGGACCGGTTCTGCGCCCACCAGGCCAACGCCCGCATCGTGAAGGCCGTCGGGGAGCGGCTGCCCGTCCCCGGACCCCGCCGGGTGACCAATATCGAGCGGGTCGGCAACACGGGCGCCGCGTCCATCCCGCTCGCCCTTGCCGACGCCGCTTCGCGCGGCGAGCTGCACCCGGGGGAAAGGGTGTTGCTCACCACCTTCGGGGCCGGCCTCACCTGGGGGTCGGCGGCCGTGCTCTGGCCGCGGCTCGAGCGTGCGGTGCCCACCATCGACCCGGCGCCCTGAGTTCCGCTCACTCCCCACCGCACCCCCACCCGCACCCACCCGCACCCACCGCCTCGGTTCCCGCGGGGGCCCCGTGCCCCCGCACAGCCTTCGGCACCCCACCACCTTCACCGGCCGCCGGTCGCGGGCTGCCGCTCCCGGCCGCCCACCGCGCCCCTGCCCGTCTTCGGCTCACGCTCACCACCCGTCCCGGAAGGACGCTCCGCCATGCCCCCTGTCCAGACCGTTCTCACCACCGTGCTCGCCGAGAAGTTCGAAGTCTCCCCCGAGAGCGTCCTGCCCGACGCCACCCTGGAGAGCCTCGACCTCGACTCGCTCGCCCTCGCCGAACTGGCCCTCGCCCTCCAGGAGGAGCTCGGCGTGAAGGTCGAGGAGCACGAGGCCGCCAGGCGCACCACCATCGGCGAGCTCGTGGCCGTGCTCCACTCCAAGCGGACCGCGCAGGACGCCCTGTGACGGCTTCCCCGCTCCCCCGCACCGTCGCCGTCACCGGCCTGGGGCTGATCACCCCGGCCGGGATCGGCCGCGAGGACACCTGGGCCGGGGTGCTCCGGGGCCGCTCCACGGCGGACACCGATCCCGAGCTCAAGGACTGCCCGGTCGGCTTCTCCTGCCGGATCCCCGCCATGACCCCCGAGCAGGGGCGCATCGGCGGCGGCAAGGCCTGGCGGATGGGCCGGTTCACGCAGCTCGCGGTGCTGGCGGCCCGCGAGGCCGTGGCCGACGCCGGACTCGACCCCGCTTCCTGGGACGGGGCCCGGGTGGCCGTGGTGATCGGCTCGGGGCTGGCCGGGGCTCCCCATCTGGAGACCCAGACCCTGCGCCACCACCAGGGGGGACCCGACCTGGTCTCGCCCTCCCTCATCCCGATGCTGATCCCCAACATGGCCGCCGGCGAGGTGTCCGCGGACCTCCGCGCTCACGGGCCCTCCCTGGCCACCGAGACGGCCTGCGCCTCCGGGGCCACCGCCCTGGCCATCGCCCGTGACCTGCTGCTCTCCGGGGCCTGCGACATCGCGATCGCCGGCGGGGCGGAGGCGGCCGTGACCCCGGTGGTCACCACCGGGTTCGCCCGGATGGGCGCCCTGTCCGGGCGGGTGGACCAGCCGGCCCTGGCTTCCAGGCCGTTCGCGGCGGACCGGGACGGCTTCGTCATCGCCGAGGGGGCCGCAGTGCTCGTACTGGAGCGGCCGGCGGACGCGGCGGCTCGCGGGCGGCGCGGCTACGCGCACCTGTCCGGAGCCGGCCTCACCTCGGACGCACACCATCCGACGGCGCCGTCCCCCGGCGGCGAGTACGCCGAGGCTGCCCTGCGTGCGGCGCTCGCCGAGGCCGGGCTGTCCTCGGCGGACGTCGACCACGTCAACGCCCACGGAACCTCCACCCCGCTCAATGACCGCACCGAGGCGGAGCTCATCGCCCGAGTCCTGCCGCACGGCCCCAGCGTGACGGCCCCCAAGGGGGTGCTCGGCCACAGCCTCGGTGCCTCCGGCGCCGTGGAGGCCGCGCTGACCGCCCTCACCATCCGCGACTCCCGGGTGGCACCGATCGCCAACCTCGCCGCACGCGGCTCCGGTTGCGGCTCCGGCTCTCCCTACGACATCGACTGCGTGACGGGCACGGTGCGCGAGCAGCGGGTCGGTGCCGCCGTCAGCCACTCCTTCGGCTTCGGCGGGCACAACGTGGTGCTCCTCCTCACCGCGCCCTGACCTCCGCCCTCCCCCCACCAGCAGAAGGCTTCGTACCCTTGGCCGTTCACAGTGCCGTCGTCCACGCCACCGTCCACGTACCGGAGGAGCGCCAGAGCGTCTCCGCGGTCGAGGACCGCTTCCGGGCGGGCAGCCCCGGCATCCCGATGTCCCGGGGCGTGCTCCGGCACATGTACGGGCTGGACCAGCGCACGGTGGCGCCGCCCGAGGAGCAGCCCTCCGACCTGGCGGTGCGCGCCGCCCGCAGTTTGCTGGAGGAGAGCGGCACTCCCGTCCGGAAGGTGGACCTGCTGCTGTACGCCGGCATCCTCGCCGATATGGAGGAACCGGCCACCGCCCATGTGGTGGCGGCCAAACTCGGCCTGGACTGCCCGGTGTTCGACCTGAAGAACGCCTGCAACGGCGTACTGAACGCGCTGGAGGTGGCCGACGCCTTCGTCCGGACCGGACAGTACCGGCGGGTGCTGATCACCAGCGCCGAGGTCAGCACCAGGGAGAGCCGCTGGAGCGTCACGGACCCGGACGAGTTGCTCAGCGCCCTGCCGAGCCTGAGCACCGGCGACATGGGCTCGGCGGTCCTGGTCGCGGCGAGCGCGCGGGCCGGGATCCTCGGAAGCCGGTTCTTCGCCAACTCCTGGGGCTGGCAAGCCGCGACGCTGCCCAATCCGTACGCGAACCACCGCAGGATGGGCCGCCTGGAGATCGACTCGGCGCGGCTCGTCGCCTCCTTCGACGGGATGCCGGCCAAGGTGCGCGGTGCGGTGCGCGAACTCGGGGTGGACGTCCAGGACTTCGATCTCGTCTGCGTGCACCAGCCGTCCGTGCCCTTCACCCGGGTGGCGTGCGACTGGGTGGGCGTGGATCCCTCGCGGATCCTGTCCACCTTCCCCTCCCACGGCAACGTCGCGACCAACACCATCCCGCTGCAACTGGCCACCGCACTGAATTCGGACCGGCTCCACCCGGGCGACCTGGTGGGCATGTTCGGGTTCGCGAGCGGCGCCAGCGCCGGCGTCGTCGTCTGCCGGTGGTGAGCCCGATGACCACCGAACCGCCCGAGCGGCCCGTACGCATCACCCCGCTGCCGCCCGAGCAGTGGACGCCCGCCCTGCGCGGGCTGCTGGCCGGATCCGCCAAGGACGGCCCCGGGCGCGTGAACCTCTTCGGCACCCTGGCCCACCATCCCGGACTCGCGCACGCCTGGCTCTCCCTGGCCCGGGTCCTGACCCACGAAGGGACCTTGACGAGTCGTCAGCGGGAGCTGGTCGTCCTGCGCACCGCGCACCGGCGCGGCGGGTCCTTCGTGTTCGACCGTCACAGCGCGGTCGCCGCCGACGCCGGGCTGGACTCCCGGGAAGTGGCGGCGACGGCCTCGCCCCTTGCCGAACATCCTTGGCCGGAGCCCGATTTGGCCCTGCTGGAGGCTTCCGACGCGCTCGCGGCCGGTCAGCCGCTGCCGCAGCCGCTATGGGACCGGCTGGCGGGCGGACTGCGCCCCGACCAACTGATCGAACTGCTGATCCTCGCCGGGCAGTGCGCCACCATGTGCGCCACGCTCGGCGCCCTCCACACCCCGCCCGACGGCGGCCGAACCCCCTCCGGATGAGATCCGCCACCATGACCGTCACCACCACGCCGACCGCCGCCGGTGCAACGGCATCCGCCTCCGCCGACACCCGCTCCGACTTCGACTTCGAAAGGGACACCAGCTCCGGCTCCGGCCCCGGAAGCCCGACCGCGCCCACGCTTGCCCTGCCCGCCCCGTACGGGTCCTGCCCCTACGACCCGCCGCCTGGCTATACGCAGGCCGCAGCCGGGGCTCCGGTCAGTCGCGCCGAGCTGCCCGACGGCACCCCCTGCTGGCTCGTGACGGGCCACCAGGAGGTGCGGGCCGTCCTCGCCGACCCCCGCTTCAGCGCCGACGCACGCACCCCCGGATTCCCCTTCCTCTCCCCCGGCCAGCGTCAACTGGCCACCGCACAGCCCAGTTTCATCCGGATGGACGACCCGGAGCACTCCCGGCTGCGCAAGATGGTCGCCAGGGACTTCCTGACCCGCAGGGTCCGGGAACTGCGCCCGGCCATCACGGACGTGGTCGAGGCCGCCGTCGGTGCGATGACCGCCGGCGGACGCCGGACCGCCGACCTCGTCGCGGACTTCGCGCTGCCCGTCCCGTCCCTGGTCATCTGCCTGATGCTGGGGGTCCCGTACGAGGACCACGCGCTGTTCCAGTCGCTCAGCCGGACCCTGCTCGACAACACCACCGACCCCGGACGGGCCGCCGGGGCCCACCGCGAGCTGATGGGCTACCTGGCCGGGCTGGCCGAGCGCAAGCGGCGGGATCCCGGGGACGACATCCTCAGCCGGCTCGCCGTCCGGCCCGACCTGACCGCGCGGGAAACGGCCTCGCTCGGCTTCATGCTCTTGATCACGGGCCACGAGAGCACCACCAACATGGCGGCGCTCAGCGTCCTGACCCTGCTGCGCCACCCCGGGCAGGCCGCCCGGCTGCGCGCCGAACCGGCCCTGATTCCAGGTGCGGTGGAGGAGCTGCTGCGCTACCTCACGATCATCCACCTCGGCCTGGGCCGCGCCGCCACCGCGGACGTCACGGTCGGCGGAGCGACGATCCGGGCCGGGGACGGGGTGATCTGCATGCTGTCCACCGCCAACCGGCAGCCGGAGCTCTTCGGATCCGCGGACCTCACCGAACCGACCGGATCCACCGGAACCGCCGAAGCCCGGGGCGGCGGCTCCCCTTGTCCCGACGAGCTGGACGTGACCCGGGACGCGCGCCGGCACGTGGCCTTCGGTCACGGTCCGCACCAGTGCCTGGGCCACACCCTGGCGCGCGTCGAGCTCCAGATCATGCTGGAGACCGTCCTGCGCAAGCTGCCCGGTCTGCGGCTGGCCGTACCCGAGGAGCAGCTCGTGTTCCAACGGGACGCCATCGTCTACGGGTTGCGGGAGCTCCCCGTCGCCTGGTGACGCCCACGGACGAGTTCGTGTGCGAGTCGAAGTTTCCCGCGTCGGCGGAGAACCGAACGGGCCCGTCCGGCGTGATACCCCACACCACACGCATGGACATGCACACGAACGCGGGGGAACACGGGTGGGATTCGCAAGGAAGGCCCGAACTGCGGCACTGGCCGCAGCGGTGACGGGCACACTGGTCGCGGGCACGGTGTCCGCCGGCGCCACTCCGGCGCCGGCCGCGGGCACCACCGCACAGGACGGCACGGGGGGTCCGGACAAGGGCCGGGCGAAGAAGGAAGCGACGCCGTCGGCGACGGTGACCCTGGTCACCGGTGACCGGGTCGTCGTCAAGGGCGACGGCAGCGTCGAGCAGGTGATCCGCGGAGCGGGCCGTGAGGGGACGGCCCTCTCGGTGCGCCGCGAGGGCGCGCACACGTACGTCGTTCCGCAGGACGCCCTGCGACTGGTCGCCGACGGGGTGCTCGACCGGCGGCTGTTCGACGTCACCCAGCTGGTGAAGGACGGATACGACGACGCGCACCGCACCACGCTGCCCCTGATCGCCGGCTACCGGCGCGACGCCTCGGGGGCCAAGACCTTCGGCGCCGCCGGAGACACGCTCGCGGCGATCGCCCGCGACCGCCGCGAACTGCCCGCGGTGGCGGGCGAGGCGTTCAACGCGCGGAAGGCCGACGCCGCCGCCCTCTGGACGGCGGTCACCGGCCGGAAGGACGCCCGCACGCTGGGCTCCGCGCCCGTACCGCCCGTCGCCCACCTGTGGCTGGACGGCAAGGTGAGCGCCGCCCTGGACAAGAGCGTGCCGCAGATAGGCGCGCCCGCCATGTGGAAGGCGGGCTACACCGGCAAGGGCGTCAAGGTGGCGGTCCTGGACACGGGGGTCGACGAGACCCACCCGGACCTCAAGGGCGTCGAGACCCTGCAGAAGAACTTCAGCAGCTCCCCCGACTCCAAAGACCGCTATGGGCACGGTACGCACGTGGCCTCCACGATCGCCGGGTCGGGCGCGCGGTCGGGCGGCCTCTACAAGGGCGTGGCACCCGATGTGCAGCTCCTGGACGGCAAGGTCCTGGGCGACGACGGCTTCGGCTCCGACTCCGAGATCGTCAGCGGTATGCAGTGGGCCGTGGACCAGGGCGCGACCGTGGTCAGCATGAGCCTGGGCTCTCCCGACCAGCCGGGCGTCGACCCCATGGAGGAAGCGGTCGCCCGGCTCTCCGGCAAGGCCCTGTTCGTGGTGGCCGCCGGGAACGAGGGCGACAAGGCCGGCACGATGCGCACGCCCGGCAGCGCTGCCGCGGCCCTGACGGTCGGCGCGGTGGACAAGCAGGACCAGCTCGCCGACTTCTCCAGCCGTGGTCCGACCGCCGATGGACTGGCCAAGCCGGATATCACGGCCCCGGGCGTCGACATCACCGCCGCCGCGACCACGCAGAGCACCGATCCCGGGCCTCCCGAGGGATACGTCGGCATGTCGGGCACCTCGATGGCCACCCCGCACGTCGCGGGCGCCGCGGCCCTGGTCAAGCAGCAGCACCCGAACTGGAGCGCGGCCCGGATCAAGGCCCTGCTGACCGCCTCGGCCACGCCCAACCCGAAGCTCAACGCCTATCAGCAAGGTGCGGGCCGCACCGACCTGGTCCGGGCCGTCAAGGCCGTCGTCACCGCCGATCCCGGTTCTCTCGCCTTCGGTACGCACTTGTGGCCGCACGCCGACGACAAGCCGGTGTCCAAGTCCCTCACGTACCGCAACCACGGGACCAAGCCCGTCACGCTGAAGCTGAGCACGACCGGCACCGGCCCGTCCGGCCGTCCGGCACCGGCCGGGATGTTCACCGTCAAGGACGCGCAGCTCACCGTCCCCGCCGGGGGCAGTGCGACCACCACCGTCACCGCCGACACCCGCAAGGGCGCCGTCGACGGCGCCTTCGGCGGAACCGTGCTGGCCTCCGGGGACGGGCAGCAGGTGCGCACTGGTCTCGTGGTCGAGCGTGAGGTGGAGTCCTACGACGTCGCCCTGAAGCACCTGGACGTCAACGGTGCGAAGCCGGCGACGTACTACACCACGGTCACCAAGCTCGGCACGGGCGTGGAGGGGCGCTTCGAGGTCCCGTACGACCCGAGCGGAACCGTCGTCCAGCGGCTGCCCAAGGGCGACTACCTGCTGGAGGGCGTCGTCTGGGGTCCCGACGCCACCCTGGGCTTCTTCGTCCAGCCGGTGCTGAAGCTCACCGGGAGGACCACGGTCACCTTCGACTCCCGCAAGGCCAAGCCGTTCGCCGTCACACCGCCGGATCCGTCCGCGAAGCTGGTGAGCGCCTACGCCGGGTTCTACGACGAGGCCGCGATGGTGTCCGACATGTGGGCCACCGACGGGGCCACGAAGATCCTCACCCAGCACCTGGGCCCGGCCGCGCCCACGCTGCGGGCGCAGTACAACGGTCTGTGGAAGACACCGGGGGCGGCGGGCAAGAACGTCGACCACCGGCTGGCCTTCAACCGTTCGGGCACCTGGTTCACCGGGCTCGACCGCAAGCTCACCCGGGCGGACGTCGCCGAGGTGAAGCTCGGGTTCGGCGCCTCGGTCACCGGGGCGAAGGGCCTGCTCTACGCGACGCCGACGGACGCAAAGGGCTACACGTCCGGCGTACAGGACCCCGCCGAGCAGAGCCTGCCGCTGGCGAGCACCCAGTACGTCAACACCGAAGGCGGTGTGCGCTGGTCCTGGGTCGCCTCGCAGATCGACTCCCAAGGGGAGTCGCGCGTCGTCTACACGCATGACCTCCGTTCGTACAAGGCGGGCCACCGGTACACGCTGAACTTCAACACCGGCGTGGTCGGCCCCGATCTGGAGGCCGGGAAGGAGCAGGGCGCGACGCGCTCCGGCGACTACGTGGACTTCAATGTCGGGCTGTTCAACGACGGCGCCGGCCACGAGGGCTATTCCATCACCACCGGCGGCTTCACCCGGCTGGAGTCCGGCGGCAAGGTCATCGTCGAAACTCCGCCGAACGGCTGGCTGAGCGCCGAGGTGCCGGCCGGCAAGGCGACGTACCGGCTGACCAAGGAGGCGAGCCGCTCCGCAGGGGACACCTCGACCAGCACGAAGGTGAGCGCGATCTGGACGTTCACCTCGGCCCGTCCGGCCACGGACGAGACCGTGGCGCTGCCGCTGTCCACGGTGCGGCTGTCTCCGAAGCTGAGCCTGAGCGGGACCGCGCCGGCGGGCGGCGCGCTGAAGGTGCCGCTGGTACTGGGCGGGGCGGCCGCGAAGGACGGCCAGGTCGCCGCATTGACGGTCAGGGTCTCCTTCGACGGGGGCAAGACCTGGCGGCTCCTCGCGGTGGCGACGGACGCCGAGGGGGCGCGGTCGGCGACCGTGCAGCACCCGGCCTCGGCCAAGGCCGTGTCGTTCCGGGTGGACCTGAAGGACAAGGCCGGCAACACCGTACGGGAGACCATCACGAACGCCTACCGGCTCGCTCCCTGAGCCGGCGGCACGGCACTCCGGCCCGTCCCCGCACCATGCGGGTGCCGGGCCGGAGCCGTGCCGGAGGCGTGGTTTCGACCCGGCTGTCCGCCGCTCGCTTTGATTGCTCCGGGCGACACGAGTAGGTTCGTACGCTCGCTCGCACCACCGGGCGTACGACAGGGCGGGGGGCTGCGGCGATCATGCCGGTCACGAGGACCAGGCGGTCACTGGGACGGCAGTTCGGGTGGCTCTGGGCGGCGTACGCGGTCAGCACGCTCGGCACCTGGCTCGCCTTCGACGCCTTCGCCCTGATCGCGATCTTCGTGCTGCACGCCGGGCCCGCCGAGGTGTCGGCGCTGGCGGCCGCGGGGCCGGCGGTCGCCGCGGTGGTGGCGCTCCCGCTCGGGCCGTGGGTGGAGTTCCGGCGCAAGCGGCCGGTGATGATCGGGATGGACCTGATCCGGTTCGCGGCGCTGATGAGCGTGCCCGCGGCCTTCGCCCTCGGCGGGCTCGGGATCACCCAGCTCCTGGTTGTCTCGGTGCTCGTCGGCGCGGCGGACATCGCCTTCACGGCGGCCGGAGGCGCTTGCCTGAAGGCACTCGTCCGGCCGGAGGACCTGCTCGTCGCGAACGGCCGGTTCGAGTCCACCACCTGGACCGCCACCATGCTCGGGCCCCCGCTCGGCGGGGTGGCGGTCGCCGTGTTCGGGCCGGTGATGACGGTGGTGGGCAACGCGGTGAGCTACCTGCTCTCGGCGGCGGGGATCCGGGCGATCGGCGGCGAGGAGCCACGCCCCGCACCCCCTGCCGGAGCGCCGGCGCGGCTGCGCTTCGGCGACCTCTTCGAAGGCTGGCGGTACATCCTGGCCGACGCCGAGCTGCGCCCGCTCTTCGCCAACACGATCCTGGTCAACGGCTTGATCATGGCGACCTCGCCGCTGCTCGCCGTCCTCATGCTCGGTCCGCTCGGCTTCACGCCCTGGCAGTACGGACTCGCCTTCGCCGTGCCCTGCGCCGGCGGGCTGCTCGGCTCACGGCTGGCCCCGCGGCTCGTCGAGCGGTTCGGACAGCACCGGGTCATGCTGACCGCCGGGGTGCTGCGGGCGTGCTGGCTGCCCTGGCTGGCCTTGGTCCACTCCGGGACCGGCGGGCTCGTACTGGTCATGGCCGTCGAGTTCGGGCTGATCACCTGCATGGGCGTGTTCAACCCGGTGTTCGCCACCCGCCGGCTCGCCCGGACCCCGCAGGACCGGGTGGCCCGCGTGCTGTCCGCCTGGTCGGTCACCAGCAAGGCCTCCATCGCCGCACTGACCGCGCTGTGGGGCCTGCTCGCCGCCCTCACCGACCCCCGCACCGCCCTCGTGGCCGCCGGCCTCCTGACCATGACGACCCCGCTCCTCCTCCCCCGGCGCGACCGCACGCCGGAACCGAAGCAGGGTGCACCGCCGGGCTGAGACGCGTGGGGGAACGGTGCGTGCGCCCGCCGGCCGGGCCGTGGGGCACCGGCCGGCGGGACGCCGTACGCGGGTCAGGAGACGGTGAGGAACCGGGCCGTGCTCGGTACTCCCTGGGCGTCGAGGGCGAAGAGCATGTAGGTCCCCGGCAGGACCACGCCCGGGTCGGCGGGGATGGACACCGTGTATCCGCCCGTTCCCGTGGCCGTGGAGGCGAGGGGGACCCGCCGTTGGTCGTTGTCGGTGGAGTGGGTCGCGGCCGCGGCGCGCATCAGGACGAAGGATGCCGCCGGGGTGGAGGTGGTGAGCGTCAGTGAGGTGCCGGGGCGGGTCCTGGAGGGGACGCCTCCCGTGATGTCGGGGCGTGGCTTCGGCGATCCGTCCGGGTTGAGGAGGTACGGCGGTGTGAAGACCGCCCCGTCGGCGTGGTTGGTGGCGCAGTCGCCGCAGAGGCCTCCGCCGCCGGAGAAGACCCGTCCGTCCGGCAGGAGGTTGGCCACGCTGTGGTAGTTGCGCGGCACGGCCATGGTGGCGAGCGGGGTGAAGGCGCCGGTCGCGGGGTCCCACAGTTCGGGGGTCAGGACCGAGGTGGCGTCGCTGAACGGCACCGGATGGCTCTGCCCGCCGAAGACGATCACCTTGCCGTCGGGCAGGACCACGCTGTTGGCGAAGGCCCTGGCGTACGCCATGTCTCCGGTACGGGCGGTCTCGACCTGGCTGCCCGCGATGCCCACGGTGTAGGCGCGGCGCGTGGCGGGGGTGTTCTGGTAGGCGGGCGAGCCGCCCAGGGTGAGCAGTTTGCCGATGTCGTAGGCGACGGCGTTGCCCGTCATGGCGTCGGCGCTGTCGGCCCTGGTGCCGGCAGGGGTGATGCTGCCCGCACCGGTGGTCGAGATCCAGTTCATCTGCTTGCTCGGGCCCAGCTGAAGCACCTTGCCGCCCGATGTGGCGTGCAGCCACATGTGGTTGTCGGCGCGGTAGGGTCCGGCGGGATCGGCCGTGGACGCCTGGAGGGCGGGGACGCCCGGGAGTCCGCGCCAGGTGCCGGTCTCCGGGGACCAGGCCTCACCCGCCTTGTCCCCCGCGGGACCGCTCCAGGATCCGCCCAGGACGAAGGCCTCGCCGGTGGAGAGCAGCGTCATGGACTGGTAGCCGCGGGGGATGTTCATGTTGCCGGCGGCGGACCAGTCGTCGGTGGCGGGGTCGTAGATGCTGGCCTTCTCCGCGTTGCTGCCCCCGGTGACCAGCACGCGGCCGTCGGCCAGCATGGCTATGCCGGGGCAGAACATGTCGTGTCCCGTGTTGTCGATGCGGCGCTGGGTGACCTTGCCCGTCTTCAGGTCGAGGATCGCGGTCTGGGTGTAGCCGTTGCTGCCGCCGAAGCGGTCCACCGCGTACGCGGACCAGGCCAGCAGTTTGTCCCCGGGCAGCACGGCCGTGGCCACGGGGACCAGGGGGAAACCGGTGATCCGGCCCCAGGATCCGTGGACGGCGGGGCTGGCCGGCCCGCTCAGGCGGATCTCGGCGGCGGAGGTCCACGGGCCGCGGGCGCCGGCCTCGGTGGTCACGGTCAGCCGGACGAACCGGGCGTTCGCGCTGCGGGTGAAGGTGGCGGTCTTGACGGTGTCGTCGTCGCGCCAGGTGCCGGCCGCCACCGGTGCGCCGAAGGCGGCGCCGTCGGTGCTGGTGGTGACGGTGTAGGCACCCGCCCGCCCGTTGGGTCCGTTCGTGCGGGGGTGGTAGACGAGTGCGGAGACGGCGGCCGTTCGGTGCATGTCGATGGTGATGCTGTGCGGCAGGGGCGCCGGGGTGCCCGACCACTTGCTGTGCCAGAGGGTGCCCGTGTCACCGTCGAGAACGTTGGCGGCGCGGCCGTTCTCACCGGTCGTCTCCTCGTCGCTCGCCCCGGCCGTCCATCCGGTCCGGTCGAGGTCGACGGTGGCCTCCGGGGTGCCGGGGTCGCCCAGCAGGTTGATCTCGGCGGCGGAGGTCCACGGGCCGCGGCCGCCGGCCTCGGTGAGCGCCGTCAGCCGCACGAACCGGGCCCCCTGCGGGGCGAACCCGAGCGTCTTGGCGCTGCCGTCGTCCGCGAGCGTGCCACTGGCGACCGGGGCCGGCCAGTTCGTTCCGTCCGCGCTGACGCTGAGGGTGTACTCGCCGACGCGCCCGTTGGCCCCGTTGGTGCGGGGCGTGTAGACGAGCGCCGAGACGACCGCCGTACGGTGCATGTCGATGGTGATGCCGTGCGGCAAGGGGGCCGCCGTCCCCGACCACTTGCTGTGCCAGAGGGTGCCCGTGTCACCGTCGAGAACGTTCGCGGCGCGGCCGTTCTCACCGGCCGTCTCCTCGTCGCTCGCGACGGCCGTCCATCCGGTCCGGTCGAGGACGGGGGCCGTCGGCTCCATGGCGTTCGCCGGGGCGACGCCGTGGTGCGGCGACTGCCGCGCCGCCTGCTCGCCGACCGGCCCCGGGGTGGGCGTGGGGCTCGCGACTCCGAGCCACGGCGTGAAGCCGATCAGCAGCGCGCCGAGACCGAAGGCTGTGAGCAGTCTGGACCGGCGAAGCGTGCGGGGTAAGGCGAAGTGGCGCCTGGACTGCAATCTGACCTCCTGGGGCGAACCGGTATGCCCATGGAAGATAGGTCAGGGTGGCAGCAACTCACCTAAACCAGAGGAGAGTTGACGCAAAACCGCATGCACCGGCGCGATCCGGGAGATCCGGGAGGGAGTGCCTCGAGTGGGTGCCCGCCGGGTGCCCGGCAAGGCTAGAGCGGCACGGTGCCGTCGGCGGCGAACGGGCCTCCGTGGCCCGGCACGATCAGGTCCGCCGCGGCGAGCACCCGCAGCCGGGAGGCGCGCAGTACCTCGCGGTCCGGCGCGACCGGGTCGTCGGCGGGGCCCTCCGCGTGCCACCACAGGTCGCCGGCGAAGGCCACCACGCCCGAGTCCGTTCCGGCCAGCAGGGTGATGTCCTCGTGGCTGTGCCCCGGGGTACGGATCAGGCGCAGGGAGGGGGTGAGTGCGTAGCCCTCGGCGTCCCGGTTCGTCCACTGGTCGCCCTGGTACTCCACCTTGTGGTCGTGCACCCGGGCCCGGCCGAACAGGCCCACGTTCATGGTGTTGTCCGGGTGGTGGTGGCTGAGCACCACGTCGGTGATGTCCTCGGGGCCCAGCCCCAGTTCCGCGAGCGGGCCGAGGATGTCCGTGTGGCTCGCCACCATGCCCGGGTCGAAGATGAAGTGCCGGCCGGCATCGGATACGTAGGAGACGGTGGCGGCGACCCCGGGCCCGGTGGAGCCGACGTAGCCGGTGGTCAGGACCTTGTAGACGGCGCTGCGGCCGAGCGGTGCGTCGGTGCGGAGGGCCTGGGCGGTGACCGTGCCGCTCTTCGCCGTGTCGTTCTTCGCCGTGTCGTTCTTCGCCGTGTCGTTCTTCGCCGTGTCGTTCTTCGTCGCGTTGTTCTTCGTCGTGTTCGTCATGGCTGTAATCCTTCCGCGTCGACAGGGGGCGCACGAGTGGCACACCTGCCAGTGATCGCAGGATTAGTGCCAGAAGTCGTGACACGGTGGCAGACTGCCCCCGTGCCTCCTTTCACGTCCGTCGCCGCGTACGTCCCGCCCGGCGTCGGCATGCTTGCCGTCGGGATCGTCGCCGAGGTCTTCGGCCCGCACGGGCAGGGGCTGCCCGGTTTCGACTTCGCCCTGTGCGCCGAGCGGCCCGGGCCCGTCCCCACCGACTTCGGGGTGCCGCTCGCGATCGAGCACGGCCTCGACCGGCTGGCCGCCGCCGATCTGGTGATCGCCCTGCCGGGGGCCGGTTTCCGCACACCGCCCGGTCCGGCGGTACTCGACGCGCTGGTGGCCGCCCACGGGAGCGGCGCCCTGCTCGCGGCCCACTGCGTCGGCACGTTCGCCCTCGCCGAGGCCGGGCTGCTCGACGGGCTACGGGCCACGACGCACTGGCGGTTCGCCGAACTACTGGCCCACCGGCATCCGGACGTGGCCGTGGAACCGGACGCCCTGTACATCGACGAAGGCCGGATCGTCACGGGCGCGGGAGCCGCCGCCGGCTTCGATCTGTGTCTGCATCTGCTGCGGCGGGAACACGGGGCCGCGATGGCCAATGCCGTCGCCCGGGACATGGTGCTGCCCTCGCACCGCGACGGCGGGCAGGCCCAGTACCTCGCGGCGCCCGTCCCCGAGGACTGCCGGGACGAGCGGCTCTCCGAGGTGCTCGCCTGGGCCCGCGACCACCTCCACGAGCCGCTCCCCGTCACGGAGCTGGCCCGCCGTGCCGTGATGAGCAAGCGCTCCTTCGCCCGCCGCTTCACCGCCGCGACCGGCACCACCCCGCACGCCTGGCTGCGGAACCTGCGGCTGAGCAGCGCCGAGGAACTCCTGGAGAGCACGGACCTGCCCGTCGAGGAGATCGCCCGCCGGGTCGGCTACGGCAGCGCGGCGGTCCTGCGCGAACAGTTCGTGCGGCGCAGGGGAGTTCCGCCCCGCGCCTACCGCCGCTCCTTCACCAGTACGCCCTAGGGCCCGTCGTCAAAGACGGGAGTTTGACGACAGGCCCTAGCCCGAGGCCGCGGCGCCCGGACGGCCCTGTCCTATGATCCTTCCCGTGACCTCCGCGCTGATCCTCATCGACCTGATGCCCCGCATCATCGACCTGCCGGTCGCCCCTCACTCCGGTGAAGAGGTGCTGGCCCGCTGCCTGCGGCTGGCCGAGGCCTTCAGGGCCGATGGGCGTCCGGTGGTGCTCGTCCGAGTGGACCGGCCGGGGGTGGCGGAGCAGCCGCCCGGCAGCGGCTTCGCCGACGGGCTGGAGCGGCCGGGTGACGTCCTGATCGTCAAGCAGACCGTGGGGGCCTTCCACGGCACCGGCCTCGACGACCGGTTGCGCGGCCTGGGCGTGGACACGCTGGTGCTCGGCGGTCTGGTCACCACTATGGGTGTCGAGTCCACGGCGCGGGCCGCGAGCGACCACGGCTACGAGCTGGAGTTCGTCGCCGACGCCATGTCCGGTTTCACCGCCGACGAGCACGCGTTCACCGTGGAGCGGATCTTCCCCCGGTTCGGCGAGGTGCACAACACGGCGGACTACACCTGACCACGATGAACGACCGGACCACCCGAAGCACTGTACGAAGTCTCCTGTGAACGATGTGAACACTGTGACCGATGCGAACTCCGTGGACGATGCGAACGCCGCGAACGGACAGACCCGGCCCGCGACCGTTCGCGTGTTCATCGCCCTCGCCCCGCCCGACGACGCCAAGGAAGAACTCGCCCGGGAACTGGGCCCCGCCTACGCCGCGTACCCGGACATGCGGTGGAACCGCATCGAGGACTGGCACATCACCCTGGCGTTCCTCGGTGAGCTGCCGGTCGAGACCGTCCCCCTCCTGCGGCCACCACTCGCGGAGCTGGCGGCGGCGCGCAGTCCCGTACGCCTGACCCTGCACGGGGGCGGGCACTTCGGCGAGCGGGTGCTCTGGAGCGGGATCGACGGGGACCTCGACGGACTGCACCGGCTCGCCGCCGAGGTGCGCGCCGTGGTCAAGGACTGCGGCATCCCCTTCGAAGACCGGCCGCTGCGCCCCCACCTGACGCTGGCGCGGGCCCGCCGGAACGACGCCGCCTCGGCCGTGGAGGCCGCCGCAGGACTCGCCGGGTTCACCGGCCGGCGCTGGCGGACGGAGCGCCTGCACCTGGTCGGCAGCAACATCGGCCGTGGCCCGGGTCCGATCCACTACCGCGACATCGAGGCGTGGAACCTCGGCGGCCGGGAGGACCGCGAGAAAATGCCTTGACGCTAAGCCACTTAGCGCTAAGCTACTTCCCGGCAATCCAATCGGGGGAGAGTTCGACGTGGTCAAGGGCATGCGCGAGGAACGGGTGGCGGGCGAACGCTCGCTGCTGCTCGGAGTGGGCATCAGCGCGATCGGGATCGGGATGTACATCCCCTTCTCGCTCGTCTTCTTCCACCACGTCACCGGGCTCTCCTTCGCCCTCGTGGGCATCGTGCTGACGGCTACGGGCCTGGCCGGACTCGCGGTCATGCCGCTCGCCGGCTCGGCCGTCGACCGGTTCGGGGCCAGGAAGGTCAACCTGCTGCTCTATGCGGTGCGGGCGCTCGGCTTCGCCCTCTACCCGCTCGCCGGATCCCTCCCCGCCTTCGCCGCAGTCGCGCTGATCACGGCCCTCGCCGACCGCTCCTTCCCCATCGTGCAGCAGTCGCTCATCGGCGAAGTGGCCCGCGGTGGCGCCCGCGACCGGCTCCAGGCCTCCATCAGAGCCCTGCAGAACGCAGGCATGGGCGCCGGCGCCCTGATCGTCTCCGGGGTCCTGGCCCTGTGGGGCACGGACGGGTTCACCTACACCGCCTGGGGCAACGCGGTCGCCTTCGCGCTCGCCGGACTGCTCGTCAGCCGCGTCAAGCCGCTACGGGACCACGCGAACGGGCCGCTCGGCGCGGACGGCGCACCCGGCTCGGCCAAGCGGCCGCCCGCGGGCTACCGGATGGTGCTCGCCGACCGGCCCTTCCTGGGCCTGACCGCCGCGAACTTCCTGACCGCGCTCGGGTACTCGGCCCTGTCCGTCCTCTTCCCGCTCTACATCACCACATGGCTGCACGGACCCGACTCCCTCACCGGTGCGGCCTTCACCGTCAACACCGCCCTCTGCGCGGGGATCGGCGTCCTGATCGCGAGCCGCGTCCGCCGCTCCGGAGCCCGCCGCACCCGCTCCGCGGCCCTCGGGGCGCTGCTCTTCGCCGCCGCCTTCGTGGGGCAGATCGTCCTCGGCACGGTCCGGCCCGGACAGACGGCGACGCTGGTCGCCCTCCTGGTCATCGTGGTGGTCTACACGGTCGGCGAGCTGGTCCACAGCCCATCGGGCGGCGCCCTGTCGGTCTCGGCCGCACCCGAGGCCGTACGCGGCCGCTACCTCGCCACCTACCAGCTGTCGTACTCCCTGGCCACCGCGCTGGCCCCGTCCCTCTTCACGGGCCTGCTCGCCCTCGACGGCCGCCTGCCCTGGGCCTTCCTCACCGTCGCCGCGCTCGGCGCCGCGCTCGCCCTGACCCGGCTGGAAGGCCACCTCCCGCCGGAGGCCGTCCACGCCACCCCGCCGTCCTCGACGCCGCCCCAGGCTCCGACCCGCGCACCGGCCGAGGCCCCGGCGCAAGCGGTCACCCGCGAGCCGGCCTCGACCGCCACCGGCTGAGCGTCGCGCACCCCCGCCAAGAGGCTCCAGCAGCCCGTCCGAGCACGGTTCTCCTGCGGGACGACCCGCTCAGGCAGGCTGCCAGAGCTCGATCCGGTTGCCCTCGGGGTCGGTGACCCAGCCGAACCGGCCGACGCCGTCCATGTCCTGGGTCTCCGGCGCCACGTCCGCCCCTTTGGCCCGCAGCTGCGCGAGCATCGCGTCCAGGTCACGGACCCGGAAGTTGAGCATGGTCTGCTGGGCGGGGGAACCGAAGTAGTCGGTCCCGGACTCGAACGGTGCGAACACCGTCGGTCCGGCCCCCTGACGCCACAGTCCGTGCTCGTCCGAGTCCAGCCCCAGGCAGTCCCGGTACCAGGCACCCAGGGCCGCCGGATCCGCGGCCCGCATGAAATATCCACCGATTCCCAGCACACGTTCCATGCCGCGATCCTGCCAGGACGCCGTCAGAATCCCTTGCCGAGCGCGCCCAGCAGTACGGGGTTCATCCCGGTCTCGGCTTCCGGCAGCGGACGGGGTTCGGGTCCCCGCCCCTCGAACAGGGGGCGGATCCCCATCAGCCCCTTCGTACCCTCGACCGCCCACGGCGCGTCCGACTCCGGCAGCGACACCGTCATCCGGTACGAGCCGACCTCCCAGTGCACCTCGGTCATCGCTCCACCACTCCCTCAGCCGATCAGATATCCCGTTCGTCCAAACTACGGCCGGCTTGATCCCTCACAAGGGACCAAGGTCCCCGCCCCGGGCGCCGTCCGGCCCTGCTCCACGCGGCCGGATACCGGTCTGTCCAGCGGGAGGGTGACGCATAGGATCCACCGGTGCCACCTCACATCACGCTCACGGCCGCCCCGACGGCCACCGCTCCCGCCCTCGCCCTTCGCCCCTGGCGGGCGGCGGACGTCAACGCGCTCGTCGAGATCCACCGGGACCCCGTACTGCGCCGTTGGGCGACCTCCCGGCTGGAGAGCGAGGAGGACGGGCTGCGGTGGGTGCGGGACCAGGAGAGGGGGTGGGCGGCGGGCGAACGGTGCGGCTTCGCCGTTCTGGAGGCCGCTCCCGGGGCGCCTGGGGGACGGTTGGTGGGCAGCGTGGCGGTGAAGGAGCTCTCCCCCGGCCAGGCCGCCGCCGAGGTCGGGTACTGGACGTCGGCTTCGGCCCGCGGGCAGGGGGTCGCCCCCCGCGCCCTGGAGGCCGTCACCGCCTGGGCGCTCGACACCTTCCGGACCCAGGGCCTGGAACGGCTCGAACTCCTCCACCAGGTGGACAACCCGGCGTCCTGCCGGGTCGCGGAGA
The DNA here is from genome assembly GCF_042870555.1 of Streptomyces sp. NPDC006487. Taxonomy (NCBI): domain Bacteria; kingdom Bacillati; phylum Actinomycetota; class Actinomycetes; order Kitasatosporales; family Streptomycetaceae; genus Streptomyces; species Streptomyces sp. NPDC006487. The sequence continues at coordinate 24,681 of NZ_JBIAHN010000005.1, forward strand.
AGGCCGGCTACGCGTTGGACGGGATCCTGCCTGCAGCGCCGCCCGCCTACCCGCTCGACGGCCACCTCCACGTACGGCGCTAGGCCGGCTCTTTCGGATCTTGCCGGTCAGGCCCGCGTCGTCCGGGGCCGTCCGTCAGGGTCGTGTGGAAGCGGTAGCGGTCGGCGCGGTAGACGACGCGGTTGTACTCGCAGGGGCGGCCGTGCTGGTCGTAGGTGAGCTGCTCGATGTGCAGGACGGGAGAGCCCGGGGGCAGGTCGAGCAGGGGGACCTCGTCCTGCGGGACGAGGGCGGAGTGGACGGCGTAGCTCGCCCGGGTGGGGACGATGCCGCGTGCGGTGAGCTCGGCGTACAGCGAGGCGGTGGTGTAGTCGGCCCCGCCGATGCCCGGGGCACGTTCGGCCGGGACGAGGGTGACGGAGTGGCACATGACCGCGTCGTCGAAGAGCCGCACCCGGTCCAGCTCGAAGATGTCCGCCCCGGGCAGCACCTGGAGGGTGTCCGCCTCCTCGAAGTCCGCCGGGCGCAGTCTGGCGGCGAGCACCCGCGCGATCGGGGTGAACCCGAGCCGGCGGCCGTACTCGTTGAGCCCGCCGATCAGCTCCGAGGTGTGCTCGAAGGCCGGGGCGGGCCCGGCCCCCGCGGCGACGTGCCAGCCCGCCCGTTCCGCCGACCCGACCCGGCCCTCCTCCTGGAGCGCGTGCAGTGCCTTGCGGAGCGTGACCCGGCTGACGCCGAGGCGCTCGCAGAGGTGGCGCTCGGAGGGGAGGCGCGTGCCGGGGGCCAGGGCGCCGGTGGCGAGGGCTTCGGAAATCGCGTCGCGCGCCTGCACGTGGACGGGCCGCGACCCGTCCCGCAGGACGCGCCGCAGGTCGAGAGGCTGATTCACCCCTCCAGTATTCACCTCGGCAGGCCCGCCCCCCGACCAGGAATGGACCAGAAGGATGAGTAGCGGCCGGGCCGATCCAGTCCACGGGCCCGCAATCACGGGACCTTCGGCCACATTCCGCACCTTCCTGGTGGTCTAGTTTTGGTCTAGATCTGGTCGCACATGCAGACGCATACACAGACACATACGCAGACGCCTACCGAAAGGAGTGCTCGGCATGAGCAGCCGACGGGACTCCGGGGAGACGGCCACGAGTGATCACCTGCGCCGGATCAGCCTGGCGACGGGCAAGCTGACCGCGGCTTCCCGGCAGCGCCACATCGTCGAGACGGCGTGCCGCGAGGGGTACGTCTCCCTCGAACGGCTCGTCCGCGAACTCGACGTCAGCGCGATGACCATCCACCGCGATCTCCGGCTCCTGGACTCCCGGGGCGAGGTGCGCCGGGTCCGCGGCGGCGCGGTCACCCCCTGGACCGCCACGGCGCCCTGACCGGCGCCCCCGGCCCGCGCCCCGCCCAAAGAGAAAGCCGCCCGCGGCCCCTCCGGGGACCACGGGCGGCGCTTCGCATCCTGCCGCCGGTACCGGTCAGTCGGTGCCGAACTCCATCGCGGCGCGGTCCAGCAGCTCGTCGTCGCCGGAGACCTCGCCGCGGGAGGCGATGGCCTCGGCGCCGCCCTCGGGCATGGCGCCGATCAGGCCGGAGCCCGGCGCCTCGACGGCACCGATCAGGGCGGGGTGGGTCGTACCGACGATGCCGAGGCCGGCGTACTGCTCCAGCTTCGCGCGGGAGTCGGCGATGTCGAGGTTGCGCATGGTGAGCTGGCCGATGCGGTCCACCGGGCCGAACGCCGAGTCCTCGGTGCGCTCCATGGAGAGCTTGTCCGGGTGGTAACTGAACGCCGGGCCCGTGGTGTTGAGGATCGAGTAGTCCTCACCGCGCCGCAGTCGCAGCGTCACCTCGCCGGTGATCGCCGTACCCACCCAGCGCTGGAGGGACTCGCGGATCATCAGCGCCTGCGGGTCCAGCCAGCGGCCCTCGTACATGAGGCGACCGAGGCGCCGGCCCTCGTTGTGGTACTGGGCGACGGTGTCCTCGTTGTGGATCGCGTTGACGAGGCGCTCGTACGCGGCGTGCAGCAGGGCCAGGCCCGGAGCCTCGTAGATGCCGCGGCTCTTCGCCTCGATGATGCGGTTCTCGATCTGGTCCGACATGCCCAGGCCGTGACGGCCGCCGATGGCGTTGGCCTCCATCACCAGGTCGACGGCGGAGGCGAACTCCTTGCCGTTGATCGTGACCGGGCGGCCCTGCTCGAAGCCGATGGCCACGTCTTCGGTGGCGATCTCGACCGTGGGGTCCCAGAACCGGACGCCCATGATCGGGTCCACGGTCTCGACACCGGTGTCGAGGTGCTCCAGGGTCTTCGCCTCGTGGGTGGCGCCCCAGATGTTGGCGTCGGTGGAGTAGGCCTTCTCGGTGCTGTCGCGGTAGGGCAGCTCGTGGGCGAGCAGCCACTCCGACATCTCCTTGCGGCCACCGAGCTCGGTGACGAAGTCGGCGTCGAGCCACGGCTTGTAGATGCGCAGGTGCGGGTTGGCGAGCAGGCCGTAGCGGTAGAACCGCTCGATGTCATTGCCCTTGAAGGTCGACCCGTCGCCCCAGATCTGCACGTCGTCTTCCAGCATCGCGCGGACCAGCAGCGTGCCGGTCACGGCACGGCCGAGCGGCGTCGTGTTGAAGTAGGCGCGGCCGCCGGAGCGGATGTGGAACGCACCGCAGGCGAGAGCCGCCAGGCCCTCCTCCACGAGCGCCGCACGGCAGTCGACAAGGCGGGCGATCTCGGCGCCGTACGCCGTGGCCCGCGTGGGCACCGACGCGATGTCGGGCTCGTCGTACTGGCCGATGTCGGCGGTGTAGGTGCAGGGGACGGCACCCTTGTCGCGCATCCAGGCGACGGCGACGGAGGTGTCGAGGCCGCCGGAGAAGGCGATACCGACGCGCTCGCCGGTGGGCAGGGAGGTGAGAACCTTTGACATGGGATGAGTATGCGCGACGATGTATGTTCATGCAAAATGACGGGCCGGTGAGGCTCCCGGACACCGGACCGGCGCGTCGTCATTGTGGCGGGCGGCCGGGTCGGCGGCGAGTCCGGCGGGGTCCCCGAGGGGCCGCCCCGCCGGACCGCGGCGCGGGGCGATTCAGGCGGTAGCGGCCGCGAAGGGGCCCCCGGCGGCGAAGACGTGGCGGGCGAAGTTCCCGGCGATGCGCACATGGCCCGCGGGGTCTGGGTGCAGGTCGTCCGGGAGCGGCAGCTCCGCGTGATCCGTGGCGCCGTAGAGGTCACGGCCGTCGAGGTAGTGCAGGTACGGGTCTTCGGCCGCCCGCTGTGCGACGATCCCGGCCAGCGCCTCGCGGACGACGCCCAGCGTCAGGCGCCCGGCGGCCCGTTCGGCGGGGTCGCCCAGGGCCTTGAACCGCAGGGTCCCGGTGCTGAAGTCGGTGGCGAGGGGGCCGGGGGTGTCCTCCTGGATGGGACACAGCAGGGGCGACACGACCAGGAGCGGGGTCATCGGATGGCCCTCGCGGAGGGTGTCGAGGAAGCCGTGGACCGCGGGGGCGAAGGCGCGCAGCCGCATCACGTCCAGGTTGACGATGTTGATGCCGATCTTGACGCTGATCAGGTCGGCCGGGGTGTCGCGCATCGCGCGGGCGGTGAAGGGGTCCAGCAGGGCGCTGCCGGAGAATCCCATGTTGACCAGGTCCACGACCCCCTGCGCCGCGGCCAGCGCCGGCCAGGTACCGGTCGGGCGCTCCGCGTTCGAGCCGTGGCTGATGGAGCTGCCGTGGTGGAGCCACACCCTGCGCCCGCTTTCCGGCGCCGGTGTGACGGGGGCGTCGGTGCGCAGGGCGATCAGCTCGGTCATCTCGGTGTGCGGGAGCCAGATCTCGACGGTCTTGTCCCGCGCGGGCAGATCCGCGAAGCGGGCGGTGCCGGGCGGTCCCTCTTCGAGTTCGACGGCCTGGGTGGCCAGGTCGAGGGTGCGGACCCTGCCGCCGGGCACGCCGGCCCGGGCCGTGAGCACGCCGTCGATCACGAGGTCGTACACACCGTCCGGCGACGCAGGGAAGCCCCGGTAGGCACGCTTGGTGGGCAGGACGTCCAGTTCGATGACGGTGGCCCTGGTACGGAAGACCAGGCGCACGCCGGACGGGCGGGCCTCGGCCGTGGCCAGCTGGTCGTCGGGGATCCGCAGGCGGGCCCGGGCGGGCAGCCGGTGGGGCAGCAGGCCGTGCGCGGTGCGTTCCACGTCGAGGGCGCCGCGCAGGAGGTCCTCGGTGACGGGCGTGCTGATCAGGTCGCTTTCGGTGGTCATCGCCTCAGCCTCGTGATGATCGGGGTGATGGGAATGCGGCACTGCGGGGTTACGGGACCACGGGGTTACGGGACCACGGGACTGCGGGCCCACGGCACGAGGGGGTTACGCGGCCACGGGCTTGCGCAGCATCGCGTCGAGCGAGTCCACGATCCAGTCCCACGACTCTTGCGGGTCCACGGCGGTGTGGCTGAAGCCGCCGCCCAGTTCCAGGCTGACGTAGCCGTGGAAGACGCTGCCGAGCATCCGGACCGCGTGCGTCTGGTCCGGTTCCGTCAGGTCGTAGCCGCGCAGGATCGCCCGCGTCATCCGGGCGTGCCGGACGCCCGCGCCGGCAGCCGCCGTCTCGGGGTCGAGGCGGAGCCGCGCGGCATCGTAGCGGCCGGGGTGCTGCCGGGCGTAGTCCCGGTAGGCGTCCGCGAAGGCGGCGAGGGCGTCCTTGCCGGCCCGCCCGGCGAGCGCGGCCGCGACCCGGTCGGCCAGCTCCTCGAGCGCGAACAGGGCGATCCGGGTCTTGAGGTCCTGGGAGTTCTTCAGGTGCGAGTAGAGGCTCGCGACCTTGACGTCGAAGCGCCGGGCGAGTGCCGAGACGGTCACCTGCTCGAAGCCGACCTCGTCGGCGAGCTCCGCGCCCGCCCGGGTCAGCCGCTCCGCGGTCAGTCCTGCTCGAACCATCATGTGCCTCCTAGCTGGCGATAGCCATTATGCATTTGCCTAAAAGCTTTAGGCAAATTAGCCTGCCGCTCATGAAGCCGTTGACCGAGCAAGAGATCCGTGCCGCCTTCGTGAACTGCACCAAGGGCGAAGCCAAGCGCCTGTCCGTACCCCGCGATCTGGCCGAACGGCCCTGGGAGGACCTGGATTTCCTGGGCTGGTGGGACCCCAAGGCCCCCGAGCGCGCCTACCTCGCCACCGAGCTGGACGGCCGCCCGGTCGCCCTCGCGCTGCGCACCTCCGCCGCCGCCCCGTCCCAGGCGCGGCGCAGCATGTGCTCGCTGTGCCTGACCACACACACCGGGGGCGTCTCCCTGATGGTCGCGCCGAAGGCGGGCAAGGCAGGGCAGCAGGGGAACTCCGTGGGGGCCTACATCTGCAGCGACCTCGCCTGCTCGCTCTACGTACGGGGCAAGAAGGACGCGGGCCCGGGTGCGCGGCTCCACGAGTCGCTCACGCTGGACGAGAAGATCCAGCGGACGGTCGAGAACCTCGCCGCCTTCTTCGGCAACGTCACCGCCGGCGTCACGGCCTCCGGCAACGTCACGGCCTGAAGCACCGCTCCCTGCGGCCCGCAGCGGCCCTCCCCCTACTCCGTACGAGCCCTCTTCGGTGCCCATTCGGCCCCACCGGCCGAGTTCATGATCATCAGGCTGCCCGGAAATCGTTTTGATGCTGCCATCCGGCCGAAGGCGATCTGGGAGGGCTGCGTGGCGCGCATGCTGTCATCGACACACCGTGGAGGACTCCGGCGGCGGAGCAGGACGTGGAGCGTGGCCGGGGCGGTGGCCGGGGCGGTCTTCGTCGTCGCCGCCGCGCCACAGCCCACACCGCGGTCCGGTGACGGGCTGCAAGCCGGCGGCGAACACGCGGGCTCCGTGGAGCTGCTGGTCGGCCGGGTGCTGGACGACGGGGGCCTGCGGTGTGCGATGGACGCCTTCCGGGCCGGTCTGTGCAGCGGGCTGGAACAGCAGGTGGTCCTGGCCACCTCCAGCGGAGCCGGTTCCGTGGTGCGCGACCCCTCGTCCCGCGGCGCCTCCCGGGCGGCGGCGCACACGGTCGTCCTGCCCACCGACGCGGCCGGCCCCCTGGAAATCGCCTTGGCCGGACCGGGGCTCCTCACCTACGTCACCGTCCACGACGGTCACGGCCGCCACGTGGGCGGCTCCCTGGGCGCCCGGGGGCACCGCTGGGCCAACACCGAGCCGTTGCGGGCCGGTGAGACCTACACCGTGCGGGTCGGCGCCCAGGACGCGGCGGGCACCCCGGTCGGCGTGACCATGGCGTTCCGCACCGCGCCCGCGGAGCAGGAGGACCGGCTCACGGCCGAGTTCGGGCCCCGGCCCGGCACGTACGGGGCGGGGCAGATCGTGACGGCCTCCCTGAGCCACCCCGTCCCCGCCACCGACCCGGCCGCACGGGCCCGGCTGGAACGGGCCCTGCAGGTCACCTCCGAGCCGGCGGTCGAGGGAGCCTGGCACTGGGTCGACGAATCGACCCTGCACTACCGGCCCCGTACCTACTGGCCCGCCCACGCCGTGGTGCACGTGGTCAGCGGGCTCGACGGGGTCGAGGTCGGGGAACGGCAGTACGGCGGCCCGTCCGAGTCCCTGCGGTTCTCGATCGGGGACCGGATCGAGGCGCTCACCGACGCCGCCGCGCACGAGATGACCGTACGGCGCAACGGCAGGACCGTCCGGACCATCCCGGTGACCACCGGCAAGGCGGGCTTCCTGACCCGCACCGGCATCAAGGTCGTCCTCGGCAAGGAGCGCAAGGTGCGGATGCGCGGGGACAGCGTGGGCATCAAGCGCGGTACGAGCGAGTTCTACGACCTGCCCGTCTTCTACGCGACCCGGGTGACATGGAGCGGGGAGTACGTGCACGCCGCGCCCTGGTCGGTCGACGCGCAGGGCGAGGAGAACGTCAGCCACGGCTGCACGGGCATGAGCACGGCCGACGCGGCCTGGTTCTTCGACACAGTGCGGGAGGGGGACGTGGTGTCGGTGGTGAACAGCGGCGGCGAGCCCATGGCCCCGTTCGCCAACGGGTTCGGCGACTGGAATCTCAGCTGGGACGCCTGGCTGGCCGGCAGCGCACTGGGCGGCGACACCGATTCCCCGCTTGCGTCGCCCGCCTCGGCTCCCTCGTCGGCGCACGGGCCTTCCCGGCTCCTCCCCCTCACCTGAGCCGGCCCGGCGGCCTGCCCTCGGAGGCGGGGGCGGCGGCTCCGATAGCATCCGGTCCGTGCCCGCGTCCCTCTCTTCCACCTCACCCTCCCCCGCCGTGACCGGGATCGACGTCGTCCTGCTGACGATGAACGACCGTCCCGCCGAGGAGGCGGCGGCCGTCCGGACGCTCCTCGCACAGCAGGACGTCGACCTGCGCATCGTCGTCGTCGGCAACGGCTGTGTCCCCGGACTCTCGGTGGACGGGGCCACCGTCGTCGCCCTTCCGGAGAACCTCGGCATCCCCGAGGGCCGCAACCGCGGCGCGCTCGCCCTGCGGGGCCAGGGCAGCGAGTTCCTCTTCTTCCTCGACAACGACGCCTCGTTCCCCCGGCCCGACGTGCTGTCCCGGCTGGTGGCCGAGGCCCGCCGGCGCCCGGAGGCCGCGTACGTCCAGCCGCGGCTGACCGGGCCCGACGACACCACGACGCCCCGCCGTTGGGTGCCCCGGCTGCGCGCCGGGGATCCGGGGCGGCCCGGGACCATCGCCACCATGACCGAGGGTGTGGTCATGGTCCGCCGGGACGCCTTCGACGCGGCCGGGGGCTGGCCCGACTTCTTCCTCTACCACGAGGGCATCGACCTCGCGTACCGGCTCTGGGAGCAGGGCGGCAGCGGCTGGTACGCGGCGGAGGTCCGGATGCACCACCCGGTCACCAGCCCCACCCGGCACGCGCTCTTCCACCGGCTGGCCGCCCGCAACCGCGTCTGGCTCGCCTACCGCAACCTCCCCGCGCCCCTCATCCCGGCGTACCTCGGCATCTGGACGGCCGTCACGGCCCTGCGCGGGCTGCGCGGCGGCGGGCTCCGGGACTCGCTCCAGGGGCTGCGCGAAGGGTGGGCGGCCCGGCACGACCAGGTGCGGCGGCCCATGCGCTGGCGCACCGTGCTGCGGCTGACGGCAGCCGGGCGGCCGCCGGTCCTCTGAGGAGCCGGCGCAACGGCCCGACCGGCGCACCGGCCGACAAACCGGCCCGCCGGTGCGCCTCAGGGGCCGCTGCGGCGGGCCGCGCCGTACGCCGTGAGGGCGGCCGCGAGGTGGCGGGCGCCGGTGGGGTCGGTGGCGTCGTGACCGGTGAGCAGCCGGATCCGGCCCAGGCGGTAGGTCAGGGTGTTGCGGTGGACCGTGAGGGCTTCGGCGGCTTCGGCCCTCCGGTAGCCGGCTGCGATGAACTCCCGCAGCGTGGCGATCAGATGGGGCTGGTCGTCGAGGGGTGCCAAGACCCGGGCCAGGGCGTCACGGGCGGGACCCGGCTGCACGAGCTGGTACTCGACGGCGAGGTCGGCCAGCCGGTACAGACCCGGCGGACGCCCCAAGTCCTCGGCCAGGGACAGCACTTCGGAGGCCTCCGTCTGGGCCCGGGGGATCGATGCGTGGTCCTCGGCGACGGCGGCCGCCGCCGTGCACCGCAGTTCGGCCGCCGCGTCGAGACGGGCGAGCAGCCGCCTGGTCGCGCCTCCCGGGCCGCCTGTCCCGGGAGGACCGGGAGGACCGGGAGGACCGGGAGGACCGAGTGGGACCAGAAGGACGCCGCCTTCGCCCTTGAAGGCCGCCAGCACCTCGGGATTGCCGTCCAGTTCGGAGCGCAGGGCGCGCAGGATGCGGTTCGTCGCGCCGCCGGGTGCCTCGGGGAGCCGCAGGACGACCACCTCGTAGCGTTCGGCGAGGGTGCGTCCGTACCGTTCGGCCGCGCGGCGGGCCGGGCGGCCCGCGAGCAGGACCCCGGCAAGGTTGCGGCCGTGTTCGCGCTGCTCCCAGTCGAGGTCGGCCTGTTCGCGCAGGTAGGCCTCGGCAACCTTGGGCATGACCTCGCCGAGGAACGCCAGCAGGCCCGTGACCAGGGCGTACGGGTCCGCGACGGGTTCGGGGCCGGCCACCGCGAGCTCCCAGGCCCGTCGGGCGCCCAGCGGGTAGACGCGTAGCACCGCCTCCAGGGGGACTCCGTCCCGGGCCCGCTCGGCGCCCCAGGCCACGGGGAGGGCCAGCTCGGCCTCGGTGGGTGCCCGCCCTTCGGCGACGGTGGTGAAGAACAGCTTCAGCACGGCTTCGGTGTTCGCGACGAGGTCTCCGCCGAGGACGCTGTCGGGCAGCAGCCGGTAGGCGGGGATGTCGGCTGTCAGCCGGGCGACGGTCTCGGCAGCCATCTCCGGTATCCGGGGCAGCAGCGCGGCGGCGAGCCCCGGCGCCGCTGCGAACGCCCCGTCAGCCGCCCCGGCCGTCGTCCCACCGGATGCCGCACCCGCCGTGCCGTCCGCGTCGTCCATCCCCGCATTGTCACCGTGCACAAACGCGGGAGGAAGCATTCTGCGCGTACCGCCAGGGGACACGGGCGGCGCGCCGGAGCATTCTGTGCAGTCCGACCAGTGCACGACCCCCCGTCAGGAGATGTCGTATGGCCCCCCGTACCCGTGCGTCGCGCACCCGCACCCTGCTCGCCCGAGCCGCTCTCCCGCTGGCCCTCCTGCTCGGCGCCGCCTTCCCGGCGCACGCCGCCACCGAGGGCGTGACGGGAGGCGGGGTGAACGACTTCTCCTGCCGGCCGAGCGCCGCTCACCCCGAGCCCGTGGTGCTGCTCCACGGCACGTTCGCCACCTGGTACGAGGACCTGAACTTCCTCCAGCTCGACCTCGCCGCCCGCGGCTACTGCACCTTCGCCCAGACCTACGGCGCCTACGACGGCTTCCCGCTGGTCGGAGGCCTCAAGCCGGTGGCCGTCTCCAACCTGGAGATCAAGGAGTACGTGGAGAAGGTGCGCGGTGCGACCGGTGCCGTCAAGGTCTCGGTCGTCGGGCACTCCGAGGGCGGGCTCCAGGCCCTCTACCTCGCCAAGATGCAGGGCATCCAGCCCCACATCAAGGCGGTCGTGGCCATCGCTCCCCCGACCCACGGCACCAACGCCGCGGGCCTGCTCGACCTGGGCGACAAGCTGCTCGGCCGGGCGGCCATGGAGAAGATCGTGACCACGATCGGCATCCCGGTGCTCGCCGACGAGGTGCCCGGCGGCCCGGCGATCCTGGCGCTGAACGACGGTCCGGTGGCCCAGCCGGGTATCGCCTACACCGTCATCACCTCGCGCTACGACGAGCTGGTGACCCCGACCGAGACGGCGTTCGTCCGCGAGCCGGGGGTCAAGAACCAGTACGTGCAGGACTTCTGCCCCTTCGACCCGGTGGGCCACATCGGCGAGGCCTACGACCTGAACGTCTGGCACCTGGTCCGCAACGCCCTCGACCCCCGCCGCGCCACCCCGATCCTGGTCTGCGCGGTCGGCTCGCCCGGCTAGGCCGGGCACTGCTTAGGGAAGGGGCCCGCCCCGGGCCGTGAGCCACAGGGAGTACCACTCCTCGTGGCCGAGGTCCGGGGCGCGCAGGGCTGCGTCGCGGCAGGCCCGGATGCGCTCGGGGCGGCCGGTGCCGATGACCGGGGCGATCCGGGCCGGGTGGCGTTGCAGCCACCACAGCAGGATCGTCTCCGGTGTCGTGTCCTTGGCCTTGGCCAGAGCGCGCAGGTGCTCGGCGGTCGCGTGCTCCCCGACGCTCGACTCCCGCCCGGTGAAGCGGCCCTGGGCCAGCGCCCCGTAGGCCTGGAGGCGGACTCCGTTGGCCGTGCAGTACTCGACGGTGCCGGCCGGGAAGCCGACGACGGCCGCGGCCGGGGTGTTCACGAGGACCCCGTCCTCCAGCCAGTCCCGCCGCTGCAGGCTCATCTCCAGCTGGTTGGCGACGAGCGGGACGTCGAGGTGGCGTTGCAGGGCGGCACACTGCGCGGCGTTCATGTTGGAGACGCCGAACTGCCTGACGAGGCCCTGGCGGTGCAGCGAGGTGAGCGCCTCGGCGGTCTCCGCCGGGTCCGCCAGGGGGTCGGGCCGGTGCAGGAGCAGGACGTCGATGACATCGGTGCGCAGCCGTGTGAGGCTCTCCTCGACGCGGCGCAGGATGCTCGCGCCCCGCAGGTCGTAGATCCCGGGGCGGTCGCCATCGGCGAGCCGGATGCCGCACTTGGTCTGCAGGGTGATGCGTTCGCGCAGGCCGGGAGTGCGGGCGAGCACCTCGCCGAAGACGGCTTCCGCCTTTCCGTGCCGGTAGATGTCGGCGTGGTCGAACATCGTGATGCCGCTGTCGAGGGCGGCCTCGATCGCCGCCTCGGCCGCGTCGATGTCCTCGGCCTGGTACGGGCCGGGCTCCCAGCTCCCGCCGAGAGCCATGCAGCCGTAGATCAGCCGGGTGTCGCCTGTCACTGGTGCCGTGATCGCCATGGCGTCACCCTACGAGGCGGACGCCTTCCACAGCACCCGGTCGCCGGCCACGATCACCAATTCTCCGGTGGGGCGCAGCAGCAGGCGCGCGCCGGGGTGGCCGGTGGTTCCGCTCGACCAGGCCGGGCGGCCGTCGGCCTTGCGCACGAGCAGTTCGCCGTCCTGGGTGAGGACGGCGTCGTGGCCGGAGCCCGCGGTGTCGGTGTGCCACGTACGGCGGCCCTCGGAGTCGAGCAGGGCGAGGTCTCCGGTGCTGTCGAGGGACAGCCGGAACGTGCCCGCGTCGAGGAGCTCGCCGGGGCGCAGTACGGAACCGGTGTGGAACTCGATGGAGTCGTCGAGTTCTCCCTTGGCCAGGGCCCGCAGGACGGGCAGGGAGGGGCTGAAGGCGTAGACCGAGCCCTCGGTGCGCACGAACCGCCCGAAGTAGAGGGTGTTGGCCCGGCTGCCGGTGCCGTCCGCCGAGGGGGTCTCGAAGGCCACGGGCGAATCGGGGCCGAGCACTGGGTCGCAGCCGGTGCGCGGGTTGCGGCCGGCCGGGAAGTCGGGTTCGTTCACCCACTTGCGCATCACCAGCTCGAACTGCCCCACCAGGTCCGACTGGTGGCAGACGAAGACCAGCCCGCGCGAGGCCTCCGGGCCGTGTTCCCCGCCCAGTTCGGGCTTGTAGACGGGGCCGTACGGGATTCCGCGCCGCATCAGGCGCCGTGCGTCGAGCTCCGCCTGGGCCACGGGGGGACGGCCCGGGGTGAGGACGAGGCCGCCGCGCGGGTTCCCCTTGCGGATGTGCGCGAACAGCGGCATCTGCCAGCCCTGGGGGTCCTGGCCGTAGTCGAGCTTGGCGTCGGGGTGCTCGCCCGGCACGGGCAGTTGCTCCGCCGCGGGGCACAGGGCGACCGGCATCCCGCCCGGCCAGCGGCCCATCAGGCGGGCTCCGAGCCATTCCCGGCCGGCGTCGGCGGGCGCGGCGCCGGCGCGCTGGAGTTCGGCGAGGCGCAGGGCGACCTGGGTCCACCAGCCGGGCACGTCCTGCGCGAGGCGGCGTACCACCTGGAAGGCGCCCCCGGTGGCCCAGGCGGGCAGGCCCGTCGGGCGCTTGCCCACCCGCTCGGCGCCGACGACGAACTCACCGGCGGGGATCAGCCGGGTTCCGGGCTTGCCGAGCACGCCGGTGGCGTCGGCCGGGTCGGGCTCGTCGAAGCCCCGTACGCCGGGCTGGCTGATGCAGTCGAGGAAACCGAAGTGCTCGTGCCCGCGCAGCTCCCCGGGGAGCGTGGCCCCGTCCTGACGGAAGAGGACCGTCGCGTCGGCCGCGCCCGCGCCCGCGCGGTGTTCGGCGACGGCGGCGGCGAGGCGTTCGGGCTGGTCGGCGGCGAGCGTGAGGACAGCGTGCACCACGCGGCCGGGCTCCTCCGAGCCGAACAGCCAGGACTGCGGGGCGCTGGTTCCGGTGTCGCCGATCTGCTGCGCACGGGCGGCGGAGCCCTGGGTGAAGGCCTCGGCGCTGGAGCCGGCGGGGGCCGCGGGGAAGGGCTCCTTGCCCGCGAACAGCAGCAGGCCCGGATGCGTCAGGCTCAGCCCGGTCCACAGGGTGGCCATGGAGTCGGGGTCGATGCCGCCGCTGCGCCGGCGGGCTCTGCTGAAGGCCCTGTTGAAGCGGGCCACTTCCTCGGTGGTGGAGATCGAGGGCAGCAGGCCCGTCAGCCAGTGCCGGGCCTTGTCGGCGTCACGGAAGTGGAGGAAGAGGAAGCAGGCGTGGTCCTTGCGGAATCCGGCGAGGATGTCGCCCTGGGAGTCGCGGTCGGTGCGCAGCGGGAGGGGCTGGGGCTCGGCGTCCCTGCGCGCGGGCTCCGCGGCCGGGCCGGCCGCCGGGCGGGCCGGGGCTTCGGCGGCCCACGCCGTGGGCGCGATTCCCGTGGCGGCTCCGGCGGCGGCGAGGGCCGCGGCCTGGACCACGGTCCTGCGGGCGGGGCCGGTGTGGGGGCAGCCCGGGGGTGGCGACGGGGCGAGGGCCATCGGCTTGCTCCTGGTGGCGGTGGGGGCGGGGTGAGGGAAGGGCGGGCAGGCGGTGAGGCGGGGAGGGTAAATCGAGTGGGGAATCGGACCCCGAGGAGAGCGGGCCGGGTTCAGCGCGGCGGCGCGGCGGGCACCCCGGAGTCGAGCTTGATCCACTGGGCGACGCCGGGCACTCCCTTGGCGTCGAGGAGGAAGAGCATGTAGTAGCCGGGCGGGGCGGCGGCCGCGTTCGGCGGGGCCTGCAGCGTGAGGGTGTCGCCCGCGCGCCGCTTGATGCGCAGTTCCACGTGGCGCTGACTGGTGTTGACCGCGTGCGTGGCGGTGGTGGGGGCCAGCAGTACGGCGCGCTCGACCTGGTCGGGGGTGCTCGTGGTGATCTCGAAGCGGCTGTTGTGACCGACCGGGCCCGAGGGCACCTTGTCGAGTGCGGGCCGGGCGCCCTGGTGGAGGTAGGAGGGCTCGTAGATCTCGATGGTGCCGTTCATCTCGTCGGTGATGTCGGCGTCGTTGGCGAGCTGCTGGAGCTCGTCCCCGGTGACCACGACCCGGCCGTCGGGCAGGACGACGGCATTGGAGTGGTAGCCGCGGGGAAGCCGCTGCGCGGGACCGAGCTTCCAGTTCCCCTGCCCGTCGCGCATCTCGAACTGCCGGTACTTCAGGTCGGCGTTGGGGTTCAGGACCCCGTTCCCGTAGTCACGGATGTCATAGCCGCCGCCCGCCGTCAGCAGCGTTCCGTTCGGCATCAGCAGGGTGTTGTCCTGGGTGCGGCCGAAGGCCCGGGGCTTGTCGATGGTCCAGCGGCCCTCGGACAGCTTGTACGTGTTGGGGTCGGTGCGGTCCCCGCCGATGATCAGGGCCGCGCCCGGGCCCGCGTACCCGCCGGGCAGCGGCACTGCTCCCCCGTACGTCCGGGAGCTGCCGTCGGGGCGGGGCGGCAGGTCGGTACGGGACTCGTCCACGGGGTCGAAGGCCCACTGTTCGCTGTGGACCCTGCCGAGCCCGTAGACCAGGCCGTCGCGGAGCGAGAAGAGCTGGGGGTAGTCGCGGGTGAAGGGGGCCTTCGCCTTGAACGGGCCGACCGGGGCGTCGCGCGGGACGTCCGTCTTCTCGCGGGGCACGGGATGCCCGAGGGCGGGGAAGCGCTCGACGAGCGGGGTCGGGGTGCCCCAGCCCAGCTCGGACTGGCCGGACATGATGAGCTGACGGCCGTCCGCGGCGGTCACCACGGAGGGGTACCAGCGCCCGGTGGCCATGTCCTGGTTGCGGCTCCAGGTCTCCGTCCACGGGTCGAAGACCAGTGAGAGCTTCGCGCCGCTGCCTCCGTTGGAGCCCAGGTTGCCGCCGAAGACGCCGAGCATGCCGTTGGGCAGGAAGGAGTGCCCGGAGCAGAAGAACGGTGCGGGGCGCGGTGCGTGGGTGCCGTCGGGCATGTCGACCACCGGCGGGGTGACCTTGGTGAACGCCGACGCTCCGGTGCCCTTGGCCGGGTCCCAGAGGAAGGCGCGGCCGGCGTTCGTCGCGCCGATGATGTTGGTGGGGGCTGGTTCCTTGGTGGGGTTGGTCTCGATCCGCTCGAAGGAGAAGAGCAGCACCTTCCCGGTGGGCAGCAGCGCGATGTGGGCGGCGAAGTCCGGGGAGTCGAAGTACTCCTTGAACACGCCGTACTTCTCCGGCGCCAGACCGGCGTTGGCCTCGGTCTGGGACTCGGTGAGGGCCTTCAGGCGGGCGCGGCGGGTGGTGTCGGGGTAGTCGGCGGCGTCCCGCAGCGCGAGGCGGGTGCGGGCGTGCTCTTCGGCGTGGTCCTCACCGAGATTGCGCCGCTCGTCCGCGCTGATCTCGCGGCGCACCCGCTCCGGGGCGACGAACGGTGCCGGCCGCGCGGCATCCGGCTCGTACGGGGCTTCGTGCGCGGCCGCGGGACCGGCGGGCAGCAGGCCGAGGAGGGTGCCTGCGACCAGGGCGCGGGCGACTCCGGGACGGGACATGGGGAACCCTTACGTGGGGAGGAAGCGGGAGCGAGAGCGTGAGGCGGGGTGTCTCAGATGCCGTGCGCGGTCACGAACGCCATGCGGCGCAGGGCATCGTGGAAGGCGGCGGGCTCGACGTGCACACCCGAGGCGTAGGCGTGGTTGAGCTGGAGGACCAGCCAGACGCCATAGCCGCAGATGCCGCCGAGCGCGGCGATGCCGAGGACCCCGCGCATGCCCTTGGGCCAGCCGATCAGGACGAGGAAGGCCACCGAGAGCGCGGCCGCGCCGATCAGGGTGGTCACCATGATGACCGGTAGCCCGCCCTGGATGTCCGCCACCCGCACCCTGCGCTGTGCGAGCAGCCGGTTGACCGCGTCCCGCGCGTCGTCGACGGCCTTCGGCGGGGTCTCCGCGGGTACCTTGGCGACCAGTTGGTAGAGCCCGTAGGCCATGGCCCAGGTCTCCTCGTCGGTCTCGCCCTCACGCATCCTGGGCCACTCGCGGTCGATGACCATGTGCGCGTACTTCTCGGAGTGGCCGCGCACCTCGGCCTTGGCGGGCGCCGGCATCCGATCCGCGGCGAGGTAGAGGTCTATCAGCGCGCCGGCTTCGGCGTAGTTGCCCTTGCGCGCGACGGCCAGCTCCTGGGCGGAACTCACCATCAGGAAGGCGAGGGTGAGGATGAAGAAGGAGAAGACCACTCCCGCGGCGGTGCCGACGGCGGGACCCACGTCCGGCATCTTGCGGTTGCGTGCCGCGTAGTGGCCGAGTTTCGCGGCGCCCATCGCGATGAGGGCGGCGCATAAGACGAAGAGGACGGCGGCGACAGCCATGGGGCCGGGGACTCCTCAGTGCGGGGGCCGACGGGCAGCGCACCCGCTGCCAGTGATCAACACACTCGGTGATCAACGCCGTGCGCGCGCGCCGGGGCCACCGATGGGGTGACGCATCGCTGTCGGACCGTCACCCGTACGCACCAGGCCCGGGACTGTCGCCCCGTCCGGGCGGGGCGGGGCGGGGTGGGGCGGCCGGTCCGGCAGGGGCGGTCAGCCCTCGGCGGTCAGCTCCCGCCGGTAGGTCAGCCCGGGGCTGCCGTCCAGGACGCTCTCCCCCACGACCGTGAATCCGGTCCGCCGCAGCACCGCCGCGGAGGCCGCGTTGTCCAGGGCCGCGGACGCGGTGAGGACGCCGAGCCCGTAATCGGTGGCGGCGAGCCGGCAGACCTCCCGGACTGCGGCGGTGGCCGCGCCGCGGCCCGTCGCCCGTTCGCCGATCCGGTAGCCGAGGTCGGCGGCGCCGTCCGCGAGGTCCACCAGGTTGACGCGTCCGATCAGCTCGCCGGTGGTGTCCATCACGAGGTGGAACCGGCACGCGCCCGTGTCCTGTTCCGCGAGCAGGGCGCGGTGGCGGGCGGCGAACTCCGCGAAGTACGCGTCCCCGCGGTCAGGTACGGAACGGGCGAAGTACGCCCTGTTGTCCCGCTCGAAGGCCAGCAGGGCCTCCTCGTGATCGGCCCGCAGGCGTTCGAGTCGCAGCATGCCGGGCAGGATATCCGGGCTGCTCGGACGGGCGCCCGCGAGTTTCCGGGGTGCTCCCCGCCGGTCGAGGACGTGTGCGGGCGCGTGCGGGCGTGTGACGATGAGGTCCCGTCCGGGGGCCCGGGGCGGCAACCGGCCAAGGGGTGGGCGATGAAGGCAGGAACAGTCACCACGAGCATCGCGGCGGCCGTGGTCGTGGCGGTCGGCCTGAGCGGTTGTACGGCCGGCGCCTCCGTGGGCAAGCAGGCGGTGGACTCGGCCGAGTCTCTGGTCGCGACGCTCGCGAAGGCCTCCGACGACGCCTCCAAGGCGGGCTCGGCCAAGGTCGAGATGCGCCTGACGATGCCCGGCACGGGCGGCAAGCCGGTCCAGGTGAACGGCATCTACTCCTGGGGCGACGGCCTCGCGATGGAGGCGGAAATGCCGGCCGAGAGCCTCCGGCTGGAGGACCTGGTGTCCGACGGCACGGTCACGTACCGGCTCGTCCAGGGGGCGTACTACTACGGCATCGATCCGGCGCCGAGCGGCCCTTTCGCGGGCAAGACCTGGCTGAAGGTCGAGGCCTCGGCCGTGCTCGGTGAGCAGGGCGCTGCCGGGATGAACGCGGGGAACAGCGACCCGACGGCCGCGCTGAAGTCGCTCAAGTGGGCCGAGAACGTCACCAGGGTCGGCCGGGAGGACGTCAACGGCAAGAGCTCCGTCCACTACCGCGCCATCGTCCCGGTGGACAGGCTGGGCGACACCAAGGCGCTGCTCGCCGCGGTGGGCGGTGGAGGTGCGACCGAGCTCGTCTCGGACATCTGGGTCGACGACACGGGGATGCCCTCGCGACTGAACCAGACCTTCGGGGACTCCGACGTCAGGATGGACTTCCTGTCCTTCGGCGTCGCGAAGGACATCGTCGCCCCGCCGGCCGCCGACACGGCCGACGTCACCGAGGCCATCAAGAAGGGCGGAGCCGCGCAGGGCTGACGCGCGCGACGACCCGGCAGGCACCCGGCAGGCCGTGCGTACCGATCGGTCCGGTTCCTACACTGGCCCCCGCACGCACCGCCGCCCCACCCACACCACCCCGCAGGTACGAAGGACTCCCCATGGAAGCCGAGACGGCGAACGCCACCGACGAGTTCGGCATCCCGGTCCTCCCCGCCATTCCCGCCTCTTGCGACTCCGTCCGGCGCAAGCGCCGGGCGATCACCGCCGCGGCCGCCGCGGAGTTCCTCGCCGAGGGGTACGCGGCCGCCTCCATGGATGCGATCACCGGCCGTTCCGGGGTCTCCAAGGCGACGGTCTACAAGCACTTCGGCACCAAGGAGCGACTGTTCCTCGCCGTCGTCGGCGGCATGCTGCGCGAGATCCGCGCCGGCCTCGAGTTCGACGGCTCCACCCTCACGGAAGCCGCCGACCTGCGCGCCGCCCTGATCGCCCTCTGCGTCGACCGGGCCGGGCTCCTGCTGCGCCCCGACATCATGGCGCTGCACCGACTGGTGATCGGCGAGACCCACCGCTTCCCGCAGCTCGGCCGACTCTGGTACCGGGTCACGTACGACGGGTACGACAAGCCCCTCGTCGAGGCCTGCACGGAACTCGGCCGCCGCGGAAGGCTCGACGTCCCGGACCCCGTACTCGCCGTCCGGCAGCTCGTCGCCGCCACCGCCGGCGTCCCGCAACTGGTGCACGCCCTCACACCCGACACCGAGACGGACCCGGCGGAGCTGACCCGCGTCGTCACCTCGGGCGTGGACCTCTTCCTGGCCCGCTACGCCGCTCCGTAACGGGCTCCGGGCGGCTCCGCCGTCAGGGGCCCAGGGGGAGCGTGGCGACCAGCCGGGCGCCCTTCGGGGAGTCCCGGACGGTGAGCGTGCCGCCGAGGCGCAGGGCGATGTCGCGGGCGATGGCCAGGCCCAGTCCGGTGCCGCCCTCGTCGCGGGCGCGGGCATCGTCGAGCCGGGTGAAGCGTTCGAACACGCGCTCTCGGTCGGCGGGCGCGATGCCCGCTCCGTCGTCGGTGACCTCCAGGACCGCCTCGCCCCGGCCCTCGTCCGGGCGCAGGACGAGGGTGACGTCCTGCTCGGCGTGGCGGCCGGCGTTGTCCAGCAGGTTGGTGACGAGCCGCGACAGCCAGATCGTGCTGCCGCGGACCGCGATCCCGGGGGCGATGTCGGCGTGTACGGGGACGCGGGCGCCCCTGCGCGTACGGGCCGCTTCGCGCACCACTTCCGTGAGGTCGACGGCGGTGGCCGGCGGCGGCTCCGAGGTGTCGAGGCGGGCCAGCAGGAGCAGGTCGGCCGCCAGGTCCTGGAGCCGTACGGTGTCCTCCAGCGCGCCGCCGACCAGTTCGCCCCACAGTTCGGGATCCGGGTGGGCCTGCGCGACCTCCAGCTGGGTGCGGAGCACCGTGATGGGGCTGCGCAGTTCGTGCGAGGCGTCCGCGATGAAGCGGCGCTGGCGGATGCCGGCCGCCTCCAGCCGGTCCAGGGTGGCGTTCATGGTGACGGCGAGCCGGGCCACTTCGTCGCGGGTGGACGGAACGGGCACCCGGCGGTGCAGTTCTCGGTCGCCGATCTCGGCGACCTCGGCGCGGATCGCCTCGACCGGGCGCAGGGCCCAGCCGGTGACCCGCCAGGTGATCAGGGCCACGACCAGCACGAGCAGCGGGACCGCGACGGCCAGCACCGCCATGATGGTCGCGTCGGCGGTGTCGGCGTCCCGGAGCGAGGTCCCCGCGTAGACGGTGACCAGGCCCTTCGCGGTGACGGTGGTGACCTGTACGACGCGCTGGCGGTGTTCCTGACGGACCCGGCCTCCCTTCCACGTGTCGCGGACCGTGCCGGGTGCGACGGGTGGTTCGGGGACGAGGGCGGGGCGGCCGCTGAGGTTGGGGCTGGATGCGAGGACCCGGCCCTGCGCGTCCACGACCTGGATGAAGTCCGTGCCGCGGCCGGGCGGCGGTACGGGCTCCAGTTGCCCGGTGGCCGCCAGTGCGGCCACCTTGACGGCCTGCCGTTCGGCGTCCTCCTGGGCGCTCATGGTCAGGTTGGTCTCCAGGGCCCCGAGCAGGGCGAAGGAGGCCACGCCGAGGGCCAGGGCGACCACGGCGGAGGCGCCGAGGGTGGCCTGGGCGCGGACGGACCTGGGACGCAGCCGGGACACGGCCCTGCGCAGCCGGTGCGCGAGCGCGCGGGAGTCGCGGGAGTCGCGGGAGTCGTGTGGGTCGTGGGAGTCGTGGGAGTCGTGGGAGTCGTGGGAACCGCCGGACCGGCCGGGCTCAGCCACCGTCGGCCGCCAGCCGGTAGCCGGCGCCCCGGACGGTCTCCACCGCGGCCCGGCCGAAGGGCGCGTCTATCTTCCGGCGCAGGGCGCTGACGTGGACCTCGACCACGTTGAGGTCCCCGTCGTAGGCGGCGTCCCAGACGTGCTCGAGGATGTCCCGCTTGGGCACGACCTCTCCTGCCCGGCGCGCCAGGTGCACCAGGACGGCGAACTCGCGCGCGGTCAGCCGGGCTTCGACGCCGCCGCGCGTGCAGCGCTGCCGGGCCGGGTCGACGAGGAGGTCGCCGAACTCCATGACCTGCGGGCTGCGGCGGCCGGTGCGCCGGATCAGGGCCCGCAGGCGCGCCACGAGGACCACGTAGGAGAAGGGCTTGGAGAGGAAGTCGTCGGCTCCCGTGTCCAGGGCCTCGGCCTCGTCGTACTCGCCGTCCTTGGCGGTGAGCATGAGGATGCCGGACTCGCAGCCGGCCGCGCGCAGCCGGGCGCAGACCCGGTAGCCGTTGAGGCCGGGCAGCATGATGTCGAGCACGATGGCGTCGTAGTCGTGCTCTCCGGCCATCCACAGGCCTTGCGGGCCGTCGTGTGCCGTGTCCACGGTGAAGCCCTCGGCCCGCAGACCACGTTGCAGGGCGGCGGCCAGCCGCCGCTCGTCCTCGACCACCAGTACGCGCATGGGGCAAGGTTCTCAGGTCGCGCCGCCGGCTTGCTGAAGGGTTCTTCAGCTCGCTTCAGCGGGGCTTCAGCATCCTGCTCGCAGGATCGGCCGAGCCGGGCACGTCGCCCGGAGAACGCGAGGAGCATCCACATGACTCAGTCCAGTCCGCAGCCACCCGAGTACCCCCCGGCCACGGTTCCCGTCGAGGGCGGCGGCGAGGGCAGGGGCGAGGGTGGCGGCGACCCGGCCGGCAAGGCGGGGCGCAGCGCCCGGATCGCCCGCTTCACCCGGTTCGCCCGTGAGGGCCGGGGACGCTGGGTGGCGCTCGGGCTCGTGGTGGTGGCGTCGGCCGGCGCGGGAGCCGCGGTGGTGGCCGTGGCGGACCACGACCACGACGTGCGCCGTACGCGCGCGGAACGGGTGTGGGACCGCTTCGACGTCGAGCGGGAGGGGGGCGGCGAGCTGACGGCTCCGCTTCCCGTGCGCCCCGGGAAGCCGGGCGAGCCCGGGAAGCCCGGCCTGCGGGGTCAGAAGGGCGAGCGGGGGGTCTTCCCGCCGGACGGGCTGGTGCGCCCGGGAACGCCCGACGGCGAGGAGGGAGGCATGGTGGACGGGCCCGACCGGTCCCCCGCGCCGCTGCCCGCGCTGCCGGCGGCCCAGGCCCTGGAGAAGGCGGAGGCCGCCGTGCCCGGCGGCAAGGCCGAAGCCCTCCGCGTGGTCGCCCAGGAGGGCGGCGGGAGCGCCTGGCGCGTCGTGGTCCTCGGCTCCGACGGAGTCCGGCACGCCGTGACCCTGTCCGGCGCCGACGGCACGGTCACGAGCAACACGGTCGCGGGGAAGGGCGCCGGGGCGGCCCGCTGAGCGGGTGGGGCGCACGCCCGGTGTCCCGTACCGCGGCGACGGCGGTACGGGACACCGGAGCGGCCGTCCCCGGGTGAACCCTTGTCAGGAGGAAAGGCCCAGCAGCCGGGCCGCCGTCTCCCGCATCTCGACCTTGCGGATCTTGCCGGTCACCGTCATGGGGAACTCTTCCACGACGTGGACGTAGCGCGGGATCTTGAAGTGGGCCAGCCGGCCCTCGCAGAACGCGCGCACGTCCGCCGCGGTCAGCGGCTCGGCGCCCCCGCGCATCCGCACCCACGCCATGAGCTCCTCCCCGTACTTCGGGTCGGGCACGCCGATGACCTGGACGTCCATGATGTCGGGGTGGGCGTGCAGGAACTCCTCGATCTCGCGCGGGTACAGGTTCTCGCCGCCGCGGATCACCATGTCCTTGATCCGGCCGGTGATGCTCAGGTACCCGTCCTCGTCCATGACGGCGAGGTCTCCCGTGTGCATCCAGCGGGCCGCGTCGACGGCTTCGGCGGTGCGCTCGGGCTGGTCCCAGTAGCCGAGCATGACCGAGTAGCCCCGGGTGCACAGTTCGCCCGGCTCTCCGCGCGGGACGGTCACTCCGGTGGCCGGGTCGACCACCTTGACCTCCAGGTGCGGTCCGACGCGGCCCACGGTCGAGACGCGGCGATCGACGGAGTCGTCCACACGGGTCTGGGTGGAGACCGGCGAGGTCTCCGTCATGCCGTAGCAGATGGACACCTCGCGCATGCCCATCCGGTCGATGACCTCCTTCATCACCTCGACCGGGCAGGGCGAGCCCGCCATGATGCCCGTGCGCAGGCTGGAGAGGTCGTAGGTCCCGAAGTCCGGGTGGGCCAGCTCGGCGATGAACATGGTGGGAACCCCGTAGAGCGAGGTGCAGGCCTCCGCCTGGACAGCGGCCAGGGTGGCTCCCGGGTCGAAGGCGGGCGCGGGGATGACCATGGCCGCGCCGTGGCTGGTGCAGGCCAGGTTCCCCATGACCATGCCGAAGCAGTGGTAGAAGGGCACCGGGATGCAGACCCGGTCCTGCTCGGTGTAGTGACACGACTCGCCCACGAAGTAGGCGTTGTTGAGAATGTTGTGATGGGAGAGTGTCGCGCCCTTGGGGAAGCCGGTGGTCCCCGAGGTGAACTGGATGTTGACGGCGTCGTCCGGGCTCAGCGCGGCCTGGGCTCGCAGCAGTCCGGCCCGGTCGGCGCGGCGGCCGCGTTCCGGCAGGGAGTTCCAGAGCGGGCCGTCCAGCAGGGCGGTGAACTCCAGTGCCGGGCAGCGCGGCCCGACCTCCTCGATCATGGCCGCGTAGTCGGAGCTCTTGAACCGGTCCGCCGCGACCAGCAGCCGGATCCCGGACTGGCGCAGGACGTACTCCAGCTCGTGGGAACGGTAGGCCGGGTTCACGGTGACGAGGACCGCGCCGATCCTGGCCGTGGCGTACTGCACCAGGGTCCACTCGGGGCGGTTGGGGGCCCAGATGCCGACCCGGTCCCCCTTGACGATCCCGAGGTCCAGCAGGCCGAGCGCGAGGTCGTCCACGTCGGCGCCGAACTCCGCGTACGTCCACCGGCGCCCGGAGGCCATGTCGACGAGGGCGTCGCGGCCAGGGAACCTGCGGACGGCGCGGTCCAGGTTCTCACCGATGGTGTCGCCCAGCAGCGGCACCTCGGCAGCCCCGGACGCGTAACTCGGCTCGACGGACGGCACGGACGGCACGGACGGCACATGGACCCCCTGGGCTCGGTGGCGGGCGCCGGGGCCCCTTCGCTCCGGCGCCCCCTCATGATCCAGGCGGCCCGCGGCCGGGGCCAGACCGCGGTGGCCCCCGGCCCGGGATCGGACTGTGCTTCCGAGGACGGGGAGGTGTCCGTGCGGGCGGGTGACCGGAGCCACCCGCCCGGATGCGGCGTACGCCCTACGCCGGGAGGGCGAGCAGGACCAGCGGGCCGGTCGTCGGCTGCGCCGAGCCCCCGGCGGGCTCCAGGGTCAGGCCGACCGCCGTGGCGCTGCCCAGGCCTCCGTCCAGCACGGCCGCCCCGTCGCCGGTGAGGAAGCCGGCCGGACGCATCGTGCCGCCGTCGGCCAGCCACAGCTGGTACGTGCGGCCCTCCCCGGGGGTCGGCAGCCGGTCGGCGAGGAACACCGCCCGGTCCCGGGCCGCGGAGGTGATCACCGTCGCGGCGGCTCCGCCGCTGGTGCGGCCGTGGACGGTACGGGCATCCGGGGCCGTGACCACGGCCCGCAGCTCCTGGCTGCGCGCCTCGGCCTGCCGGGCCTCCTGCCGGGCCCGGTCCGCCTGCCCGCTCTCGTGGAGCGCGGCGCCGCCGAAGAGGGCCGCCCCGACGAGGGACGCGGCGACGACGAAGGCGCCGGCCCTGCGCGGGAGGCGGTCCAGGAATCCGGCCGCCCGGCGGACGCCGACCCTCGGCGGAAGCTGGCGGACGGTCTCGATGCGGGCGAGGACCTCCGCCTTCAGCTGCGGCGGGGGCATCAGGGCCACGGCGCAGGCCAGCCGGCCGGCGGTGGCGGAGAACTCCGCCACGTCCCCGGAGCACGGCGCGCAGCGCGCCAAGTGCCGTGAGAAGGCCTCCTGTTCGCCCGGTCCGAGCGCGTCCAGTACGTAGGCCGCGGTGAGGGTGTGCAGTTCTTCGTCGTGCTTCACGTGGTCACCCCCATGCAGTCGCGCAGGCGGATCAGTCCGTCGCGCATCCGGGTCTTGATCGTGGGAAGAGGCGTCTGGAGGGTCTCGGCGACCTCGCGGTAGGTCAGCCCCTGGTAGTAGGCGAGTGTGACGGCCTGGCGCTGGAGCTCGGTCAGCCGTCGCAGGCAGCGTTTGACCTGGTCGCGTTCGAGCCGGGTCTCCACCTGCTCGCTCACCTCGTCGAAGGGCCGTTCCTGGCCCCGGACGCCCGCGTCGTGCTCGCGTGTGGCCGAGGCCTGGGCGGAGCGGACCCGGTCGACCGCGCGGCGGTGGGCGATCGTGGCCACCCAGGCCATGACGCTCCCCTGGTCGGGACGGTAGCGGGCGGCCTGGCGCCAGACGTCGATCATCACCTCCTGGGCGACCTCCTCCGACTGTGCGCGGTCGCGCACCACCTTGACGGCGATGCCGAAGACGGTTCCGGCGACGGCGTCGTACAGAGCGGAGAACGCGTCCTGGTCTCCCTGCGCGACGCGCGCCATCAGCTCCGCGAGTTCGGCCGCGGCCGATCCGGGGCCGGGGCCGGGGCCGATGCCGGGGCCGCTCCCCGGGCCCGGTCCGGGGAAGCGCAGCTTCTCGGGGTTCACCTGAGCGGCCCCCGTGTACGGCCGGGCCCGGGCGGGCACTCCGGGGCCGCGAGCGGCTCTCGCCGGTCCATCCATCGCATGAACGATCCTTCGTGGCAGGCACACCTGTTCCCCGTACGCCGGGGCCTCGGTGCGCGCCGGGTCCTTGCTGTCTCACCTTGTCTTCGGAGCCGGTCCGCGTACGGATTGGCCGACATACGCGCGAAAGGGCGTCCGTTCGGGGGAACCGGCACCCCGGGACCAAACCGCGCCGGGGGTCCGGGCCGAAGGAGGGCTGCGGGTCCGTTCCAGGACCCGCCGCGCGGCGGGTCACGGGGCTGAGAGCCCCGAAGTCCGCCGCCGCACAGCCAGCAAGGAGATCTGTCGTGTCGCGTGTCCTCAAGACTGCCGCACTCGCCCTCGCTTCGGGCGCCCTTCTCGTGGGCGGGGCCTCGGCGGCCTCGGCCGACGCCGGAGCCCAGGGCCTCGCCGCCTACTCCCCGGGGGTCGGCTCGGGCAACCTGATCCAGATCCCCATCCACATCCCGATCAACGCGTGCGGGAACTCCGTCAGTGTCATCGGACTGCTCAACCCCGCGTTCGGCAACACCTGCGTCAACGCCTGACGGGTCGCACGGGCCGCAGTCTCCGGCCCGCCGCCGGATATGGGGCGGCGGTGGGCCGGTGGTCCTGCGGGCCGGCGGGGAGTGGGTCGCCGCTCCTGAGCGCCGCCGGGCCCCGCTGGACCCGCGCGGGCGGCGGCCGTCGGCGCCGCCGCCCGCGTGCACCACCCGAGTGCGCGGGCCGTACGGAGCGGTGCCTCACGGGACGGTGCCGCAGGGCGCGCTGCCGTAGAGCCCGATGCCGTACGGCCCGCGCACAACGGTCAACACACCGACCGATCTCCACGTGATCGGATGACCGACCCATCCGGGAGGGGTCCCGTGCCGAATCAGGGTCGTGAGCATCAACCGAAGGACAGTCCAGCGCGGCGCCCTCGCCGCGGCGAGCGGCCTGCTGGCGGGTTACACGGCACTGGCCGCCGCCGAGCTGACCGCGTCCCTGGTGCGGCCTCAGGCGGGACCGGTCACGGTGATCGGCGGGGCTGCCATCGACCGCACCCCGGCGGCGCTCAAGGACTTCGCCATCCGCACCTTCGGCGAGAACGACAAGCTGGTCCTCCAACTCGGCATCCTGGCCACCGTCGGCCTTCTGGCGGCCCTGCTGGGGATGTTCGCCCTGCGCCACCGCCGGACGGGCTCGGCCGGCGTACTGGCCTTCGGCGTCCTCGGCGCGGCGGCGGCCCTCAGCCGGCCCGACGCGGCCGGAGCCGCGGACGTACTGCCCTCGCTCGTGGGGGCCGCGGCCGGGGCGCTGGCGCTGTACCTGCTGGTGGGGAAGGTGGGCGGCCCCGCCGCCCGGCCCGCCGTAGCGGACGACTCACCGGCGGACACGTCGGCGGAAACATCCGCGGGCACTTCGGCGGTCGCCTCGACGGACGACTCGACAGGCCCTTCGGCCGGCCCGTCCCCCGCGTGGAACCGCCGGGGCTTCCTCCTTGCGGCAGGGATCACCGCGGTGGCCTCCACCGGCGCCGGCGCCCTCGGCCGGGCCCTGACCGGCCGCCGCGGCCAGGGCGCCACGGCCTCCCGCGCCGCCGTACGCCTGCCCGCTCCCGCTTCGCCGGCCCCGCCGATCCCGGCCGGGGCGGCCCTGCGGATTCCCGGGGTCAGCGCCTTCACCACACCGAACAAGGAGTTCTACCGTGTCGACACCGCTCTCGTGGTCCCCAAGGTGGACGCCGACACCTGGCGGCTGCGCATCCACGGCAAGGGGGTCTCGCGCCCGCGCTCCTACTCCTTCGCCGAACTCCTCCAACGCCCGCTGATCGAGCGGGACATCACGCTCACCTGCGTGTCGAACGAAGTCGGCGGCCCCTACGCGGGCTCCGCGCGCTGGCTCGGCGTAAGCCTGTCGGACCTGCTGCGGGAGGCGGGCGTGCGGCCGCCCTCGCGCGGCGGCCGGGCCGACCAGCTGATCGCGCGCTCGGTGGACGCGATGACGCTGGGCACTCCCGTCGAGGAGGTGATGGACGGCCGGGACGCGATGCTGGCCGTCGCCATGAACGGTGAGCCGCTCCCCTTCGAGCACGGCTTCCCGGTCCGGATGGTCGTACCCGGTCTCTACGGCTACGTCTCGGCCTGCAAGTGGATCCGGGAGATCGAGCTCACCACCTTCGACTCCTACGACCCGTACTGGGTCAAGCGCGGCTGGGCCCGCCGGGCGCCGGTCAAGACGCAGGCCCGGATCGACACCCCCAGGCCCTTCGCCCGGATCCCGGCCGGGACCGTGCCGGTGGCCGGGGTGGCGTGGGCCCAGCACCGCGGCATCGAACGGGTCGAGGTCCAGGTCGACGACGGGCCCTGGCAGGAGGCCTCGCTCGCGGCGCAGGCGACCACCGACACCTGGCGCCAGTGGTCCTTCGACTGGAAGGCCGCGCCGGGCGGTCACCGTCTGACCGTCCGCGCCACGGACGGCCGCGGCGAGGTCCAGACGGAGCTGCGGACCCGGACCATCCCGGACGGCGCGAGCGGCCGGCACGGCGTGTTCGTCACGGTCGGCTGACCGGAGCGCCCCCGTTCCACGCCACTTCACACACTTCCTCCCCTCCCTTCCCTATGCACCAACCCATTTCCCTGGAGAACACCATGAACAACCTTCGCTTCCGCCGTACCGCCCTCGCCGTCGCCACGGCAGCCGTACTGCCCTTCGCGCTGGCCGCGTGCTCCGACTCCGACTCCGGCAAGGACTCGGCCGCCGGTTCGACCGCCGAAGCGAGTGCGGACGCCTCCTCCCCCGCCACGGACGCTTCGGCGCCGATGACGGTGGACGGGCCCTTCGGCGCCGCTTGCGCCGGTGTCCCGAAGGAAGGGGCGGGTTCCTTCGACGGGATGGCCAAGGACCCCGTCGCGACCGCCGCGTCCAACAACCCGGCGCTGTCCACCCTGGTGGCGGCCGTCAAGCAGGCCGGACTCGTCGACACCCTCAACAACGCCAAGGACATCACGGTGTTCGCGCCGACCAACGACGCCTTCGCCAAGATCCCCAAGGCCGACCTCGACAAGGTCCTCGCCGACAAGGCCACCCTCACCAAGATCCTCACCTACCACGTCGTCGGGCAGAAGCTCACCCCCAAGCAGCTCGAGAACGGCTCCTTCCCCACCCTGGAGACCGGCAAGCTCACCACCACCGGCTCGGGCGAGTCCTACCAGGTCAACGGCACCTCCAACGTCGTCTGCGGCAACGTCCCCACCGCCAACGCCACCGTCTACATCGTCGACACCGTCCTGATGCCCAAGTAGCGGTCCCGCCGTACCGGTGACCCGCACGTGCACCGGTCGTTGTAGAAGCGGTCAGCGAAGTGGCCCCCGGAGTCCCGGACCCGTCCTCAGGGTCCGGGACTCCATGCCATGCCCACCGGTCCGTCACCCGGTCGGCACAAGTGGCAACGGATTGGACAAGCGGCCGATGTTACTAACACGATGGCCCCCCAAGTCCGCGGCTGTGCAGGGGGGCAATCCGCTCGATTCACGTCCCTCCGCCGGGCCGCCCGTCCCCGTCACACCCCTGGAGAGACTTCGCCATGAGCTTCGGCGACCCGAACAACCCCTACGGCCAGCAGCAGCCCCCGCAGGGTCAGCCCGGCTACCCGCAGCAGGCGCCGCAGGGTGTCCCCCCGCAGTACGGCTACCCGCAGCAGCCGATGGGCGTCCCCCCGCAGCAGCCGTACGGTGCGTACCCGCCGGCCGGGATGCCGGGTGGCATGCCGCCCATGCCGGGCAACGGAATGCCGCCGCTGGCGCACTGGGGCCTGCGCGTCGGCGCGACCCTCCTCGACGGCCTGATCACCGTGGGACCGATGTACGCCCTCGGCTTCATCGACCTCGCCATGAGCGATGACGCGGGCGCCTCCGGGCCGGGCGTCTTCTTCATGATCGGCATGCTCTACGCCTTCGGCATGGGCATCTTCCAGCTCTACAAGGAAGGCGCCACCGGCCAGTCGATCGGCAAGAAGGTCGTCGGGATCAGCGTGCGCCGCGAGGCCGACGGCAACGTCCTCGGCTTCGGCATGGCCTTCGTCCGCAAGCTGGCGCACTTCCTCGACGGCATCGCCTGCTACATCGGCTACCTGTGGCCGCTGTGGGACGAGAAGAAGCAGACCTTCGCCGACAAGGTGTGCAGCACCGTCGTCATCGTGGTGCCCAAGGGCTGAGACCGCGTGACGCCGGGGCCCGTCCGGATTCCGGGCGGGCCCCGGCGCGTTCGCTAGGGCCTGGGGAGCGTGCAGCCGGGGCGGCTCAGGTCGATCGCGTTGCCGGGGCCCACGCACGGGACGATGATGTAGGTCTGCTGCGCGTAGTTGATGCCCTGCCGGACGGTCACGGCGCCGCTCTCGGACACCTCGCACGGGTTGTTCAGCGTGCACGAACCGCCGTCCTCGTTACCCGTGTTGTTCACGGCGACCACCTTGCCCGTCGTCGTGTCGATCACCGGGGAGCCCGAGGTGCCGCCGATGGTGTTGCAGGACGAGGTGTAGCGCAGGGAGTCCTTCCAGGTCCACTCCCCCTCCTTGAGGCGGTACGCGAACCCGTCGACGTTGCAGCTGTACGTTCGCTTCCAGTACCCGGACACCACCTTGATCGAGGTGCCCTGTACCGGGTGGGCGTCGTTCAGGGTGAGCGCGTTGATGCCGTACTGGCTGCTGATCTGCGCGTAGGTCTTGGTCAGTTGGTAGATCGATATGTCGGTGTCGGTCATCGTTGCGTACGAGATCTTGCTCGCGCGCAGCGTCGCGACCTTGGAGCCCGATGCGTTCAGCAGCGAGAAGGAGCGGCTGGACGCCTTGTCCTTGACGACCTGCCCCGCCGCCGGCATGCCCGACTCCAGACAGTGGCCGTTGGACAGGACGAGCGCGGGGTCGGTGGGCAGCGAGTTCGGCACGCGGACGACGGAGCCGGAGCAGTTGCTGAGCGCGACGGTTCCGGCGAAGTTGACCGCGACGGCCGGTGCGACCGCGTCCCGGGGTGCCTGGGCCACGGCCGGCGAGGCCGCCGCTCCGGTGAGGAGCAGTGCGAACGCGGCGCCGGCGAGAGGCTTGTTCATGTGGGGGTTCCCCTCTGGGTGACAATGCGACCGAAGATCCTTCGGTTGTCATGCGCATTGTTAAGAGCCGTGGCTCAACTCACAAGAGGGCCTTGCCGGTTCACACTCTTCGAGGAAAAGGCCGTAATCGGACTTGCGGCGCGGCCGCGCCGCAAGTCCGGTCGGCAGCCCGTCAGGCGACGGTGGTCGGGGTGTCGCGCAGGGTGACGTTGGCGTGGCTCTCCTGGAAGCTCTGGTCGGAGACCAGGGTCAGCCGGGCCGTGGACCGGAACTCCGCAAGAGTGGTGGAGCCACAGGAGACCATCGTGGTCTTGAGCTTCGCGATGGTCACGGCGAGCCCTTCGTCGAGGTCACCGGCGTACGGAACGTAGCCGTCGACGCCTTCCTCGAAGATCAGGCCCTGGCCTCCCTGGCCGTACCGCTGCCAGTTGCGGGCACGGTTCGAGCCCTCGCCCCAGTACTCCTTCACGAAGCCGTCCCTGGTGGGGAGCTTCGCGCCGGCCGCCTGGTCGAAGCGCGCGAAGTAGCGCCCCATCATGACGAAGTCGGCCCCCATCGCCAGGGCCAGGGCCACGTGGTAGTCGTGCACCAGCCCGCCGTCGGAGCAGATCGGCACGTACTCGCCGGTGCGATCGCGGAAGGCGTCCCTGGCGGCGGCGACGTCCAGGACCGCGCTGGCCTGGCCGCGGCCGATGCCCTTCTGATCGCGGGTGATGCAGATGGAGCCGCCGCCCACGCCGACCTTGACGAAGTCCGCACCGGCCTCGGCGAGGAAGGTGAACGCCTCGCCGTCGACCACGTTTCCGCCACCGGTGGGGATCTCCGGGTAGTGCTTCTTGACCCAGGTCAGGGCCTGTGCCTGCCAGTCGCTGTAGCCGTCGGAGGAGTCGAAGCACAGGGCGTCGGCGCCCGCCTCCAGCAGGGCGGGAACGCGCTCCCGGTAGTCGTGGGTGTTGATGCCGGCACCCACCCGCAGGCGCTTCGCGCCGTCCACGGCCTGGTTCGGGAAGCGCTTGTTGTCCGTGTAGTCGGAGCGGAAGACCAGGTGGTGCAGGTGGCCCCCGGCGTCGAGCACGGGGAGGCAGTCGAGCCGCTGGTCCCACAGCCGGGCGTTGGCTTCGGAGAGCGTGGTGTCGGCCGCGGCGTGAGGAAGGTCGGCGACCGCGGTCATCCGACCGCTCACCGGTCCGTC
This sequence comes from Streptomyces sp. NPDC006487, assembly GCF_042870555.1. NCBI lineage: Bacteria > Bacillati > Actinomycetota > Actinomycetes > Kitasatosporales > Streptomycetaceae > Streptomyces > Streptomyces sp. NPDC006487. The sequence goes on from NZ_JBIAHN010000005.1 coordinate 56,085, forward strand.
GAGGTCGTGTCGCTGCGGGTGGAAGTCGCGGGAGGTCACCAGGCCGAGCAGCCGTCCGGTGGCGCTGCCGTCGTGGGTGACCGCGGCGGTGCTGTGACCGGTGCGCCGCATGACGGCGACCAGGTGACTCAGGCTGTCGTCGGGGCGGACGTTGGTGTCGCTGGTGACGAATCCGGCCTTGAAGTTCTTCACCTGGCGGACGGCCGCGGCCTGGTCCTGGACGGACTGGTTGTGGTGCAGGAAGCTCAGACCGCCGTTGCGTGCGAGTGCGATGGCGAGTTCCGGCGTGCTGACCGCCTGCATGATCGCGGAGGTGAACGGGGAGCCGAGTTCGATCGCCGGCGGTTCTCCGACGACGTGCCGCACCAGGGGCGTGCGCAGACCGACCTTCGCGGGCGAGCAGTCGGTCCGGGTCCGGTTGGGCAAGAGCAGAAACTCGTTGAACGTCCTCGAGACCTCGGCGATGACCTGTGCCACTCGTTCCTCCAACCCCGTCGGCCGGAACCCGTCTGCCCGGCCGTGATGGCCGCCCCGTGTTCCAAGACCCGGGCAGGCAGACGGCGGCTGACAGCTGCGGAAGTGTCACGCGCTGCGGCAGAGCCCTGACTTGCCCGCGGTTCGCACCGGAGGCGGCCGTGACCTGGCACCTTATCGACTGCCCCGCCGCCGCGCGAATCCGATCGGGTTACCCTGCTGTCCGACAGGGCCGGGGCCCCAGGGCCCGGGCCACCGCCCCCGCAACACGCACGAGGAGCGCCCCGTGGCCGAACAGGTACCCGCCGGCCGGCCCACCCTGGAGGCGGTGGCTGCGCGCGCCGGAGTGTCCAGGGCCACCGCGTCCCGGGTCGTCAACGGCGGCGACGGCGTCCGCAGCCACCTGGTGGACAAGGTCCGCGCGGCCATCCTGGACCTCGGTTACGTGCCCAACCACGCGGCCCGCACGCTGGTCACCCGGCGCACCGGCGCGGTCGCCGTGATCATCGCCGAGCCGGAGATCCGGATCTTCTCCGACCCCTTCTTCTCCCGGCAGATCCGCGGCATCAGCAAGGAACTGACGGCGCACGACACACAGTTGGTTTTGCTCCTGGTCGAGCACCGCGGGGACTACGACAGGATCGAGCGGTATCTGGCGGGCGGCCACGTCGACGGTGCGCTCGCGTTCTCGCTGCACACCGACGACCCGCTGCCCGCGATCACGCGCCGGATCGCCATGCCCACCGTCTACGGCGGGCGTCCCGGCTGGACCGGGCAGGCGGAGGGGGCCGCACCGTACGGTCCGCTGTCGTACGTCGACGCCGACAACCGCGGGGGCGCGCGCGAGGCCGTACGGTACCTGCTGTCCCGGGGGCGGCGGCAGATCGCGCACATCGCCGGGCCGCCGGACCAGACGTCGGCGACCGACCGGCTCGACGGGTACCGGGACGTACTGCTCGACGCGGATCCGGCGCTGGTCGCCGAGGGGGACTTCACCGCGGCCGGCGGAGCCCGGGCGATGGCCGAACTCCTGGAGCGCTGCCCGGACCTCGACGCGGTGTTCGCCGCGAACGACCTGATGGCGACGGGCGCGCTGGGCGTGCTGCGCGAGCGGGGCCGGTGCGTGCCGGGGGACGTGGCGCTGGTCGGCTTCGACGATGCCGAGCTGGTGGCGGAGAGCGCCGATCCGCCGCTGACGACCGTACGCCAGGACATCGAGGGCATGGGGCGGCTGATGGTCCGGCTGCTGCTGCGGTCCCTGGATCCGGCGCACGGGTCGCACCGGGTGCCGGCATCCGTGATCACCCCGACCTCGCTGGTGGTGCGCGGATCGGCCTGAGGCTCCTCTTTCGGATCGGGCATGGTGGCGGGCCCCGCACCCGGGTGGGTGCGGGGCCCGAGGCCTGCCGGTCGTGCGGGTCCTCCGTGCGGCTAGCCCGTACGGGAGGCGCCCGGACGCTCCCAGCGGTAGAACTCCTGGGCCATGGCGTCCTTGGGGCTGCGCCAGGTCTCCGGGTTGTGCGGGCTGACGTAGGCGGTGAGCCGGTCGCTGAGGTCCCGGAACTCCGGGTGGCCGGTGACTTCGGCGATGGCCGGGCCGGGGGGCCGGTCCGACTCGATGAAGTGCATGTACACGTCGCCGAACTGGAAGAGGCTGCGGCGGGTGACCCCGACGAGGTGCGGCAGCTCGCCCGCGTCCGAGGCCGCGAAGAGCTGAGCGATGTCGGGGGCTGACTGCGGCGCCATGCGGGCCACGATGAGAGCGCGGTGCATCCGGTGTGCTGCCTTTCGTCTCAGACGCGGCTGGCCGCGGGCGTGCGGCTCTCGCGTTCGCGTTGTTCGATCTTCTCCCGGATCAGTTCCAGCTGGATCTTGGAGTTCCGGTTGATGTTCGCGGTCATCCAGGCGTCGTCGACGGGAGCCTGCGGCTTCATGGCGAAGTCCTGGGTCCACACCATCCGGGTGCCTCCGGGGACCTCGAAGTACTGCCAGTGGATGTCCATGTGCTCGAACGGACCGGTCTCGACCCGGCGGGCGCGCACGGTGCGGCTGACGGGGTCGGGAGTGCGTTCGGAGACCCAGCTCCACACGGTGCCGTTCTCGTCCGGGTGCATCGTCAGGCGGAAGCGGGTGGTGGGCCCGTCCTCCTCCAGGATCTCCAGCGAGGCGTACTCGCTGAACAGCTTGGGCCAGCTGGGGAGATGGTTGGTCATCTCCCAGACGGTGTCCATGGGCGCCTTGACGACGATCTCGTTCTCGGTGTGTCCTGCCATCTCAAGCTCCGGTCATGAGGCTGGTGTTGACGAGTTCGAGGAACTCTTTGGGGGTCTTGCAGCGGTCCGCGTCGGTGGGCAGGGCCCGGCCGCGCTGGTTCTCCAGCAGCCCGACGATGCCGAGCAGGCCCAGCGAGTCGAGGCCGTAGTCGTCGAACAGGGAGTCCGGGCGGTTCTTCATGTCGGCCGGGTCCACGGTGATGCCGGCCCCGGACTTCATCAGGGCGGCCAGCTCCTCGACGGTCAGTCGTTCGGACATGAGCGGCTCCTTCTGTCTCTAGGAGGGGATTTTGATGACGAGCGCGGCGTTGGAGCCCATGAGGCCCCGGCTCAGCACGAGCGCGGTGCGCAGCTGCGCCGGGCGGGCGCTGCCGGTCACCACGTCGAGGTCGTGGCACACGTCGAACACGTTCGGCGTGGGCGGGACGATGCCGTGCTCCAGGGCGAGGACCGCGGCGGCGGTGTCGAGGGCCGGGGCCGCGCAATAGGCCCGGCCCGTCCCGGTCTTGGGCGCCGTGACCGGCACCTTGCGCCCGTGTGCTCCGAGGGCGGAGAGGATCGCCGCCGCCTCGGCCCGGTCGGCTTCGGGGGTGCCGAGCGCGTCGGCGAAGACCACGTCCACCTCCTCGGGGGCGCAGCCCGCGTCCCGCAGGGCGCCCTTGATGGCGTGGGCCAGACCCTCGGCGGACGCGTCGGCCCGTTCGGGGTGGTGCGGGCCGGTGAAGGTCGCCGCGTGCCCGGCCAGGAGGGCCCGGACGGAGGCACCGCGGCGCAGGGCCGCCTGCTCCTCCTCCACCAGGAACATCGCGCCGCCCTCGGCGGGTACGAAGCCGCATGCCTTCTCGGTGAAGGGCCGGTAGGCCCGCTCCGGGTCCTCGTGGGTGCTCAGGGACTCGTAGCCGAGCTGGCAGACGATGGAGTACGGGGCCAGGGGCGCCTCGGTGGCTCCGACCAGCATGGCCTTGCTGCCCTGGTTGATGGCCCGGGCGGCGTGCGCGAAGGCGTCGAGTCCGCCCGCCTCGTCGGCGGCGACGACCCCGCAGGGGCCCTTGAGGCCCCGGCGGATGGAGATCTGCCCGGTGCTGGCCGCGTAGAACCAGGCGATCGACTGGTACGGGCCGACGTAGCGCGGGCCCTGGCCCCAGAGGTGTTGCAGCTCGCGCTGGCCGAACTCGCCGCCGCCCGACCCGGCGGCGGTGACCACGCCGACCGAGAAGGGGTCGTCCTCGTAGTCGGCCCGGCCGAGCCGGCCGTCCTCCAGGGCGAGGTCGGCCGCGGCGAGGGCGTGGTGGGTGTAGCGGTCGGTCTGGACGAGATAGCGTTCCTCGACCACCGAGGCCGCGTCGAAGCCCCGTACCTCACCCGCCACGCGCAGCGGGAGGTGTTCGCAGCCCTCCCGTGTGACGCGGCCCAGGACGGAGGCTCCCGACTGGGTCGCCTTCCAGAAGGCCTCGGCGCCGATGCCGTTGGGCGCGACCACTCCGATGCCGGTGATGACCGTACGGACGCTCACGAGACCACCTCCTCCTTGCGCTCGTCGGGGCGGGTCATGACGACCGCGGACTGGAAGCCGCCGAAACCGCTGCCCACGGAGAGCACGTTGCGCAGCTTGCGCTCGCGGGCGACGCGCGGGACGTAGTCCAGGTCGCATTCGGGGTCGGGGGTCTCGTAGTTGGCCGTGGGCGGGACGACCTGGTGGGTCATCGCCAGGACGCAGGCGGCCAGTTCGATCGCCCCGATGGCGCCGAGGGAGTGCCCCACCATGGACTTGATGGAGGTCATCGGCGTCTTGTAGGCGTGGTCTCCCAGGACCTTCTTGACCGCCGCGGTCTCGTGGCGGTCGTTCTGCTTGGTTCCGGAGCCGTGCGCGTTGACGTAGTCGATCTCGCGGGCGTCGGTCCGGGCCTGGGCGAGGGCGGTTTCGATGGCTCGGGCCATTTCCAGGCCCTCGGTGGTCAGCCCCGTCATGTGGTGGGCGTTGCCGAAGGTGGCGTAGCCGCCGATCTCGCAGTAGACGGTCGCGCCGCGGGCGCGGGCGTGTTCCAGCTCTTCCAGGACGAGGACGGCGCCGCCTTCGCCGAGGACGAAGCCGTCACGGTCGGCGTCGAAGGGCCGGGAGGCGTGGGCGGGGTCGTCGTTGTTGGGCGAGGTGGCCTTGATGGCGTCGAAGCAGGCCACGGTGATCGGCGAGACGGGTGAGTCGGAGGCGCCGGCGATGCAGACGTCCATCTTGCCCTCGGCGATGGAGTGGAAGGCGTAGCCGATGGCGTCGAGCCCGGAGGTGCAGCCGGTGGAGACGGTCTGGACCGGTCCGCGTGCTCCCGTCTTCTCCGCCACGGCGGAGGCCAGGGTGGCCGGGGTGAAGGCGCGGTGCAGGTGGGCCCCGGCGAGCCGGTGGTCCACGTCCCACCAGTCTCCCGACTGGCTGACGGCCACGTAGTCGTGCTCCAGGCGGGTGGTGCCGCCCACGGCGGTGCCGAGGGAGACTCCGGTGCGCCAGGCTTCGTCCGTGGTGAGGTCGAGTCCGGCGTCGCGCACCGCCTCGGCGGCGGCGACCAGCGCGAACTGGATGTACCGGTCCGCGCGGGCCGCCTCCTCGGCGCCGAGGCCGTGTGCGGCGGGGTCGAAGTCGACCTCCGCGGCTATCCGGGAGCGGAAGCCGGTCGGGTCGAAGAGGGTGATGCCGCGGGTCGCCGTACGCCCGTTGGAGAGGAGCTCCCAGAAGGCGGAGGCTCCGATCCCGCCGGGGGCGACGACGCCTACCCCGGTGACGGCCACGCGTCGGCGGGTCACGAGACCGCTCCCGCGCGGTCCGGGGGCCGCTCCCAGGCGGATCCCTCCGGGTGGACGGCCTCCTCCGTGTCCACGTGCCCGAGCTTGGGGTCCGGGGCGAGCGGTCCGAGGTGGAAGACCATGCGGGCCTCGGTGCCGCCGACGTTGCGGAAGCGGTGGCGCACGTTCATCGGGACGAGGAGTCCCTGGTCGGTGAGGAGCGGGTGGGCCTCGCCGTCGAGGTCGACCTCCAGCTCGCCGGCGACCACGTACACGAACTCCTCGGAGTACGGGTGGTAGTGCTCGGCGATGTGCTCGCCCGGCGCCATGACGGCCAGGCCCATGAAGCCGCTGGTGCAGCCCACCGAGGTCGGTGTGAGGACGGCCCTCAGGTCGCCGCCGCGCCGCGTGTTGGGCTGCGTCTCGCTGAGGTCCACGATGTGCGGTGGGCGTTGTCTGGTCATGGCGGGGGTTCCTCCTGGCGGTGGGGAGCCTGGACGGGGCTGGTGGGTGGGGGGGTCCGGGGATGTGAGGTCCGGGGGCCGGGTGGGCCGGCCGGGGGCGGCTGCGGGTCAGCCTTCGGCGGGGGCCCTGCGGTCGGTGATCAGGCTCATGGTGTGGCGGACCGCGGACTCGGCGGCCCCCTCGGATCCGCTGACGGGTCCGGCCATCAGGCGGGCGAGTACGGCCGCCTTGCGCGGGCCCCGGACGCCGAAGGCGGTTTCCAGCCCGGCGCCGTGCGGGCTGCGCACGTCGATGAGGCGTACGACGATGTCGTCGCGCTGGAAGATGCTGCTGCTCACGGTCGGGGCGTCGGGCCGGTGGGCGGCTTCCTCGTCCTGCCGGGCGAGGAACCGGGCCAGTGCCGGTCCGCAGCCGGGCTTGGCCGGGTAGAACAGCGCGTGGCGCCGTACGTCGGAGCGGTCGGCGCCGCCGGCCTCGCGCGCGGCGACGTGGTGGACGGCCGGGAGCGCGGCCTTCATGAAGAACATCCGGGCGGACTCGGGATTGCCGAGGTCACGGTCCTGTTCGAGGTGGGGGTTGATGGCCTCCTCGACGGCCCGTACCTCGGGCTGCTCGGAGACGTGCCGCAGGGCTGACATCAGGTCTCCGCGGACCTCCACCGTACGCACGACCCGGTTGCCGTGCATGAACAGGGTGGTGCGGCAGAGCCGGGTGTGGCCGTCGACGTCGGCCGCCGGGGAGGCGTAGCTGGAGAGGAGGGCCGCGACCTCCTTCTCGCTGCCGGGCTTGACCGTGAAGGTCAGGGCGTGGCGGACGATGTCGGCGCCGAGCCTGGGCGCTTCCTGGAGCCGGGCGCCCGTGGGCCGCCGCGCGTCCTGGTAGCCGCGGCCGGTCTCGCGCAGGACGGTGTACTTGAGCGGGCGCATGGCGCGGGCGCAGGCGCCGAGGGGGCGCACCTGTTCGGCGTGGTGCTCGCTGTTGACCCAGGCGAGGTACTGCGGTGCGCTCTCCCACTCGCTGGTGATGAGCCACTGCGAGGGGTTCTCGAAGGACTGGCAGAGCTGGTCGCTGATGTGGCCCGGTTCCGACGCGATGTCGTGGCGCAGTTGCTCGTACGCCTCGAAGAACCGCTGCTGGGCTCCTTCGTGGAGGTCCATCAGCAGGACCACCCGGAGCATGGAGCCGTCGAAGGCGGACTGTGACACCCGTTCGGACAGGGTGGTCGTCATCTGCTCACTCCTTCGTGAGGGCCCTGGGGGAGGGCGGGGATGTTCATCGCGTACGGACCCTCGTCCGTCCTCGGCGGTGACCGCCCCGGGCCTGCGGCCGTCGCGGGGACGGCAGGCCGGCGTGTCTTCGGGGGAACCGCTGTCGCTCATCGTCATCCGGGTGCGGACGTACCGCTACATCTCCGCATCAAGCGGGTGACAAGCGGCGTATCTCCTGAGCTTGGCCGGCGATCGGGGGCATAAAAGAGTGCACTCCCCCCACACAGAATTCAGGAGCTCGCAGCTGATGGAAGACACGGCAGATGTTCGCGTACCGGTTCTCGTCGTGGGCGGCTCCCTCGTGGGTCTGTCCACCTCGCTGTTCCTGAGCCGTCACGGCATCAGGCACCTGGTAGTGGAGAAGCACGCCGGCACCTCGGACCACCCGCGCGGGCGCGGTATCAACGCCCGGACCATGGAGCTGTTCCGGGTGGCCGGGGCGGAGGGCGCCATCCGGCAGGCGGCGTCCGCGCTGGAGAACAACATGGGCATCCTGCAGACGGAGTCCTTGCTGGGCGGCGACCACAAGTGGCTGGTCAAGGCCATCGACCCGGCCGGGGCGCTCAGCAAGTTCAGCCCGACCGGCTGGTGCGTGTGCAGCCAGAACAACATCGAGCCGATCCTCGCCGCGCAGAGTCGCGCCCAGGGCGCCGACGTGCGGTTCTCGACCGAGCTGATGAGTTTCGACCAGGACGAGACCGGGGTGAACGCGCTGGTCAAGGACCGGGAGACCGGTGAGCACATCACCGTGCGCGCCGACTTCCTGATCGCGGCGGACGGCCCGCGCAGCCCCGTGCGCGAGCAGTTGCGCATCCCCCAGTCGGGCAGCGGCGAGCTGTTCCACAACGTCAGCGTCACCTTCCGCTCGCGGCAGCTCGTGGAGGTGCTGGGCGACCTGCGGTTCATCGTCTGCTACCTGATGAAGCCGGGTGCGGACGGGGCGCTGCTGCCGGTGGACAACGACACCCAGTGGGTCTTCCACCTGCCGTGGCACCCGGACCAGGGGGAAACCCTGGAGGACTTCACCGAGGAGCGGTGCAGGGAGCAGATCCGGGCCGCGATCGGCGTACCGGACCTGGACGTGGAGATCGGCGGCAAGGCCCCCTGGCACGCTGCGGAACGGATCGCCGAGCGGTACTCCTCCGGTCGGGTGTTCCTGGCCGGCGACGCGGCTCACGAGATGTCCCCCACCGGCGCCTTCGGCTCCAACACCGGCATCCAGGACGCGCACAACCTGGCCTGGAAGATCGCGGCGGTCCTGAACGGCTCGGCAGGCATGGAACTGCTGGAGACCTATGGAGCGGAGCGGCACCCGGTGGCCGTGGCGACCGCCCAGCGCGCCTCGGCCCGTTCGGCGGAGCACAGCCACCCCGGGTACGCGCCGCCGCCCACCATGGGCGGCGGACCGGGCAGCGGGGTCCTGACGACGGCCATGGCCTACGGGTACCCGAGCGGGGCGTTCGTCGGCGGGGCGCCGGACCGCCCGGTCATCCCGGAGGGGATGCGCATGAAGGGCGACCCCGGCACGCGGGCCCCGCACATGTGGCTGACGCGGGCCGACGGTGAGCGGGTCTCCACGGTGGACCTGTACGAGCGCGCGTTCGTGCTGCTGTGCGGCGCGGGCTCGCCGTGGCGGGCGGCGGCCGAACGGGTGGCCGAGCGGCTGTCGGTGAAGCTGGACGCGTATTCCATCGGGTCCGCCGCCATCGGGTCCCCGAGGGCTCCCGGCACGGATCTGGTGCAGGAGGAGGGAGCCGACTGGAGCGAGGTGCACGCCATGTCCCCGGAGGGCGCCGTGCTGGTGCGGCCGGACGGGTTCGTCGCCTGGCGCTCGCAGGGGCCGGTGGCCGATGCCGAGGCCGCGCTGACCGAGGCGCTGTCGACGGTGCTGCGCCGGGCCTGACCGGCCCGGACGCCGATTGGTCCCCCTGCCGCCGGCCCGTAAGCGGGCCGGGGGCAGGGGCGTTCATGGGTGCTGCCGATCCCGTGCGGGTCGCGTCAGCCGCAGGCCCAGCAGCCCGCCCAGCAGCCGGAGCCGCGGTGCGCGGGGCGCCGGCGGCGGGCGGCCCCGGCGGGGGACGTTCCCGCTCCGGGGGCCGTTCCGGCTCCGGGGGCCGTTCCCGCTCCGGCGGAGTTGCGGCGGGCGAAGCAGGCGACCACCACCGCGATCGCGGCGAGTTCCTCGGGGTCCGCCACGCCCTTCTCCACACGGAGCAGGCTGGCCATCGGGGGCATCTGGGCTATCGGGGCGTCCTTCAGCATCGGCTCGGCCTCTCGCACAGGCGGATAGCAGGACCCCCCTCGCGGAATCACCAAGGACTCCGGACTCTGCCGACGCTAGCGGGGCGCGACACGCCCGGCATACCGGGCAGTTGCGCGAAAGCCCAGGTCGCAGCCGTGTCGACCGGGTGACGCCGGGGCCGTTCGCGGCGCTCGGCGATTGGGCCGTCCGAGTGGCGGCCCCCCGGAAATCCCGGTGCGGACGGCGTGGAGCGCCGCCTAGGCTGAAGGAATGAGCACCCGCACCTTCCGCATCACCGTCCGGGGGTCCTTCGACGGCCTCACCGAGGAGCAGCGTGCCGCGCTCCTCGCGGACGCGGCCCGGCACGACATGCTGACGGCCGAGTTCACTCCCGAGGGGCACCTCACGTACGACGTGGCGGCCCGGCCCTTCTTCACCTTCCGCTTCCTCGCCGAGGGCGAGGCCGAGGAGGACGTCCTGGACGCGACCGCCCATGCCGAGCTCGCCGCCGAGACCTGGCTGACGGAGCACGGGTACGGCTTCAAGCGGATCAGCTCGCAGGCCCAGGACCTCACCCTGGCCCCCATGAGCAAGCGGCAGCGGCAGGCGGCCGCGCGGGGGGACTCCTGAGCGGGAGTCCCGCGCGACCGCCCGCGGGGAGCGCGCCGGGCCGGTTCAGCGGGCCGTGCACTTCTTCCAGGAGAAGTGGTAGACGCTGTTGATGCTGCCGTCGGTGGAGTCGAGCGCCATGTAGCTGGTCGTCGAGGGATCCGAGGTTCCGACCTCGGCGCGCAGTTCGGTGTTGATGTTGAAGTTGCGCAGTTCGCCGCAGGGGGCGAAGACCAGGGCCTCGATGCCCGTGGTGTCGGTGGCCTGCCAGTTGTCGTCGAGCCTGCCCTGGAACTTGTGGGTGCGGTAGTCGGTCTGCTTCATGCCCTGGAAGTAGTAGCTGGCCTTCTGGGTGCCGATCGCGCCCTGCTGGAGGCTGCCGAATCCCCGGTAGTCGACCTGGGCGACGGCGTAGGTGTACCCCTGCGGGACGTGTACGAGCAGGGAGAGCAGACAGTTCTTGCGGCCGTCGGTCGGGGCGCTGTTGCCGCCCGCCATGGCCAGGTACTCGCTGTAGGTGACGGTGAAGGCCGAGTTGTCCTCGGCCACGGCGACGGTGGCGCTGCCCGGCCGGCACCCCGAGCCGTTGATTGTGGAGACGTCGACGGTCACCCGGTCCTCCGGCGCGGCGGGGGCCGCGGGGGCACCCGCCGCCCCGGCGGCGGAGGCGGGCAGGAGGGTGAGGAGGCCGCCGGTCACGAGGACGGCGCCGAGCGCGGAACGCAGTGTTCTGATCACGCGGCCATGCAATCGGTCCCTACCCGGCCGGTGGGGGAACGGGTGCGCGGCCTCACTCCGATGGCCGGGCCATTTCACCGCAGAAACGTTCGGGCAGCGTTGCGGGGAGGGCCGAACGGCTCATCGGCACGGCGCCGAGCACGTCGGATCACCCTATTCATCCCGGTATTTCCTATGCTGAGCGCCCTACGGAACCGCCCGCGCCGAGGAGCCCCATGCGCCGCCTGCACCGGTCCGCCCTGCTCTCCGCGACCGCGGCCGTCTGCGCCCTGGTCCTCGCGACCGCCCCGGCCGCGGCCGGGATGCCGGGGCACGGCACGGACGGCGGGACCGATGCGGCCGAGCCGGCCGATGCGGCCGAGGCCGCCGTGATCGGCGCCGGTCACGGGCGCGCCCACGCCGATCTGCGCCGCGCGGCCAAGGGCGCCGTGGAGTACCCGCAGGCCCGTCGCAACGCGAGTCTGGCCTCGCTCGCCGCCTCGCAGCGCGAGGCCAACTCCGCTTTCACGCCGGCGGTCTCGGGACGGTTCGCCGCGTACTTCCCCTCCCCCGACTTCGGTGTGCACGTGGCCCAGCTGCCCACCGGCAAGGTGCTGCTCTTCTCCTTCTCCCGGGTGGAGACCGACCCCACCAAGGAGACCGGCCCCACGGACCGGATCGGTCCGGCGAACGCGGGCCGCGCCTATCTGTGGGATCCGGCGAAGGGGACGGGAGCGCGCGCGTTCAAAAAGGTCACCCCGCCCGTCGTGCTGATGCCCGACGGTACGCACGCCCCGCGTCCCGCGCCGTTCTTCTGCGCCGGGCACTCCTTCCTGCCCAACGGGATGCTGGGGGTGTTCGGCGGCAACACCGGCGGGAAGGGCGGCAGCGGGGCGAAGCTGTCCTTCGTCTTCGACCCGTGGACCGAGGGCTGGTACCGCAACCGCGATATGGCGGTGGGGCGCTGGTACCCGTCGGTGGTGACCGGCGCGGACGGCCGCCAGATCATCATGTCGGGCCAGTCGGAGCGCGGCACGGGGACACCGACCCCGGTGGTGGAGCGGTTCCCGGCGCTGGGGCAACCGGTGCCCTGGCGCCCGTACGACATCCCGCTGGACCTCTCCGTGCAGCGGATGCGCTCCGACGCACCGTTCCGCAACGACTACCCTCACCTGTTCTCGCTGCGCGACGGCATGATCTACGGCCTCGGGCGCGACGCCGACCAGCAGTGGCTCTTCGACCCGCGCGCGCAGACCCGTACGGACCTGCCCAGGCGGCCCGCCGATTTCCGGGGCTACGGCTCCGCCGTGCCGCTGCCGGCGGGGCTCCGCGGACCGGACTCGGTGCTGGTGCTGGGCGGGGATCCGCTCGACCCGAACACCTACCGGCTGTCGGGCGGCGCCTGGACCACGGAGGAGCCGCGCGCCTTCGGCCGGACCCAGGACGACACGCTGATCCTGCCGGACGGCACGCTGCTGACGGTCAACGGGGCGAAGGACACCAGGGATTACGGGTTCGGGCCGTTCAACCCGAAGGCCGATCTGAAGTTCCGCCAGACCGAACTGCGGGGTGCGGACGGGCGCTGGCGGCTGGGGCCGGCCCAGCGGCTTCCCCGGGGCTACCACTCCAACGCCCTGGTGCTGCCGGACGGCCGGGTCATGGTCACCGGGGACGAGCTCCAGCAGATCGCCAACGACCCGGACATCAAGGACGGCATGGACGGCTCGATCGAGATCTACGAGCCCGCCTACCTGCACCGGGGAGCCCGGCCGGTGCTGGACCGGGTCCCGGCGGGCGAGATCGCCCACGGCGCGGAGTTCTCCGTGGAGAGCTCGACGGCCGCCGGCGTACGGCGGGCCGTGCTGCTGGCGCCGACCACGGTCACCCACGCGGTGAACACCAGTCAGCGCCATCTGGAGCTGCGGATGACCGGTGTCCGCGGCCGCACGATCGGGCTGCGGGCGCCGGCCACCTCGGCCGACGCCCCGCCCGGTTACTACATGCTGTTCCTCCTCGACGCCGAGGGTGTCCCCGGTGCGGCGAGGTGGGTCAAGCTCGGCAAGCGGTGAACCCGCCTGCCGTCAGCCGCCGCTGATCAGGAACTGCGAGCCGGGTTCGATCAGGATGTTGCCCTGGGCGGATCCGGTGATGGTGACGTTGGACAGGATGGCGTTGCCGCGCGCCCCGCCCATGGCCAGGATGCCGGACCCGTTGTTGGACTTGTCGATGGTCACGTTCGTGATCTTGACGTCGGGCATGACCCCGCCGCCGGTCTTGAACTGGATCCCGTCGTAGGTCGAGTCGTGGATGTCGGTGTCGCGGATGACGACACCCGGGATGGGCAGGTTCGACGGGAAGAGGGTGATCGCGCCGAACTCCTGGTCCTCGTTCCAGAACGCGCCGCCGGTGCGGAAGAGCCCGTTGCCCGCGATCAGGGTCTGCCCGGAGAAGGGCAGCGGGTCGTGGTCGGTCGCCAGCATGATGCCGGGGTAGTTCATGGTGTCGTAGATCAGGTTGTTCTCGATGGTGTTGCCGTAACCGCCGTACAGGGCGATGCCGTTGGCCCGCCACGGCAGCTGGATGGTGTTGTTGCGGAAGTGGTTGTCATGGCCGATGTCCACCGACTGGTCCTTCACGTACTTGCTGGACCACACCGCGAGGGCGTCGTCGCCGGTCGTGCGGAAGGAGGAGTTGAAGACGGTGGAGTTGCGGGTGCCGTTGGCGAAGTTGATGCCGTCGGCGTAGGTGTCGCGGATCCGCACGCCGTTGAACTCGATGCCGTCGCCGGGACCCCACAGGGCCGGGATGTTGTCGTAGTCACGGCCGACCCAGACGCCGACGTTGGCGTGCTCGATCCACACATTGGTGATCTTGGTGTTCTTGCCGAAGCGCCCGTTGAGGCCCACGCCGCCCTCGGCGTTGCCGTCGCCGCCGCGGATCCGGCCCGATCCGAAGATGGCGATGTCGGAGATCTGCGTGTTGTCGTCGATCTCGAAGCCGAAGTTGCCCTCGTGCGGGTGGTTGATGCCGCCGGCGTCCTGCGGCTGGGTGAGCGTGTAGAGCTGCGAGTGCCACATGCCCGCGCCGCGGATGGAGACGTTGCTGATGCCCACCTGGTTGAACTGGCCCCGGTTCAGCGGGTCGTCGGTGAGGATCTTCTGCTCCTGGCGCCACTGGCCCTGCGGGATCCAGACGCAGGCGATCTGCCCGTTCTGGTCCGCCGTCACGGCCTTCTGGATGGCGAGCGTGTCGTCGATGCCGTCGTTCGGGATCGCCCCGTAGTCGGTGATCGAGGTGCACTCCGCGGGCTTGGACGCCGCCGGGGCCACCTGCTCCAGGTCGATCAGGTCGATGACGTAGTACGAGGCCGTGTCGCCCGCGTCGCGCTGGAGGCGGAAGGTGGTGCCCGGCGGGTAGCTCTGCGCGAGCAGGGCGTGCGACTCGTCGAAGAGCCTGCGGGCGTCGCCGCCGGGGGTGTTGGTCAGACCCTCGGGGCTGTCGGTGCTGCCGTAGAGCCAGCTGTGCTTCGAGGAGAGGTTCAGCTTCTGGGCGAAGCTGCCGTTGACGTACAGGCTGATCGTGGCGTCGGCTCCGCCGCCGTTCGCGGCGTCCGGGATCGAGTTGCGCACGACGATGGAGTTGGCCTGGTTGGTCGAGGTGAACTGCACGTACTGGCCGGCCGAGGAGAGGCGCACTGACTCGCGGCCCGAGGACTCGGTGGCGAAGTTGGTGTGCCCGAAGGTGCGCTTGGCGTCGCTCTGCAGCAGGGTGCCGGTGTAACTTCCGGCCTCCGCCTCGTACTCGGTGTACGGGAGCGCCGCACCACGGCCGACGACCACGGCGCGGGAGTGGCTGTTGTTGGTTTCGTTGGTCTCGGTGACGAGATTGGTCCCGTCGGCGGTGGCGGTGAGGGTGGCTCCGCCGCTGACCGCCGTCCAGGTGCCGTTGATGGGCACGTTGACGGTTTCACCGGCGGGGATCGCCGGGGTGGGGCCGTTCAGGGTGGTGGATCCGGCGACCAGCCGGGTGATGGTGCCCGCGCTCACCGCGCTGGTGCCCCGGTTGCGGACTGCCACGGTGAAGGAGACCGCGGCGCCCACGGCCGGGTTGGCCGGGTTGGTGGCGATGGAGAGGGCTTCCAGGTCGGGGCCGGGGGCCTGGCCGACGACGAGCTTGGCCGCGGCCGTACGGCTGTTGTTGGTGTCGTTCTGCTCCGGAACGGTGCCGGCCGGGTCGACGACGGCGGAGACGGTGTAGCTGCCCATCGGGCGCTTGCCGACGGCGACCGGGACGGTGGCGGAGGCTCCGGCCGCGAGGGCGCCGACCGGGGCGCTGCCCGCGACGGCGCCTTCCAGGCTGACGTTGACGGTGGTGGCCGGGGAAGCGGCCGTACCGGCGTTGCGGACGGTTGCGTTGACCGTGACGGCGTCGCTCTCGGAGGGGGTGACCGGGGACCAGGCGAGGTCCGTGACCGTCAGGTCCGGATTCGGGGCGGCGGCGCCGATGACCTGGAACTCGGCTGCCTGTCCGCCGCCGGCCCCGGTGTTGCCGGAGAACTTCAGCTGGACCTCGGCGAGCCGGCCGGTGACGGGAACGGTCACGGTGTTCTGGTTGCCGGCCGGGCTGAACGCGTAGTCCGCGCGGGCCTTCAGGGTGGTGAACCCGCTCGCCGACTGCTCCCGGCCCAGGATCTCGAAGCTCTGGGTGCGGTTGCCCCAGGCGGGGTCGGGGTTGAGCTTGAGGACCACTCCGGTGACATCGGCGTTGGAGCCCAGCTTCACGGTCAGCGTGGACTGCTGGCCGCCCGCCTCCCAATAGCTGGTGACGCTGTCGTCGTTCGCGTTGGCCGCGACGAACGACTGGGTGGTGGAGGAGGCCTCGATGGGCTTGCCCTTGGCGAGGTTCACGCCGACGGGCGGCGGAGTGCCCGGGTCCCCGGGATCGCCCGGGTCACCGCTGCCGTTGGCGGAGTACACCTCGAGCTCCGATATCTGCGCGGCCTGCCAGCC
This sequence comes from Streptomyces sp. NPDC006487, assembly GCF_042870555.1. Taxonomy (NCBI): domain Bacteria; kingdom Bacillati; phylum Actinomycetota; class Actinomycetes; order Kitasatosporales; family Streptomycetaceae; genus Streptomyces; species Streptomyces sp. NPDC006487. The sequence goes on from NZ_JBIAHN010000005.1 coordinate 71,914, forward strand.
CGTGTTGGCGGAGACGTTCACCCGCACGTAGCGGACCGTCGCGGCCGTGAACCCGATGGTCACCGCGTTCGACTGGGCGGGGTTGAAGACCCGGCCCGCCGAAGCGGACAGGGTGGTGAAGGTGTTCCCGTCGGTGCTGCCCTGCACGGTCAGCGTCTCGGTCCGCGTCTCCCACGGGGCGGGCAGCTTCAGCACCACCTGGTCGACGGCGACGCTGCTTCCGAGGTCCACCTGCACCCAGGTCGGGAAGGTGCCCGAAGGCCCCTCCCAGTACGAGCCTTGGTTGCCGTCGGTGACTCCCGGGGCCCCGTACCCGCCGAGGGAGCCGCTCGCAGAAACCGACTTGCCGAGGGCGAGGTTGGGTCCGCCCGCCGCCGCGGCGAGGCCGACGGGCAGGAGTCCGACCGACATCAGTCCCGCCACCACCGCGCCGGCCACCATCAGCCGGCCGCCTTGCTTCCATCTCATGCTGTCCTCTGTTCCATGAGGGGACCCGGCCCGACGCAGCCGCGCCTGCCGCAAACTTGCGTACCGTTATTAATTTTTTGAGTGATCTGATCGCAGTTATGCGGCCATGGCGCCACAGGTTTCTAGCAGATGACGACTTTGTCAACGCTTCGCACACGGAGGGGAGTTCGGATCACACCCCGGGCCAGCCGCGCTCCAGGTGGTCGAAGGCCACATCCAGGGCGCGCCCCGGGTCCGGCCGCGTGCCTGCGAGATCGGGAACCTCCAGGACGTAGCGGGCCAGAATCCGCAGCGAGTCGTCCCCCGACGGGAGTCCGCACTCCTCGGCGATGACCCCGGCCAGGGCCTCCTCGCAGCCCGTCCACATCCGCCGGGCGTAGGCGCGCAGCGCGGGCGTGGCGACGACGAGCTGCGTCTTGCGGAGGAACTCCGGCGCCGGGTCCGGGTCGAAGGGACCGCGGCCGGCGAAGAACGCGCGCAGCGCCGCCAGGACCGACACCCCGTCGGCCCGGCCGCGCACCGCCAGGGCCAGGGCTTCCTCCCGCTCGGCGCCGTCCTCCAGGATCAGCGCCTCCTTCCCGCCGGGGAAGTGTGCGAACAGGGTCGTCAGGGCCGTGTCGGCGGCCTCGGCAACCTCGGCGACCTTGACCTGGTCGAAGCCCTTCTCAAGGAAGAGCCGCAGGGCGGCGTCGGCGAGGGCCTGCCGGGTTGCGGCCTTTTTGCGTTCGCGTCGCCCGGAGCCGTCCGGTTCTGCCTCTGCCTTGTCGATGCGTGTCATGCGACCAGCATAGAGCCGCATCCACTAGCCACTGCGAAAGTGTATCGATTGCACTTTCATAGTCATTGTGCTCTTCTGGAAGGGGGTCGCCGGGCCCCACTCCCACCCCACTCCCACCCCACCCCCTCAGCACCGGCGCACCACTCACCCGGGCTCACCGAAGGAGCACCACCATGACCACCCACCACCCCCTCGCGATCATCGGCGCCGGTCTCGGCGGCCTCACCCTGGCCCGCGTCCTGCACGTGCACGGAATCGAGGCGGCCGTCTTCGACCTCGACGCCTCACGCACCGCCCGCGACCAGGGCGGCATGCTCGATCTGCACGAGGAATCCGGCCAGGCCGCCCTGCGCGCGGCCGGGCTCCACGAGGACTTCCGGGCGCTCGTGCTCCCCGGCGGCCAGGCCATGCGGATCCTCGACAGCGGCGCGGCCGTCCACCTCGAGCACGCCGATGAGCAGGACGGCGCGGACCGCGGCCGTCCCGAAGTGCACCGTGCCGCGCTGCGCGACCTCCTCCTCGACTCGCTCCCCGTGGGAACGGTCCGCTGGGGTGCCAAGGCCACCGGCGTACGGGCCCTCGCCGGCGGCGTCCACGAGGTGGCCCTGGCCGACGGGTCCGTCTTCACCACCGGCCTGCTCATCGGCGCGGACGGCGCCTGGTCGAAGGTCCGCCCGCTGGTCTCGTCCGCGCTCCCCCGGTACTGCGGCCTGTCCTTCGCCGAGGCGCACCTGTACGACGCGGATGTCCGCCATCCCGCGAGCGCGGCCCTGGTCGGCGGCGGGATGATGTTCGCGCTCGACGAGGGCCTGGGCCTGCTCGCCCACCGCGAGCCGGGAGGCACCGTGCACGTCTACGCCGCCCTGCGGACGGGCGAGGACTGGGCCGCCGGTTCCGCCCCGGAGACGGAAGCCGTCCTGGAGCGGTTCGCCGGATGGGACCCGCGGCTGCGCGCGCTCGTCGCCGGCAGCGACGTCCCGCTCGTGGGACGGCCGATTCACGCGCTGCCGGTGGGCCACCGCTGGGCCCGCACCCCCGGCATCACCCTGATCGGCGACGCCGCACACCTGATGTCCCCCTTCGCCGGGGAGGGCGCCAACCTGGCCATGCTCGACGGCGCCGAACTCGCCGCGGCCCTGGTCGCCCGCCCCGGGGACCGGGAGGGGGCACTCGCCGTGTACGAGGAGGCGATGTTCCCCCGCTCCGAGGCCGCCGCGGCCGAGTCCGCGGACAGCCTCGACCTGTGCTTCGGCGCCGGAGCGCCCCGGACCCTGGTGGAACGGATGGCCTCCTACGCCGGCTGAGCCCGGCCGGGCTCCGTCGGGTCCGGGGCCGGGGCCGGGGCCTGCGCCGGGGCCAGGCGGACCACCGCCGCGCGCCCGGAGCTCCGTAGCACGACCTCGCGCGGTCCGGTCGTCAACGCCGCGTCGTACGGCCCCAGTTCGGCGGAGCCGTCGACCTCGGCCGTCCCCTCCAGGGCGACGATCAGCAGGTTCTCGCCGGGCCGGACGGCGAGCGCCAGGTCGCCCCGTACGACGGCGGTGTCGGCGCTCACCACGCCGCGGCGGTACATCACGTTGAAGTTCACCACCGGCCCGCCCAGCAGCCGGCAGCCGGTCGGCTCGTCGCCGGGGAACCGCTGGGGCGCGTACCGCCGGTCCACGAGGCGTCGTGCGCCGCCGATCTCGAGGTCCATGCCGGCGCCCTCCGCGAGGGTGAGCGTGCGGTCCACGCCGGGGAACACGGAGAAGGCGCCGTCGGCGGTCACCTCCGCGAGGCTGACCCGCCAGCCGAAATCGTCCATCCCTGAGCCCTCGGGGCCGGCGGCGATCTCGCGGGTCACTCCCCCGCCGTTCTTCCACCGGGCCGCCGGGCGGTCGGCCGCCCGCAGGATCCGGATCACTGCTTCGCTGCTCATGGCACCCTTCCGGGCCCGGGGAGATCCTTTACGGGCCCGGTCGAGCCTATCCAGCCGACGGCCGGCCGGTGCGCTCAGCCGACCGCGAGGTCGTCACCGCAGAGCGACCTTCTGGTAGGCGGCGGCGATCGCGTCCACGCTGGTGCAGCTGTCGGCGATCAAAGCCGCCCCCGGGCCCTGCCGCGTGCGCGGCGGGGCCCGGGGGCGGCTCGGTGGTGAGGTGGCGCCGCTCCGGTGATGCGGTGCGGGCCGGTCAGTCGATCACCGCATCAGGCGTCGGCCTTCCCGGCAGACGGCACGGGGGTCTTCGCGGCGGACTCCGCGATGGCCACCGGCGCCGGGCTCCCCGCGGCCGCCGGAGTGGTGGCGCCCGTAGCGTCCGTCCGCGGACCGTGCGCCCCGCGCAGGCCGATTCCGCTGATCACCGCGACCAGGCCGAAGGCCACGGCGCCGATGACGAAGGTGAGGGTGAAGCCGGATTCGGCGGGCAGTGCGGGAACTCCCGCCGGGAGGTGTTCGATCGTCTTCGAGGCCAGGATGGTGGTCACGATGGCGCTGCCGATCGCGCTGCCGGTGGAGCGCGAGATCGAGTTGATGCCGTTGGCGATGCCGCTCTGGTGGTGCGGGACGCTCGCCATGATCACGGCCGGCATGGCCGCGTAGCCGAAGCTGACGGCCGCGCCCACGATGAGGCCGGCGCCGATCACCGAGACGCTGTGCCCGTGGTCCAGGGCCAGCCAGCCGAAGCCGGCGGCCCCGAGGGCCGCGGCCACGGCCAGTGCGGCGCGCGGCCCGCGGTGGCGGACCAGCTGCCCGCCGATCGGCGAAGCGAGGAGCGAGACGATCGCGCCGGGCAGCAGGAACTCCACGGAGGCCCGCAGGATGGAGGCGTCGAAGCCGTAGCCGGTCAGGGCCTTCGGCATCTGGACGAGGTAGGAGACGCCCAGGAAGTTCGCGAACATGCCGAAGCCGACGAGGATGCCGGCCAGGTTGGCCATCAGGACCGGACGGTGGACGAACATCCGCATGTCGACGAGGGGCTCGCGGACCTTGAGCTCGGTGAACACCCAGACGGCGGTCATGACGACGGCGCCCGCGAAGCTGCCCAGCGTACGGCCGGAGGCCCAGCCCCACTCGTGGCCCTGGGAGATCGGCAGCAGGAGCAGCAGCAGGGCGATGCCCAGGGTGAGCGCGCCGAGGAAGTCCGTACGGCCGCCGGTCTTGTGCCGCGTCGCCGGAACCAGGAAGACGACGGCGAGCAGCGCGAGCACGGCGAAGCCCGTGGCCATCCAGAAGGCGTTGCGGTAGTCGGCGTCGCTGCCGGAGGTCAGCAGGCCGGTGGCGACGAGCGCCAGGCCGCTGCCGAACGCGAGGGTGCCGCTGACCAGGGCCATCGCTCCGGGGAGCTTCTGCGGGCGGACCTCTTCGCGCAGCACCGAGAGGGCCAGCGGGAAGATCGCGGTGGCGGCGCCCTGGAGGACGCGGCCGAGGAGGAGCAGGGGCAGGGAGGACGCCAGCGCCGCGATGACGGAGCCCGCGACCATGACGCCGAGTACGGCCACCAGCGTCGGCTTCTTGCCGTGCTGGTCGCCGAAGCGGCCGAGCAGCGGCGTGAAGACGGCGGCGGACAGCAGGGTGGCGGTGGTCACCCAGCTGACGTTGGCGGTGGTGGTGCCGAGATCACTGCGGATCAGTCCCAGGATCGGGACCGGCAGCGTCTGCATCATCGACACGACCATGGCGGCCAGGCTCAGGGCGAAGACGATGACCGTCTCGTTCCGGCGGCCGCCGGCCTGGGTGGCGGCGGAGGGGGTGGGGCTCATGGCAGGGGGACCTTTTCAGTGCTTCAGATCGCAGATGTTTGACGTCATCAAGTACTTCGACTCCAGCAGACGGTAGACCTCAATAGTTAAGGTGGTCAAGTAAAAGGTTGATAATGTGAAGCACCTTGAGTACGCTCCGGGCATGAGCGCCACCACCCCCCACGCCGCCCCGACCAAGCTGGAGCTGCTGGAGCTGCTCGCCGCGATCGGCACCGCCCAGTGGCGGGATTTCGCGTCGGCTGCCGCGCACCACGGCCTCACCTCCACCCAGGCGAAGGTCCTCGCCCAGCTCAACGGCCCGCTCCCGATGCGGGGCCTCGCCACCCTCCTGGTGTGCGACGCCTCGAACGTGACCGGCATCGTGGACCGGCTGGAGGCCCGCGAGCTGGTCCGCCGCGAGCCCGACCCCGCGGACCGGCGCGTCAAGAACGTCGTGGCCACGGACGCGGGCCGCGAGGTGATCCGCCGGGTGCGCGAGGAGATGCAGGCCACGCACGGCGCCCTCGACGTCCTGGACGACACCGAGCGCGCGACGCTCCACACCCTGCTCGAGCGGCTGCGGCCGACCCTGGAGAAGGACGCCTGAGACCGGTCCGGAGTCGCCTCGCGCGAACGCGTTGGCCAGGGGAAACACCACCTGACAGACTGCAACGGCTTCAGAACATTCCAGGAGGACGCATGTCAGAAGAATCAGACACCCCGCAGAACGAATCGCCGGCCGAGGAGGCCAAGCGGAAGTTCAAGGAGGCCCTGGAGCGGAACGCCGCCAATACCCAGTCGCAGCAGGCGCACCAGAGCCGGGCGAAGATCCAGGGCGCCGGCGGCAACCCCGGGGGCAAGAACAAGAAGGTCCGCCGCAAGACCGGCTGACCGCCGCGGCGTCGCGTTGCCGCGACACCGCCCCCGCCGTCCCCGACCGGGTCCGGGACCGCGTACGGTCCGGATTCCGGTCGGGGACGGCACCCCCCAGCGCACGGGGCGCGAACCCGGGGCGCACGCGCACGTACGCACTCGGGGAGCAGGATCCGCCCGCCCGTCTGCATTGGGTCAATCGGCCGACGCGCGACCGCACCGGTGGAGTGCAAGGTTGAGCCACTCGGGTGATGGGTGATAACCCCCGGTGTCCACGGCAGTTGAGCAGCTCGTCCCGCCGAGGGCAGCTATCTCATGCGACAGTGCGACAGAAGAAGGATCTCCCACATGCTCAAGAAGTTCATGGCCACCGCAGCCGCCACCGCCGCCGTTCTGGGTGCCGGTGCCGCCGTAGCCTCCCCGGCGATGGCGATCGGCAACGACAACGGCGTCAACACGGTCAACGGCAACGGCGCCTCGCAGGTCTTCGGCAACCAGGAGACCGGCGGCGCCATGAGCCCGCAGATGTCCGCCATCCAGGGCTCCCTGAACAAGCTCTGCGTCGGCCTGCCCGCGAAGGTCAACGCCCAGTCGATCCTGGCGCTGGTCAACGTCGGCGTCCAGGACATCCCGATCGCGTCCAACCCGCAGAACCAGCAGTGCGCCGAGAACTCCACCCAGGCCAAGGGTGACGAGACCGCCTCGCACATCCTGGACAACATCCCGGTCCTCTCCGGCAACCTCTCCGCCGGTAGCTGACCCCCACAACCCGGCGCCGGTGCACCGCCCTTCGGGGCGTGGCACCGGCGCTTCGTTTTGGTCTAGACCTTGACAGGTCCAGACCATCCTCGCTTCAGTGGGCGCAGTTGTCCGTTGCCCCCCACGGCAACTCCCCCCACTGAAGGAGAACTTCCGTGAAGCGCACCCTGCGCCGCCGCGCCCTCTCGCTGGCCGCCACCGCGGCCGTCACCCTCGGCCTCGCGATCGCCCTCCCCTCCTCCCCCGCCGCCGCGGCTCCCGCCTGCGCAGGCGCGTGGGCGACTTCGGCCGTCTACACCGGCGGCGCGACCGCCTCGTACGGCGGTCACAACTGGCTGGCCAAGTGGTGGACCCAGGGCGAGACCCCCGGCACCACCGGCCAGTGGGGCGTCTGGTCGGACCAGGGCGTCTGCGGAGGCGGAACGACCCCGAACCCGGACCCGACCACCCCCAACCCCTCCGGATTCGTGGTCAGCGAGGCCCAGTTCAACCAGATGTTCCCGAACCGGAACCCCTTCTACACCTACAACGGCCTGGTCGCAGCCCTGTCGGCCTACCCCGGCTTCGCCACCACCGGTGACGACACCGTCAAGCGGCGCGAGGCGGCGGCCTTCCTGGCCAACGTCTCGCACGAGACCGGCGGGCTCGTGCACATCGTCGAGCAGAACACCGCCAACTACCCGCACTACTGCGACACGAGCCGGTCCTACGGCTGTCCCGCCGGACAGGCCGCCTACTACGGGCGCGGGCCCATCCAGTTGAGCTGGAACTACAACTACAAGGCGGCCGGCGACGCCCTGGGCATCAACCTCCTGGCCAACCCCTACCTGGTGGAGCAGGACCCGGCCGTCGCGATGAAGACCGCGCTCTGGTACTGGAACACGCAGAACGGCCCGGGCACCATGACCGCCCACGCGGCCATGGTGAATGGCGCGGGCTTCGGCGAGACCATCCGCTCCATCAACGGCGCGCTGGAGTGCAACGGCGGAAACCCCGCGCAGGTGCAGAGCCGGATCAACACCTACCAGAGCTTCACCCAGGTCCTGGGCGTGACCCCGGGGAACAACCTCAGCTGCTGAACCGGGCCGGCCCGTCTTCGGTCACCGTAGCCGCAGCGTGGTGGCCAGCTGGGCCCGGGACCGGACGTCGAGCTTCTGGTAGATCCGGGTCAGCCGGGCCTCCACGGTCTTCACGCTGACGAAGAGCTTCGCGGCCGCCTCCTGGTTGCTGGCGCCCTGGGCCACGAGCACCGCGAGGCGGGTCTCCGCCTCCGTCAGGGCGGCCAGGGGCCGGCCCCCGCCGCCGCCCTCGCTCCCGGACGCGGACGGGGACGGCTCCCTCGCGAGCTCCGCCCACGGGGTCGCGCCGGCCCGGGCGAAGGCCTCGGCGGCCGCCGTCAGCGCGGCGCGGGCGGGTGCGCGCCGGCGCCGGCGGCGCTCCACCCGGGCGAGGGCGAGCAGCGTACGGGCCCGCTCCAGGGGCAGTTCGAGGCGTGCGAAGCGCTCGGCGGTGTCCTCCAGCAGGGCGACGGCCGCCTCGGCGTCACCGTGCGCGGACAGGCACAGCCCGCGGGCCCGGTCGAGGGCTGCGATCACGCTGGTGCGGCCGAGTGCGAGGGCCGTCGTACGGACCCGGGCCTGCAATTCGGCGGCCTCGTCGGGCGCGTCGGCGGCGACCAGGGCTTCGGCCAGCTCTCCGTGCCAGCGCAGGATCGAGGGGTCGACCACCTGCTGGGCGGCTTCCAGTTCGGCCACGCGGCGCAGGGTGACCACTGCCTTCGCGGCCTCGCCCGTGGCCAGCTCGACCAGGCCGAGCACGTACAGGCCGCGGGAGAGGAAGATCTGGTCGTGCTCCTCCTCGGAGGCCTGGATACCGCGCCGGGCGTATCCGGCGGCGCGCGGGAATCCGCCGCCCATGACCTCGGCCATCGCGGCGACGTACCAGGCGGGGCCGGGCGAGAGGCCCGCCTCGACGGTCAGCCGCAGGGCGGCGCGGGCGTGGGCCGTGGCCGCGGCGCACCTGCCCCGGCGCAGTTCCACCTCCGTGAGGCTGCGCAGCACTTCGAAGACGTCCTCGGCGGATCCGGTGCGCCGCACCGCGGGCAACAGGACCAGGAGCTGGCGTCCGGCGTCGGCGAGCCGGTCGTCGAAGAGGGCGTGGCGGACGGCGAGGTACTGCGGGGCGTTGCGCATGCCGAGCGGCACTTCGGGGGCGGGCAGGGCGAGTGCCTCGGCGAGGATCTCCTCGGCGTCCGGATCGCCGAGGATGCGGCCCATCCGGGCCCGTACGGTCAGCGCCATGGCCTCGGCGACCTGGTCGCCGCCCCTTCGGGCCAGTACGCCGGCCTGCGCGGCGGCGTCGCGGGAGCGGACGGGGTCGCCGTCGCTGAGGTTGTGCTTCCAGGCGAGCCGCAGCCGGATGGCGGCCTGCAGGGCGGGGTCGCCCTCGGCGTCGGCCGCGGCGTGCGCGAAGGTCTCGTCGAGGGATCCGAGGGCCTGGCCCTCGGCGTCGATGACGGCGAGGCGGGCCCGCACCCGGTCGGCGGGCGAGGCGTCGCGGGCGAGTACGGCGCGGGTGGCGCGGCGGGCGAGGTCGGCGCGGCCGGCCCAGCCCGCGTCCTCGGCGGCGCAGACGAGCCGGGCGAGCTCCTCGCCGGGCAGGTGGCAGGGGGTCCGGTCGGCGGCGAGCAGGCCGAGCTCGGCGGCCAGGTCCCGCTGGCCGCGGCGTCTGCAGGAGGCCGCGGCTTCGGTGATCTCGGCGGCGAGGGTCTCGTCGGGGGCGTCCACGGCCAGCGCGCGGTGGCGTACGGCCTGAACGGGGTCGTCGACGGCGGCGGCCAAGGCGGCGTGTCCGGCCGCGCGTTCCGGCCAGCCCGCGTCGGCGGCCAGCGCGGTGGGCAGGGCCCCGGCGGTGAACCGGATCGTGCCGTCCTCTTCCACGGTGAGCAGCGCGGCCCGTTCTGCCACGGCGAGCTCGGCCTCCGCGTCGGGGCGCCCGGCCCGCCGCAGCAGCGCGGTGGTGGGGCGGGCGGCGAGGGCGGCGTACAGCAGGGTGCGCCGGGCCTGGGCGGGGACGGCTCCGAGGAGCCGTCGGGCCACTTCGCGGGCCTGTCCGGAGACGGGCAGCGGATCGGCGTGGTGGGCGCCGCCCTCGCGGGAGCCGGCGGCTTCGGCGAGGGAGTGGCCCAGCGCCAGGGCGAGGCGCGGGTTGCCTCCGCTGGCCTGGTGGATGCGGCCGGCGAGGCGGGCCGGGAGCCCGCGGCGCACCAGCAGTTCGGCGACCTCGTCGGTGCCGAGCGGGGGCACCCGTATCTGGGGGGTGTCCGGTCCCCAGAGGGCCTCGCAGAGCGGGGCCCCGCCCTGGACGCATTCGGCGGCGAGGACCCGTACCCGTGGCGGGGTCAGGCGCAGGGCGAACCGGAGCAGGTCGGTGCTCTCCGCGTCGAGCCACTGGGCGTTGTCGAGGGCGAGCAGGACGGGTCCGCGGGCGGCGAGGGAGCGCAGCACCTCGACGACGGCGAGGCGCAGGGCGACGTGGTCGCGGCCGACGCGGGGTGCGTCGGTTTCGCGCCGCAGGAGGGCGATGGCGGTGCGCTGCGGTCCGGAGAGGCATTCCAGCGCGGCGGCGGGGACGGAGGCGAGGAGGGCGGCGGCGGAGGCTTCCGGTATCCACCGGTCGGCGGCTCCGGGGGCGAGTCGCAGCACGGTCTCGTGGCGCAGCGCGGCGGCCTCGGTGAGGGCGCGCAGCACCTCGGTCTTGCCCGAGCCGGCGGGCCCGGTGAGCAGGGCACGTCCGTGCGTGGTCAGCGCGCGGTCGACCGCCTTGATCAGTTCACCGTGTCCGACGGTCGTGTCGGCGTTCCCCGTCGCCACCACCACGCACAGCCACCAGCCTCTCGCTTGCCCGTTCCTGTGCCCTTCCTGTGAGACGCGACAATACGAGGTCGGATGCCCGGCGGGCCCGGATTGTGACGCAGAATTCAGTCACGTGACAGGAAAACCCTCCGGACCTGCCGATACGTGGGGTATCGGCAGGTCCGGCGGGCTCGTTTGGTCCGTACTATCGCACCGTCAGGGGTGTTCCGGGTGCGGGTGGGACCGGGCTCAGAAGGTCAGGCTCCAGGAGTCGATCTTTCCGGTGTCGCCGCCGGCGTTGTCGTTGACGCGCAGCTTCCAGGTTCCGTTCGCGACTTCGGAGGAGGCGTTGACGGTGTAGACCTGGTTGATGTTGTCGGCGCTGCCGCCGGTGCGGTTGTGCACCGTGTAGACGGTGCCGTCGGGGGCGACGAGGTCGACCTTCAGGTCACCGATGTAGGTGTGGACGATGTTCACGGCGACCTTGAGGGTGGCCGGGGCGTTGCCGGTGACACCGGTGACGGTGACCGGGCTCTCCGCGGTGGCGTTGTCGCCGATCGCGAAGTCCGTGGTGTTCTCGAAGCCCGGGGTGGGCGGGGTGGAGGTCACGGCGGCGACGCTCGCGGCGGCGTCGGCGAGGCCGGTGCCGCAGCCGCCGGTGCAGGTGCCGGCCAGCGGACGGGCGTTCGTCTTGATCGCGGACTCGATCTGGGCGGGGGTCAGCGCGGAGTTCGCCGACTTCAGCAGGGCGGCGAGGCCCGCGACGTGCGGGGCGGCCATGCTGGTGCCCTGGTAGGGCTCGTAGTTCTCGGCGCCGGGGGTGGTGGCGCCGGTGTTCAGGGTGGACCAGATGCCGTTCTCGGGCGTGGTGATGGTGCCGGGCGTGTCGGTGGCGCGGCGGGTCTCACCGCCCGGGGCGGCGACGTCGACGATCGCGCCGTAGTTCGAGTAGAAGGAGCGGTCGCCGGTGCGGTTGCTGGCGGCGACGTTGATCACGTTGTTGCAGCTGGCGGGCGAGAAGCCGGCCGCGTCGGCGTTGCTGTTGCCGGCGGCGACGACGACGGTCGTGCCACGGCCGACGGCGGCGTTGATGGCGTTCTGGTACGTGGCGGTGCAGGCGCCGGAGCCGCCGAGGCTCATGTTGATGACCTTGGCCGGGGTGGCGTTGGCCGGGATGCCCGAGACGGTGCCGCCGGATGCCCAGGTGATGGCGTCGACGATGTCCGAGGTGGCACCGCCGCACTTGCCGAGCACGCGGACGGGCTGGATCTTCGCACCGTACGCGATGCCGGCGACGCCCTTGGCGTTGCTCGTGGCGGCGGCGATGGTGCCGGCGACGTGGGTGCCGTGCCAGGAGGAGTCACTGGCCTTGGAGCCGGTGCCGCACTCGCCGGCCGCGCTCCAGTCGCCCTGGTCGGCGGGGTTGTTGTCGCGGCCGTTGCCGTCGCGGGCGGCGGTGGAGCTGGAGATGAAGTCGTAGCCCGCGACCACGTTGGCGGCCAGGTCGGAGTGGGCGACGTAGCCGGTGTCGATCACGGCGACCGTGACGCCGGAACCGGTGGTCGTGTCCCAGGCCGCCGGAACGTTCATGCCCGCGGTGGGCTCGAAGAGGTCCCACTGCCTGGCGTACTCGGTGTCGTTGGGGGTGACGGCGAGGGCGTAGGCGCGGGAGTCGGCCTCGACGTAGGCGACGTCGGGGTCGGCGCGGAACTGGGCCATGACGGCGGCCGCGTCGGCCGGGGCGCCGAGGGTGACGAGTGCGGCTCCGGTGCCGAGGCGGCGCTCGAAGGTGGCCTTCTTCGAGGCCTTCTTGCCCTTGGCCGCCACGTCGGCGGCGGCGGCGGAGTTGGATCCGGCCTCGGCGGCCGAATTCTTGTACCCGACGATGAGGTTCTCGACGGGGGCCGCGGCGGCGGGGGCACCGGCGGCGGGCAGGGTCTGCGCGCCGGGGGCGGGATCCGCGGCGGTCAGCGCCAGGGAGGTGGTGGCGGTGCCGGCGAGCAGGGTGACGGACATCGCCACCACGGATATGAGCCTGCGTCGTCTGGATGCGTGCACGGTGTTCCCTTTCGCGGGCCGCCACAGGATGCGCCGGGACGGCCGGTTGGTGCAGTGTGGGAGGTTGACCGGCGGCCGCGGGGCCGGAACGGGCTGGTCAAGCCCGCCCGGCCGCCGCTGCTGCACACCACGTCGTCGCCTGCCGCAGCGTCGGGGCTGGGCAACGGTGGCACCGGCGAAGGACCGACTTGCCAGCTTCACGCCATGTGGGGTGGGCGCGGGGGCTGTTCGGACGGGGAGGATCGCCGGTGGGCAGACAGTAGGCAAAGCGGGGATGAACGCGATACGGGGAAAACCCTTGTCCGCACCCTGCCGGGCCCCCCGTAGGGTGGCCGGATCCCGACGGGCGGACGGCAAGAGGCCGTCCGGTACGGGGAGATGAGGAGGTCGGGGACGTGACAGAGCTCTATCCGCCGGTCGAGCCCTACGACAAGGGGATGCTCGACGTCGGCGACGGGAACGTCATCTACTGGGAGGTCTGCGGCAATCCGGACGGCAAGCCCGCGCTCGTGGTCCACGGCGGTCCGGGGTCGGGGTGCACCGAGCACGCCCGCCGGCTCTTCGATCCGGCACGCTACCGGGTCGTCCTGTTCGACCAGAGGGGATGCGGCCGCAGCACCCCGCACGCGAGCGATCCGGCGACCGACATGCGGCACAACACCACCGGCCACCTGGTCGCCGACATGGAGCGCCTGCGCGAGCACCTCGGCATCGGCCGCTGGCTGCTGTACGGCGGCTCGTGGGGCTCCACCCTGATCCTGGCCTACGCCGAGCGCCACCCGGAGCGGGTCTCGGAGATCGTCATCGCGGCCGTCACCACCACCCGGCGCTCGGAGATCGACTGGCTGTACCGCGGCGTCGGCCGGTACTTCCCCGAGCAGTGGGACCGATTCCTCGCCGGCTCCGGCGGCACGGCGCGCGACGGCGACCTCGTCGGGGCCTACGCGCGGCTGGCGGCCGATCCCGACGAGGAGGTACGGGCGAAGGCCACGGCGGACTGGTGCGCCTGGGAGGACGCGGTGCTGTCCGGCGAGACGAACGTCGCCTCCCGGCCGTACACCGGCAGGCCGGCGCCGGCCCGGGTCGCCCTCGTGCGCATCTGCTCGCACTACTTCTCGCACGGTGCGTGGCTGGAGGAGGGTGAGCTGCTGCGCGGGGCCCACCGGCTGGCCGGGATCCCGGGCGTACTGATCCACGGCCGGTTCGACATGGGCAGCCCCCTCGACACGGCCTGGGAACTGTCCCGTGCCTGGCCCGGCGTGGAGCTGACCGTGGTCGAGGAGGCGGGACACATGGGCGGCCCGGCCACCCTCGACCACGTGCTCGGCGCCCTGGACCGGTTCGCGGCCGGCGGCTGAGGTCCTTCGGGCGGGCCCGCCCCGACCGCTCAGGCGCCGACCGCTCAGGCCCCGACCGCTCAGGCCCCGACCGCTCAGGCGCCGGGCGGGTCCGACGGCGGGTTGAGCCTGCGGAAGTACGTCCAGCTGGTCTCGTTCGGCTCCGTCCACTTCTCGGGGGCGTGGGCGAACTCCGGGTGGCGGGCCGCGATGTACGCGCGGGTCCGCTCCGGGGCCTCGGCGTAGGAGTCGAGTTTGCGGCCCCGGCAGTGGAAGACGAGCCCGCCGGGGCGCGGGCCCTGTTCCATCCAGGGGAGCCAGGGCGACATCCGGGTCCAGGACATGGTGGACGGGACGCCGGGTGCGTCGGTGGCGAGGACCGAGGCGGGGGCGAAGAACTGGAAGAGCTCCAGGGCCCGGTAGGTGTCGTCGGCCGAGTTCGCGGGGTATTGGGAGACGGGCAGCGGGGAGGGGTAGGCGAGCGGGATCTCCAGGCTGAAGCAGACCTGGTCCCCCAGTTCGGTCATGGGGACCGGGAAGGGACGCCACTTCTGGTTGGCGGGGTCGTTCCAGACGTGGACCACGGGCTTGTCCTCCCAGGTCTCCAGGATCTCCCGGCTCAGCGGGTCCAGGTAGAACGCGGCCTCGCGGGTGAGGAGCTGGTAGGTCCCCGGCGTCTCGTCCTCCACCAGCCGGGCCACGTTGACGCCTTCGAATCCGAAGAGGCGCCGGTAGGGCTCACCGGGGCCCCAGGCGTGGACGTCACCGGTCCACCAGAAGGTGACCTCGGCTCCGTCGAGGGAGGCACGGGTACGGGCAAGGGCCTGGAGCAGCTCTTCTGGTGTCATACCGCCCCACTCTGCGCGGTCGGCCCGTAACGGGCAAGGACCGGACCGGCCATGCGGGGTGAACCGGCCGAGCGGGGGGAGCGGCCGAGCGGGGGGGAGCGGCCGGACCGGGGCAGCCGGCCGGTGCGGAAAAGCCTTTCCGCTGCCCGCTCCGGGCGATCTAGTCTTCGGCCCATGCCATCGACAGTTCGACTCCTGATCCTCGTCACCACCCTCCCGGGCCGCGGCCGGGAGCAGGTCGACGCCTACGAGCGCCTCGCGCCCGTCGTGCGGGCCGAGGAGGGTTGCATCCGCTACGACATGCACCAAGTGAGCGGCGATCCGGACCGGTTCGCCCTCATCGAGGAATGGTCCTCGAGGGCGGCCCTCGCCGCGCACGACGTCACCCCGCACATGATCGAGGCGGACGCGGCGAGCCCGGCGTTCCGTGCCGGATCCGCGGAGGTGATCGAGCTCGACGCGGCACCGCTGGCCTAGCCCGTCTCTTTCGGAACTCGCCGGTCAGGCCGGGCCCAGGAGCTCGATCTCGCGGGCCGCGCGCGGGGAGTGGACGCCCCGGTTGAGGGCTTCCGCGTACCGCAGTTCGGCGGCGGCCTCCGGCTCGTGGCCGCCCAGCCGGTACAGCCGGGCCCGTTCCACGTGGGTGAGCATGATCGCGCGTTCCTGCTGGGCGGGGCGGGAGGCCAGCGAGGCGTCCAGGGCCGCGTGGGCCGCGGGGTGGTCTCCGAGCAGGCCGAGGACCACCGCGCGCTTGAACTCCAGGGCGGCCGGGCGGTAGGTGTGGAAGGGATCCGGCTCGCCCACCGCGGCCCCCTGCGCCAGGTCGGCCGCGTCGAGCCAGGCGAGGGCCTCCGCCCGGTGCCCGAGGGCCGCGTGCACCTGGGCCGCCTGGGCCGCGACGAAGGCCCGTACGGCGTCGGGCGCGCGCGGGGCGATCTCCAGTGCCTGGCGTACGTAGGCGAGGGCGACGGCCGGCTGGTTCTGGTCCAGGGCGTCCTGGCTGAGCATCCGCAGGGCGATGGCCTGGGTGGAGGGTTCCCCGGCCAGCTCCGCGAGGGAGGCGGCACGGCTCAGGGTCCGGCGCGCCTCGGCGAAGGAGCACTGGTCGGCGTAACTGCGGGCCAGGAGCAGCACCGTGCGCGCCGCGTGGCCGATCTCGAGGGCGGACAGGGCGCCTTCGGCCCCGGTGGCGGTGAGGGCCGTGCGGAAGGTGCTCTGGAGGTACGCGAGGAGTACGGGCGCGGTGGCGTCCCCGCCGAGGGCGTCGACCTGGCCGGTGAAGAAGTTCTCGGCGGCCCGGCGCAGTTCGGTGTGGGACAGGGCGGGGACCCGGCCGGCATCGGGCCGGTCGCGCTGTTCGGGGACCCGGTGCGCCTCTGCGCCGCTGCGGGGCCTGCGGTGCGGGTGCAGACCGGGCACGGTGGCGAGGAGTTCCGCCGCCAGGGCGTGGAGTCCGGGGGCCGGATCGCCGCCGGAGGGGTCGGTGCCAGGCTGCGCCGGGGCGCTGTGGTGGGAGCCGGCGTGCTGCATGCCGGCCTGGTGCATGCCGATGTCGGCCGGGGCGACGGGACGGTTCAGCCGGGCGGCGAGGATCTCGCAGAGGAGACCGGGGACCGGGTCGCGCGGGGTGCTGCCGCGCAGCCAGTGGGCGACCGAGGTCCGGTCGTAGCCGGTGGTGAGGCCGGCCGCCTGCGCGCTCGTGTTGAGCCGCCGGGCCAGGGCTTCGTAGGTCCAGCCGGTTTCCCTGATCAGGCGGTGCAGGAGGTGGTTGGCAGCGGGCACGACGGTGGTCCTTCCTTGCGATGCGGGTCGCTCGAGAAGGTTGCTTTGCCGTATGAACAGTCAAACGGGGGCAAAGGTTGCGGGCCCCGTGCCGCGTGGCCCGAGCGTGCAACACCTTCAACGGATTCCGGCGCCCCGGCCGGTCGGTGACCGTCCTGCGGACGCCCGGTTGACGCAGGCGGGGGTGGGCGGCAACCGTGACCCGCATGGGGAACGAACGCCGACTGCTCACGCTGCTGATCTGCCTGGTGCTCGGCGCCGGGCTGACCGCCGCCGTACTGGGGGCCGCGCGCGCGGGCGGGCCGCGGCAGCCGGCCGGTGCGGACGGGCCCGTACCGGCCGACTTCGTGGACTTCCGGGAGGTCCCGCCCGGGCCCCCCGAACCCTCCGCGGCCGGTCCGCAGGCCTCCACGGGCCGGGTGTCGGTGGATTGCGGCCGCAACGAGGAGGGCCACTACAACGAGGACAACCTCGTCGTCTCCCCCGGCCTGCGTTCCGGCGCCCACCACACGCACGGCTACGTCGGGAACCTGTCCACGGACGCCTTCTCCACCGACGCTTCCCTGGACGCGGCCGCCACCAGCTGCGCGGGCGGGGACCGTTCCGCGTACTACTGGCCGGTGCTGCGCCGCACGGACCGTCCCGGACGCCGGCCCCACGAGGGATCCGCGGGCCACGGCAACGCGGGCGCGATCCTGCCGGAGGCGGCGGTGTCGGTGGAGTTCCTCGGCAGTCCGGTGAGCAAAGTGGTGGCGATGCCCCGGTTCCTGGGAGGGCTGACCGGTGACGCGGTGGCCTTCACCGCGGACTCCGACGAGGACGTGCGGGCGCGCTGGGGCTGTTCGGGCTCCCCGGACCGGTCCACCACCCGCTATCCGCGCTGTCCCGAGGGCGAGCGCCTCACCCGTACGCTCACCTTCCCGAGCTGCTGGAACGGTCTGGACACCGCGAGCCCCGGGCACCGGTCGCACCTGCGCTTCCCGGCGGCGAACGGTGTCTGCCCGCAGGACACCTTCCCCGTGCCGCGCTTGCGGATCTCCCTCGCCTACGACGTGCCCGCGGGGGCGCCCATCGCGCTCGACTCCTTCCCGGAGCAGCGCCACAGCCCGGAGACCGACCACGGGATGTTCGTGAACGTGATGACCGGCCCGCGGATGGACGAGGTCGTGGACTGCCTCAACCAGGGCCGCACCTGCCTCACCTGAGCGGCGGCGCGAACCACCGGCTTCCGGGTGACGCAGGTCACGTGAACCCGGTGCCCGTGCGTGGCGTGTTCTGACCGCACCAAAAAAGCGAGGAAGACGGAGAGGGTGAGATGGCCGGACCACTGTGGCCCCGCACTCGGCGGGGCTCGACCGACGAGGCACTGATCAAGTCCGTGTACGAGGAGCACGGTCACGCCCTGCTCGCGTACGCGACCCGGCTGACCGGCGACCGGGCCGCGGCCGAGGACATCGTCCAGGAGACCCTGATCAGGGCCTGGCGCCACTCCGAGGTCCTGGTGAACGGGAAGGGTTCCGTACGCGGCTGGCTGCTCACCGTGGCCCGCAACATCATCACCGACCGCTACCGGGCGAAGGCGGCCCGGCCGCCGGAGGTGTCCGGATCGCCCGCCCGTCCGCCGGTGGAGGCGGACCACGCCGACGCGGTGGTGGACGCGATGACCGTCCTGGGTGCCCTGGACCAGCTGTCACCGGAACACCGGGACGTGCTGACGGAGTTGTACTACCGCCAGCAGAGCGTCGCCGAGGCGGCCGACGCCCTCGGCATCCCGGCCGGCACGGTGAAATCGCGCTCGCACTACGCGCTCAAGGCGCTCAGAGAAGTCTTCAGGGACAGCACACGCACGGGCGGCCCGTCTCCGCGGCCCGGCGGACTGCAGGAGGTGGTGGCATGAACGGGCAGCGGCACGAGGAGGAACTGCTCGGCCCGTACGTTCTCGGCGTCCTGGACGACGCGGAGGTCCGCCGGGTCGAGGAACACGTGGACGGCTGCGTGCAGTGCCGTCAGGAGGTGACGGCTTTGCGCGAGATGGAGGCGGCGCTGGGCGAGGTGCCCCCCGAGGCGTTCCTCGACGGCCCGCCGCAGGGCGGGGACCTGCTGCTCCAGCGCACCCTGCGCCAGATGCGCCAGGAGGTCGACGGGGCGCGGCGGCGGCGTACCGCTTTCACCGGACTGGCCGTGGCGGCCTCGCTGACGGCCGTCTTCTGGGCCGGTACGCAGTTGGGCGGCGGGAGCACCGGCGTCGAGGCCCGGCCGCAGCCGCCGGTCTCGGCCGAACCGTCGGCGCCGCCGGAGGGAACCAAGGTGGCCTCCGCGACGGATGCGGTCACCGGCGCGCGGATGACCGTACAGGTGACCCCGGCGGCCAAGTGGGTACGGGTGCGCGCCGCGGTGACGGGGATCCCGGCGGGCGAGCGCTGCCGGATCGTCGTGGTCTCCCGGGACGGCAAGCGGACCACGGCGGGCGGCTGGGTGGTGGGCACCGCGGCCCACGGCGAGGGCAAGGGCGCGGCGCTGGACGGCTCGGCGGCGGTGGACCCGGCGGACGTACGGGCGGTCATGGTGGAGAACGAGTCGGGCACGGCGTTCGTGTCCGTACCGGTGCCCGCGTAGGCGGCCCTGCTGCACGCCGCGCGGCGGAGGTCGCGAACGTGACGGAGCCCGGGAGCATGTCCAGCTCCCGGGCTCCAGCTTGCCACCCATTTGCGCACACCGGCGGCGTTTAAGAGCCGCGGATCATCTTGAGATCGACGTGTTCTGCCGTTGAACTACAGCGCCACGCAAGAGGCGCCGGGGGGACTTGAACCCCCATCCGTCGATGTTCGCCCGCGCTCGGTCGATCCGGTGTTCGGCGGCGAATACTGAGACTGGAGCGAGAATCTGAGTTTGACGGGGCCGCCTCTGCCGGGCTTGGGCCACCCCCGCACGTGGTGCGGGGGGAGGGATTCGAACCCCCAACTGACACCCCTCGATCAGCTTCAACATCAGTTTCAGCTTGCGCTCATCGCGCACCCTCCGCTCGCGACGGAGGGCGAATGTGGGGGCTACCGGAAGAGGTAGCCGAATACCGCGTCACCGATCCGCTGGTCGGTGACCTCGCTGTTGTTCGCCTCCTCGCGGGCGAACTTGACGGACTGCTGGAGCTTCTCGACCCGGTCGAGGAGCTCGTTGACCCGCCGGGCGGGCAGCGCGCCGGAGAACTTCACCGTGGTCCAGTAGCCGACCGCCACGTCCTCGTAGTACACCTCGACCTGCGCCGGGTGCTTCTCCGTGGCCTCGGCCTTCACGTGGTTGCGCGGGACCTTCTTCGTGCGGATGGTCCGCACCGCGTCCGTCTTCCACGCGTCCGTCGAGGGGTCCAGGCTCCACGACTCGGAGGCGTCGAGCACCGGCAGCTTGCGCACGAAGGTGTGCAGGTCGGTGAGCTGCTTCTCCAGGAACAGCAGGTACGGGACGGGCACCTGGGGCAGCAGGACCGTGCCGTCGACCACCACGTCCGCGACGGCGGACCGGTTCGCCCAGTCCTTCGTCGCGGTCACGTCGAAGAGCCGGGTGAGGGTCGAGGCGGTCGCCCGCAGGGCGTCCTCGGCCTTGATCTGAACTCGGGTGGACTCGGGCGGGAGCTGCTCGCCCTCCTCGTCCTTGGGCTGGTAGGTCCGGGAGATGCCGGCCAGCAGGGCGGGCTTCTGCACGTCCTGGTGAGCCTGGGTGAGCTCCTGGAGGGCCTTGGACTTGACGCCCTTTTCGACTGCGATGATCTGATTCAGCTTCGGCACACCGCGAACCTAACAACCGCGCCGCGACAGCACATCCGATTAAAAGACAGCAGCCCGCCCCCTCCTGCACCGAGGGGGCGGGCCTCCCCGGTCAGGCCAGGCGGACCGGGAGGTCGAAGAGGTCGTTCTGGGTGAGGATCGGCTTGTTGCGGAGTTCGGCCGCGGGGACGGCCAGGGTGAGGTCCGGGAAGCGGGCGTAGAGGGCCGGGAGGGCCACCAGGGCTTCCAGGCGGGAGAGGGCCGCGCCGGGGCAGACGTGGGGGCCGTGGCCGAAGGAGATGTGCCGGTTCGGGGTGCGGGTGGCGTCGAACCGGCCCGCGGTCTCCCCGAACTGGGCCTCGTCGCGGCCGAGCGCGCCGAAGGAGACGATCAGGCCCTCGCCCTTGGGCAGGATCCGGTCGCCGACCTCCACGTCCTCGGTGGCGAAGCGGATCAGGACGTGCGAGGTCGGGCTGGACCAGCGCAGGGTCTCCTCGATGACGTTCTCCCAGGAGACCTCGCCCTTGAGGACGAGGGCGCGCTGCTCCGGGTGGGTCTCCAGGGCTACGACCGCGTTGACGATCAGGCTGATGGTGGTCTCGTGGCCGGCGGCGACGATCAGCTGGAGGGTATTGGTGATCTCCTCGGTGCTGAGGTGGTCACCGTCCTCGGAGGCCTCGATGAGGGCGCTGGTCAGGTCGTCGCCCGGGTTCTCGCGCTTGGCCTCGACGATGCGGGAGAACAGCGCGCCGAGGTCCGCCATCATCTGCGGCACCTCCTCGGGCAGGGTCTGCGTGGAGAAGAACTTTTCGAACAGGGTCTTCAGGCGCGGGTGTTCCTCGGCGTCGACGCCCATCAGGTCGCTGATGACGTTCATCGGCAGCGGGTACGCGAACTGCGCCTTGAGGTCCACCGTCTCGCCGGCCGGCAGCCCGGCCAGCTTGTCCAGCATGCCGGTGGTCAGGGCCTCGATGCCGGTGCGCAGCTTCTCCACCCGGCGCACGGTCAGGGCCTGCGCGACCAGGGTGCGCAGCCGGCGGTGGTCCTCGCCGTCCACGGTGAGCATCGAGCGGCCGGGGTTGGCGAGACCGATCAGGGGCCAGTCCATCGGGATCTCGCCGCGCTGCCAGGCGCCCCACACGTCGATGTCCTTGACGATCCGGGGGTCGGTGAGCAGCTTGCGGGCCTCGGCGTGGTGCGTCACGGCGTACACGGCCACGTCACCGGGGAGGACCACCTTGACCAGGGGACCTGCGGCGCGCAGCGCGGCGCTCTCGGCGTCGAGGTCGGCCACGAAGGGGTCCAGGACGATGGCCGCGGGGCCGGAGTGGTCGATCGGGCACGTCATCGGGTGGCTCCAAGGGCGGGGGTCGGGGTATAGGTCACGGGCAGGGCGGTCAGCCCGCGCAGCCAGGGCGAGGGGCGGCGGGCCAGGTCCCCGGCGGGCACGGCGAGGTCCACGTCGGGCAGCCGGTCGAGGAGCACCTCGATGCCGGTGCGCGCGATGACCTCGGCGACCTCCTGGGCGGGGAAGGGGCAGCGGTGTTCACCGTGCCCGAAGGAGAAGAAGGCGTTGTTGCCGCCGGTCAGCTCCCCGGCGTCGGTGCGCACGTGCGGGTCCGCGTTGGCGGCGCCGATGCCGAGCAGGACCAGGTCGCCCCCGGCGATGCGCTGTCCGCCCAGGTGGGTGTCGCGGGAGGTCCAGCGGCCGGCCACGTTCTGGGTGGGGGTGTCCTCCCACAGCACCTCGTTCATGGCCTCTCCGACACTGTGCCGGCCGCCCGCGAGGGAGGCGGCGAAGCGGTCGTCGGTGAGCATGAGGCGCAGCGAGTTGCCGATCCAGTCGGCGGTGGGCTGGTGGCCCGCGGCCATCATGACCATGAGGTCCTGGGCGACCTCCTCCACGGTGAATCCGGACCGGTTGGCGAGCATCCGGGACACCACGTCGGCTCCGGGCTCGGCGAGCTTGGCGGAGAGCAGCGCGAACATCGACTCGGCGAGGTGCTGCTGGCCGGCCAGGGCGCCCTCCCGCCCGTTGATCATGTCGTTCATGGCGCGCACGAGTCCGGGGCCCTGTGCGTCGGAGAACCCGTAGAGGCGGGCGAGGACGCGCAGCGGCAGCAGCATGGCGTACTCGCCGACGATGTCGCAGGAGCCCTTGCCGCACAGTTCGTCGATCAGCTGGTCGGCGAACCGCTCGGCGTGCCCCTTGAGTTCGAAGGGGTCGACGGCTTCGAGGGCCTCGGAGATGACGGCGGCCCGCTCGCGGTGGCGTTCGCCGACGGTGTAGAGGATGGAGGGCTGGCGGCGGCCGATCATGGGGAGCAGCGGCCAGTCGGCGGGGATGCGGTCCCACTGGTTCCACAGCTCGGAGTCCCGGGAGAAGAGCACGGGGTCGCTGGTGACCTGGTGCAGTTCGCGGTAGCCGAGGACCAGCCAGGCCGGTACGTCTCCGTCGAGGACGACCGGGGCGACGGCGCCGTGGTCGCGGCGCATCTCCCGGTAGAGCTCGGCGGGGTCGGTCTGGAACCGGGGGCCGCCGAGGTAGACGGGCTGGTGCTCGGAGGCGGCGGGGCAGGTCACGGGGTGGGCTCCGGGGTCTGGGACAGGGGGCTCGGCTGGAGGCTCGGCCGGGTGCTCGACAGCGCGGCCGTCTGGAGGTGCTGGACGAGGGAGATCAGGACCTGCTTGCTGGACTCCCGGGAGCGCGCGTCGCAGAACACCAGCGGGATGGCGTCCGGCAGGTCGAGGGCGGCGCGGATCTGCTCCGGGGTGTGCTCGGGACCGCCGAAGTCGTTGCATGCCACGACGAAGGGCGTGCCGTGGTGTTCGAGCCGGTCGATGGCGTACCAGGAGTCCGCCAGGCGCCGGGTGTCGACGAGGACGACGGCGCCGAGGGTGCCGGAGAAGAGCCGGTCCCACAGGAACCAGAACCGTTCCTGGCCGGGGGCGCCGAACAGGTAGAGCACGTTGCGGGCGTCGAGGGTGATGCGCCCGAAGTCGAAGGCCACGGTGGTGGCGCTCTTCCCGGCGATCCCGTGGGTGTCGTCCACGGCCTCGCCGGCCTTGGTCATGGTCTCTTCGGTGTTCAGCGGGCGGATCTCGCTGACCGAGCGGACCATGGTGGTCTTGCCGACGCCGAAGCCGCCCACGATGACGATCTTCAGTCCGTTGTCGGCCGTGCTGCGCAGTGCCTGGCGGTGCCGGAGCGGTTCGGCCCCCGGGGGCACGGCGCTCGTCGGCGACGCGGCTTGGGGGGTCGTCGCGTCAGAGATTGCGGAGTCCAACGAGCACCTGCTCCAGGATGTCGGGGTCGGTAAAGCTGTACGCGGAGTTCCCCGTACGCGGGTGCCGGGCGCGGATCCGTCCGGTGCCGAGCAGGTCGGCCAGCAGGATCCGTACGATCGAGACCGGGAGTCCGAGCTCGGCCGCGATCTCCACGACGGCCGTGGGGAACTGACACATCCGCAGGATCGCCGCGTGCTCGGACTGCATGCCGGGCACCGGATCGCTTTCGGCGACGACCAGGGTGACCAGGTCGAAGACATCGGATCCGGAGCGGCTGCGGCCACCGGTGAGGGTGTAGAGCCGGTCCGGCGAATCGTCCCGGCCCGGCCGGGGCCGGCTCATCCCCGGGGCCTGGCGATGAGGTGTTCGCCGAGCTGCTCGACCAGTTCGGACATGTTGTGGCCGACGAGTCCGGCGTCGGCGTCCTCGCCCGCGACGAGCGCGAGGTGCGCCCCCTCGCCGGCCTCGACGATGAACAGGATCCCGCCGTAGAACTCGGCCATGGCCGAGCGGACGCCGCCGGTTCCGTCGCCGAACTCGATGGACGCCCCGTGGGACAGGCTCTGGATGCCGGCGGCGATCGCGGCGAGCTGGTCGGCCTGGTCGACGGAGAGCTCGGGCGTGCGGCACAGCTTGAGGCCGTCACGGGAGAGCACGAGGGCGTGGCGTGCGCCCGGTGTGCGCTCCAGGAGGCCTTCGAGGAGCCAGTTGAGCGTCTCGTCGGTGGTGAAGCCGGTCATGATCGCGTGTTGCCTTCCGGGTCTGGGGTGTGCTCGGGCTGCTGCTCGTCGCCGGGGGCGCCGGCCTCGCCTGAGGCTGCTCCGCCGGGTGCCGCGGCGCCGCGGACGGCCTGGCGGAAGCTGCCGAACCGCGCGGCCGACCGGGACGCCCCGCCGGGCGCGGCGGCCGTGGCAGGGGCCGGGGCGGAGGCCGGGGCGGTACGGGTCTCGGTGCCCGCGCCGTCCGTGCCCTCTGGGTGGGCCGCTGCCAGGGTCCGGCCGCGGCGGCGCTGGGGCAGGCCGCTGTCGCCGAAGTGCGGGTGCTCGTCGGTGGATTCGGACTCGGCGCCGGCGTGGGCGCCGGCGTCAGGGCCGGTACCGGTACCGCTGCCCGTTTCACCGCCGACGGCGGTCCCGCGGTCCGCCGCCGTACGGTCCTGCGCGCGGACGGTGTCGTCCTGACCGGCGGCGGTGTCGTGCACGGCCTCGGGCTCGGGCCCGGCCGCGGCGGGAGCTCCGGGCGCCGCGGGAGCCTCCTGCGCGGACCGGGCGGACGGCTGCGCCGGGATGGCGAGCGGCGCGGCGGGGGCTTCGGCGGGCGTGCGGCTGATGAGCTCCTGCGGGAGCATCATCAGTGCGCCCGTACCGCCGCGGGCGGAGGGCCGGAAGGAGACGGTCAGTCCGTGCTTGCGGGCGAGGCGGCCGACCACGGCGAGGCCGAGCCGGGTGCCGGACAGTCCGGCCAGGTCCAGGGAGGCGGCGGTCACGGCCTGCTCGGCGCGGCGCAGTTGGACCTCGCTCATGACGAGGCCGCTGTCCTCGACGGTGATGACGATCCCGGACGGCACCTCCTCCACGTAGACGTGGACCTCGGCGGTCGGCGGGGAGAAGTTGGCCGCGTTGTCGAGGAGTTCGGCGAGGGCGTGCATGACGCCCTCGGCCGCGTGACCGGCGACGGCGGCGTCGCTGGTGGAGTGGAGCCTGACCCGCTGGTAGCCGCCGATACGGCCCATCGCGCCGCGCAGGATCGATTCCATGACGATCGGCTTCGCCCAGCGGCGGCCCGAACGGGCCCCGGTCAGTACGGCGATGGAGTCGGCGAGGCGGCCGGCCTGGGCGGTGCGGTGGTCGAGGTGGAGCAGGTCGCCGAGGACGTCCTCGTCGGCGTGCCGGTGCTCCATGTCGCGCAGGTCGGCGAGCATCGCCGTGGCGAGGGCCTGCATCCGGCCGGCGGCGTTGGCGGCCGCGGCCATGGCGGCGGCCCGGCCGGACTCGGCGCGGCGCAGCTCACCGCCGAGCCGCTCGCGGGAGGCGTTCTGGGCGGCGGCGAGTCCGTCGAGTTCGGCGGCGTGCGCGCCGGCCAGGTGCTCCAGCGTGGCGGAGTGGTCGCCCGTCAGGCGCTCCAGTACGGCGGTGTGTTCGGCGGTGAGGCGGGTGCGTTCGGCCGTGTGCGCGGCCGCGTCGCGGGCCGCGTCGGCGATCAGCCGGGCGATGTGCCCGTCACGGGCGACCAGTTCGGCGCTCAGGCCGGAGATGCGGCGGCGCTGCGTCCTGGAGGCGCGTGAGCACCAGGTCACCGCGAAGGCCGCGACCGCGAGCAGCAGGACGCCCGCGCCGGCGAACCAGCCGAGGGCGGTGGCGATGGACGACGGGGCCGCGGCCACCGCCGCCGTGGTGAGCGCGCCACCGGCCACTGCGGTGATCAGCAGGGCCAGCGCGGAGGGGCGAAGGGGGGAGGGCGACGCCGTCATCAATCAAAGCCTCATACCGGGCGTAAATGGAGGAGAAGGTTCCTGGCAACGAGGCATCACTATAGGAGAGTTGTTGATCGCTTTGGGCAGCTCCTGACAAGTTTTCCACTCAACCGCGACCGGTAAGTAGCCTTCTGGGGCGCTTTGACCGGAAGGGAAATCGCCGGCTCGCGATATCCGACCCGCCCGCGTCTCGGTGGCCGGACGGCGGCCGGACGGCGCCGGGAGGCCACCGGAGGCGATCCCGCCCCGGCGGCGCCGTTGCGGATGGCTGCGTACACGGACCGATCATCACATTGCGGCCCATGACATCCTGTGACGTCACAACTCGCCGGACGGGATCGGCGGACGTCCGGGGAATATGGGGAAGGTCCATGAGGCTCTGCTTCCTGGTGGAGGAGCACTATCGCCACGACGGCATGCCGAACGAGGTGGTCGGGCAACTGAAGTCCTGGGGCCACCGGGTGGAGGTACTGCGACCCGGCGGCTCACTGCTGCGGATGAGCGAGGCGGTGGAGGCCGGCGCCCATGACGCCTGGGTCCTCAAGACGGTGTCCGGCGGGCCGGGGCTGACCCTGCTCGAAGCCGCCGCCGCGGCCGGTGCCACTACCGTCAACGACGCCCGAGCGATCCGGGGCGTACGGGACAAGGCGCTGGCCGCCGCCATCGGGCGCGGCCGGGGGCTGCCGCTGCCGCCGACGTACGCGGCGGCCCTGCCGGAGCTGCTGGCCGAGATCCCGGCGTCGGAGTACCCGCTGGTCGTCAAACCCGCCGACGGCAGCTCCGGGCGGGCAGTGCACCTGGTCTCCTCTCCCGAACGGCTGGCCGCGGTGCTCCCCGAACTGGCCGGCGAGGGCATGCTCGTCGCGCAGCCGTACGTGCCGAACTCGGGCACCGACCTCAAGGTGTACGCGGTCGGCGGGGAGCTCTTCGCCACCGAGCGCCACTCTCCCCTGCACCCGGACGCCTCCGTCCCGGAGCGCCTGGTCCCGCTGTCCGCCGAGATCGCGGAGATCGGAGCGCGGGTCGGCGAGGTGTACGGGCTCGACCTGTACGGGGTGGACGTGCTGCTGGGACCCGACGGGCCGGTGGTCGTGGACGTGAACGACTTCCCGAGCTTCCGTCAGGTTCCCGACGCGGCGGCCCGGGTGGCCCGCGCGGTACTGGACCTCGCCCGGGGCGCCGGTTCGCGGCCCGGCGCCGGAGTCGCGGCCGCGCTCCCCCTCCGGCCCGGCCAGGCGATGTCGATCCCCCTCCAGGCCA
Source organism: Streptomyces sp. NPDC006487 (assembly GCF_042870555.1). Taxonomy (NCBI): domain Bacteria; kingdom Bacillati; phylum Actinomycetota; class Actinomycetes; order Kitasatosporales; family Streptomycetaceae; genus Streptomyces; species Streptomyces sp. NPDC006487. Next base: position 99,170 of record NZ_JBIAHN010000005.1, read on the forward strand.
CAGCGGCGGCGGGAGCCACCGCTGCCGGTGCCGTCGCGGTGGTCACCCCGCCGCCCGCACCCACGGGAGAGCCCGTATGAGGATCGGCCTGATCACGGACAACCCCGGGCATCCGCTGCTCTCGGCGGCGGCCGGCCTCCTTCGGGCCGCCGGACACGGGGTGGAACTGCTGGATCCCGGCGCACCGGACACGGCCGCCGGGGAACCGGCCGACGCGTACCTCCTCAAGGCGCACACCCCGCAGGGCCTGGAACTGGCCCTGCGGCTGGAGCGGCTCGGCGCCCCGGTGGTGAACTCCGCCGCGGCGACCACGCTCTGCCAGGACCGCACCCTGATGGCGGAGCTGGCGGTCCGGGCCGGGCTGCCGTTCGCTGAAACCCGTACCGTCGGCGCGCTCGCGCGGTGGTCCGCCGGGGTCTCTCTGGACTCCCCCGTGGTCGTCAAGAGCCGCCACAGCCGCCGTGCGGACCTCGTGGCCCTGGTCGACGACACCGCGCACCTCGGGAAGTTGGCGCACGACTGGCCCGACGAGCCGGTGGTGGTCCAGGACTTCGCCCCGAACAGCGGCTGGGACCACAAGCTCTGGGCGATCGGCGACCGCGTCTTCGCGGCCCTGCGCCGTTCGGAACTCTCCCCGGAGGGCCGCGGCCCGACCCTGCCGCTGGCCCGGATCCCGGACGGTTGGGCCGATCTGACACGCCGGGTCGGCGAGGTCTACTCCCTGGACGTCTACGGCGTGGACATCATCGCCACCGCCGACGGCTCCCCCCTGATCGTGGACGTCAACGCCTTCCCCGGCATCCGCGATCAGCCGGGCGCCCCGCAGGCCCTGGCGGACCTGGCCCTGCTCCGGGCCTAGGCCGTCGCCTTCCGGTCGGCAGCGGCCGTCTCGCGGGTGCGGTAGAGCGGGGCGAAGGCGACCAGGAGGAGCACGGCTCCGAGGGGTATGAAGTCCTTGCCGGCCAGGGGCACCACGGCGTTGGCGAGGACCAGAACGGGCGCCCACGGCTTCAGGACGCGGCGTGCCGCGAGCTGGCATACCAGGATCAGTTGGCCCACGAAGAACAGCAGCGGACCGAACTCGTAGACCACCGGAAGCATGCCGGGTATGTCCTGGACCTTGGTGAACATCTCTTCCATGGCACCCCGGTCCGCTGACATGAAGCCGACGACGAGATCGATCGCGAACTGCCCCGCCAGCGACACCGCTCCCGCCACGCCGGTCCACAGACCCACGGTGGACAGCTTGCCGCCGCCGGTCATCGCCCGCATCGCGGCGAATCCCTGGACGAAGAGGACCAGCGCACCGAGGAAGCACAGGTGTCCGAGGCTCCAGGCGAAGCCCGGACCGCGGCTGCCGTCGAGACCGTCGAGGATGCGGATGACGCCGTAGGCCCCTGTCAGAACAGGTGCCGCGAAGAAAGCAGTTCGGGGTGTGGTCATACGCATGACGCTACGGGCGCGATACCCCGAGTCACATCGGGTACCGACCCCTGAGTTGTCCCCTAGACAACTCGCCCCGTGTACGGCGCCGGGATGACGGCCGTTCGTCATGGGCGCGTCACGGAACCGCCACAGCGGCGTATGGCGGGAACCTGCTCGGGTCAGCAGGCCGTGTACCCGCACGTGAGTGCCGGTGCGTGACCGGTCGTGAACCTCGGGGAGCACCCAATGCAGTACACAGCAGGCATCGGCCGGACCGCGGCGGCTCTGGCGACGGCCCTGGCGGCCGCGGCCCTGATGACGGGCTGTACGCCGACCGGCGACGGCGACGGCGGGGCCGCGGGCCCGTCGACGCCGCCCACGGCTTCGCGGCCGGCCGGGGCGACGCCCACCGGCGGCGACAAGGGCGGGACGACCAGCGGCGGGACCGGAGGTTCCACGGGCGGCGCATCGCCGTCGGGCAGTGCGTCGTCCTCGGGCGGCTCCTCCTCCGGCGGAACCGGCGGAACCGGCGGAACCGGCGGAACCGGCGGAACCGGCGGCGCCACGAAGAAGCCCTGCGCGATCGGCGACGTCAAGGTCTCCGAAGGGCACCAGGCGGACGTCCGCCCGCCGGGCACCGGAACCGGGGCGGCCGTCGTCTCCGTCACCAACACCTCCGCGTCCCCCTGCAAGGTGTACGGGTACCCGACGGTCGCGGCGGCGGGCAACGGCTCCCCGGAGAAGAACAAGCCGCTGGCCACCACCCACACCGGCCCCGACGCGGTCAACGTGGTGCTGGCCCCGGGCGCCCGCGCCTGGACGAAGCTCACGTTCGTCCAGGTCCAGGGCGAGGCGGACGGCTACTGCGCGTCCGGCGCGACCCCCGGCTCCTACCCGACCGTGGTCATCGGGGTACTCGGCGCCGGGAAGCACCAGATCGCCATGGACGACGGCGTGTTCGCCTTCTGCGACGACAAGGTGACCGTCACCGCCTGGTCCTCCGCCAAACCGTCCTAGGACGGACGGGCGCCACCGGGCCGCGGGTCAGAGGGGCTTCAGGCGGGTGCGCAGCAGGCAGAACTCGTTGCCCTCCGGGTCGGCCAGGGTGTGCCAGCTCTCGGCGCCGGTCTGGCCGACGTCGGCCGGGCGGGCGCCGAGGGCGAGGAGGCGCTCCAGCTCGGCGTCCTGGTCGCGGTCGACGGGGTTGACGTCGATGTGCAGGCGGAGCTTGCCCCGCCGCGGGTCGCTGCTCGGGCTGAGGACGAGGGTGGGCTGCGGGCCACCGAAGCCCGTGCCGGGCGGCCCGATCTCGATGCTCCCGTCGTCCTCCCGGGCGAGCTCCACGTAGCCGAGGGCCTCGCTCCAGAACGCGGCGAGGCGCTCGGGGTCGGCGCAGTCGATGACCAGCTCACTGATGCGGCTTACCATGCCCGCCAGTGTAAGGAGACCTCCCCGGCGACGCTCGGGCTACTTGATGACCTCGACCTTCTTGTCGCCCGCGGCCGCGTGGGCCGACGCGCTCGCACCGAGGGCGGTGACGGCGACGGCGAGCAGGACGGATACGGCGGCGGCCGCGGCGCGCCGGTGGGTCGCCTTGCGGGTCGTCTTGCGGGTCATGGGGTCCCCCTGATGGTGTGTGGTGGTCGTCCCGGCAGCTTCGCATCCGGGCCCGGGACCGGCAAGGGAGCCCGGGTCGGACGGATCAGGCGAGTGGAGGCGGTCGGCGTGCGCGCGATGGTGTTCGAGCGGTACGGGGAGCCCGGCGCGGTGCGGAACGTGGCCGATCCGGTGCCACCCGTGGGCGGGGTGGTCGTACGGGTCGAGGCGACGGGACTGTGCCGCAGTGACTGGCACGGGTGGATGGGGCACGATCCGGACATCACGCTCCCGCACGTACCCGGCCACGAACTGGCCGGTGTGGTCGAGGCGGTGGGCCCGGGAGTCGCCAACTGGCGCGCCGGGGACCGGGTGACGGTGCCCTTCGTCTGCGCGTGCGGAAGCTGCGCCGAATGCGCCGCCGGGCAGCACCAGGTGTGCGCCAGGCAGACGCAGCCCGGATTCACGCACTGGGGGTCCTTCGCCGAGTACGTGGCGCTGGAGCACGCCGACGTCAATCTGGTGGCCGTGCCCGAGGAGCTCTCGTACGACACCGCGGCCGGACTGGGCTGCCGGTTCGCGACGGCCTTCCGGGCCGTCGTCGCGCAGGGGCGGGTGGCGCCGGGAGAGTGGGTCGCCGTACACGGCTGCGGCGGGGTGGGGCTCTCGGCCGTGATGATCGCGGTGGCGGCCGGGGCCCGGGTGGTGGCCGTGGACACCGCCCCGGCGGCGCGGGAGCTCGCACGGGCCTTCGGGGCCGCGCACTGCGTGGATCCGGGGCGGGGCGACGCGGCCGAGGCCGTACGGGAGTACACGCGCGGCGGTGCGCACCTGTCGCTGGACGCACTCGGATCCGCGGCCACGGCGGCGGCGTCGGTGGCCGGGCTGCGCCGGCGCGGGCGGCACGTGCAGGTCGGGCTGCTGCCCGCGGCGCGGGGGGCCGCGGCGCTGCCGATGGAGCGGGTCATCGGGTGGGAGCTGGAGATCCTCGGCAGCCACGGGATGGCCGCGCACGCCTACCCTCCGATGATGGAGCTGGTCCGCTCCGGTGCGCTGCGGCCGGACCTGCTGGTCACCTCCACGATCCCGCTGGACGGGGCGCCGGCCGCGCTGGCGGCCATGGGTTCGACGCCGGGACCCGGAATCACGATCATCCGGCCGGGGGCCGACGCGCGGAACTGAACCGGGCGGCCGGGCTCCTGAGTTCGCGCGGCTGGTGCGGCTTGTACGGCCTGTGGGGCCTGTGGGGCCTGTGGGGCTTGTGGTGCGCAGAGGGCATGGCTACATTCTTTGATTACACGTGTAAGCACGAGATGTGGCCACACCGCAATCGGCCATACCCCTCGGCACGCGCCACCCCCTCCCCGCCCCCTCGTCACCCCTCGTCCCCCTCTTTTCCCCGCCGCGAGAGGCAGCACAGCCATGTCCACGATCCCCGTCGACCCACCCCTCGAAGCCGGCGCATCGGCGTCCGTGACGGACCGGGGCAGCAGGCGCACCGGCACCGTCACCCTCGGAATCGCGCTGCTCGGCTCCGCCGCCGCGCTCGCGCTCGTCGTGCGGAGGGACGTCACGCGGCCGCCCTTCCAGGGACTCGACGACCGCTGGCTGTCCTGGATGGGCGGACCCCACGAGGGGTTCCCCTCCGTGGTCGCCACGCTGCTGAACTGGTTCGGAGGCCCGGTGGGCGCCGTCGTCCCGCTCGCCCTCCTGGCCTTCCTCCTCGTCCGGCGGCGCTGGGTTTCGGCGGGGTTCCTCTTCCTCGTCTACATGGCCGGAAACATGCTCGTCGTACAGGGCCTCAAGCACCTGGTGGACCGGCCGCGCCCGGAGAATCCGCTGGTCCGGGTCGACCACGGCTCCTTCCCCTCCGGGCACGCGGCCAGTGCGGCGCTCCTGGTGGTCATCGTCGGCGTGCTCCTCGTCCCGGCCGCCCGGCGCCGGGCGTGGTGGATCGGCGGCGCCGTTTTCACGCTGGCGATGATGTGGAGCCGCACCTGGCTGCACGCGCACTGGCTCAGCGACACGGCCGCCGGGGCAGTGGCCGGCGCGGGGGCCGGGCTGGTCGCCTGGTGGCTCTGCGCCCCCGCGCTGGCCCGGGAGGCCGGGCGGGGCGCGGAGCGTGCGCGCGCCCGGCGGCGGTCGGCGGAAGCCCAGCCCCCCGTCCACTGACGGCGGGAGCCGTACGGGTCACACGTGCGGGCTTCCCGGCACGGCGGCCGCCCGACCGCGGCGCAGCCGCAGCGCGGTCAGGACGGCCGCCAGGGCGGCCACCGCCAGCGCGCCTCCGAGGGTCAGGATCCAGACCGGGACGCCACCGGCCGTGAGCAGCTCGTCGGTGTAGTCGACCCGGCGGTACGGGGCGTCAGCGGCGGAGGCGCGCAGTTCGTGGTCGCCGTCGATCCGGGACGGGACCGGGAAGCTCTGGTCGATCGCCGTCAGGAACACCGGCTCCGCGCCCGCGAATTCGGCGACCGGTCCCGTCGGGGTGATCCGCCCGGCGAAGGTCACCTCGGGTGCGTTGCCGCCGATCGCGGACACGGGTTCCATGCGGTGCTCGGCCAGGACGTACAGGCCCAGGGACTGGGCGGTGGCGGCCAGCCGCGACAGCCGCATCGGATAGACGAGCCGGTCGCTCTCGAAGCGGATCAGGAGCGGGTCCAGGGTGCCGCTCAGGGTGGCGCCGGGGTCCCGGGGGGCGAGGCGTACGGCGACGTACTCCCAGCGCTGGTCCACGTACGGCTTCAGCTCGGCGGAGAGCCGGTCGGGGAGCTCGAAGCCGTTCGACCTCAGCCAGTCGCCCAGCGCTTCCGGGTCGGTCGCGGTCAGGCGGGCCACGTCGAAGTCGCCGAGCCGCTCCCGGCCGATCACGCCGACCCGCGGCTCGCCGCTGCCGGGCGGCGCCGCTCCGGCCGCGTCCCCCCGGCCGGAGTCGAGGGGCCAGTCCCCGCGCCGGGGCCAGAAGTAGCCGCGGGTGCGGTATTCGGGTCCGGTCAGGTCCACCAGCTGCGGGAAGAGCGCGACGTCGCCGAGGCGCACCGTGGCCCGCCCCGGCACCGGCATGATCCAGGCGGCCCGCTTGGCGTCGCCACCGACCGTGAACCGCATCGCCACCTGTTCGGTCCGGCCGTCCCAGCGGACCACGGAGGCTTCCCGGGAGACTCCGATCCGGGAGCTGCCGTCGGGGACCATCGCCCCGCAGCCGCAGGCGTAGGCCGGGCTGACGAGGGACCCCAGCTGGGTCGCGAGCAGCGCGAACAGCAGGAGTCCGGCCCTCCGCCTGATCCACAGGGCCGCCCGGGCCTTCACCGTCCGCAGCCTTGCCGCCCGGGCCTTCACCGTCCGCAGCCCTGCCGCCCGCGCCGCTGCCGCCCGCGCCATTGCCGTCCGCACCGTCTCCCCCACGCTCCTCGATCAGCGGTCCGCGGGCACACGTCTCCGCGGGCGCGTCTTTGTCAGGGCCCGTCCGCCCCGGTCTCAGACGGCCGGCGCCGCGATCCGGTTCCGGCCACCTGCGCGCCACCTGCCGGTCACCTGTTCCTGTCACGCTGCGGGCACCCCAGAGTTGTATATACAACTTTCCCGAGCATGGCAGGAGCCACGATGTCCGTACCGGCGATCACCCGTCCGCCCGCGCCCTGGCTGCGCGACAACTGCCCCTGTGCCGAGTGCCGTGACCCGCGTACCGGCCAGAAGCTGCTCCAGATCACCGAGCTGCCCGCGGGCCTGGCCGTCGGCGCCGTGCGCGAAGCGCCCGCCCCCGACGGCGGGCCCGGTTGGGAGGTGGAGTGGCGGCCCGACGGCCACCGCTCCGTGTATCCGGCCCGGTGGCTCGACTCCCACGCCCCGGACGGACCGGCCTACCGCGCGGCCGGGGACGGGCGGACCGAGGCGGACAAGGAGCTGTGGACGGCGGCGGACCTGGCCGGGCGGATCCCGGAGGCGCGCTGGGACGCGTACATCGGGTCGCGCGAGGTCCGCGAGCAGGTCCTCGACGGCGTGGTCCGGCTGGGCTTCGCCCTTCTGCGGGAAGTCCCCTGCCGGGACCGGATGGTGCTCGACGTGGCCCGCACCTTCGGCTTCGTCCGCGAGACGAACTACGGGGAGCTCTTCGAGGTTCGCGTGGAGGCAGACCCCAACAACCTCGCCTTCACCGGCGCGTTGATCACCCCGCACACCGACAACCCCTACCGGGACCCCGTCCCGACCCTCCAACTGCTGCACTGCCTGCACAACGAGGCCCGGGGCGGCGACTCCGGGCTGGTCGACGGCTTCCAGGCCGCCGCGCTGCTGCGCGAGCGGGATCCGGAGGCCTTCGCGGTACTGACCCGCGTACCGGTGGAGTTCGCCTTCGCCGACGCCCGCTGCGAACTGCGCGCCCACCGGCCGCTCATCGACGTGGACCCGCTCGGGCGGATCCGCGAGGTCCGCTTCAACAACCGCTCCATCTCCACGCTGCACCAGCCCCCGGCCGTACTGGAGGAGTTCTACGCGGCCTACCGCCTCTTCGGCGAGCTGCTGGAACGTCCCGAGCTGCGCCTCGACTTCAGGCTCGCGCCCGGCGACTGCGTGGTCTTCGACAACACCCGCCTGCTGCACGCCCGCACCGCCTTCGCCGAATCGGGCGGACGCCACCTCCAGGGGACGTACGCCGATCTCGACGGGCTGCTCTCCACCCTTGCCGTCCTGCGTCGCGAAGGAGCCTCCGCGTGAACGCCACCGACGCCACCAGCACCCCGGCCCCCGGCGCCGTCGACGCGCTGGCCCGCCTCTTCGAGGGCGAGGGCAGCGCCGAGTACTTCGGCGAGGCCGTCACCCAGGCCGGACACATGCTCCAGGCCGGGGCCCTCGCCGAGGCCGCCGGGGCCCCCTCCCATCTGGTGGCGGCCGCGCTGCTGCACGACATCGGGCACTTCCACGGAACCGTGACCGGCCGCGACCTGATGGAAGGCGGGCAGGACAACCGGCACAGCCACACCGGGGCCGACTGGCTGGCCCGGTGGTTCGGGCCGGAGGTGACCGAGCCGGTCCGGCTGCACGTGGCCGCCAAGCGCTACCTGTGCACGGCCGAGCCGGGCTACTTCGGCCTGCTCTCGGAGGCCTCCGTACACACCCTGCGCATCCAGGGCGGCCCGATGACCTCCGAGCAGGCGCGGGCCTTCGAGGCGCTGCCGGGGGCGGCCGACGCGGTGGCCGTGCGGCGCTGGGACGAACAGGCCAAGGACCCCGAGCTGGCCACTCCGGACTTCGACCACTTCCGGCCGCTGCTGGAGGCCCTGCTGAGCAAGAACGCCTGATCAAGGCCTGGTCGAGGCCTGGTCAACACCTGATCAGGAACTGAGCAGCCGGCCCAGCGCGCTGGCCGCGGAGGTGTGCACGGTGAAGGCCACCGTCCCCGGCAGGTAGCGGTCCTGCGACCACTCCACCGGGACCCCCGCCGGGTCGGTGGAGCGGCGCCTTTCGCGCAGCAGGGCCTCCCCCGCCGGGCAGCCCAGCAGCCGCGCGTCGTCCGCGTCGGCCGCCGCGATGTCGATGGTGTGGTGGGCGTCGGCGAAGCGGACCCCGTGCCGGGCGAGTTGCTCGGAGTACGAGACCGTGTCCGGCGGCATGCCGGCGACCAGGGAGCCGACCGGCTCGGGGTACGTCGTGCGCTCCACCATCACGGGCGCTCCGGACAGGGTGCGCAGCCTCAGCACGCGGTACACGGGGGCGCCCGCGTCGATCCGTAGCTGCTCCGCCTCCTCGGCGTCGGCCGCGCCGCGGTCCACGGCCACGGTCCGCCCTCCGGGCTCCCGGCCGAGCGAGCGGGCCCAGCGGGTGAAGCTACGGAGCTCCGCGACTCCCCCCGCCTCCCCCGCGCCGCCGCCGAGGACCACCCGGCGGGTGCCGCGCCGGGAGGTGATCAGCCCGTCGGTGCGCAGGGCGGCGAGGGCCTGGCGCACCGTACCCCTGGAGACGCCGTAGCGGCGGGCGAGCTCATCCTCGGCGGGCAGCCGCGCGCCGGAACCGTACTCGCCCGCCGTGATGGCGGTCCGCAGGTCCCCGGCGACCTTCAGGTAGAGCGGTGTCCTGGGTGCTGGGTCGCGCGGTGCCTCGTTCACGGACACAGCCTGTCATGGCCGGGGCGAGGCGAAAGGCCCGGGAGGTCGGGACGTTTCGCCCGGTATTGAGACGATGCACGTCGTCTAAATTCGAACCGTGACCGGAAGGACCGGTGGCCGTGGCCCGGCCCGCACGGCGCGGGCCGCGCAGCAACGCGTAGAGGAACCACCCATGTTCGGCATGACCATCGACACCACCCCCGACACCGCCGCCGGCGGCCCGGCGCTGCGCCTCGACCCCGAGGGCGGTCCGTTCCGTGCGCTCGCGGCGGTCCGGATCCAGGTTCCGGCCGGCGGGACGATCCCGGCCCACGCGCACGGAGCGTCCGAGCTGCTGCTCACGGGCGTCACCGGGACGGTGGAGGCCTCGTGCGGGTGCGGTGCGAAGACGGTGGCCCCGGGCGCCTTCGCGATGCTGCCGGCCGGCAAGGAGATCACCCTGGTCAACCACGGCACCGAGCCGGCGACGGTCCTGGCGGTGTTCTCGCAGAGCGAGTTCACGCAGGGGCTGCCGCGCGCCGCGGCGAAGGGCTGCGGCTGCCAGGGGCACGGCGCCTGACCTCCCGGTCCCCTTCGGGCGGGCCGCTCTTTACTGGCCACCGGCCTGATCCCATACTTCTCCCGTGAGAACGACGGAGAAGCAGCCCCGCACCAGCCCTCTGGTGCCCGACGCGGTGGCCCGGGAGATCGCCCGGCACGACTGGAACTCCATCGCATGCGGCTGCGGCCGCCCGGCCGGGCATCTCGGTCATCTCGCAGACACCTTGTGGGACGCGGCCGAGGGGCACCCGGCCGCCTTCCGCGCCCTGGAGGGCCACGCCTTCCACACCGGCGTCCTGCGGCCGCCCGCCCCGGCGGTGTGCGGGGTCCTGATGGCCGTCTGGTTCGCCGGCCCGCCCCGGCAGTCGACGCGCGAGGCCCTGCTGTGGGCGCTGCTGCGCCTCCTCGGCGCCGAGGACGACGGTTCCTCGCACGAGGCCGGTCTGTACGGCCAGTGCGCCGCGCACATCCGCTCGGGCCTGCCAGGACTGCGCGACACCGCGGCCCGGTGCCCGGGCTCCGAATCGGCCGCCTACGCGGACGGCATCCTGAGCCTGCTCGACCTCACCGTCTAGCCACGTCGCGTCACACCCCCAGCGGAGCGACCAGGCAGGCCCGCAGGATGTCCGGGGTGACCTCGGTGAGGGAGGACGCGAAGGTGCGTACCGGCGACGGAGGGACCTCCAGCAGGGACGGAACCACCAGGACTCCGCAGCCGGCCGCCTCCGCCGAGGCCGCGCCGTCCGGGGAGTCCTCGACCGCCACGCAGCTCCACGGCTCCGCGCCGAGGCGCGCCGCGGCGGCCCGGTAGGGGTCCGGGTGCGGCTTCGTCAGGGACGTGTCGTCGGCGGAGAGCGTGAAGGCGAAGGGGACATGGGCGAGCGAGCCGCCCACCACCGAGTCCACGACCACCCGCGGCGAGGCGCTGACCAGTGCGAACGGCAGGCCTTCCGCCTCCAGGGCGGTCAGCAGCCGCTGCGCGCCGGGCCGCATCGGCGCGCCCTGCTCGACGCGGCCGAAGAAGCTGTCGGTCAGGGCCCGCGCCACCTCCTGGGCGTCCCCCGCGCGGGCGACCCGTACGAGGTGCGCGGCGGTGTCCTCGACCGCCCGGCCGACCACCTCGGGCGCGTCCGCGTCGGTCAGGGCGTGGCCCAGGCCTGCAGCGATCTCCGCGGTGGTCCGCCACCACAGGACCTCGGTGTCGACGAGGGTGCCGTCCATGTCGAAGAGGACGGCGGCGAGTCCGGTCATGAAGCTTCCCCCGGGTCTGAGGCGGTGTCCGCGGCCGTGGCGGCCGCGGTGGCGACGACGAGGACGGGGCGCTCGGCCAGGCCCACGGTCGCCCGCGCTCCCGGTACGAGGGCTCCGGCCTCGCGCGAGGGCAGGTCGGCCTTGATCCGGATGCCGTCGGGCAGGTCCAGGTGGAGCCGGGTCACCGACCCGAAGAACGAGGCCGATACGACGGTGGCCGCGCCCTCCGCATCCGCCGTCACCGTGATGTTCTCAGGCCGTACGAGCACCTCGACGTCCGGGGTGGAGGGCACCGGGCCGTCCACCGGCAGCCGGGAGCCCGCCACTTCGACCGTTCCGGAGCCGGACAGCCGGCCGGGGAGCCGGTTCATGGTGCCGACGAACTCGGCGACGAACGGGGTCGCGGGCCGCTCGTACAGTTCGGCGGGGGCGGCGCACTGCTCCAGGCGGCCCGCGTTGAGCACGGCGACCCGGTCGGCCATGGACAGCGCCTCCTCCTGGTCGTGCGTGACGAACACGGTGGTGATGCCCAGGGAGAGCTGGAGCCGGCGGATCTCCTCGCGCAGGCTGGCCCGTACCTTCGCGTCGAGCGCGGAGAGCGGCTCGTCGAGCAGCAGGACGCGGGGGCGCAGGGCGAGGGCCCGGGCGAGCGCGACGCGCTGCTGCTGGCCGCCGGACATCTGGTGCGGGTAGCGGTCGCCGTGGTCGGGCAGGCCGACCAGGTCGAGGAGTTCGGCGGCGCGCTCGCGGCGCGCGGCCGCGCCGACCTTGCGGACGCGCAGGCCGAAGGCCACGTTGTCGCGGGCGTTGAGGTTCGGGAAGAGGCTGTACGACTGGAACACCATGCCGGCGTCGCGGCGGTTGGCCGGGATCCGCGTGATGTCCTGTCCGTCGAGGAGCACTTCGCCGGAGTCGGGCTGTTCGAAGCCGGCGACGACGCGCAGCGCGGTGGTCTTGCCGCAGCCCGACGGGCCGAGCAGGGCGACGAGTTCGCCGGGCTCGATGGTGAGGTCGAGTCCGTCGAGGGCGACGGTGGAGCCGAAGGCGCGGCGCAGACCGCGGAATTCGACGCGCGCTCCGCCGGGGGCCGCTTCGCCATCCGCGGACTTCCTGGCCTCGGGAAGGGTGAGGGACATGCGGGTCAGGACTCCTTGCCGGAGGTACGGGAGGTACGGGAGGTACGCGCGGGCCCGGCGGACACGGTAGCGGGGGCGGTGCCGGCCCGGGAGAGGAGGAGCAGCAACAGCCAGGTGATGAGGAGGCTGAGGACGGAGACGGCCACCGACATGCGGGCGTGCGCTCCGGAGATCGACACGATCCACACGGCGAAGGGCTGGAAGCCGAGCAGCGAGGCGATCGTGAACTCGCCGAGGACCAGGGCCAGCGTGAGGAAGCCGGCTCCGGCGAGCGCGGCCCGCAGGTTCGGCAGGATCACGCGCAGGACCACGTACGGCCAGCTCGCGCCACAGCTGCGGGCGGCCTCGACCAGGGTCGGGACGTCGACGGCGCGCAGGCCCGCGTCCAGGGAGCGGTAGACGAAGGGCAGGGCGAGCACGGTGTACGCGAGGACCAGGACGACGGGGAAATCCGGGTTCTGGACCGCGAGGAATGTCTGGTAGAGCGGAGTCGCCGAGAGGTGTTCGGGACCCCAGCGCAGCACCGTGGTGATACCGGTGACCAGCGCGATCGGCGGCACCACCAGCGGCATCATGCACATCACCTCGACGACCGGGCGCAGGCGCGGCGAGCCGATGCGTACGGCGACCAGCGCGGGCACGGCGAGGAGCAGCGAAGCGGCGATGGTCGCGGCGGCGAGGCCCAGCGAGAGCAGCAGGCTCTCGGTGAACCCTTCGGCGGAGAGCAGTTGGGTGTACGCCTCGAAGCTGATGCCCTGGCCGGGGACGTGCACGGTGAACACGAAGGAGGCGAGGAGCGGGAGGACGAAGTACGCGCCCGCGAGCGCGAGCACCGCTCCGCGCCACACCCGGGGCCGGGTGCGGGGGCGCGGTCGGCGCGGCGTGCGGGCCGGGGGTTCCCGTCGGTCCCGTTCCCCGTCCCGGGCGGCGAAGGCCGGACCGGCGGCGGGGGCGGCCGTGGTGTGCGCGACGGCCGTGGCCGCCGGGGCGGCCCCGTCGTTCGGGGCGGGCGTCGGGGTCATCGCAGCCATCGGGCGCTCCGTCGCTGGAGGGGCAGGTAGACCGCCATGACCAGGCCGGCGATCACGATCATGTCGAGGCCGAGGGCCAGGGCCACGTTCTCCTGGCCGGTCAGCACGTTTCCGGACAGGGCGTCCGCGATCTTGAGCGTGACCAGCGGGACGGAACCGCCGACGAGTGCGGCGGCCGTGGCGTGCGCGGCGAAGGCCGTGCCGAAGAGCAGCACGAACCCGCCGAGCAGGGAGGGCGCGAGGACGGGCAGGCCGACGTGACGCCAGAACTGCCATCCGCTCGCCCCGTTGTTCTGGGCGGCCTCGCGCCACTGCGGGCGCAGTCCGTCCAGCGCGGGGACGGTCACCAGCACCATGAGCGGGGTCAGGAAGTAGAGGTAGACCACGGTGAGGCCGGTGAAGGAGTAGAGGTTCCAGCCGAGGCCGGTCAGGTCGGCGAGCTGGGTGACGACCCCGGAGATCCCGACGGTGGCGATGAACGCGAAGGCGAGCGGGACCCCGCCGAAGTTGGCGAGGACGCCGGAGGCGGTCAGCGTCGCCCCGCGCAGGGCGCGGGAGGGGGAGGTGACGACGGCCTGCGCGATGAGGACGCCGAGCACGCCGGCCACGAGTGCGGTGAGGCCGGAGAGCTGGACGCTGCCGATGAGCGAGCCGAGGTAGGGGCCCTGGAGGGACCGGGCCAGGTGCTCGCCGGTCGCTTCGGTGGCGCCGCTCGCCGGGTCCGTACGGGTGACCGCGCCGAAGGCGATGGCGCCCAGCGGGACGCCGAAGCACAGTCCGGTGAAGGCGAGGAGCGGGAGGGCGGCGAGCCAGGTGCGCGGGCCGCGCCGCCGGCGGCGGGTGGTGCTGCCGCCGGCGGTCCCCGTCGAGTGGGGGAGGGTGGTGGGGGCGGACATCAGCTGAGGGCCTTGTCCCACTTCTCGGCGAGGGCGGCCTTGGCCTTGTCCAGCTCCGTGGAGGCCGGGAAGGTCGGGGTGCCCTGGACCTGCGGGAGCTTGGTGACGGCTTCCTTGTCGACGGTGCCGGCCTGGGTCATGGCGGGCAGCAGCACGGGGCGGGCGAAGCCCTTCAGCCACAGGTTCTGGCCCTCGGTGCTGTACAGGAACTCCATCCAGAGGCGGGAAGCAGCCGGGTGGGGGGCGTCCTTGTTGATGGCCTGCGAGTAGTACTGGGCGTAGACGCCGTCGGTGGGGATGGCCACCTTCCAGTCGACGCCCTTGCCCTTGAACTGCTCGGCGTAGCCGGCGTTCAGGTAGTCCCAGTCGATCGAGATGGGGGTCTCGCCCTTCTCGACGGTGGCCGGGGTGGACTCGACCGGGATGAAGTTGCCGCTCTTCTTCAGCCGGCCGAAGAAATCGATGCCGGGCTGGATGTCGGCGAAGGAGCCCTTGTTGGCGAGGGCCGCCGCGTAGACGCCGCCGAAGGCGGAGCCGGACTTGGTCGGGTTGCCGTTGAGGGCGACCTTGCCCTTGTACTCGGGCTTGGCCAGGTCGGCGAAGGACTGCGGGCAGTTCGGGATGCGGGCGGCGTCGCAGCCGATGGAGACGTAGCCGCCGTAGTCGTTGTACCAGCGGGCGTCCGCGTCCTTCTGGGCGGCGGGGATCTGGTCCCAGGCGGTGACCTTGTACGGGGCGAAGAGGTTCTCGGCGGCGCCGCTGCGGGCGAAGGCGATGCCGAGGTCCAGGACGTCGGGGGCGCGGGTCTGGCCCTTGCGGGACTTGACGGCGGCGATCTCGTCGGCGCTGGAGGCGTCCGGGTTCTCGGCGTTGATCTTGACCTTGGGGTACTTGGCCGCGAACGCCTTCTGGATCTCGCCGTAGTTCGCCCAGTCGGCGGGCAGCGCGATGACGTTGAGCTCGCCCTCCTTCTCGGCGGCCGCGACGAGGCCCTCCAGGCCGCCGAAGTCGGCGACCGAGGTGGCGGCGGCGGGCTGGGTCTTGTTCTTGCCGTCGCCACCGGCGGAGCCGGCGGTCTTGTCGGGTGCGGCGCCGCACGCGCTGAGCGTGGTGAGCACGGCGGCACTGAGCAGGACGGCCGCACCGCGACGGGCGGAGGAACTGAGCACGGTCTCTCCCGGAGACGAAAACGCATGAAGAACGCGTGGAGGGGGATTCACTTGTCTGAACAAGTTGGCTCCAGTTCGCCCTGGGTCGCTGTACGGACGGTGAACGGCGGCTGTCCCCCGGTGCACGTCTCGACGAAGACCGCAGAACGGCCGGATACAGCCGTGACGGACAGCCCTCAAGATGATCTTCAGAGGGAGCGCGGCCTAGGCTTGCGGGCGGGCGACGCACTCCCGGCGGCAGGGCCCGCACACACATCGACGCGAGGGGGAACAGGACAGCATGGCTACGGTGCGGTATCTGGAGATCGCCGAGGCACTGCGCCGGTCGATCCTCTCCGGGCAGTACCCGGTGGGTGCCCAACTGCCCTCGGAGAGCGATCTGGCGGCGCTCTGGTCGGCCTCCCGCGGGACCGTCCGCCAGGCCGTGGCGACGCTCGCCGCCGAGGGGCTGATCGGTTCCCGGCAGGGGGCACGCAGGATCGTCCTGCGCCACGAGCGCAAGCACAGCTTCGGTGAGCTCAACAGCTTCGCCCAGTGGGCCGAAGGGGTCGGCCACCAGGCCGCGAGCCGCTTCCTGTCGCGCACCCGGCGCCCGGCCACCGCCGAGGAGGCGGACCGGCTGGCCCTGCCGGCCGGCACGGAGGTTCTCGCCGTACTGCGGCTCCGGCTGCTCGACGGGGAGCCGACGATGGTCGAACGGACGGCGTACGCCGACTGGGTCGCGGCGGCGGTCGAGGCGATGCCCGAGGACTGCCGCTCCGTCATGGACGGGCTGGCGAACGGCTCCGGCATCGTCGCCCACTACGGCGAGCACCTCATCGACGCGCTTCCGGCCGGCAGCGAGGACGCCAGGCTGCTGGAAATCCGCCGCGGCAGCCCGCTTTTGCGCCAGCGGCACGTCTCCGCGACCCGCACGGGCCGCCCCATCGAGTGGTCCGACGACCGCTACCGGGCGGGAAGCGTCACCTTCAGTGTGAACAACTCGGCAGTAGCAACTCCGTTGGAGCGCCGGGCCGGGGACCGCTAGGCCGTCTCTTTCGCGCTGCGCCGCGGGTCGTCGTGCCCCTGCCCCCGGGCCGGCGGCGCGGCGCAGTGGCGCGCGCGACCCGGGGGCTTGGTTCAGCGGTCGGGGGCCGTCAGCGGGCCAGTGCGCCGAACTCGGTGCCGGTGGCCACCTGGGGGTCGACCGGCGGGTTGACGACGCGGGTGGGCGAAGTGCCGGCGACCTTGCCGTCCTTCGTGCCGACGGACCAGACCTGCGGAACGGTCGCCGCGACCGCGAAGGTGATCTCCGGCTGCTTGTCGTTGTTGAGGTCGGTGGCCTTGAGCAGCGAGGGGATGCGGTACGTGCCGGCGGGGGCGGGCAGGCCTGGCGCGTTGTGGGCGTACCAGGCGGCGCCGGTGCCGGTGACGCCCTTGGGCGTGCCCTTCAGCACGTAGAGGCCGCCGCCGGTGACCTCGCCCTTCCGTTCGCCCGGGGCGCCGACGATCAACTCGGCGTATCCGTCCAGGTTGAGGTCGGCCGCGGCCAGTGACTGGCCGAAGCGGTCGCCCGTGCCCACACCGCCCGGGATGCCGGAGGTGTCCTCGGTGAACGTCTGGTAGCCGCGGGATTCGTTCACACCCGTGGCGGAACCGAAGCTGACCCGGACCAGACCCGCCGCGCGAATGGTATCGATCTGGCTCTCCGAGTCACCCACGGCGATGTCGCCGTAGCCGTCCCTGTCGAAGTCGCCGATGGCGACGCTGCCTCCGCCGCGAATGGTGACCGGGGTGAGGCGCAGTCCGGACGTCCCGCCGAAGAGCACGCGGCCCCGGATCGGTGCGCTCGGGTCCTGCCTCTCGCCGAGGACGACGAGGTCGTCGATGGCACCCTTGTTGATCCGGCCCACCGCGATCCGGTTCTGCGCCTCTCCCGGCAGGAAGACGGGGTACTGGCGGCCGAGGTCCAGCCGGTGGGTCGAGACGGGCGATCCGTCCGCCGTGAAGGGCCCCCGGAACAGTTCGAGCGTGGTGGAGTAGCCGACGAGGAGGTCGGTCTTCCCGTCACCGGTGAAGTCACCGGCCTTCAGGACGACGCCGAAGCCGATCCTCTTCAGCGGGTCGGCCAGTGAGATGGCGTCCTTCAGCCCCGTGGCACTGCCCCAGATCAGGGTGACGTGGCCGGGCCGCGTGCCCCGGTCGTAGTTGTCCCGGGTGCCCACGACGAGATCCGCGTAACCGTCGGCGTTGAAGTCGCCGGTGGTGAGGACCTCACCGAAGCGCTGGTCCTTCTTCGGGTCGCCCGGCATTCCGGGGCTGTTCTGGGTGATGACCTTCAGGCCGGTCTTCTGGGCGCCGTACTTGCCGCCGTAGGAGACGGTCACGTAGCCCGCGTTGCCCACCGATGTGGTGGCGCCGTCCGCGCCCTTGACGTTCACGGAGGCGCCCGGGTCGGCGATCGCCAGGTCGTGGTAGCCGTCGCCGTTGAAGTCGTCGGCGTACCGGGTTGCCGCGGGCCCGGCGGTGGCGGCCGCCTCCGCCTGCGCGCCGGTGGAGACCAGCAGGCCTCCGGCAAGTGTGGTGACCGTCGCGAGGACCGCGATGGCGTGACGGGTGTGGCGTCGCACGTCCGTTTCCCCCTGGAGATTCGATCGAACATTCGCCTCTAAGACCCCTGCCGGGCCAGGAGGGTTGTACGGGTTTCCGTGCCGCTGCGCTCCGGCTGTTCCACCCGGAGCCGGTCCCTCCCGGTGCTCATCGCCCGATCACCTCGGCCGTCTCCCCGATGGCCTCCGGGAGCCAGTCCTCGAGCCGCCGGAAGCGGAAGCCGAGGGCGGCGGCCCGGCCGTTGTCCATCGCGTAGGCCCGGTCGAAGGAGAACGGTGAGGCCTCGGACCCGGCCGCTACGGTCCGCAGGCGCGGCGCCCGCCCGACCCGCTCGGCCACGGCCCCGGACAGCCCGAGCACGTCGAGCTCTCCGTGCGAGGCGGCGTTCACCGGCCCCGTGAAGTCCCGCTCCCCCGCCCAGCGGAGGAAACGGGCGATCTCATGGTGGTGGACGAAGGAGGTGGGGTACGGGGCTTTGTGCACGACCACCGGGATCCCGGCGCGGACCCGCTCCACGTAGTGCGCGAGGCGGCCGGTGAACTCCGCCCGGCCGCCGCCGAGTACGTGCGCGGCGCGCACCGCCACGAGGCCGAAGGCGGGCTCCGCCCCCAGCACGTCCTCGGCCCGCCGCTTGCCCTCGGCGTAGGCCCGCGCCCCGGGGGTGGGCGGCGCGGGGTCGTGGACCTCCATCGTCGAGGTCATCACGTACCGCCCGGTGCGCCCGGCGAAGACGCGGCGGGCGGTCTCCGCCTGCCCGGGCGTATAGCAGACCTGGTCGAAGACCACGTCGAAGGTGCGCTCCCCCAGCGCCGCCCGGAGCCCCGCTTCGTCCTCCCGGTCGGCGACCAGGTGGCCGACGCCCCGGGGCGGGGCGGTGGAGCCCCGGTTGAGGACGGTCACCTCGTTCCCTGCGTCCCGCTCCAGGGTGACCAGGTGCTTTCCGAAATAGCGGCTTCCACCGATGACGAGGATCTTCTTCATGTCCGGGACTCTGCCGTTGTACCGTCCCCAGCGGAACTACCGGAATGCTGATCTCGTCGTAAGGGAAACTGATGATCGATGTGCAGCGGCTGCGCATCCTGCGCGCCGTGGCCGAGCACGGAAGCTTCAACAAGGCCGCCGGGGCGCTGCTCCTGACGCCCTCGGCCGTCTCCCAGCACATCGCGGCGCTGGAGCGCGGCCTCGGTCACCCCGTCGCCGTGCGCAGCACCCGCGGGATCACGCTCACGGAGCCGGGCCGGCTGCTGGTGGAGGCGGCGGAGGCGGTGTCGGCAGAGCTCGACCGGGTGCGCCACGAGATCGACCGGGTCACCGCCGAGCGGCCGCGGCTGACGGTCGCCACCTTCGTGAGCGGGGGCCGGAGGCTGCTGCCGGGCGCGCTCGCCGGGTTCGTCTCCGCGCATCCGGAGGTGGAGCTGACGGTCCTGGAAGCCGAGCCGGAGGAGGCGGTGCCCATGGTCCGCTCGGGCGCCGCCGATCTGGCGCTGACCTACCACTTCGACGGACCGCTTCCGCTGCCTCCCGGGGCGGCGCTCGACTGGCTGCCGCTGACGGAGGACCCGCTGGCGCTGGTCCTGCCCCCGGGGCACCGGTTCGCCGGGCGCGCATCCATCGCTCCGGCCGAGCTCGCCTCCGACCGCTGGGTACTGGGCTGCCTCAAGACCGGGGCGTACCTGCGCCGGTACGCGGAGCGGGCCGGTTTCGACCTCCGGGTGGCGGCTTCCACCACGGACTACTTCTTCGCGCGCTCCCTCGTCCAGGCGGGGGTCGGCGTCGCGCTGATCCCCCGGGTCGCGCTGCCGCCGGGGGACGGGGTTGCGGCCGAGGGCGGGGACGGACACGGAGACGGGGGCAGGGACGGAGAGCAGGGTGGGGATCGCGACCCGGACACCGCCCGCGCGACCGTCGTACCGGTCGAACCCCCGTCCCCCGCACGGCACATCGGGGTGCTGTCCGCGCGCCGCCGCCGTCCCCATCCCTACGCGGGGGCGCTGTCCGAGGCCCTGACCGGGATGGTGCACAGCTGAGCCGACCGGCCCGGGGGCGTCTTGCCGGTCGGGCCGGCAACCGGTCAGGGGGCGGCGGTCAGGGGGCGGCGGTCAGGGGGCGGCGGTCAGAGGGTGGCGGTCAGGGGGCGGCGGTCATCGAGCCCTCCAGGGTCGTGGGCTGCTCGCCCTTCGTGACCGTGACGGGGATGCCCCCGGTGAGCTTCTCCAGCTTCGCCTTGAACTCCGCCGAAGCGGCGCCCTCCTTCGTGGAGGTGACCTCGACCGCCGCGCCGTTGCTCCCGGAGACGCTGTAGATCGGGAAGCCGGCCTCCAGATCGATCAGCTTGTCCCCGGCTGCCTGGAGGGTCCGGTGCGGGTACTTGCTCAGGTACAGGTCGGCCAGGGCCGGATCCGCTTCCGGATCGGCCGCGTGCGCCGCCGCCACGAGGAGCCGGCCGCGGGCGATGTCGGTCACGCAGAGGGCTACCCGGCCCGACGGGTGGTCCACGATCTGGGTGGAGTAGACGTCGGCGAAGTCGCCGTAGCCCAGCTCTCCGATGGCCTGCGAGAGCTGCTCGGCCTCGGGGGTGTTGACCGGGGTGCCGTCGATCAGCATCGGCGGCGACTGTGACGCGGTGGGGTCGATCACCGGGCACGGTGCGGCGGCCGCGGGCGGGGCGGGAGCCGCCACGGGATCTGCCCGGTCGGCCACGTCGGCCTTCCCGCAGCCGGTGAGCAGCACGGCGGCGGCGCCCACGCTCACGGCAGCGGTGACGGCCGCCTTCGCCTTCATCACCCGCAGGAATCCTTCGCTGACTCGACGCATCGTCGGTCTCCCCCTCGTTCTCCGGTGCCTGATCGGCACGGCTCTGACGCACGCCCGGCTCCGCCGGTTCCGCGTCCGCCTCCATGGTGATCGCCTCCACACGGGCGGCTCCGAGTATGGGGGTCAGGACCGTGGGCGGCGCAAGCGCCCCTCCCTAGGCTTCGGGCCATGACGAGCGAACCTCCTTCCCCCACCGGTCTCCCGGGGCGAGTCGCCCTGGTGACGGGCGGCGGCAGCGGCATCGGCCGGGCCTGCGCGGTGGCCCTGGCCGGGGCCGGGGCCGTGGTGCACGTCGCCGACGTCGACGCGGCGGCGGCCGAGGCCGTCGCCGGCCTGATCGGCGGGCACGCCCACGTCGTCGACCTGACCGATCCCGCCGCCGTCGGGGAACTGCCCGCCGCCGTCGACATCCTGGTCAACAGCGCCGGGCTCCAGCACGTCGCCCCGATCACCGAGTTCCCGCCCGAGCGCTTCGCCCTGATCCAGCGGGTGATGGTCACCGCGCCCTTCCTCCTGCTGCGTCACGTGCTGCCGCACATGTACGCCGCCGGCTGGGGCCGGGTGGTCAACATCTCCAGCGTGCACGGGCTGCGCGCCAGCGCGTACAAATCGGCCTACGTGGCGGCCAAGCACGCTCTGGAGGGGCTGAGCAAGGTCACCGCGATCGAGGGCGCCCCGTACGGGGTGACCAGCAACTGCATCAGCCCCGGCTACGTCCGCACCCCCCTGGTCGAGGGGCAGATCCTGGACCAGGCCGCCGCCCACGGCATCGACGCCGGGGACGTGCTCCGCGAGGTGCTGCTGACCCGGTCGCCGATCAAGCGGCTCATCGAGCCCGAGGAGGTCGCGGCGGCCGCCCTGTGGCTGTGCGGTCCGCACACCGGATACGTGACGGGCTCCTCGCTCCCCCTGGACGGCGGCTGGGGCGCGGGCTGACCCCGTCCGGGTGACAGCCCGTGCGCCGCGCCGCGGGGAGCACCGCGGGGTCCCGTACGGTCCCGCACGTGACCGATGCGCACCAGCCCCAGAGCCCGAAGTTCCCGACGGACCCGGCCGCCCCGGATCCCCTGAACGTCACCACCGGAGCCGACCCGCTACGGGTCCTCGTCCTCGCGGGGTCCTCCCGCGAGGGCTCCGTGAACGCCCGGCTGGCCGCGCTCGTCGCCGGTCAGGTCGAGCGGTCGGGCGCCGTCGCGGACCTCGCCCGGATCGGGGACTTCGTGATGCCCACCTACGACGGCGACGCCGAGCAGACGGACGGGCAGCCCTCCGGGTCGGCCGCCCTGCGCGAGCGGCTGCTCGCGGCGCAGGCCCTGGTGATCGCCTCGCCCGAGTACAACGCCTCGGTACCCGGCGTCGTGAAGAACGCCGTCGACTGGGTGTCCCGGTTCCGGCCGCAGCCCTTCAAGGACAAGCAGACCCTGCTGGTGTCCGCCTCCCCGTCGATGGTCGGCGGGAACCGCGGACTCTGGGCGCTGCGGGTCCCGCTCGAACACCTCGGGGCCCGCGTGTACCCCGACATGTTCAGCCTCGCCATGGCGCACTCGGCCTTCGGCGAGGACGGCGAGCTGACCGATCCGGGCTTGCGCGAGCGGCTGGCCGACACGGTCGATTCCTTCCTCGCGCTCGCCGAGGCGGACACCCGCTACCTGTGCCTCCAGCGCCGCTGGTACGAGTTCCTGGGCGACGAGAGCAACGCTCCGGTGACCCAGCGCACCGAGGGCTGACCGGCTGCTCAGGGGGTACCTGAAGGAGCGATCCGCGCGCGGGTTAGCATATGAGCGCCGCCTAGCTCGAAAGATAATTCTGTGACTGTCAATGACGACTCGTTCACCAACTGGAAGAACCGCGAGAAGATCGCGGAGTCGATGATCCCGATCATCGGCAAGCTGCACCGGGAGCGGGACGTCACGATCCTGCTGCACAGCCGCTCCTTGGTGAACAAGTCCGTGGTGAGCATTCTCAAGACCCACCGTTTCGCGCGCCAGATCGACGGCGAAGAGCTCTCGGTCACCGAGACCCTGCCGTTCCTCCAGGCGCTCACCACCCTCGACCTCGGTCCCTCGCAGATCGACCTCGGCATGCTCGCCGCGGCGTACGCGACGGACGACCGTGGTCTGTCGGTGGAGGAGTTCACCGCCGGCGCCGTCTCCGGCGCCACGGGTGCCAACAAGATCGAGCGCGGCGAGGGCCGCGACGTGGTCCTCTACGGCTTCGGCCGCATCGGCCGCCTCGTCGCCCGCCTGCTCATCGAGAAGACCGGTTCCGGCAACGGCCTGCGCCTGCGTGCCATCGTCGTCCGCGGCGGCGGTGAGGCGGACCTCGTCAAGCGCGCCTCGCTGCTGCGCCGCGACTCGATCCACGGCCAGTTCCAGGGCACGATCACCGTGGACGAGGCGACCAGCACGATCATCGCCAACGGCAACGAGATCAAGGTGATCTACGCCAACGACCCGTCCGAGGTCGATTACACGGCGTACGGCATCAAGGACGCCATCCTCATCGACAACACCGGAAAGTGGCGCGACCGCGAGGGGCTCTCCAAGCACCTGCGCCCCGGTATCGACAAGGTCGTCCTGACGGCTCCGGGCAAGGGCGACGTCCCGAACATCGTGCACGGGGTCAACCACGACACGATCAAGCCGGACGAGCAGATCCTGTCCTGCGCCTCCTGCACCACCAACGCGATCGTCCCGCCGCTGAAGGCGATGGCGGACGAGTACGGCGTTCTGCGCGGCCACGTGGAGACCGTCCACTCGTTCACCAACGACCAGAACCTGCTGGACAACTACCACAGCGCCGACCGCCGCGGCCGCTCCGCGCCGCTCAACATGGTCATGACGGAGACCGGCGCCGCCTCGGCCGTCGCCAAGGCGCTGCCGGACCTCAAAGCCCCGATCAGCGGCAGCTCGATCCGCGTCCCCGTCCCGGACGTCTCGATCGCCATCCTCAGCCTGCGCCTGGGCCGCGAGACCACCCGTGAAGAGGTGCTCGACTACCTCCGCGAGGTGTCGCTGACCTCTCCGCTGAAGCGCCAGATCGACTTCACCACGGCGCCCGACGCGGTCTCCAGCGACTTCATCGGCTCGCGTCACGCCTCGATCGTCGACGCGGGCGCCACCAAGGTCGACGGGGACAACGCGATCCTCTACCTCTGGTACGACAACGAGTTCGGCTACTCCTGCCAGGTCGTCCGGGTCGTCCAGTACGTCTCCGGGGTCGAGTACCCGACCTACCCGGCGCCGGCGGTCTGATCCCCCAGGCCCCGCAGGACCGGATGCACCGCACGCCCCCCGAGTGGCCCCAGGTCACTCGGGGGGCGTCCGTGCGTCCCGGCCCGGGGCCGCGGCGGCGCGGGCCGCCGCGAGCTGGGTGCGCGAGCGGACGCCGAGCTTGCGGTAGACGCGGCTCAGCATGCCCTCGACGGTCTTGACCGAGATGAACATGTGCTGGGCCGCCTGCTGGTTGGTGGCCCCCTGGCAGATGAGGTCCGCCAGGCGCGACTCGGACTCCGTCAGCCTGCCCGCGCCCGGTGCCGGACCCGGGGCCGGGCCCGATCCGCCCGCCCGGTCGAGCAGCTCCCGGGTGAGTTCCTGCCAGGGACGGGCGCCGGTGTCGTCGAAGACGGCCCGGGCCGCCTCCCAAGCCGCCCGGGCGGCCGCCTGGCGTCTGCGGGCCCGTTCGACCCGGCCCAGGGAGAGGAGCGTACGGGCCTGCTCCAGGGGCAGCCCCAGCCGTTCGAAGGCGGCCGCCGTCCGGTGGAGCAGGCCGCTCGCCTCCTCCGCGGCGCCCCCGCGGGCCAGCAGGATCCCGTGCGCGCGGTCCAGTGCCGCCCCCGGTCCCGAGTCGGCTCCGGCCGGGCCCGCGACCGGGCGTGCCCGCTCCAGCAGGTCGCGGGCCAGGTCGAGCCGGCCCGAGCAGGTGAAGGCCTCCACCGCGTCCGGCTGCCAGCGGAACATGCCGGGGTCGGCCGAGGGGACGTGCCGCTCGGCCTCGGCGACGGCCGTGAGGGAAGCCACGGCGTCGGCCACGTCCCCGGTGTGCAGCTGGACCGCGCCCATGACCCAGAGGTTGCGCGACACGTACAGCCCGTCGCCCTCCTCCTGTGAGGCGCGGGCCCCGCAGGACGCGGTGCGCAGGGCGGCCGCGAAGGATCCGGCGGCGCTCTGGGTCAGCGCCGCGGTGTACCAGGCGGGGCCCATGGACAGTCCCGCCCCGGTGGACAGCCGTACGGCCTGATCGGCCCACGCGAGCGCGGTGGCGCAGGCGCCGAGGCGGGTGTCGACCTCGGCGAGGCTGCGCCAGATGTCGACCAGGTCCTCGGCGTCGCCCTCGTGCTCGGCGAGCGCGAGCAGTTCCACGAGCCGCCCGCGCGCCTCGGCCAGCCGGTCGTCGAAGACGGCGTGCCGGGCGGCGAGGTACTGGGCGCTGTTGCGGATGCCGGAGTGCTGGGCCGGGATCCCCAGGGCGAGCGCCTCGGCGAGGGTGCCCGGCGCGTCGGCGGTGCCGAGGACGCGTTCCATCCGGGCGCGCATGGTCAGGGCGGCCGCCTGCAGGGGGCGGTGGCCGCCGGCGGCGGCGAGTTCGGCGGCCCGGCCTGCCGCGCGCAGGGCCCGCTCGGGGGCCGCGTGCGCGACGTTGGCGGCGATGGCCGCGCGGAGCTCCACGGCGGCGAGGAGGTCGGGGTGGCCGGCCGCCAGTTCCCGGCACCGGGCGAGCAGCGGCTCCAGATCGGAGATGGCCTGGCCGTGGGCGTCGACGACGGCCAGCAGGGCGGTGACCTGGTCGGTGGGTTCGGCCCTGCTCGCGGTCAGGGCGTCGGCCGCCTGCCGGGCGATGTCGACGGAGCCGGCGCAGGCCGCCTCCTGGGCCGCGTACGAGAGCCTGCGGATGCGTACGGCGGACCGGGCCGGCGGGGTGATCTCGGCGGCGAGCAGGAACAGCTCGGCGGCCAGGGCCCGCTCGCCGGCCTCGCGGGCGGTGGCCGCCGCACTCTCGGTGTCCTCGGCCAGCCCCTGGTCGGGCAGGTCCGCGGCCAGGGCCCGGTGGCGCACCTCGTGCACGGGGTCTCCGACGGCCCGCGCGAGCGTCAGGTGGGCCGCCGCCCGCAGGGGCCTGGCCCCGGAACGGGCGGCGGCCCGGGCCAGGGCCGCCGCCGCGAAGTGCACGGCGCTCGCCGGGTCCACCCTCAGTACCCCGGCGGCCTGGGCCTGGGCCAGGTGTTCCTCGGCGTCGGACCGGCCCGCCCTCAGGAGCAGCGGCAGCGAGGGCCGGCTCGTCAGGGCGGCGAGCATCAGGGTGTGCCGGGCCGGTTCGCCGAGCGTGGCGTGCAGCCAGGCTCCGGCCGCGTCGACCGTCTGCTCGGCCATGGCGGGCCGGTGGCGCTGCGACGCGGGCAGCCGTGCAAGTGCCGTACAGGACACGGAGGTCAGCAGGGGGTGACCGCCGCAGTGGCTCTGCAGCGGGCCCGCCCAGCGGGTGGGCAGGCCGTGCGCGTCGAGCAGGGTGGCCGTCTCCTCCGCGTCGAGCGGGTCCACGTCGACCTGGGCGGGGTGGCCGCCGAGCAGCCGGGCGGCGCACTGCGCCCGGCCGTGGACGCGTTCCGTGACGATCGCGGTGAGACCGGGCGCGGCAAGGGTGCGCAGGGCGTAGCCGAGGACGTCGGCGCTGGCCGGGTCGAGCCATTGGGCCCCGTCCACGGCCAGGATCCAGCTCCCCCGCGCGAGCAGCGCCGTCACCGCGAGGCGGGCGGGCAACTGCTCGGAGGCGGCGAGCGGTTCGTCGGCGCCCCGGTGCAGGATCCGGTCGATCACCTCGTTCTGTCTGCCGGAGAGCGCCGCGAGCTGGTCCGCGCCGCAGTGGGACAGCATCTGGGCCAGCGCGCCGAAGACGTGCTCGCGGTCCTCTTCGACCGTCGTGACGCGCAGCACCGTCCGCCCGGAGCCTGAGCCTGAGCCTGAGCCTGAGGGCAGGGTGCGCAGCACGTCCTCCAGGACGGTCGTCTTGCCCGCGCCCCAGGGGCCGGCGAGCGCCACCCGCCCGTCGCGCTCCAGCACTCCGGCCGCACGGGCCGCCGCGCCCGGGACCGCGCGCCGGGCTCCTGCGGGCGGCGCGGGGTTGGGGTTGGGGTTGGGGAGGTTGCAGGGGTCGGCGCGGTTGCCGAAGGAGCTGTCTGCCGTCACGAGGAGGCACCGTAGGCGGCGTCGGTTCCCGTGACAACGCCGGGTTCCGCCGGGCCGGGGGATCAAGGGTTTCCCCTGATGCCAACGGATGCCGCTCCCCGCGATGGTGGTGCGACGGCGGGCCGTCCGCGCTCCGGGTACGGGGTGGCAGACCCGGAGCACCACTGCCCTCCACGGGAGGAGCGGGGGCGTGGTCCGGGCGGCTCGCCGTCAGCGTGCCGGGCCCGGCGCGACGGGCCCGGCACGCCGTACGCGCGCCGGCGCGTGCCGCCGCCCGCGCCGCGCGCGTGAACGCCGGCCGGTCGGCGCGGGAGGGCAACGCGGGCCGGGACAGAGCGGGTTGGAGCGGGTTGGGCAGCAAGGGATTCCTCCGATGCTCCCGACACTCGCCCGGGATCACTCTGTTGGCCACCCCGGAGTGCGCAGACGCGGCTCCCCGAGATGCGGG
Source organism: Streptomyces sp. NPDC006487 (assembly GCF_042870555.1). Classification (NCBI taxonomy): domain Bacteria; kingdom Bacillati; phylum Actinomycetota; class Actinomycetes; order Kitasatosporales; family Streptomycetaceae; genus Streptomyces; species Streptomyces sp. NPDC006487. The sequence goes on from NZ_JBIAHN010000005.1 coordinate 126,348, forward strand.
CTCCGGGGACGTGACCGGTCCCGTGCTCCCCCACGGGCCCGCATCCGTACCGGCCTACCCCTCCGGTCCGCCCCCCATGAAGGGATTTCCGTGCGAAATCTGTCGAACAGGTCCAAGTGGGCCTCCGTTACGGCCGCCTCCGTCACCGCCGTGGTCACGCTCGGCGGCCTGGGCGTCCTGCCCGCACACGCCACCGCGGCCGCGCAGCCCGAACCGTCCGTGTCCCCGCAGGTCCTCGAGGCCATGCAGCGCGATCTCCGCCTCTCCGCCGGAGAGGCCCGCGACCGGATCGCCGACGAGGCGGCGGCCGGCAAGGCGGCCACCCTCATCCGGGGCCGGGTCGGCGACCGGGTGGCGGGCATGTGGTTCGACTCCTCCACGGGCCGGCTGAACGCAGCCGTCTCCAACGCGGCGGACGCGGCGCTGGTGCGGGACGCGGGCGCGGTGGCCCGGCAGGCCCGGTACAGCCAGGCCGAACTGGCCGCCACCGCCCGGACCGTGACGCGTGACATCGGGTCCGGGATCCCGGGAGTGGTGTCGTGGGGTCCCGACGTCCGGAACAACCGGATCGACGTCACGGTGGACCGGACGGCGCGCAACGCCTCCACGGACGCCTTCGTGGCCCGCCTCGCCGCGCTCGGCGGCATCGTCCACGTCACGGAGACCTCCGACGGCCCGCGCCAACAGGCCGACGTGACCGGCGGCGAGAAGTGGGTGCCGGGCAGCGAGAGCCCGTGCTCCATCGGCTTCGCCGCCACCCGGGTCACCGGGGGCACCAAGACCTTCCTGACGGCCGGTCACTGCACCAACGACGTCAACCAGCCTGCCTACGGCAAGGACGGGACCCGTGTGGGTACGTCCAACAAGGACGGGCAGAGCAGCGTCAACGCCCGGGAAGGCGACATGGGCGTCGTCGACGTGGACCAGTCGGGTTGGAACCTCTCCCCGTACGTCGCGGGCGACTCTACCCACACCGCCGTGGCCGTCACGGGCTCGGCCGACGCCGTGGTCGGCACCGCGATCTGCCGCTCCGGGCAGACCACGGGCATGAGGTGCGGCGAGGTCACCAAGGTCAACCAGAGCGTGGACTACGGCAACGTGGTCATCGACGGACTGTCGTACTCCAACGCCTGTTCCGCGGGCGGCGATTCGGGCGGCGCGTACGTCACCGCGACCGGCGGCAAGGCCGTCGGCCTGCACTCCGGCGGCGGCAGTGCGACCTGCACCTCGGGCAGCGGTGAGAAGTTCACCATCTTCCAGCCCGTGGTCGAGGCCCTCGCCAGGTTCAACCTGGCCCTGGTCGTGACCACCCCGCAGCCCGGCAACGTCACCGTCGCCGCGGTCTCGGCCCAGAACGGCGTCATCGGCGCCCGGATAGCCGAGCTGAAGAACTCGGCCGAGGGCGGCACCGCCCCCTACACCTGGTCCGCGACGGGCCTGCCCGCCGGGCTGGCCATCGCCTCCTCGACCGGCACCATCACGGGCACCCCCACCACGGCCGGGACCTCCAACGTGACCGTCACCGCCACCGACAACGCGGGCAAGACCGGCTCCGCCTCCTTCTCCTGGACGATCACCACCGCGGGTACGGCCCTGTCCGTGACCAACCCCGGCAGCCAGAGCTCCGCCGTCGGCGCCGCGGCCAACCTGACGGTCAAGGCCACCGGTGGCACCGCGCCCTACGCCTGGTCCGCGACGGGGCTGCCCGCCGGCCTGAGCATCGGCTCCTCGACCGGCACCATCACGGGCACCGCCACCACGGCCGGGACCTCCAACGTGACCGTCACCGCCACCGACAACGCGGGCAAGGCCGCCTCCGCGACCTTCTCCTGGACCGTCAGCACCGTCACGGGCACCAGCCCGGTCCTGACCAACCCGGGCAACCAGACCGTCTACATCGGCAAGCCCGTCACCCTCGGCCTCCAGGCCACCGGGGGCACCAAGCCGTACGCCTTCAAGGCCACGGGCCTGCCGGCCGGCCTGAGCATCAACGCCGCCACGGGTGTCATCACCGGCTCTCCCACCACCTGGGGCTTCGGCGGCAGCACCCTGACCGTGACCGACGCGGCGGGCAAGTCGTCCTCGGTCAGCGTCACCTGGAACGTCTACTTCTAGTCCGGTTCCGGATGGCGTGAGCACCTGACCCCGCCCCTCACCCCGACCAGTCTCCTCACCCGTTCCATTCGGTGCCGGCCGCCTCCAGACCCCGGAGGCGGCCGGCACCTCCCCGCGGTGCCCCGGCCGACACCCCGGCCGGGGCACCACCCTGGTGCGCGTGTCCGGCCCGCGGCTCAGAGCCAGGCGGCCCGGTCCGTCCCCCAGCGGGAGGGGCCCCGCTCCCACCCGCGGCCACCGAGCGGCGAGGCCGCGTACCGCAGCGGCCCGTATCCCGACGCGGTCTCGCGCAGCCACGGTTCCGGGGCGTATCCCGGTACCGCGGCGCCGGCCCCCTGGACCTCGCGGACCAGCCACGAAGCCGTGCCCGCCAGGGAGAACCGCAGGGCCTGCCCACCGCCCTCCGCGAGGGCCCGTAGCACCCCGGCGGCCGCCAGGTACCCCGTGCCGTGGTCCAGTGCCTGCGCAGGCAGCACCCCGGGGCCGTGCCCGTCACCGCAGGCCGCGGAGATCCCGTACCCGGCCTGCACGAGCGAGTCGAAGCCCCTGCGGCCCGCCCACGTGCCCCGCCGACCCCACGCGCACAGCTCGGCCACCACCAGCCCCGGCCGCCGCGCGAGCAGTTCCTCCGCGCCCAGCCCGTACCGCTCCAGTGCCCCCGGCCGGTATCCCGTCACCACCACGTCGGCGCCGGCCAGCAGCCCGTCGAACACCGCCCGGTCCCCCGCCTCGCCCAGGTCGAGCAGGGCGGAGCGCTTCCCGAATCCGGTGTCCGCGTACGCGTCGTCCGACTCCGGGAGTCCCGGGGAATCGATCCGCAGGACGTCCGCTCCGAGCGCTCCGAGGGTCCGGGTGGCCACCGGCCCCGCGATGACCCGGGTCAGGTCGAGCACCCGCACCCCCGCCATCGGCGGCCCGGCGCCCTCGGCGACCTCTCCGAGGGGCCGCCCGCGCGCGCCGGAGCCGGTCCGCTCCACGAGGGGCTGCGGCGCGCCGTACCCCTCCGTCCTCACGGACACCGCCAGCCCACCGGCCGCGTAGACCTCCTCCTGGACGTCCACCGCCTGCCGCCGGGCGATCGCCGAGGCCACGCCCTCCCGGGTCCCGGCACCCAGGACGCGTACCAACGCCGACTCGTGGTGCGGATAGTTGGCGTGCGTACGGACCCAGCCGTCGGCGGCCCGCCAGAAGCCCGACAGCGGCGCGAAGGTGACGGGCGGCCTGCCGTCCACCAGCAGGTGGCGCTCGCTGACGAAGGCCGTGGCCACGGCCCCTTCGTCGATCAGCAGCGGCGCCACGTCGTCCGCACCGCCCCCGGCCCGTACGGCGGCCAGTTCCGCGGCCGCCAGCGCGCACGCGCCCACGGTGGCCCGCGCGAGTTCCCGTACGGGCAGCGGCCCGTCCCCCAGCCCGCTCGGCCCCCGGTAGCCGACCCGCCCCACCAACTCCTCGGGGCCGCTCAACGCGGCCCACGCCTGTCCGGTCCCACCATCACGACTCGCCATGCGCCCATCCTGCCCGCAGCCCCGCGGCCCCCGCGGGGCGGGCCCGGACCCGATCGGGCGATGTAGCGCTCCAGGGCGTCTCGAATTCCCCCGTACGGCGTTACACGACCCGGAACATGAACATCGCCTCGGCTGCCTCGTCTTCCGTCGCGGCGCAGCCGGCGCGTGCGGGTCCGGGGCGGCCGGCGGCCCGTACGAGGGAGCACGATGACCGACCCGACCGCGGTGGACACCTGGCGTGGAAGGCTTGCCGCACCTTGCCGTGACGTGTGCGAGGCGCCCGCGTTCTCGCTCACCGTTTTCGCGGTGATCCTCTTCAACGCCGCACTCCTGGGGGCCGAGACGTACAGCGGCCTCTCCGCCGAGTACAGCGGCCTCCTTTCGGCGACCGAGCGTTTCTGCGTGATCGCCTTCACCCTGGAGATGCTGATCCGCCTCGGTGCGCACGCCGACCGGCCGAAAGCTTTCTTCCAAGACCCCTGGAACGTCTTCGACTTGCTGGTCGTCTCCTCGGCCTTCATCCCCTTCCTCCGGGAGAACACCACGCTGCTGCGGCTGCTGCGGCTGGCCCGGGTCCTGCGGACCGCCAAGTTCATGCCCCAGCTGCGGGTCCTGCTGGTCGCGGTGGGCCGCAGCCTGCCCGGCACCGTCAGCTTCCTGTTCGTGGGCGCGCTGATCGTCTACGTGTACGCCATGATCGGCTGGATCTGCTTCGCCGGCCACGACCCGCAGCACTACGGGTCCATCGGCCGGGCCGCGCTGACCCTGTTCCTGCTGATGACGCTCGAAGGGCTCGGGGACGCCGTCCACGCGGGGCTGGCCATCTCCCCGCTGAGCCTTCTCTATTACGCCTCCTACGTGCTCTTCGGGTCCTTCGTACTGGTCAACGTCCTGATCGGCGTGGTCCTCAACGCCCTCGAGGAGGCACGGGAGATGGAGGACGAGGCCGAGAAGGAAGAGAAGCGGGCCCTGCTCCTGGCGGAGCAGTCGCCGCCGGACGCGGCCGACGAGCTCCTCCTGCGGATCGCGGCGGTGCGCAGCGCGCTCGACGACATGGAGACCCAGCTCGACGCCGTGCACGCCACATCGGCGGCGGCCGCCTCCGCTCCGCCGGCCCACGCCTCGGCGGGCGCCCGCTAGGGCCTGTCGTCACACTCCCGTCGTCGCCCGAAGGGCGGCCTCGCGGCGTCTGGTGCGTGCTCTCGGCGTGCCGGGCGTCGCGGGCCCGGCGTGATCGGCAAGACACCCCTCGGACCGGCCGGGCCCGGCGGGTCCGCCTTCCGCCGGGCGGCCACCTCGGCGGGGGTCCGGGTGTGCGCCCACTTGGCCTCCGCCTCGGCCCGGGTGATCCGCACGCCGCCCGGGGGCAGTTCCGCGGTCATCGGGCCAGGCTATCGAGCGGCGCCGTCCCGCGGGGGCACCACGGAGGTGCGGCGGGCGTCGAGGAGTGCGGCGAACTCGGCGAGGGTGACGTCGCGGAGTTCCTCCTCGTCGACCTTGACGTCCAGTTTCTCGTGGAGGGCCATGGCCATCTCCACCACCATGAGCGAATCGGTCAGCAGGTCCCCCATCCGGGCACCGGCGTGCACATCCTCGGGTGAGCATTCCCCCATCGAAAGGAGGATTTCGCCGATCAGATCGATCATCGATCCGGTCGAATCGGGGGCGGAAGTGGTCATGAAAGCTCCTGTTTGCGATATTGCGGCCATTGCGCCAAGGTGGCGCCGACGACCGGCGGGAAAAGGAGAATACTCGTGTCGGAAAGCATGCCCGATGTGACGGGAGTGGGGGCCGCCGAGTTCCGTTACGCGAAGGAGCGGCTGGGTGAAGCCGGGGAGAGTGCGTGGGACCGGCTGCTCGACTGGCTGATGGACGACTATTTCCGCCTGGAGGTCACCGGTGGGGAGAACATTCCGCAGGAAGGACCGGCCATGATCGTGGCCAACCACTCGGGGGCCTGGGGGCTCGATGCGTTCGTCCTCGTCAAATCACTCACCCGTATTCTGAACCGACCCCTGAACGTTCCGGCCGCATCTCTTACTTTTCGATTTCCGGTGATCGGTTCGTACGCCCGGAAAATGGGCGCCTTTCCGCTCGACCCGACGCTCGGGCTGGAACATCTGACCGCCGGGGAACTCGTGGCGGTGTTTCCCGAAGGGATTTCCGGCCTGGAGAAGCCCTTCCGCAGCCGGTACCGGCTGCGCCCGTTCAGTCCCGGGTTCGCGGCGACCGCCGTCCATGCGGGTGCTCCCGTCGTTCCGGTGTCCGTGATCGGCGCCGAGGAGGCGTACCCCAAATTCGGTGGCGTCCCCGCCCTGGCCCGCCTGTTCGACCTCCCCTACTTCCCGCTCACCACGGTCCTCCCGCTGCCGGCGAAGTGGCTCATCACCGTGGGCGAGCCGATTCCCGCACCGCCCCGGCCCGAGTCCTACTCCGCCCGCAGGGCCGCGGCCCGCCGGCTGTGCGACGAGGCCCAGGAGGCCGTGCAGTCCCTGGTGGACCGGGAGCGCGGCAGGCGCGAGACGCCCTTCTGGTAGCCGGGCGGCGACCGCTCGCCGCCCGGTCCCACGCCTCAGTCCGCCAGCCGGGTCGCCGCCCTCCGTACGCCGTCGGCCGCCCGCGCGCACCGTCCCGCGTGGTCGAGCAGGACCATGCGAAAGCTCTCCCCCGCCTCGTCCTGGTCCCAGCCCTCGGCCCCGGCGCAGGCCGCGAGGCTCTCCGCGTGCGCGGCCAGCCGGTCCGCGCTGGTCTGCGCGAGGGCCCCGTAGGACGCGGGCGTGCAGCCGCGTACCGGGACGGGCAGTGCCGCCGGCCTGCCGACGGTCACCCTGACGTCGCCCCGGCCGCCCGGGAGTTCCCGGAGCGAGACGAGCAGCGAACGCGCCTCGAGCGTGCCCGGGAGCCGGCCGGCGGCCAGCCGCGGCGAGACCACGAAGGGCCGGGCGACCGCGGTGACCGCACGGACCAGCTCCTCGGCGACGAGCACCGCGAGCCGGGTCGCCGCGCACGCGCCGGGCGCTCCGCACAGCGGCGAAGGCCAGACTCCCGGCCCAGCGCCGCCCTTCGGCGCGGGGAGCCAGCCCGGCGCGCACAGGATCTCCGTACCGGCGCCGATCTCGAGGCCCTCCCATACGAACGGAGTCCGTACCCGGTGCACGGCAGCGGCCACCGGGGGGTAGAGGCACAGCGCCCGGGCCACGGCCTCCTCCGGGGCGGCCGCCGGTTCCACCGTGTGCAGGGCCAGGGCCTGCAAGGTCGTGGCGGTGGCGGCCGCGGTGACCAGGGCGAGCGCGTGGGCCACCGCCGCGGCCACGGTGTCCGCGCAGGCTCCCCCCGCTGCCAGCCGTCCGACCAGGGAGTCCGGGTCCGGGCTCTCCTGGTAGCGGGCCGTCCTGCGCCGGAGGGCGGCCTCGAGGTCCGCGCGGGCACCTCGGCCGTCCGCGGCGGCGGCCCGCGTGACGATCTCGCTCAGCAGGGTGTCCTCGGCGGCCGCCTCGCCCGCCACCAGGCGGCGGCCCAGCCCCGCCATCGTCCGGCTCCAGGCCTGCCACTCCAGGGTGCCGTCCCCGCGCCGGCCCTCGACGGCCTCGTCGACGTGCCGCGCCACGAGCGCGGGCAGTTCGTCTCCCGGTGCGACGGTCTCCCAGGTCAACGCCGTGTGCGGGGACAGCCCGTACCGGTGCCCGGCGGCCGTGAGCCCGACCGCGGGCTCCAACGCCCGCCCCTCGTCCGCCCGGACGAGGAGGGATTCGGACGCTTCGGGGGTCAGCGGTACGAGGAAGTTCCCGAAGGGCGTCCGCAGCCGGACCGGGTGCCCGGAGCGGGTGCGCCGCAGGTGCTCCAGCAAGGCGCGCCGCACCCCTTCGCGGGTCAGGGCCTCCAGGCCGAGCGCGCGGGCCGCTGCGTCCGTCCAGGGCAGCCGCTGGGCGACCATGGCCGCGCTGAACACGGCGCTCTCCAGGGCCCAGGCCGTCTCGGGGGGTCGCGGGGCGGTCTTCGCCGTGGAGTCGCCGTCGTGGTCGGAGGTCATCTCGCGGTCTCCCTGGGTCACTTGTCGCGCAGCATGTAGGGCTGGTTGCCGACGATGCGGCCGTCGTAGGCGCTGATCAGCGCGTTGACCTTCTCCCGGTGGTGCGCCATGGGGCCGCGCAGAGTGTCCGAGTAGGCCTGCGGAGCGTGCGACAGCGGGTAGTCGTACGACTCGTCCAGCCAGGCCAGTTCGACCCAGCTCGCGGGGATGTCGTTGGGCGAGGCCGGGCCGCGGCCGTCGATCATCGGGATCACGTCGTGGTTGTTGACCAGGCTGATCACCTGGGTGGTGTGGTCGGCGGGCCGTTTGCCGTCGATGGGCGAGCCCACCGCGATCACGTGCGTGATCTGGTAGCGGGAGGAGACCTCCACGTCCGCGGCGAGGTTCATCGCGGTCATGCCGCCGAGGCTGTGTCCGACGATCATGAGCTCCGACCCGGCCGGCACCCCGGCCCGTACCAGCAGCTTGCGCGCGGCGCGCGTGTACGTCGTATCGGTGCGCAGCAGCCCGTCGAACGCTCCGACCAGGTCCTGCGGGGTGCTGTTGCTCAGCAGGGCGAAGCTCGTTCCGGGCAGCAGCAGGACGTGCCGTACGGCGCCGTCCGCGCACTCGACGCGGCGCAGCAGCACCAGCCCGTGGTTGCCCAGGGCGCCGATGTCGTTGACGTAGCTGACGATGTCGTTGCCGGACGTGGCCAGCACCTTCGCCAGGATGGAGTCCGCGTCCGCCCGTTCGGCCCGGCCGGGGCCCGGGTTGAGGTACTTCAGCAGGGTGCTCGGCAGCCCGAGGAACGGATCGGTGGTCGGCACTCCGCCGGCCAGAGTCACCCAGGAGAAGTCGTCGTTGACCGGGTTCTCGTCGAGCAGGCCCAGCAGCGCGGACAGTTCCATGATCACGGGGCTCATCGTGGTCAGGGCCCGGGTGACCCCCAGACGCTCGACGAGCGCGTGCATGGCGCGCAGCGCCTCCAGCCTGTTCCCGGCCACCATGGCGTCGGTCAGCCGTCTGGCGAGCGGCGAGTCCAGATTGGGGTGGTCCGAGGCGATCGCCCTGATCCGCAGGGCGAAGGCGTCCACGGCCATCGCCACGGCGGCCGGCCTGCGGTGCGTCAAGTTCCCCGCGATCCGGGCCAATTCACCGGCCAGCCCGCCGTTGGCCCCGAATCCGAGCCCCGCCGGGCTCGTCAGCGCACGCGCGCACGACACCGCCGTACCGAGCGCCCAGGCGGGGCGGCGCAACGCCTCCAGCCCCAGCCGCCAGCTGCTGACCGCGCCCGTCAGCTCGGCGGCCGCCTGCTTCGCCGTGAGGGCGGCGTCCGCCAACAGCACCGAGGCCGCGAGCAGCAGCTCCGGATCCGTGCGGCGCGGACCCTGCCCGGCGGCTACCGCGCTCCGTGCCGCCGCCGCTGCGGCCCCTGTGCCCGCGCCGGCCTCTGCCGGGGTCGCGGAGCCGGACGCGGCCGCGACCCCGGCGGGGTCCGCGGGCGCCTCCGCGGACCTGCGCCCTGAGGGCGCCGAGCGAGCCGCCGTGCCCACCGCTTGAGCGGTCATTTACCCACCTCCCGTACCTGCGCAACGGCTTCGCCTGGGTTCCGTTGCCCGAACGGGCATGCTGGCATCGCGCACGGTCCGTTCCGCGCGGCGATCCCCCGTCGCCGCCCGGCCCGCGCCCGCGCCGTGGACGCGGGAAACCGCCGGATGCCCGTGAGGACCTTGGCCCTCGGGGCATCCGGCGGCGTGGCGGCACCCCCCGGGCCGCCGCCCTTTCGGTGACCACCAAAGGATGAGCTCCGTGCTCACGCGTTGACGCGCGCGCGGATCACCCCCGTACGGACCACCGGGTCTCGTCTCCCGTTACAGCGGCCGGGAGGGCTGGTCGCGCCAGAAGCCGCATTGGTGCTCGGCCCCGAACGCCCGGTCGAGCCGGTCCCCCGCGGGCGCCAGTGTCAGTACCGTGCCGCCCGGTCCGGTCGCCGGCCAGGGGGTCTGACCCGCGACCACGGGAACCCCGTGGCGGGCGAAGGCACCCCAGTAGCGCTTCATCCTTGTCGCCAGGGCCACTTGGACGGGGGTCAGGGGCCGCTCGCCCATCGTGAAGTCGTGCAGGTAGGCGAGTTCGGCGCTGTGCGCGTTCGACTCGTCCAGTCCGGGGACCTGCGCGCCCGCCAGCGTCGGCGAGTCCGGGTCGTCGAACTCGTAGGCGAAGGTGGGGACCTGACGGGCGAACGACTGCGCCGTCCGGGCGGTTTCGCAAGCGAACGTCGAATCGGTCATGACCGCCGACAGCGCCAGGTACGGGGATCCGTGCGCGGCGACCGGGTAGCGGGCCAGGACCTCCGGCCCGGCCTCGCCGTAACCCGCGAGGACCTGCTGCGCGTACTGCTCCGCCGTCAGGGCGGGCTGGGTCAGCGCGACGAAGAAGCGCGCTTCGGAGCGGGTGCTCCCGATCAGGACCGGGACCTTGTTCCAGGACCCGGCCGAGATCGCGGCGGCCGGATCCCGCGGCAGCAGCCCGTCGCCCGATGCAGGGCCCGAAGTGGCCCGCGTACGGGCCGCGTCCACCAGCGACTGCCCGGAAGCGGCGCGCAGGCACGCCACCACCCCGGCCGGTTCGGCACAGCCGGCGCTCGCGGCGAAGGCCCGCGCCTCGGACTCGGCCCGCGCGCCGTCGGGAGTGCGCAGCAGCGTGCAGGGCCCGCTCTGCAGGACGGCCCGGTGGAACAGCCCGGCCGCCGGCGGGGCGGCGAGCAGTCCGCACACCGAACCGCTGCCCGCGGACTGGCCGGAGACCGTGACGTTGCCCGGGTCGCCGCCGAAGGCCCCGATGTTCTCCCTGGTCCAGCGCAGCGCCTGGATCTGGTCCATCAGGCCGAAGGAGCCGGAGCGCAGGGCGTTCTCCCGGCCCAGTTCGGGAAGGCCCAGATAACCCAGCTGCCCGAGGCGGTAGTTGATGCTGATCACCACGGATCCGGTCAGCTCGGCCATGGTGCGACCGCCGAACTGGGTGCCGGTGCCCTGGCTGTACGCGCCCCCGTGCATCCAGAGGATCACCGGCAGCCGGGCCCCCGCGCGGGCCCGGCCGGGCCGGTACACGTCGAGGTACAGGCAGTCCTCGCTGACGGCCGAGGGATCGCGCAGCCCGAACGGCGAGAACTGCAGGCAGGCGGGGGCCTGTTCGACGGCCTCGCGCACTCCGTTCCAGTGCCGGGCCGCCTGCGGGGCGCGCAGCCGGTTCTCCCCGACCGGTGCGGCGGCGTAGGGCACGCCGAGGAACTCCTGCGCCCCGTCGTGGACGCGGCCGCGCAGCGCGCCCTGCGCGACGGACACCACCGGGCGGGCCGAGCCGGCCGGCGGGCCGCCGGGGAGGCCGCCCGGAGAGGCGTGCGCCGGGAGCGCGGTCGCGATCAGCGCGGCGAGGGCGAGTGCCGTGCCGAGTAAGGGTCTTGCCGTGGAAAGCCGGGTGATCCGGTGCGAGAGCCGCTGCATCCGTACTCCTGAGTGGTGGACCTTCCGGGGGCGGGACGGGGCGCGGGACGCCCACCCCGCCCCCGGAGGGCCGGCTTGTGTGGTCGACGGGGCCTTGCCCGCGGGCGAGGCCCGGCTAGGGGCGAAGCCCGGCTACCGGAGCTGTCCGGCCTACGGGCGGAGCCCGGCGAGCAGGGCCGCGGTGACGGCGAAGTCGACCGGTCCGGTGTTCCAGTCGGCGTTCATCGGGCTGACGGCGATCTTCCCGGCGCTCACGGCTTCCACGTCGCTGCCCCGGGCCGGGGTCTTCAGGTCCACCGTCACGCCGACCTTCCAGGTGCCGTCGCCGGCATCGGTGAAGTCGGCCTTCAGGAGCGCCTGCGCGTCCTGGAAGGTGGTGGCCACACCGGCCGGGGTGCCCTTGCCGTCGGCACCGATGACGGGGTGGTTGACGTTGAGGCCGACGCCCTGGGGCAGCAGGGGGCCGGAGCGGGCCCGGAAACGCAGCCGGTCGATCAGCTTGACGGCGAAGTCGAGCGTCGGGCCCATCGCGTTGACCGTGGTCACGGGGTCGGGAGCCGAGAGGCCGCCGGTGCTCAGGGCGATGGCGGGCACGCCCGCGTCCAGCGCGGCGACGGCGCCGCCGACCGTGCCGGAGTGGCTGGCGAGCGCGGCCACGTTCGGGCCGAAGTTGGTGCCCGACACGACGAGATCGGGCGCCCGCCCTTCGAACACCTCGGAGAGCCCGAAGTTCACCGAGTCGCCGGGGGTTCCGTCGACCGCCCACACCTTCGGCTCGGGGTGGCGGACCGCGAGGGATGGGGAGTTGGAGGTCTTCGTGCCGGCTCCGCTCTGGTTGGTCAGCGGCGCGACGATGGTGACGTCGTGCCCGGCGGCGGTCAGCCGCGCGAAGGCCAGCCGGATGCCGGGCGCGTTGTAACCGTCGTCGTTGGTGAGCAGGATCCGCAGCGGGCCCGCGGGCACCGGTGCGGGCGCCGGCCCGGCCTGCACCTCGGCCGCGGCGGCGGGCACCGTACCGGCGAGGGCCGGCGCGCAGAGCAGCAGGGCGGCCAACGGCAGAACTCGCTTGCGTTGCAAGGAAGGCTCCTTCGGAGAGGAATTGCAAACGGGGAAGGGCGAATCGGGATTCGGGAACTGGAAACCGGGTGAGGGTGGGCTGGAAGGGTGGGGCCCGGTGGGCTCGCGACCCTCGGCGCGAACCCACCGGAGTGCGGGCCGGGCCGCCGCCCGGGAGGGGCGGCCCGGAGGTTGAGGGAAGCCCGGGGCCGAAGACCTTTACGGGGCCACGGGGCACGGGGCCACGGGGACCGGCGGGATCAGCGCACGCTGCGAATGGGGAGGATCGCCAGGGCGCCGATCAGCGAGAGCGCCCCGCCGACCAGGAACAGCGGGGTGTAGCCGCCCAGGGTGGTGACCACGGCGGAGGCGACGAACGGGGCGATGATCTGGGGCCCGGCGTTCGCGATGTTCAGTACGCCCATGTCGCGGGCGGCGTCCTCTGCCCGGGGCAGCACCAGGGTGACCAGCGCGGTGTCGACGGCCATGAAGCAACCGAAGGCCAGGCCGTTGAGCGCGCTGAAGACGAGCATGCCCGTCCACGTGGGACTGACGACGGGGACCACCATGACCAGCCCGGCGAGGGCCGCCGAGACGCCGACGAAGACCTTGCGGCGGTTCCAGCGGTCGGACAGCAATCCGCCGACCACGGTGGAGACGGCCATCGCGACCATCGACACGGGGGTGAGCACCGCCATCGCGGCGGGCGGCGTCAGCCCCGCGGGGAGCGTGATGTGGTCGCCCAGGATGTAGAGCTGGTAGCCGACCACCGAGAAGTACCCGAGGACCATCAGGGCGCGCCCGATGAAGGCCCACCGGAAGTCGTGGTTGGCGAGCGCCGAGAGGAAGGCCTTGAGCTGGGCCCCCTTGGGAGCGGCGGGCGCGTCCGGGGCGGGCTCGGAGCGCGGTACGTCCCGGCAGAAGCTGGTGAGCAGCAGCGCGGCCGCGGCGATGACCCCGCCGAAGACGAGGTAGCCGGTGCGCAGGTGCTCGGAGGTCTGGGAGGCGATCAGCACGCCGACCGTGCCGCCGATGGGCAGGCCCAGCCCCACCAGCGCGGACGCGGTACCTCGCCGGGCGGCGGGCACCCGGTCGGGCACGATCGCGGTGACGGCGGCCTGGTAGATGTTCATGGTCGCCTGGACCAGGCACCAGCCGATCCCGACGAGCAGTGCGGTACTGACGCTGCCGAGGAAGGCGAGGCCGACGAGCGAGCCGAGCGCACCACCCAGGACCCAGGGGTTGCGGCGGCCGCTGCGGTCGGAGAGGGCGCCGGCGATCGGATTGAACGCGGTGGCGAAGATCGCGCTGATACCGCCGATCAGGCCCAGCACCGCCACCTTGTCGTCGCCGGCTATCGCCTCGATCTGGGTGGGCAGGAGGACGGAGCCGACGCCCATGTAGACGGCCATCATCGCGGAGTTCGCGACCAGCAGGAGGAGCAGGAGCCCGCGTCCGCGGGAAGGTTCGGGATCCGCCGGGGCGGGCGGGTCGATGATCTCGTTCGTAGCCATGACGACTCCTCGGGGGACGGAGCGGGGAGGTGGCGTGGGGGGACCGCCGGAGGTGCGGTGCGCGGGGAGGGCGGAGACGCCGAGGGTGCGGTTGCGCACGAGGGCGTCGCCGGGCAATGCCGCGCCGAGCGCGAGACGGCTGACGCGGTGCGGTTGCTCGGCGCGATGCGTGCGGTGCCTGGCGGTGCGGTGCGGTGGGAATGCGGTGTGGAGCAGTGTTGAGCGGTGTCGTGCGGTGCTGCACTGTGCGGCTGACTCGATGTTGTTACACGTGTCACTTCAGGTGCCTGGACACTGTGTAGCACTCAGCCACCGGTCTAGCCAAGGGTTGGCGCAGACCTCCGTACAGATCGTGACCCGTGGACGAAGTCCAGGTCGATCACGTGTAACCAGCCGAATGCGGCCTGCGGACGAGTCCGACCCGGCCGAGAACTCACTTGCACTTGTGGCGATGGTCACGCTTCCGCAATACTCCGTGCCGCACCGCGCCGACCCCCACCGCACCCGGCAGAGCCCACCCACCCCTGCGGGGCTCACCCGCCGCGCCGCCGCACCTCGCCGGCGCACCTGGGGCCGGCGCACCTGGGGCCGCCCAGCGGCCTGGAGCCGAGCCGAGCCGAGCCGAGCCGAGCCGACCAACCCTGCCGATCCGGCAGACCCCGGCAGACCTGACCGACCCAGCCGACCCAGCTGATCCGGCCGACCCGGCAGACCCAACCGAGCCGATCGAACCTGCCGACCCAGCCGACCCAGCAGACCCGGCGGACCCGACCCGGCCTGCGGGTCCGCGGGCGGCCATCGGCTCGCCCGCCTCAGCCCGTCCCTCCGCACACCATTCCGGCATCGGCCGCACCCCCATCCCCTTCGCACTCCCCCCCGCACCCCTTCCCCACGGCTCCACCCAGCCCCTTCCACTCGGCTCCCCGATGCGTGTCATCACGCCGCCCTCGACGCGCCCGCCGTACGCGCAGCTCCGCCCAACCCATCCACACCGCTCCGCCCATCCCCCCTTCCGCATGCGCCGCACCGTGCGCATCCACATGCCGCCCTCGGCACACCGCCCGGGCACGTCCGCGCGGGCACAACCGCGAGGGCACGTCGGCTTCCGCTCGTCCGCTTCCGCTCGCCCCCGCGCTTCGCGCCCGTCCCCGCGCTTCGCGCCCGTCCGCCGCCTGCCATGCGCCCCCAGCGCCCGGGAGGCGGCAGCGAAAGGTTCCTTCATGTCGGACTTCTTCGGTCACGCCCTCACTCCGCCCCCTCCTCCGCCCCCGCTCCCCGTCCGGCCGTCCAGAAGGCCGGTCCCCGCAGCTCCGCCCCGGCACGCCCTCACCTGGGGACTACTGCTGACCCTGCTCTCCGTCCTGATGGGAGTGCTCCTGCGCGTGGACGAACAGCCCTTCTTCCAGGGGCTCGACAACGCATGGGCCGCTTCGCTGGAGGGCTCGCCCGCGGACACCGCCAGCGGGTTCGCCACCGTTCTCGACCGCCTGGGCGGGCCACTGGGCACGGTCGTGCCGCTGCTCTTGATGGGCTGCCTGTGCATGTACGGGCGCTGGCGGTCGGCGCTCTTCGTCTTCACCAGCGCGGTCTTGGCCAACATGCTCCTGGTACTGCCGCTCAAGCAGCTGGCCGACCGACCGCGGCCCCCGCACACCTGGGTGCTGGTCAACGACGGCTCGTACCCCTCCGGCCAGGTCTTCAGCGCGGTGGCCCTGGTGATCGCAGCCGCGGTGGTGCTGTTCCCGCCCGGTGGCCGGCGCTGGTGGTGGCTGTTCGGCGCGGGCTACACCGGCGCCATGATGTGGAGCCGCACCTGGCAGCACGCCCAGTGGCTGAGCGACACCTTCGCCGGCGCCCTCGCCGCCGTGGGAGCCTGCCTGATCCTGTGGCGGGCGTTCGCACCCCTGCTGGAGACGGAGGCCGAACGCATGGCCGCCGACACCCTCTGGGTGTGACCCCTCCGCGACCGTGAAGCCGATTCGGCCGGAACGCCCGCCCGAACAGTCCGCACAGTCCCGGCCGATCCCGCCGTTCAGGCGGACCAGCGGTCCCGGCCGGGGCGGTACGACCCCGCCCCGGCACAGCGCCACAACCGACACCGGGCAGCCCGGGCGAGCCGCACGGGAAGTCCGAACACCGAGGCGCTCCGGGCCGTCAGGCCGAGGGGGTGGGCCCATCCATGCGGTCCGGGCGGCTGCACGCCCGGCGCGCCACGGGGCAATCCCGGTAGCCCCTGCAGCCCCTGTCGGGCCGGTCGGGCCATCCAGGAAGCTCGGGGCACCCGCGAGCGCGCGGCCCAGCTCTCGCACGGCCCGACCGGCCCGGCCCGCGCAGGCCCGGGGGCCCGTCGGCCACGCTCGAATATCGCGAAACATTGACGGTCGTAGAATTCGCGCCATACTCTCGACGGGTCGGCGCGCGTACGGCGCGCGGCCCAGGAAGGATCGACTCATGGCACCCACTCCAGGACCCGCACCCGCTCACCCCGTGGCCCATCCGCCCGCGGGCCCGCTCCTCGGTGCGGTCGAGGACGGGCTCGCCGTTTTCCGGGCCGTGCCCTACGCCGCTCCCCCGGTCGGCGAATCGCGCTGGCAGCCCGCTCGGCCGCATCCGGGCTGGAGCGACACCCGGGACGCGACCGCCGACGGGCCCAGTGCCCCACAGATGTACATGGAGGGCGGCGACCCCGTCCTCGGCGGGCACGGTTCTCCGCCCTTCGACGAGGACTGCCTGACCCTCGACATCTGGACGCCCGCGGTCGACGACGCCCGGCGGCCCGTGCTGGTCTGGATCCACGGCGGCGGCTTCGTCTCCGGTTCCGGATCGCTGCCGAACTACTCCGGCGCGACCTTCTCCCGCGACGGGGACCTCGTCGTGGTCAGCATCAACTACCGCATCGGGCCGCTCGGTTACCTCTACACCGGCACCGCGGACGAGCCGGACGGATCCGGCGCCAACCACTGGCTGACCGACCAGCTCGCCGCCCTGCGCTGGGTGCGGGAGAACATCTCCGCCTTCGGCGGCGACCCCGGCTCCATCACCGTCGCGGGCCAGTCGGGCGGCGCGGTGTCCACGGCCGCCCTCGCCGGACTGCCCGAAGCCCAGCACCTGATCCGGCGGGTGATCCTGATGAGCCCGCCCTTCGGGCTGGACCTCCCCGCGCCCGACGGCTACCGGGAGCGCACCGCCGCCTACCTGGAACTCGCCGGGGTCAAGAGCCTGGCCGAGCTGCGTACCGTGCCCTGGCCGGAGCTGATCGGCGCCATGGGCGGGCTCTTCGCGCTGACCACGCGCTGGGGGTACTGGCCCACACCGTTCCTGCCCGTCGTCGACGGAGTCACCCTGCCCCGTCACCCGGCGCAGGCCCTGCTGCACGGCGCCGCCGCCGGCATCGAGGTGATGATCGGCTGGACCCGGGAGGAGGCCAACTTCGGCTTCGCCCTCAACGAGGCCTATGCCGCGGCCACCCGGGAGCAGGTGACCGACCGGATCGCGGACACCTTCGGTCCCGAGGCCGCCCCCGGGGTCTACGCGGCGTACGAGCGCGCCCGGCCGGGCGCCGGTCCGGCCGGCGTCCTGATGGACCTCATCACCGACGAGCTCTTCCGGGTGCCCGCCCTCCGGCTGGCCGAAGCGCGGGCCGCGGCGGGCAGCCCGGTATGGGCCTACCAGTTCGACTTCCCCGCGGCCGCCTACGACGGCCGGCTCGGGGCGGCGCACTGCCTCGAGCTTCCCTTCGCCTTTGCCAACTTCGACCAATGGGCCCACGCACCCCTGACGGCCGGACTCGACCCCGCCGCCCGGGACGGTCTCGCCCGCACCATGCACGAGGCCTGGATCGCCTTCGTCCGCACCGGCGACCCGAACCATCCCGGCATGCCGAGGTGGAACCCGTACGAGACGGACACCCGCACCACGATGCGCTTCGACTCCGTGGTGACCGCGCTCGACGACCTCGCCGGGGACTCCCTGCGCCTGCACGAAGGGGCACCCGACCGACCCGCGTGACCCCGGCGCCCCCTTCCCCGCCCTCCCTTCCGCCTGGCCCGCCCATCCGGGCGGGCCCGCGCTCCCTTGATCTAACTCGTGTAACCTTCGAAAGGAAGGCATCGAGCCGATCAAAAGGAGCGTCGACCGACGTCATGGCAAAAGACACTCCTGTTCCGGCGTCCCCGACCAGCGCCGACGTGGCCCGACTCGCCGGGGTGTCCCGCGCGACGGTCTCCTTCGTCCTCAACGACACCCAGGGCCACCGCGTGGGCGAAGCCGCCCGCGCGCGCGTCCTCGACGCCGCCCGGCAGCTCGGCTACGTCCCGCACGCCGCCGCCCGGTCCCTGCGGGCCGGCCGCAGCAATCTCGTCCTGATGCCCTCGTCGATCTCCGCGGTCGGCCGCCTCGTCAGCGACTGGGTCGACGACCTGCACAGCGAGCTGGACCGGCACGGCTACACCGCGGTCCTGCACGCGGGGCGCTTCGCCGATCCCCTCGACGCCGCCCGCGCCTGGGCCGAACTGCGGCCG
This sequence comes from Streptomyces sp. NPDC006487, assembly GCF_042870555.1. NCBI lineage: Bacteria > Bacillati > Actinomycetota > Actinomycetes > Kitasatosporales > Streptomycetaceae > Streptomyces > Streptomyces sp. NPDC006487. The sequence continues at coordinate 144,573 of NZ_JBIAHN010000005.1, forward strand.
GCGGCCGTCATCGCCCTCGACGGCGACCGCCTCACCGCGCAGGCCGCGGAGCTGCTGCGGCGCGCCGGAGTGCGGGGGCTGATCGCCTTCGCCGCCCGTCCCGTACCGGGGGTGCACACCATCGGCTTCGACCACGCCGTCATCGGCGCCACCGCCGCCGAGCACCTGATCGCCCGCGGCCGGTCCCGTATCGGCGTGGTCATGCCCCAGGAACGCGGCCTCGGCGTGTTCGCCGCGCCGCGGCTCGCCGGCGCCGAATCGGTCGCCGCGCGGCACATGGCCACCGTGACCCCGGTGGAGCTCTCGTACACCCGGGAGTCCGCGACCGCGCTGGCGCGGCGCTGGCGGAGCCTCGGGCTGGACTCCGTGTTCGCGTACAACGACGAGTACGCCGCCCTGCTCCTCCACGCGCTGCGGGCCGAGGGGATCTCCGTACCTCAGGAGGTGGCGGTCGTGGGCTCCGACGACCTGGTCCTCGCCGGGCTCCAGGAACCCCCGCTGACCTCGATCCGCCTGAAGCTCGCCTCCCCCGCCCTGGTCGCCGAGGCCGTGCACGAGCTCATCGAGACCGGCGACACGGCGCCCGTACCCGAGATAGAGGCGATCCTGGTCCAGCGCGAGACCTCCTGAGACTCCCTCACGCTCCTTCGCCCCCCTCACCCTCCTTCGCCCCCCCTCTCGCTGCTTGACCCCTTCGCGCTCCTTGAGCCGTCGGCACGCCTTCGTGCTCCGTCCGGGCTGTCCGCCCGCCTGTATGGATCAAGCCCGGAAGCCGAAGGTGGTCGCGCGTGGTCGGCTGGGCTCGGCTGGTCGCGGTCCCCTGACGGCCGGCCCACAGCGCAGAAGGAGGAGTTCCCCGATGTCTCGTCGGCATGTCTCGGCCGTCCTCGGCCTGGTGGCGGGCGCGTTGGTGGCGGTCCCCGCCCCGGCCGCTCACGCCGCCGCGGTGCAGGTTCGCTGCTCCGTTCCCGATCTGATCGCGGCCATCGGCGCCGCGAACGGCTCGCCCGGCCCGGACACCCTCCAGCTTGCGCGCGGGTGCACGTACAAACTGACGGCCCCTGACCCCGAGAGCCCCGGCAACGGGCTGCCGGTGATCACCAGTGAGATCACCATCGACGGACGCGGGGCCACGATCAGGCGGGACGAGCGCGGGCACAAGGTGCCGAAGTTCCGGATCCTCCTCGTCGGCCCGACGGGCGACCTCACGCTCACCCGCACCACGATCAGCGGCGGCTTCGCCACGGACTGCCCCGCCTTCCCCGATCCCCCGGGCCTGGCCTGCGGCGGCGGCATCTCCAACACCGGAAGGATGAGCGTGACCCGCAGCAAGATCAGCGGCAACACGTCCAAGTCCGACGTGTTCGCCCAGGGCGGCGGAATCGACAGCCCCGGCACCGCAACCGTGAGCGAGAGCGAGGTGACGGGAAACCAGGTCGTCTACAGCGGCAGCGACCTCGGCGGCGGCGCCGCGGGCGGCGCGATCGTCAACGACGGTCCGCTCACGCTCACCGCCTCCCGGCTGACCGGGAACACGGCAACCGTCACCAAGGACACCCAGAGCTTCGCCTTCGGCGCCGGCCTGATCAGCTTCGCCGAGACCACCGTCAAAGACACGGTCATCAGCGACAACCGTTCCTTCGCCCCGGGCGGGTTCGCGCGTGCCGCCCTCTCCAACGGCATCCCGGAGCCCGGAAGACTGACCGTCACCGGCGGCGCCGTCACGGACAACACCTCGGACGCTCCGCACGGATTCGCCCAGGGCGGCGGCATCGCGAACAACGCCCTGATGACCGTGAGCGACGTGAAGATCAGCGCCAACCGGGCGATCGCGAAGAACGGCACCGCGCGCGGCGGTGGCGTCCGCATGGGCCCGATCGGCACGCTCGACCTGACCGACAGCCAGATCACCGGCAACACCGTCGAGGCGCCGGGCGGCACGGCTCAGGGCGGCGGCATCGACAACCCGGACGGCGGCATGCTGACGGCCAAGCGCAACAAGGTCCTGCGCAACACGGCCACCGCGAAGGACGGTACCGCGCAGGGCGGCGGCCTCTTCCACGCCGGGGGAGCCGAGGGGCTGGGCACCACCACGCTGGAGGAGAACGCCATCCAGCACAACCGGGCGGGTGACGGCGGCGGCATCTTCAAGGGGTCCGGCGTCCTCACGCTGAACGGCGATGTCGTACGCGCCAATCAGCCGAACAACTGCAGCCCCACCGGCACGGTTCCCGGCTGCACCGACTGACGGGACTCCCGGAGCCGGGCCGTTCCGTCGGGGGCGTGACGCCCGCACCTTCCGGCCGGGCGCCGTCCGCCGGCCGGCCGGCCCTCGTCTCGGGTCCCCCCGTCCGCCGACGGGACGGGGGGACCCGACCGGTCCGGCGGCAGCGGCGGCCGCGGGCGCCCCCGTGCGGAGCGCCCGCAGCCGGCGCCGCGCCCTCCTCGGCTACGGACCTCAGGCGCCCAGGTGGCGGGCGAGGAAGGCGACGCTGTCGGTGACGATGCGATCGACGTCGGGAGAGCCGAGGAAGATGTGGTCGGCGCCTTCCACGGGGGTCAGGACGACCTCGCCCCCGGCCTTCTCCAGAGCCGCGGCGAGCTCCTCGCTCTGGCTGTAGGGGACCAGTCCGTCCAGGGTGCCGTGGATCAGCAGGAACGGCGGCGGGTCCGAGCCTTCCACGGCGTAGGTGACGGGGCTCGCGGCCCGTGCCAGCTCGGGGCGTTCGGCGACGGAAGCACCGAGGAGGGCTTCGTACGGGTCGGGGAACTCGGCTCCGCCGGGCAGCGGCGGGAACGCCGGCATGGGGTGATCGGCGAGGGTGACCAGGTCGGAGACCCCGTACCAGTCGACGACGGCCCGTACGGCGGTGTCGCCGGCGCCCACTCCCTGCGTGCCCTCCAGCGCCTCGGCGTCCGCGGTGGCCGCGGAGACGACCCCGGCGAGGGCCGCGAGGTGGCCGCCCGCGGACTCGCCCCAGACCCCGATCCGGTCCGGGTCGATGCCCAGTACGGTGGCGAACCGCCGGACGTAGCGGATCGCGGCCTTCACGTCGTGCAGCTGGGCCGGGAACGGGGCCTCCAGGCTGTGCCGGTAGTCGATCGAGACGAGGGCCAGCCCCGCCTCCAGCACCGACCCGTGCAGCAGCTCCACGGGCACGGTCGGCGGCGGGTAGCGCCGGTCGCCGTCCAGCCAGCCGCCGCCGTGGATCCACACCACCGCCGGGAAGGGGCCTTCACCCGCCGGTACGTGAACGTCGAGCAGGCGGGGACGGTAGCCCGGCGAGGTCGCGTACGTGATCCCCTCGAAGCGGCGGACCCCGTCCGCGTCCACGACGGCGGACACGGGGGTCCGGAACGGCGGAGGCGGCCAGGTCATGTCCGCCGGATCGATCGCGGCGGGGAGCGATTGCGTCATTGCGGCCCTTCCAATCTGTTCGGCCCCCGGGGGGCCGGGGGGTTCGGGTTCGGGTGCGGGTCCCACCGCGGCCGAGCGAGCACGGAGCGCTACGGACAAGGCTTCGTAACGTATGTCCGAAATGCTTGCGCGGAGCCGGGTGGGAGACCTAGCGTGTTACACGTGTAATCACGACTCTAGCGACGCGTTTCCGCAGACCACAAGAGCACGGGCAGTCTCAGTTCCCCGGCAGTTACACGAGCCACCGCGCGAATGTCGTCGCCTTCCCCTCCGGGAGCACGCCATGCTCACCTCCACACCCCCCGCCACCCAGCCCGCCACGCACCCCGTCCCCGCCCCGGCCGACCCGGCCTCCGCCGCCGCGTCACGGGCCCGCGGCTTCGACCACTGGGCCGCGGAGCCCACTGCGGCGACCGTCCCCCTGATCCGCTCCCGGGTGCGCTCGGTCCTCGACGGCTGGGAAATCTCCGCCGACATCGCGGACGTCCTGCTGCTGGCCGTGAGCGAGCTGGTCGGGAACGTCGTCCTGCACGCCGCCGACGCGGGCCGCCTGCGCGTCGGAATCTCCCTGCGAGGGGGATGGCTCCAGCTGGAGGTCGCCGACGGAGCCCCCTCCCTGCCGCGGCTCCCGCACCCGCGCGGCGAGGCGGACCTGGACACCGAGAACGGGCGGGGCCTGCTGATCGTGCACCTGATGGCCACCGAGGCGGGCGGCCAACTCAGCGTCCAGGCGGATGAGTTCGGCAAATCAGTACGAGTGCGCGTGCCGGCCGTCTGACAGGCGGATCGGCATGGATCGACGCAGATCTGCACGGATCGGCATGGACCGACGCGGATCAACGCGGATCGCAGGCGCGGGAGGGGTCGGAAGAGGCCCGCCGGAGAGCCACCCGGGGGCACGATCACCTCACAAAAATATGGCGAGGAATTGACGGCCGCCAATTTATCGAGATACTTGCCCCATCTCCCCCGCTGCTCCCTGATTGAGGTGCCGCCCCATGGAGCTCTCCCCTTCGGCGCATGCCGATACCTTCTGCCGCGACCGGCTCCCGCCGTTCGACCTCTGGCCCGAACTCCACTTCGACTTGCCGGAGTTGGACTATCCGGACCGGCTCAACTGCGCCCACAGCCTCCTCGACGACGCCGTCGAGCGCTGGGGACCCGACCGCCCCTGCCTTCTGACCCCCGGCGAGCGCTGGACGTACGGCGAGCTGCTGCGGCGTGCCAACCAGGTCGCCCAGGTGCTCACCGAGGACCTGGGACTGCTCCCCGGGAACCGCGTACTGCTGCGCGGCCCGAACAACCCCTGGCTCGTCGCCGCCTGGTTCGGCGTGCTCAAGGCGGGCGGCGTGGCCGTCACCACGGTGCCGCTGCTGCGCGCCGCCGAGCTCGCCGCGCTGTGCGAGATCAGCCTCCCCGCCGTCGCCCTGTGCGACCACCGCTACCTCGAGGAACTCGAAGCGGCCGCCGCGCTCGCCGAGGGCTCCGCCGAGTACACCGCCCCGCACGTGGTCGCGTACGGCGGCCCCGGCGAGGACGACCTCACCGTCCGCTGCCCGGCCAAGACCGGGGTCTTCACCTCCGTGGACACCGCCGCGGACGACGTGGCCCTGATCGCCTTCACCTCCGGCACCACCGGGCGCCCCAAGGCGACCCTGCACTTCCACCGGGACGTGCTCGCGAACGCCGACACCTTCTCCCGGCACGTCCTGCGGCCGGAGCCCGACGACGTGTTCACCGGCACCCCGCCGCTCGCGTTCACCTTCGGGCTCGGCGGTCTGGTGGTCTTCCCGCTGCGCGTCGGAGCCGCCACCCTGCTCCTGGAGACCGCGACGCCGGGGCAGCTGGCCGACCTCGTGGCAGCACACGGGGTGACCGTCCTGTTCACGGCGCCCACCGCCTACCGCGCGATCCTGGCCGCGGGTGCGGCCGGCCTGCTGGCCGGGCTGCGCCGCTGCGTCTCGGCGGGCGAACCCCTTCCCGCCGCCGTGTGGGAGGAGTTCCACGCCGCCACCGGGCTGCGCATCATCGACGGCATCGGCGCCACCGAGATGCTGCACGTGTTCATCTCCGCGGCCGACGAGGACATCCGTCCCGGCTCCACGGGCCGGCCCGTCCCCGGCTACCGGGCCGCCGTGGTGGACGCAAACGGAGAGCCCGTTCCCGACGGGCAGCCCGGCCTGCTCGCCGTCACCGGGCCCACCGGCTGCCGCTACCTGGACGACCCGCGCCAGACCACGTACGTCCGGGACGGCTGGAACATCACGGGCGACACCTACATCCGCGACGCCGAGGGCTACTTCTGGTACGTGGCCCGCAGCGACGACATGATCGTCTCCTCGGGCTACAACATCGCGGGGCCCGAGGTCGAGAAGGCGCTGGCCGACCACCCGTACGTGGCGGACTGCGGCGTCGTCGGGGTCCCCGACGAACGGCGCGGGATGCTCGTCAAGGCGTACGTGGTGCTGCGCGCGGGCGTCCCGGCCGCCCCGGAGACCGTCCGCGCACTCCAGGAGCACGTCAAGGCGGCCATCGCCCCCTTCAAGTACCCGCGTGCGGTGGAGTTCGTCGCCGAGCTCCCCCGGACGGAGACCGGAAAGCTCCGGCGGGCCGAACTGCGCACCCGGGGAGGGGATCCGGCCGGGGCGACCCCCGCCGCCCCGGCACCGGACGACGGCGGCTGCGCCGCCGGGTGTCCCGAGGCGCAGGTCCCCCACCTGCCCAGCGTGGTGGTCGAGCGCCGGGTCGAGTGGACCGACACCGACGCGGCGGGCCACTACCACCACTCCACCGTGATCCGCTGGGTCGAGGCGGCCGAGGCCGTGCTGCTGCGCCGCCTGGGCCTGTCGCACCTCTTCGGGAGCACGCCCCGGGTCCACTTCGAGGCCGACTACAGGGCCCGGCTCTGGTTCGGCGAGGCCGTACGGACCGAGCTGCGGGTCACCAAGGTCGGTACGAGCTCCCTCCACTACGCCTTCACCGTCCGCGGCGAGCAAGGCCCGGACAGCCCGGACAGCCCGGAGGGCCCGGTGGACACAGAGGGCCGAGTGGGCACAGACGGCACGGAGGGCCGGCACGGTGCGGTGGCCGCCACCGGACGCATGGTCATCGCCCACTCCGCGGCCCGCGCGAGCGGGACCACCCCGTGGCCCGCCGAGGTCCGTGAGGTCCTGACGAAGGCCGGCCGGCAGGCCCCCGAACTGATCGAGAACAACCGAGGAGGCGCCCCGTGCGCATAGCAGTCATCGGAGGCGGGCCGGGCGGCCTGTACTTCGCCGCCCTGGCCAAGCAGATCTCCCCGCACTGGGAGGTGACCGTCTGGGAGCGCAACGCTCCCGACGACACCTTCGGCTTCGGGGTGGTCTTCTCCGACGAGACCCTCGACGGCATCGCGCAGGCCGATCCCTTCGTACACGCCGCGATGTCGGCGGAGTTCGCCCGCTGGAGCGACATCGACGTCCGCCACCGCGGCCGGACGCTCACCTCCGGCGGGCACGGTTTCGCCGCTCTGGGCCGGCGCCGGCTGCTGGAGATCCTCCAGCAGCGCTGCGCCGCCCTGGAGGTGGACGTCCGCTACCGCACGCAGTCCCCTCCGGCGGAGCAACTGGCCGCGGAATACGACCTGGTGGTCGCCTGCGACGGGGTGCGCTCGGCCACCCGGGCCGCCTACGCCGACACCTTCGGCGCCGATCTCGACGAGCGCGCGGGCCGCTACATGTGGCTGGGCACGGACAAGGTCTTCGAGGCCTTCACCTTCATCGTCGAGGAGCGGGACTTCGGCACGCTCCAGGTGCACGCGTACCCGTATGACGACACCCGCTCCACCTTCATCGTGGAAATGGACGAGGACACCTGGCGGCGCGGCGGCTTCGCCGGGTCGGCGGGCCCGGACCTGGCGCCCGGCGCCAGTGACGAGGAGGGGATCCGCCGCTGCGAGGAGATCCTCGCCGGGCACCTGGACGGCCACCGGCTCATCCCCAACAACTCCAAGTGGCTGCGCTTCACCACCGTGCGCAACCGGACCTGGCGGCACGGCAACACCGTGCTGCTCGGGGACGCGGCGCACACGGCCCACTTCTCCATCGGTTCCGGCACCAAGCTCGCCATGGAGGACGCCCTCGCGCTCGCCGCCTGCCTGCACGAGCACCCCGGTGTGGAGAGCGCGCTGGCCGCCTACGAGGAAGAGCGCAGGCCGGTCGTGGAGTCCACGCAGCGTGCGGCGCAGGCCAGCCTGGAGTGGTTCGAGAACATCGACCGGTACACCGGCCAGGATCCGCACCAGTTCGCCTTCAACCTGCTGACCCGAAGCCGCCGGGTCACCTATGACAACCTGCGGGTGCGCGACGAGGAGTTCACCACCGCCGTGAACGCCTCGGCGCCGGTCCCGCCCATGTTCCGGCCGTTCCAGCTCGGCGGCCTGCGCCTGCGCAACCGGATCGTCGTACCGCCCATGGCCCTGTCCACGGCGGTCGACGGGGTCCCGGGCGAGTTCGACCTGGTCCACCTGGGCACCCAGTCCCTCGGCGGCGCGGCGCTGGTCGTCGCCGGCATGACGGCGGTCAGCGCCGACGGCCGCACCGACGCGGGCTGCCCGGGGCTGTGGACCGACGAGCAGGAGGCCGCCTGGGGCCGGATCACCGCCTTCGCGCACGGCCAGTCCGACACCTGCCTCGGCATCCAGCTCACCCACGCCGGCCGCCGGGCCGCCGGGGGGCCGCTCCTGGCCGCCTCCCCACTGTCCTGGGAGGAGGGCGGCCGGGTGCCCCGCGAGGCGAGCCGCGCCGATATGGACCTGGTCGTACGGGACTTCGTGCGCGCGGCCGAGCGCGCCGACCGGGCCGGTTTCGATGTACTGGAACTCCAGTACGGGCACGGCCATTTGATGTCAGGGTTCCTGTCCCCGCTGACCAACCTGCGCACCGACGAGTACGGCGGAGCGGTCGCGAACCGGCTGCGCTTCCCGCTCGAAGTGCTGGGCGCGGTACGGGCGGTGTGGCCGGCCGGGAAGGCACTCCTGGTTCGGGTCTCGGCCGCCGACTGGGCGGAGGGCGGCCTCGACGAGGCGGACGCGGTGCACATCGCGCGCGCCCTGGCCGCGGCGGGCGCCGACGGGATCGACGTGTCGACCGGAGAGGTCGTGTCCCACGAGCGGCCGTCCTTCGGCCGCAGCTATCAGACCCCGTACGCCGACCTGATCCGCAACACCACCGGGGTGGCGACCATCGCCGTCGGCGCGATCTCCACCTACGACGACGTGAACTCGGTGATCCTGGCGGGCCGCGCCGACCTGTGCGCGGTGGGCCGCGCACAGCTCCACGACCCGCTGTGGACCCTGCACGCGGCCGTGGCCCAGGGGTACCGCGGGCCGGCCGCGCCGTGGGCCCGGTCCTGGCGGGCCGGCAGCGCCCGGCCGCCGGCCGCGCGCACCGACCGGGTGCCGCCCCGCCTCGAACTGCTGCGGCGACCCGCCGCACCGGTGCACCAGCGATGGCTGCCGCGCGTCGCCGCGCCGGCCCTCTGAACGGAACGGCAGAGGCCCATGCATACCCGCGAGACCCGCTCCCCGAACGACTTGCCCCGCTTCACGGCGGCCGCCGTCCAGGCCGCTCCCGTCTACCTCGATCCCGCCGCCACCGTCGACAAGGCCGTCGCCCTGATCGCGGAGGCCGCCGGGAAGGGTGCCGAACTCGTCGTGTTTCCGGAGGCGTTCGTTCCCGGTTACCCGTACTGGAACTGGACCATGAACCCGGTCCAGGGCTCGCCGTGGTTCGAGCGCCTGCAGCGCGCGTCCATCGACGTCCCGGGCCCGCACGTCGACACCCTGCGCGCGGCGGCCCGCCAGTACGGGGTCGTGCTGGTCATCGGCGTCAACGAACGCGCCCCGCACAGCCTGGGCGTGCTCTACAACACGCTGCTGACCATCGGCCCCGACGGCGAACTGCTCGGCGTGCACCGCAAGCTGGTGCCCACCTGGGCGGAGAAGCTCACCTGGACCGGTGGCGACGGCAGTTCCCTGCGCGTCCACCAGACCCCCGTCGGCCCGGTCGGCGCCCTCGCGTGCGGGGAGAACACCAACACCCTGGCCCGTTTCACCCTCCTTGCCCAGGGCGAACTCGTGCACGCGGCCTGCTACATCGCGCTGCCCGTGGCGCCCACCGACTACGACATGGCCGAGGCCATCGCCGTCCGGACCGCGGCCCACAGCTTCGAGGGCAAGGTCTTCTCCATCGTCGCCTGCTCCACCGTCTCCCCCGAGATCGTCGACGCGGTCGCCGGTGAGGACGAGGCGGTGCGGGCCCTGTTCGCCCGGCCGCGCAGCGCCCTGTCGGGCATCTTCGGCCCCGACGGCCGCCCGGTCACGGAGCCCCTCGTCGACGTCGAGGGCATCGTCTACGCCGACATCGACCTGAACCGGTGCATCCAGCCCAAGCAGATGCACGACATCACCGGGCACTACAACCGCTTCGACGTGTTCCGCCTCGAAGTGGACAACCGGCCGCGCGTGCCGGTCAGTTTCACCGTCCCGCACACGGCCCAGCCGGCCACCGCCACCCCCGAGGAGGACGCATGACCACCGACCAGGACGACACCGCGCTCGGCCGAGCCCGGGTGTCCGACACCCCCGAGCTCACCGCCTACTACGGCGAGCTCGAAGCCCTGGAGGCCGGTGCGCTGTGGACGGTGGCCAACGACATCGAGCCCTGGTACCCGCAGCCCAAGTCCGTTCCGGTGCTGTGGCGTTACGAGGAGTTGCGGCCCCTCGTCCACAAGGCCCTCGGCCTGGTCCGGGCCGACGACGCGGGCCGCCGCGTGGTGATGCTGGTCAACCCCGGCCGCAGGGACGTCAGTGCCGCCGCCGGACTCCTCTACACCGGGCTGCAGATCATGGGTCCCGGCGAAGCGATGACCGCCCACCGCCACCAGGCCGCGGCGCTGCGCTTCGTGCACGAGGGCACCGGCGCGTGGACGATCGTGGACGGCCAGAAGCTGAAGGTCGGCCCGCGCGACTTCGCCATCACCCCGAACGGCACCTGGCACGAGCACGGCAACGATTCCTCCGACGCCCCGGTGATCTGGCAGGACGGTCTGGACATCCCGCTGGTCAACGCCTTGGACGCCGGGTTCTACGAGGTCCACCCCGAGCTGTACCAGCGGCCCGGGAAGGTGGTCAACTCCTCGGTCCTGACCTACGCCGCGAACCTGCTCCCGTACGGATCCGAGAAGTGGACCCGCCCCTACTCCCCGCTGCTGGCCTACCCCTGGGAGCAGACCTACGAGGCCCTGCGCGGCCTGGCCTCGGCCACCGGGGGCTCCCCGTACGACGGGGTCATCGCGGAATACACCAACCCGCTGACCGGCGGTTCGGTGATGCCCACCATGAGCGCCCACATGCAGCTGCTGCGCCCGGGGCAGGCCACCAAGGCCCACCGCCACACCGGATCGGTGATCTACACGGCGGCCAAGGGGCACGGTGTGTCGGTGATCGCCGGGCAGCGCTTCGAGTGGAAGCAGGGCGACGTCTTCTGCGTCCCGTCCTGGGCCTGGCACGAGCACCACAACCTCGGCCAGTCCGAGGACGCCTGCCTGTTCTCCTTCAACGATTTCCCCGTCATGCGCTCCCTCGGCTTCCACCGCGAAGAGGCCTACCCGGACAACGGCGGGCACCAGCCCGCCTCCTGAGCCGCGTCGCCGCACCGGACCGCCGGCCCTGACACCGGTCCCGGTGCGGCGTCGCACCCCCGCGCTCCCGTACTTCCTCCCCTGCTCTGCCCTCACCTCTCCCCTAGGAGCCACCGATGCGACTGGTGACCTACACGACCGCGCCGATGACCGCCACCGCCGACCGCCTGGGCGCCCAGGTCGACGGCCTGGTGTACGACCTCGCGTCCCTCGCCCGGCACGCGGGCGTCGAACTGCCCGCCGACCTGCTCTCCTTCGTCCGGGCGGGCGCCCCCGCCCGTGAGACGGCCGCCCGCCTGCTGGCCGGCGATCCCACGGACCGCCCCGCCGGGGCCGTGCACCGGCTGGAGGACGTGACCCTGCGTGCCCCGCTGCGCCCCGGCAAGATCATCGGGGTCGGGCTGAACTACGTGGAGCACGTGGAGGAGTCCAGCCGGACCCTCGACACCGACAAGGACCTGCCGCCGCGTCCGGTGCTGTTCAGCAAGCCCGCGACCGCCGTCACCGGCCCGGGGGCGCCGATCCTGCACAACGCGGACCTCACGACGCAGCTCGACTGGGAGTGCGAGCTCGCCGTGGTCATAGGCCGGGCCGCCTTCCGGGTGACCGAGGAGGAGGCGTACGGCCACATCTTCGGCTACAGCATCGTCAACGACATCAGCGCCCGCGACCAGCGCCGCTCGGGCCAGTGGTTCTTCTCCAAGGGCCAGGACTCCTACGCCCCCTTCGGCCCGGCCGTGGTCACCGCCGACGAGGTCCCGGACCCGATGGACCTCGACCTCGAACTGCGGGTGAACGGCGTCACCAAGCAGAAGTCCAACACCCGCCACATGCTGTTCCCCATCGCCCGGCTCATCGCCGACATCAGCTCCGGCGTGACCCTGGAGCCCGGCGACGTCATCGCGACCGGCTCCCCCTCCGGCGTCGGGGCCGGCATGGTCCCGCCCGAGTTCCTCGTGCCCGGCGACACCGTCGAGGCCACCGTCGAGATCATCGGAACCCTCGCCAACCCCGTCGTCGACGCCCGCTGAACCCGGCCGGACCACACCCCCGCCGGACACCACCCCGCCCGACCCCCGAGGAGCACCCGTGTCGCCCCGCACCTACCGCATCGGCCAGATCGTCCCCAGTTCCAACGTCACCATGGAAACCGAGGTGCCCGCGATCCTGCGCGCCCGCATGGAGATCGCGCCCGACGACCGCTTCACCTTCCACTCCAGCCGCATGCGCATGACCCATGTGACGCCCGAGCAGCTCAAGGCCATGGACGCCGATTCCGACCGCTGCGCCGTGGAACTCTCGGACGCGCGGGTCGACGTGCTCGGCTACGCCTGTCTGGTCGCCATCATGAGCATGGGGCTCGGCTACCACCGGACCTCCGAGGACCGCCTGCACACGCGCACCGTGGAGAACGGGGCCCCCGCCCCCGTGGTCACCAGCGCCGGCGCCCTGGTCCACGGGCTGCACACGATGGGCGCCAGGAAGGTGGCCCTGCTGGCCCCGTACATGCGCCCCCTGACCCAGACCGTCGTCGACTACCTCACCCACGAGGGCATCGAGGTCCTCGACTTCCAGGCCCTGGAGATCCCGAACAACCTCGACGTGGCCGCCCACGACCCGGCCAGGCTCCCCGGCCTGGCCCGTGCCCTGGACTACGCGGACGCGGACGCGGTCGTCCTGTCGGCCTGCGTCCAGATGCCCTCGCTCGGCGCCATCGAGGAGGCCGAGCAGCTGCTCGGCAAGCCGGTCGTCTCCGCGGCCGTCTGCACCGCGCACCAGATGCTGCGCGCCCTCGACCTGCCGGCCGTCGCCCCCGGCGCCGGCCACCTGCTCTCCGGAGCGTACGCGGAGGCTCCCCTGCACCGGGGGGCGCGGGCCTCGGGGTGACCGGAGACGGCCCGGCCGCCGCCCCTCGATAGGATCACCACCCCACACCACGGGAAGGTGATCATGTCGGACAGCCCCCTCAGGCCCAGCTCGTTGATCAGTACGGTCTACGGGGCCTTCGTGCGCGGGAGCGGCGGCTGGATCTCCGTCGCCGACCTGATCACGCTCATGTCGGAACTCGGCGTGGAGAGCCAGGCCGTGCGCTCGGCCATCTCCCGGCTCAAGAAGAAGGGCGTTCTCGAACCGGAGCGCCGCGGAGCCACCGGGTACCGGCTCAGCCCGGCCGTCCACCCGGTCTTCGACGCCGGTGACCGGCGCATCTTCGCCAGCCTCGAACCGGCGGACCTCGACGACGGCTGGGCCATGGCGGTCTTCTCCGTACCGGAGTCCGAGCGCTCCCACCGCTACCAGCTGCGCACCAGGCTGACCTGGCTCGGCTTCGGCAACATCGCCCCCGGCGTGTGGCTGGCGCCGGGCCGGCTCCTGGAGGACGCGCGCGACATGCTCGTCCGGCTCGGCCTCAGTGAGTACGTCCACCTGTTCGCCGCCGCCGACTACGCCGCGTTCAGCGACCTGCCGCAGGCGGTCAGCTCGTGGTGGGACTTCCCCGCGATCCAGGCCCAGTACGCCACATTCACCGGCGCGTACGCGCCCGTCGCCGCGAAGCTCGCCCTGCAGGACGGCATCGACCCCGCCGAGGCCTTCCGTCACTACGTGCCGATGCTCACCGAGTGGCGCCGGCTGCCCTACCTCGACCCGGGCCTCCCCGCCGAGCTGCTGCCGGCGGACTGGAACGCGGTGGGCGCCCGGCAGGTCTTCCAGCAGCTGCACGAGGTACTGGCCGGTCCGGGCCTGCGGCACGTACAGGACGTGACGGGTCCTTCCGAGGGGCGAGGCGCCTGAGGGAGCGCTCCTTCAGGACGATTCGCGGACCACGAGGTCGTTCGGCATGACCACGCGGTCCCTGGGGCCGCCCTCGATCAGGCCCAGGAGCAGCCGCACCGTGGCCGTGGCCTGGTCGGCCATGGGGCTGCGCACGGAGGTGAGGGCCGGGACCGTGTAGGCGGCGGCCTCGATGTCGTCGAAGCCGACGACGGCCACGTCCTCGGGGACCCGCAGACCCACCTGCCGCAGGGTGCGCAGGGCTCCGATGGCCATCAGGTCGTTGGCCGCGAACACCGCGTCGAGCTCCGGGTCGTCTTCCAGCAGCTGCCGCATGGCCTCGGCTCCGGAGGCCCGGGTGAAATCGCCCAGGGCCACGATGGACCGGCGGCCGGTGTCGCGCAGGGCGGCGCGGTAGCCGTCGAGGCGCTCGCGGGATTCGAAGAGGTCCAGCGGCCCGGTGATGGTGGCGATCCGGCGCCGGCCCCGTTCCAGGAGGTGGCGTACGGCGAGCGCGGCGCCCGCCGCGTTGTCCAGTTCCACGTACGGCACGTCCTGGGCGCAGGTGCGGTTGAACGAGGCGACCGGCAGGCCCGTCCTGGCCAGCGCCGCGGGGAGCGGGTCGGTGCCGTGCAGGGCGACGAGCATGACGCCGTCCACGTGCCCGCCGGCCACGTACTCCTCGACCCGGGCCCGGCTCCGGTCGGATTCGGCGAGCATCAGCACGACCTGTTTCCCGGCGGCCTCCAGTGCCCTGCTGACCGCGCGGACGACGGTGGAGAAGAGGGGGTCGTCGGAGACCACGCCCTGCGGAGGGTCGGAGACGACCACGGCGACCGCGTGGGTCCGGCGGGTGACCAGGTTGCGGGCGGCGGCGTTGGGCACGTAGCCCAGTTCGCGCACGGCCCGCAGGACGACCTCGCGGATCTCGGGTGCGACCGTGGCCTCCCCGTTGACGACACGGGAGACGCTCGACCGGGACACGCCCGCGCGGGCGGCGACCACTTCCAGCGTGGGTCTTCTCATACCGGCCCGTTCCGTTCGGCGAGCGCGCCGCCGGGTCGGACGGACGGTCCGCGGGAGCGTTCTCCGGCGATGGTGGACCGAAGCCTGATCGGCTGTCAACAGTCCCTGTTTCCGAGGGTGTCGTCCGCGACGGGAGTCAGGATGGTCACTCGCCCGGATCCTCCCTGGTCAGCACGGATCACCGCGGGGTGCACGGGTGGTGAGAGAGCGCTCCATCAATGGACGAACCCAAGTCGTCCGTATGTCCGCAGGATGACGGGACACCTTGACAGTCCTGAGGGCCCACCCCATCCTCACCCCTCAGGGAGCGCTCCCCGATGCTTCTCCTCCGCTCCTTCCCCCCTCGTTTGCAGGAGCCGCCGTGCCTCCGTCGCTGCGCCGCCTCGGCTTACTCTTCGCCGTCGCCTTCACCCTCCTCAGCTTGAGCGCCCTCCCCGCCTCCCCCGCCCGAGCCGCCGAAACCCTGCTCTCACAGGGCAGATCCGTCACCGTCTCCGGTAGCGAGCCCGGCTACAGCCCCGCGAGCGCCGTCGACGGCAACGCCGGCACCCGCTGGTCCAGCGCCTTCTCGGACCCGCAGTGGATCCAGGTGGACCTGGGGTCCGCCGCCACGATCAGCAGGGTCTCCCTCAACTGGGAGGCCGCGTACGCCAAGGCGTTCCAGATCCAGGTCTCGGCCGACGCCGCGAACTGGACCACGGTCTACGGGACGACCGCCGGCGCCGGTGGCATCCAGAACCTGACCGTCACCGGGACCGGCCGCTACGTGCGGATGTACGGGACCCAGCGCTCCACCGGATACGGCTACTCCCTCTGGGAGTTCCAGGTCTACGGGACCGCCGGCACCGGTGACGGCGGCGCCGGCGCGCTCCTCTCGTACGGCAGGACCGGCACGGCCTCCTCCTCGCAGGCCGACGGGAACTGCTGGGAGTGCACCCCCGCCCGGGCCTTCGACCGTGACCCCGCCTCCCGCTGGGCGACCAGCCCCGCCACCGGCTGGACGGACCCCGGCTGGATCTCCGTGGACCTCGGCGCGCCCGCGCAGATCCACAAGGTGGTCCTCCAGTGGGACCCGGCCTACGCGAAGTCCTTCCAGATACAGGTCTCCCCGGACGGGAACACCTGGACCCCGGTCTATTCGACGACGGCGGGCACGGGCTTCAAGCAGACCCTGACCGTCTCGGGCTCCGGGCGGTACGTCCGGATGTACGGCACCGAGCGCGCGACCCCGTACGGATACTCCCTGTGGGAGTTCCAGGTGTACGGCACCGGCGGCGCCCCGGTGACTCCCCCGCCGCTCCCCCCCGGACCCCGCGAATCCGCCGAGGCTGGTGTGGAGCGACGAGTTCGACGGGCCCTCGGCCGGCAAGCCCGATCAGACCAAGTGGCGTGCGGACCCGGGCACCGGGCAGAACGGCGAGCTGGAGTACTACACCGACCACCAGAACGCCGCGACGGACGGCGCGGGCCACCTCGTCATGGAGGCCCGCAAGGAGGCCACGCCCGGCAAGGGCTGCCCGCCCGACCCGCTGACCGGCAGCACCACGTGCCAGTACACCTCGGCGCGGATGAACACCGGGGCCACGTTCCAGTTCACGTACGGGCGCGTCGAGGCCCGGATCAAGGTCCCCAAGGGCAACGGGCTGTGGCCGGCGTTCTGGATGATGGGCGGTGACTTCCTGACCGGGCGGCCTTGGCCGTACAACGGCGAGATCGACATCATGGAGGTCCTCGGCAAGGACGTGAAGACCTCGTACTCCACCGTCCACGCGCCCGCCTACAACGGCGGCGGCGGAATCGGCGGCCCCTACAAGCTGCCCCAGGACGCGGACTTCTCCGACGACTACCACGTCTGGGCCGCCGACTGGAACAGCAAGGGCATCGTCTACAGCCTGGACGGGCGGACCGTCTTCACGCTCGAGAAGGAGCAGGTGGAACGCACCCGCGGGCCGTGGGTCTTCGACCACCCCCACTACATGATCCTCAACCTCGCGGTGGGCGGTGACTGGCCCGGCCCGACGGACGCCACCACGCCGTTCCCGGCCCGGATGCTCGTCGATTACGTGCGCGTCTACCAGTGACCCGCTGACCGGCAGGGGGCTGCCCGCGCCAGCGCCGCCGGGCGGCCCCCTCCCTCCGTTCCGCCTTCCCCCGACCCGGCTCGACCCCACCCCACCCCACCGGCAGGCAAGGATCCGCCATGCGAAAACCCCGCTTCACCCTCCACGCCCTCCTCGCGGGCGCCCTGGCCGCGGCCTTGGCCGCGAGCCTCGGAGCCACGGTGACCAGCGCCCCCGCCCGGGCCGCCGACATCGTGCTCGTCCAGGCGGAGTCGTACGCGGCGCAGTCCGGCGTACAGCTCGAAACGACCGGCGACACGGGCGGCGGCCAGAACGCCGCGTACCTCGCGGGCGGCGACTGGATGCGCTTCGACAACGTCGACCTGGGCGCCTCCGGCCCGCTGACCGTCTCGGCCCGGGTGGCTTCCGCCATCGGGGGCGGCGGAGCCGTCGAGCTGCGCACCGGGTCCGTGACCGGTCCGCTGCTCGCGCAGTTCGACATCACCGCCACCGGCGGCTGGCAGAGCTGGGCGACGCGGACCGCCGACGTGGCCACCCATCCCGCAGGCCCCCAGTCGGTGTTCGCGGTCCTGCGCGGCAGCGGGGCCGGGGACTTCGTGAACATCAACTGGTTCTCGTTCGCCGCCGGTTCCTCGCAGGGCTGGGTGAAGGTGGACCAGGCGAAGTGGGACGCGCAGCTGGCCTCCTTCCGGGCCATGACCCCCGCGCCGGTGCCCTCGAACGCCGTCCGGGTCCCGGAGTTCAACGCCACCTGTGTCTACAGCCATTCCAAGCCCGACGACCCGATCGTGGCCCCGGGCCTGCCGGGTGCGTCCCACATGCACAGCTTCTTCGGCAACCGCAGCACGGACGCGTTCAGCACGGCGGAGTCCCTGGCGTCCCACACCGCGACGAGCTGCACCCCCGCCAAGGACCTCTCCAGCTACTGGATCCCGACCCTCTACGAGCGCGGGAAGGCCGTCGAGCCCGAGGGGATGATCGTCTACTACGGGTCCCGGCTGACCGACCCCACGGCCACGGTGCCGTTCCCGCAGGGCTTCCGGATGATCGCGGGCAACGCCAAGTCGCAGGTACCCACTCCGGCCGGCTCGGTGAACCAGTTCTGGTGCGCGGGCGAGGGCGGCGAGATCGGCCGCAGCGCCGACGGCAACTGGCCGGTGTGCGCGCCGAAGGCCAAGCTCGTGTACCAGCTCGTCTTCCCCGACTGCTGGGACGGCAAGCACCTGGACAGCCCCGACCACAAGTCGCACGTCTCGTTCACCACCGTCAACGGCAAGTGCGGGGGCGCCTACCCCGTGGCCATCCCCTCCGTCTCCTTCGTGATCGGCTACCCGACCGGCGGCAACCCGGACGGCCTCTCACTGTCCTCCGGCATGGCCTCCTCCATCCACGGCGACTTCTTCAACGCCTGGGAGGACGCGGCCCTGGGGCAGCGCGTGAAGGACTGCGTCGTACAGAGCGCCAAGTGCAACTCCGCCGGTACGTTCTGACCCGCCGGCCCGCGTGCGTGCTGCTGCTCGCGGCGCTCCTGGTCACCGGCTGCACGGCGCAGCCGGTGGCCGGGACGCCGCGGGCCGCGGCCTTCAACGCCACCGACATCGCCTGGATCCAGCTGATGATCCCGATGGACGAGCGGGCCCGGCTGCTGACGGACCTGGCGCCGGCGCGGGCCGGTGATCCGGCGCTGGCCCGGTTCGCGCAGCGGGCGGCGGACCGGCAGGAGGCCGAACTGACGCTGCTGCGCAGGCTCCTGGCCCGGTCCGCCGCGCCCGACACCCGCCCGCACGAGGGGCACGACATGCCGGGCATGGTGTCCGCCGACACCGTGCGCAGGGCGGGAGCGCTCTCGGGGGAGGAATTCGACCGGGTCTTCGCCGCCGCCCTGCGCGCCCACCTCACGCAGTCGCTGCTGCTCTGCGCGGGCGAACGCGCCTCGGGCGGGGCCGGGGAGGCCCGGGAGCTCGCCGGGGAGCTGGAGAAGGCCGGCTCGGAGCAGCTCGCCCTGCTCGACGCGGCACGCTCCGGCAAAAGTTGAGAATTGTTCACTTTCCATTGACAGGGCGGGTCCGGGGACCCGAAAGTGCCGTGACCGTCCCCGATCGAAGCGAGTCCGCATGGCCACGTCCGTACCGCCGCTCCCGCCCGTGCCCCGTTTCCCGGCCGGTTTCCGCTGGGGCGTGTCCGCCTCCGCCTTCCAGATCGAGGGCTCGCCCACCGCCGACGGCCGGGGGCCCTCCTCCTGGGACGCCTTCACCCGGGAGCGGGGGCGCGTCAAGGACGGCTCGCACGCGGAGGTGGCCACCGACCACTACCGCCGCTACCGCGAGGACGTGGCCCTGATGGGCGGACTGGGCGTGGACGCCTACCGGTTCTCCGTCTCCTGGTCCCGGGTCCTGCCCGACGGGCACGGGGCCGTCAACCGGGCGGGGCTGGACTTCTACGACCGGCTGGTCGACGAGCTGTGCGCCGCGGGGATCGACCCGGCGCCCACCCTCTTCCACTGGGACACCCCGCTCGCCCTGGAGGAGCGGGGCGGCTGGCTGGAGCGCGACACCGCCGAGCGGTTCGCGGCGTACGCCTCCGTGGTCGCGGAGCGCCTCGCCGACCGCGTGCCCATGTGGATCACCATCAACGAGCCCGCCGAGGTGACCCTCCTGGGGTACGGCCTCGGCGAACACGCCCCGGGCAAGCAGCTCGTCTTCGACGCCCTGCCCGCCGCCCACCACCAGCTACTGGCCCACGGACTGGGCGTACAGGCCCTGCGCGCGGCGGGCGCCCGCCACATCGGCATAGCCGCCTCGCACAGCCCCGTGTGGGCCGCCGGCGAGAGCGAAGAGGACCGGGCCGCCGCCGCGTTGTACGACACCCTCACCAACCGCCTCTTCGCGGACCCGATCCTGACCGGCGCCTACCCGGACGGTCTGGAATCCCTGCTGCCCGGCCCGGTGGCCGAGGACCTCAAGGCGATCTCGGCCCCGCTGGACTGGTACGGGGTCAACTACTACAACCCGATGCTCGTCGGCGCCCCCACCCCGGCCGGCGCCTCCGCCTTCGGCGGGATCGAGATCCCCTCCGGCCTGCCCTTCGCCATCCGGGAGCTCGAGGGGTACGAGCGCACCGACTTCGACTGGCCGGTGGTCCCGGACGGGCTGCGCGAACTGCTCGCCACCCTGCGGGAGCGCTACGGCGACCGGCTGCCGCCGCTGTACATCACCGAGAACGGCTGCTCGTACGGGGACGGCCCGGATCCGGGCACAGGCCGGATCGAGGACGCGCGCCGGATCGCCTACCACGAGGGGCACGTGCGCGCCCTGCACGAAGCGATGGCCGAGGGGGCCGACGTCCGCGGCTACTTCATCTGGTCGATCCTGGACAACTTCGAATGGGCGGAGGGCTACCGGCAGCGGTTCGGCCTGGTCCACGTCGACTACGAGACCCTGGCCCGGACCCCCAAGGAGTCGTACGCCTGGTACCGCGACCTGATCAAGAGCGGCAGGTGACCGCCGGGCCGAAGGCCTCGGCGGCCACGGAGGCCGCCACCCCGCCGGGCGGCCGGTGGGTGAGCGCGCTGTCCCTCGCCAACCTGGGGGTGTGGGTCGGCTGGTTCGGCCCGCTCCAGCTGCTGCTGGCACGCCAGGCCGAGTTCCTGGCCCCGGAGAACAAGGCGTCCACCCTCGCCCTGGTGACGGGGCTGGGGGCCGCCGTCTCTATGGTCGCCAATCCCGTCTTCGGCGCGCTGTCCGACCGTACGACGGCGCGCGCGGGCCGCCGCATCCCCTGGGTGGTCGCCGGTGTGGCGGGCGGGGCGGCGGGCCTGGTGGTCCTCGGGCTGGCCCAGAGCGTGGCCGTGGTGATCGCGGGCTGGTGCCTGGTGCAGCTCGCCCTCAACGCCGCCTTCGCCGCGCTCACCGCGGCCGTCCCCGACCAGGTCCCGGCCCGGCAGCGCGGGCTGGTCGGCGGCTGGCTCGGCGTCTCCCAGGTCATCGGGATCCTGGTCGGCACGGCGCTGGCCACGGTCGCGGGCGGGATCACCGCCGGCTACCTGGCCTGCGCCGCCTTCTCGGTCCTCGCGGCCGCGCCGTACGTGCTGATGCGGCGGGACTCCGTGCTCGCCCCCGCCGCCCGGCCGCCCTTCCGGTGGCGCGGCTTCCTGACCGGCTTCTGGATCGACCCGCGCCGCCATCCCGACTTCGGCTGGGCCTGGCTGACCCGGTTCCTGATGAACCTCTCGTACTCCATCAGCACGATGTACCTGCTCTACTACCTGACCGACGCCGTGCGCTACCGGGGCGACCCGGACACCGGGGTCCTGATCCTCACGGCGCTCAACGCCCTCACCCTGCTGTCCACCGTGGTGATCAGCGGCGTCCGGTCGGACCGCAGCGGCCGCCGCAAGTCCTACGTGATCCGGTCCGGGCTGGTCATCGCCGCGGCCACGCTGCTGCTTGCCGTCTGGCAGACCTGGACCGGCGCGGTCGTGGCCTCGCTCGTCCTGGGCCTCGGCTTCGGCGTGTACACGGCCGTGGACTTCGCCCTGCTCACGGACGTGCTGCCGGCCGCCGAGGACCGGGGCAAGGACCTGGGCGTCATCAACATCGCCAACGCGCTGCCGCAGGTGCTGGCACCGGTGATCGCGGCCCCGGTCGTCACCCACCTCGGCGGATACACGGCCCTGTACGCGCTGGCCGGTGGTCTCGCCGTGGCGGGATCGCTGCTGGTCAGGCGGATCCGCTCGGTTCTCTAGGCGTACTCCATGGCGGCCGGTCGCGGCGCGGGTGGTCACCGCTCGCGCAGGCGAGCGCGGTGCCGACGGACGGCGTCCCGGCTGCCGCAGCGTGGTGAGCAGTACCGCTGGGTGCCGTTCCTCGAGGTGTCGACGACGACGTTCGTGCAGGGGTGGGCCGCGCACCGGCCGAGGCGGTGCATGCCGCGCGTGGTCAGGTGCAGTGCGGTGCCGACGCTGAACACGGCGTGCAGGACCCGTGCCAGGTCGTCGTCGACGTCGCGATAGTGCAGGTGCCACCCCTCGCCGTTGTGGTCGGTCAGGCGTGGATATGCGGTCGCGGCGGCCATCTGCCCGTTGAGGATCTCCGCCCGCTCGTTCGGGTCGCGGGCGTCGACGACCCGGATCCAGTCGTCGAGCACGGCCCGGCAGCGGGCGTGGTCGTCGGGCCGCTCGGGGAAGGACATCGTCATGCCGAACTCGCGGGTCCGCTCGACGATCCCGTCCCGGGTGTCGGGCCATTCGTCGGCCAGGGAACGGGCGAGGAGCACGGCGTACTCGCCGTAAGGGTTGAGATGCACAAGGCCATTACATCAGGGTGGGGGCATGTCCCTCACCTCGTTGTCCTCACCCGTTTCCGGCGTGTCCGCCTTCGGGATGGCACTCACCGCCCTGGTCATGGTGCTGACCCCCGGGCCCAACATGATCTACCTCGTTTCGCGCAGCATCGGCCAGGGCCGCACCGCGGGGCTCGTCTCCCTGGCCGGCACCGGCGTCGGCTTCGTCGTCTACATGCTGATGGGCAACCTCGGCCTCGCAGTCGTGTTCGTAGCGGTGCCCTGGCTGTTCATCGGTTTCAAAGCCGCCGGCGTCCTCTACCTGGCCCACCTCGCCTGGCAGGCCCTGCGGCCCGGCGGCCGCGGCATGTTCGAGGTCCGCGACGTTCCCCGCGACAGCCCCGCCCGGCTCTTCCGCATGGGGCTGGTGACGAACCTGCTCAACCCCAAGGCCGCGATCATGTACCTGACCCTGATCCCGCAGTTCATCGACCCACATCGCGGGCATCCGACCGTGCAGGGCCTGACCCTCGGTTCGGTCCAGATCGCGGTGAGCCTGACCGTCAACGCCCTGATCGTCGTCGCCGCCGGCGCCATCGCCGCGTTCCTCGGGCAACGCCCGAGCTGGGCCGCCGTGCAGCGCCGCATCACCGGCACCCTCCTGGGCGCCGTGGCACTTCTCCTCGTCCGCGAGGTGCCCGCTCGAGCCCGGGCCTGACCGCCCCCAGGCGCCGGCGGGCGTCCGGGAGCGGCCCCCTCCGTTGCACCGCCGGCGTGAGACCCGGCACATTTCTCACCCTTTTGGTCCGATTTGGACCAGACTCGTATGGTTCGGATTCCGAAGCGACAGGGAGAGACATGCGACGCGCCCACGGCCGTACGGCCACCACGCGGATCGCCCTGCTATCGGCCGGTACGGCCGCCGTGCTCGGCCTCGGCGGCCTTTCCGCCGGTTCCGCGGCCGCCGAGGGCACACCCGCCCCGGACCGGACCTCGGAGCCCACGGCCACGGCCCCGGCCACCGCCGCCGCCCCTGCCACCGCCCCGGCAGCCGTCGGGCAGCAGGTCCTCTCCACCTTCACCGTGGCCTATCCCGCGGCGCCCTACCGGACCCACAACATCGCCCGCGCCGTGGAACTCATCAACGGGGCCGTCGTCCAGCAGGGCGACGTCTGGAGCTTCAACCAGGCGGTGGGCGAGCGGACCGAGGAGAACGGCTTCGTCGACGGCATCATGATCAACGACGGCCGGTACGTGAAATCCCCCGGCGGCGGCGTCTCCGCGGTCGCGACGACCATGTACAACGCCATGTTCTTCGCGGGCCTGAAGCCGCTGGAGCACGGGGCCCACTCCTTCTACATCGAGCGGTACCCGGAAGGCCGCGAGGCCACCGTCGCCTGGGGCACCCTCGACCTGCGCTGGCAGAACGACTCGGGACACCCCGTGACCGTCCGGGCCTCCTCCAGCTCCACCTCGGTGACCGTCACCCTGCTCGGAACGAAGCAGTACGACGAGATACGCGCCACCAAGGGCCCGCGCACCCACATCACCCCGCCGGCGAAGCGCACCGTCACCGGGCCCACCTGCGAGCCCCAGACCCCGCTGGAAGGGTTCGACGTCTCCGTCGACCGCGTCTTCGTCCGGGGCGGCCACGAGGTCGGCCGCGAGACGTTCCGTACGCACTACACCCCGCGCGACGAGATCATCTGCGCCCCGGAGTCCCCCACGGCCACGCCCGGCGCGACCCCGTCGGGCTCCCCCGGGACCCCGGCCGCGCCCGTCACGCCCGGCACCTCTCCGGCTCCCACCACCTCCCCCTCGGCCACCGCTCCGGGCACGTCCACCGCACCCACCGCATCCACCGCGTCCGGCAGGGGCAGCGGCAGCACCGGCACGGCGCCCACGCCTAGGGCGTGATCAGGATCTTTCCGCGCGCCTCGCCCCGGTGGAGCCGGTCGATGGCGTCCGGGGCCCCGGCGAGCCGGCAGGTGAGGTGGACGGCCGGGGACAGGGTGCCGTCCTCGACGTGCCGGCGCAGGACCTCCAGGTCCGCCTGACGCTCGGCGGAGATGAACCCCTTGAGGCCGTGGCGCACGAAGGGGTTCAGCAGGGCGGCCCACAGGACCCGGCCCATGCCGCCCAGCCAGGGGCCGCCGCCCTCGCCTCCGACTATCACGAGCGTCCCGCGCGGGGTCAGGGCGCGTCGCAGGTGCGACAGGGCACGGTTGCCCGCGATGTCCAGGATGAGGTCGTAGCGGCGGACACCGTCCGCGAACTCCTCGCGGGTGTAGTCGATGACCTCGTCCGCGCCGAGCCCGCGCACCAGCTCGGTCTTCGTGGTGCTGCACACTCCGGTGACGTGCGCCCCGTACGCCTTGGCCAGCTGCACCGCGAAGGTGCCGACCCCGCCCGCGGCGCCGATGACCAGGACCCGCTGCCCCGGCCGTACGCGCCCCGCGTCGCGCAGCGCCTGGAGGGCGGTGAGCCCTGAGATCGGGAGGGCCGCCGCCTCTTCCAGGGGCATCCCGGCGGGCCTGAGCGCCAGCTTGTCCTGCCTGGCGGTGGCGTACTCCGCGAAGGAGCCCTCGCAGATCCCGAACACCTCGTCCCCCACGCGGAAGTCGCTCACCCCCTCGCCGACCTCCTCGACCCGCCCGGAGACCTCCCGGCCGCGCACGGGCACGCCGGGTGCGCGCAGTCCGTAGCCGAGGAGACGCAGCAGGTAGGGCTTGCCGCTCATGAGGTGCCAGACCCCCGCGTCGAGCGCGGCGGCCCGGACGGCTATGAGCACCTCCCCCGCGCCCGGTCTCGGCGTTTCGATGTCCCTGAGCTCCAGCACTTCGCTGGAGCCGTACGCGTCCTGCACGATCGCCTTCACGGCGCCGTCCCTTCCTCGTCCGTCTGGTCCGTGTGGTCCGCCTCGCCTGCGCCGTCCGCGCCGTCCGCGCCATCGGCGTACTGGAATACCTGCTCGAGGGGCACCGCGAAGACGCGGGCGATCCTGAACGCGGTCTCCAGCGAAGGCGAGTAGCGGCCCTTCTCGATGGCGATGACGGTCTGGCGGGTCACGCCGATGCGCTCCGCCAGCTCCGCCTGGGTCATCTCCCCGCGCTCGAAGCGCAGGATCCTGATCCGGTTCGTGATGCCGGTCGGCTTCACCACGACTGGAACCCCCAGCGGTAGGCGGCGAGCTTGACGACCGAGCCGAGCACCGCCGAGAGGACGAATCCCAGGTAGAGGGCGTTCGAAATCCAGAAGCGGTCCGCGCCGGCCATCGAGAGGATCAGCGCGGTCACGGCGCCGATGACGAGGAAGGACTGCCCGGCGTGCTCTCCGAGGCGGCCGATCTCCTTGTCCCGCTGGTCCTTGACGTCGGCCTCGCCGGGCCCGGCCACCGCCACCGCGATGTTGAGGAGGATCGCGGCGGCGATGGCTCCCCCGACCGTCCAGAGCAGCGGCGTGACGTACGGGACCTCCGCGAGGGGCACGCCGTCGCCGGACCGGCCCAGCACGAGGGCCAGGTAGACCGCGTACCCGATGACCGCGACCACCCCCGTGATCCATGCGCGCTTCTCTTCGAACGCCACGACCGCACCCGCTCCCATGTAAAAGAACTTTGACATCACAAAGGTAAAAGGATCCATACCTGGTGTCAATAATTTCTTACATACCTTTCTCGGGTCCGGGGACCGCGACCCCTGTCACCCGGGCGCGCGGCCCCGCTGGCACCACGGCCGCACCCGGGGCTTGCTGGACGCATGAGACCAGAAGCTCCGGAGACCGCCCCCCGGCAGAGCCTGAGCACCCCCAGGGCGGCGGGGCTCGCGGGGATCCTCTTCGCCGCCCTCATGGCGGCGGCGATCGTGCTGGCCCGGATCGCCCTCCCGTCGGGGGGCGGCGCGGCCGAGATCGAGATCACCTCCGGGCAGCGGGACGCGGTGACCACGGCGCTGGAGCTCGTGCCCTTCGCGGGCATCGCCTTCCTGTGGTTCATGGGCGCGCTGCGGGAGCACTCCGGCGAGGCCGAGGACCGGTTCGTGACCACCGTCTTCCTGGGCAGCGGGCTGATCTTCGTCGCCAGCCTCTTCGGCGCCGCCGCGGCCGCCGGGACGGTGCTGGACGCCGGTCAGCCCCAGGACTTCGGCCGCCACTTCGCCTACAACCTGCTGACCACGTACGGGATGCGGATGGCCGCCGTGTTCGTGTTCGCGACCTCCACGATCGGCCGCCGGCTCGGTGTCTTTCCGCGCCCGCTGGCCCTGACCGGGTACCTCGCCGGTCTGGTGCTGCTCGTGGCGGGCTCCTCCCTGCCCTGGTCCGAGCTGGTCTTCCCGGCCTGGGCCCTGCTCGTGAGCCTGTACATCCTGCGGTCGGGCCGGGGCCGCCCCAGCCCGGCCCCCTGACGGGCGCCCCCACCCCTCACTCCAATGGCCGCCCCCTGCGAGCTTCCCGGTACCACCGCGCGCACGCTGGTGCGGAAGGCCCAGGGGGGCACCGAAAGGACCACACCTTGCTGAGGCTCGTCGTCGATCTCAACCGGTGCCAGGGATACGCGCAGTGCGCCTTCCTCGCCCCCGACGTCTTCGCGATGCACGGGGACGAAGGGCTGCTCTACGATCCGCAGGCCGAGGAGGCCCAGCGCGAGCGCGTGGCCCAGGCCGCCGCCGCCTGCCCCGTGCAGGCCATCCTCGTGGACGATCTGGACCGGTCGGACGGCGCCGCCCCGCGCACCCCGGCGACCGCGTCCGCCGGAGCCGGAGGGGAGGCCTCCGATGGCTGACACCGCCCTGGACCAGCTCAAGCGCTCCGGCCGGATCGTGGTCGTCGGTGCCTCGCTGGCCGGCCTGCGCGCCGCGGAGGTCATGCGGGAGAAGGGCTTCACCGGCTCACTGACCCTGGTCGGCGACGAGCGCCACGAGCCGTACGACCGCCCGCCGCTGTCCAAGCAGGTGCTGCTGGGCAAGGCCGACGCCGACCACACCCTGCTCCCCCGACGGCTCGACATCGACGCCGAATGGCGCCTGGGCGTCGCGGCCACCGGGCTCGACATGGCGGCCCGTACGGTCAAGCTCGCCGATGGCGAAGAGGTCCCGTACGACCGTCTCCTGATCGCCACCGGCGTCCGGGCCCGGCCCTGGCCGAACGAGGCCGAGGGCGAGCTCGACGGGGTCTTCACCCTGCGCACCCGCGAGGACGGGGCCGGCCTGGCCCGCGCCCTGGCCGCCGGACCGCGCCGGGTCCTGGTCATCGGCGCCGGGTTCACCGGCTCCGAGATCGCCTCGGCATGCCGGGAGCGCGGGCTGGACGTGACCGTCGCCGAACGCGGCGACGGTCCCCTGGTCGGCGCCCTGGGCGGGGTGATCGGGGCGGTCGCCGCCGAACTCCACCGGGAGAACGGCGTGGACCTGCGGACCGGGATCATGGTGACCGGACTGGAGGGCGACGCCACCGGACGCGTGCGGGCCGCACACCTCTCCGACGGCACCACCCTGGAATGCGACGTGGTGGTCGTCTCGCTCGGCGCCCAGCGCAACACCGAGTGGCTGACCGGCTCCGGACTCGGCGCGGGTCCGCGCGGCATCGCCTGCGACGCGGGCTGCCGGGCCTTCGACCTCCGCGGGATCGTCACCGACGACATCTACGTGGCGGGCGACGTGGCCCGCTCCCCGCACGCGCTGTTCGGCTACCAGTTCCTCTCCCTGGAGCACTGGGGCAATGCGGTGGCGCAGGCCGAGACCGCCGCCCACAACATGCTGAGCGAGGGCACCGACCGCCGGCCGCACCTGTGGGTGCCCGCGTTCTGGTCCTCGCAGTTCGGGGTGAACATCAAGTCCGTGGGCGTGCCCTCCATGGGCAGCGAGATCATGATCACCCAGGGGTCTCGGTCAGAGCGCCGGTTCACCGCGGTCTACGGCTACCAGGGCCGGGTGATCGGCGCGGTCACCTTCGACAACGGGCGCTGGCTGCAGTTCTACGAGAAGCAGATCGAGGCCTGCGCGCCCTTCCCGCCGCCGTTCACCACGGTGGACCGGCGCTCCGACGGGCACCGGCCGATCCCGGCCGACTTCCCGGACCCCTCCGTGCCCACGCACGGCCCGACCATCACCCTCAGCGGGTACTCGCCGGCCGACCGCCGGATCGCCACCTTCACCCCCGCCGGGCACTGACCCGCACGTACCCGGAGGACCCCCATGGCCCACGGCATCCTGAGCCAGATCCTGGACTATTCCAGCCGCGCGAACCCGTACCCGCTGTACGAGGAGCTGCGCAAGACCCCCGTCTTCCACGACGGGACCGGACCGTACGTCATCAGCACCTACTACGACATCCAGAGCCTGCTGCACGATCCGCGGCTCAGCTCCGACGCCCGCAACCTGGCCGCCACGGCCGGGGACCCACTGGCCGAGGGCGGGGAGGCGGAGGAGACCGCGCTGCCGCCGAGCTTCCTGAAGCTGGACCCGCCGGAGCACGACCGGCTGCGCCGGATGACCAACCGGCCCTTCGGGCCGCCGCACTCCCCGCGCCGCGTCGACGGAATGCGCGGCGGGCTGAAGGACATCGTC
Source organism: Streptomyces sp. NPDC006487 (assembly GCF_042870555.1). Lineage (NCBI taxonomy): Bacteria > Bacillati > Actinomycetota > Actinomycetes > Kitasatosporales > Streptomycetaceae > Streptomyces > Streptomyces sp. NPDC006487. The sequence goes on from NZ_JBIAHN010000005.1 coordinate 173,390, forward strand.
ACCGGTCTCATCGACAACCTCGGGGACACCGAGAACATCGACCTCGTCGACCAGTTCGCGTACCCGTTCCCGGTGACGATGATCTGCCAGCTGCTCGGCGTACCGCGCGAGGACGAGCCCAAGTTCCACGTCTGGGCCGACACCCTCGCCGCGAGCCTGGACCCCGATCCGGACGCCGATCCCGCCGAACGGCAGCGCAAGACCCACGACTCCCGCATGGAGCTGGGCATGTACCTGGCCGGGCTGATCGAGCAGCGCCGCAAGGATCCCGGCGAGGACATGCTCTCCCAACTGGCCGTGGGTCACGGCCCGGACGAGTCCATGTCCACCATGGAGCTGCTGAGCACGGCGGCCCTGCTGCTGATCGCCGGCCACGAGACCACGGTCAACCTGATCACCAACGGGATGCTGACCCTGCTGCGCAACCCGGACGTGCTGGCGCAGTTGCGGCAGGAGCCCGGACTGGCCGTGCCGCTGGTGGAGGAACTGCTGCGGTTCGAGCCGCCGGTGCAGTTGCTGCCGCAGCGCACCCCGCTCGTGGACATCGAGGTCGGCGGGGTCACCATCCCGAAGGGCTCCTCGATGTGGCTGATCCTGGCCTCCGGCAACCGGGACCCCAACCGCTTCGAGAACCCGGACCGCTTCGACCCGTACCGCAAGGACATCCAGCACCTGGGCCTGGGCAGCGGAATCCACAGCTGCTTCGGCGCCCCGCTGGCACGGCTGGAGGCCCAGCTCGCGCTGAGCGAGCTCGCCCGGCGGCTGGAGAACCCGCGGCTGCTGGAGGATCCGCCGCCCTACCGGCAGAACGCGGTCCTGCGCGGACCCCGGCACCTGCGGATCGCCTGCGACGGGGTCCGCGACTGAGCCGGAACTGATCTCGGGGCCCGCCCCGCGGCTACCAGCCGAAGCGCCGGTCGACCTCGCGCTCGAACTCCTCGAAGGTCAGGACGCCGTCACCGTCCAGGTTCGCCTGGTCGAAGAGGGCCGAGGAGGCATCCGCGTCACCCACGGCCCAGAAGGGAAGGTCCCCGTGGGCGGCGAGGGTGGGGCCCTTGCTGCGCAGGGCCGTGATCACCTCGACGCGGGTCAGCACCCCGTCGCTGTTCAGGTCGAGCGCGTCGAAGAGCTTGCGGGCCTTCTCACTCATGAGGTGGTCCTTTCGATGGGCGGCGAGGTGCGGGAGACGAGGGGGCGCGAGCCCCCGGGCCGTCAGCTTATGACTCGCCCCCGCGCCACCCGCCTCCGGTGTCCCCCACTCCCCGCAGGCGGGTGGCGGCGCGGCGGGGTCCCGTCCCGCTCGCTCCGCTACCGCGCACCGTCCGCCAGGGCCGGGACCGGCGCCTCGCGCTGCTGCGGGACCGCCGCGACCGGCGGAGCCGGCTGTGCCGCGGCCGCGGTGAGCGGCACGGACCGGGAGTCCTCCTGGTGGAGCGCGACCGTCCGCGTGGGGGCCGGGATCGAGATGCCCTCCGTCCGGAACCGGCTGTGCAGGCGCTTGATGAACTCGTGCTTGATCCGGTACTGGTCACTGAACTCGCCGACGCCGAGGATCACCGTGAAGTTGATCCTGGAGTCCGCGAAGGTGTGGAAGCGTACGGCTCCTTCGTGGTCGGGGACCGCGCCGTTGATGTCCGCCATCACCCCGTCGACCACCTCGAGGGTCACCCGCTCGACGTGCTCCAGGTCGCTCTCGTAGCCCACTCCCACCTGGACCATGATCGACAACTGCTGTTCCGGCTGGGTGAAGTTGGTCATGTTCGTGCGCGCGAGCCGCCCGTTGGGGATGATCACCAGGTTGTTCGACAGGTTGCGGACCACGGTGTTGCGCCAGTTGATGTCGACGACGTACCCCTCCTCACCGCTCGTCAGACGGATGTAGTCACCGGGCTGCACGGTCTTCGAGGCGAGGATGTGCACGCCCGCGAAGAGGTTGGCCAGGGTGTCCTGCAGAGCCAGGGCCACCGCCAGACCGCCCACGCCGAGGGCGGTGAGCAAGGGAGCGATGGACACGCCCACGGATTCGAGGGCGACGAGCACGCCCATCGCGAGCACCAGGACGCGCGTGATGTTGACGAATATGGTGGCCGATCCGGCCACTCCGGTCCGCGCCTGGGCCACGGACTGGACGAGGCCGGCGATGACGCGCGCCACGCCGACCGTGGCGACGAGGATCAGCAGCGCGGTCAGCGAGTGGTTCACCCACCCGGAGACGCGTGCACTGAGCGGCAGCGTCGAGGCGGCCACGGCGGCGCCGGCGATGACGGCCGCCGCAGGTGCGAGGGTGCGCAGCGCGTCGACCATGATGTCGTCGCCGCTCCACCGGGTCCTGAGGGCGTGCTTGGACAGCCACCGCACGAGGGCGCGCAGCAGCAGCCCGGCGAGACCGCCCGCGACCAGCGCGATGCCGGCGATCAGCCAGTCGTGCAGGACGAGGTCCCGGCTCAACGGACGTCCTCCGCTACTCGCCGGACCAGGGAGGCGGGGGCCGGCCCGGCGGGCCGCCCGATGAGGGGTGTGGTCACCTTGTCACCTGTCAGTTCGTCGTGCGTGGGGCCGCGTTCGCGCATGCGTGCGCATCCGGAACGGACTGCCATCCTGCCCCATGGGCAGCGCGGCGCCGAGCTCGGGCCCGGCGGGTGCACGACTCGCTCAGGCGTCCGCGGCCCGGCCCCCTTCCTCGCCCCGGGGCCCGGGCGGCTCGGCCGCCGCCGGGTCCAGGATCCGGTTGAGGAAGCTCCTGGTCCGCTCCTGCCGGGGATTCCCGACCACTTGGGCCGCCGGGCCGTGCTCGACGATGACCCCGCCGTCCATGAACACGACCCGGTCCGCGACCTCGCGGGCGAAGCTCATCTCGTGGGTGACCACCATCATCGTCATGCCCTCGCCCGCCAGGACCCGCATCACCGCGAGTACCTCGCCGACGAGTTCGGGGTCCAGCGCCGAGGTCGGCTCGTCGAAGAGCATCACTTCCGGGCCCATCGACAGGGCCCTGGCGATCGCCACCCGCTGCTGCTGGCCGCCGGACAACTGGGCCGGGTACGCCTCGGACTTGTCGGAGAGGCCGACGCGGGCGAGGTTCTCCCGGGCCACGGCCTCCGCCTCGGCCTTGCTCCGGCCCAGGACGCGGCGCTGGGGCAGGGTGAGGTTCTCGCGCACGCTGACGTGCGGGAAGAGGTTGAACTGCTGGAAGACCATCCCGATGCGGCGGCGCACGGCGTCGATGTCGACGTCCAGGTCCGTGACCTCGGTCCCGCCGACGAAGACCCGGCCCTCGCTGGGCTCTTCGAGCAGGTTCACACAGCGCAGCAGCGTCGATTTGCCCGAGCCGGAGGGCCCGATGACGCACACCACCTCGCCGCGGGCGATGTCGAGGTCGATGCCGCGCAGGACGTGGTTGGCGCCGAAGGACTTGTGCAGTCCGCGGATCTCGATCTCCGGGCCGTCCGTGGCCGTCGTGTCCACCGCTGGGGTCTTCTGTGGCATGTCTTCCTCACACGGCCTTGTCCGCGCGGGCCTCCAGGCGGCGCACCACGAAGCTCAGCGGCACGGTCACCAGGAGGTAGCACAGGCCCGCGACCAGGATCGGGGTGGAGTTTGCGGTCTGGCTGGCGAGGTCCCGTCCGAACTTCGTCAGTTCGCGCTCGGACAGCGTCACGCCGAGGAACAGCACGAGCGAGGAGTCCTTGAAGAGCAGGACGAGCTCGTTGGTGAGGGGCGGGATGACGATGCGGAAGGCCTGCGGGATGACGACCGAGACCATGGCCCGGGCGTGCGAGAAGCCCAGCGAGCGGGCGGCTTCCATCTGCCCCTTGGGTACCGCCTGGATGCCGGCCCGAATCGTTTCCGCCATGTAGGCGGCGGCCACCAGTCCCAGGCCGATCGCGACCTTGCCGTACGTGCCGCCCGGGATCTCCGTACCGGGGAACGCCAGGGGCACCGCCACGCCCACGAAGATGAAGATCAGCAGGGCCGGGAGCCCCCGGAACAGCTCGATGTAGACGCTGGCGACCCACCGGTACGGGGCCACGGAGGAGAGCCTCATCATGGCGATGACCAGGCCGAGGACCAGGCCGAGGAGGAACCCGGACATCGTGTAGACGACCGTGTTGCGCAGGGCCGTGGTGATGATCTCCGGGAAGAGCCGCAGCGCCAGGTCCTTCTGGGCGAACTGGTTCTGCAGCCTCCCCCAGTCCGCGGAGACGGCGATCAGCACCAGCACCGCGGCGAAGAGCGCGTACTGCAGTCCCTGCGAGACCCGGCGGCGCTGGCGCCGGGTCAGCCGGGAGGTCACGGGGTGGTCTGGGGCAGCGGGCCGATCCACTGCTCGTAGAGCTTCTTGTAGGTGCCGTCGGCCTTGGCGTCGGTGATCGCCTTGTCGATCGCGGCCACCAGGGCGGTGTTGCCCTTCTTCACCGAGAAGCCGTACTGCTCGCCCGTCTCGATGTTCTGTCCGAGGGTGAACTCCGCCGCGTTCTTGGGGTCCTTGAGCCAGCCCTGGACCACGGGGTAGTCGATGACGACGGCGTCCACCTGGCCGGTGCGCAGTCCGTTGATGACCGCGTCCGAGCTCTCGAAGGCGACCGGGTCGAAGCCCTGGGCCTTGGCGTAGCTCTCGCCGGTGGTCCCGGCCTGCACGCCCAGCTTCTTCGCCTTCGCCTTGAGGTCGGCCAGCGAGGTGACGCCGCTCTTCTTGGTGGCGAGCAGTGCCTGGGTGGCGTCGAAATAGGGGACGGAGAAGTCGACGTTCTTCTTGCGCTCGTCGGTGATCGTCATTCCGGCGGCCGCGAGGTCGCACTCGCCGGAGTTCAGGAAGGCTCCGGTCTTGAAGTTTTCGAAAGGCGTGTCGAGGATCTTCTGCTCGACCTTGAGCCGGGTCGCCACCAGGTCGACCAGCGCCACGTCGAATCCGACGACCTTGCCGTCCTGCTCGAACTGGAACGGCGGATAGGGCAGGTGGGTGCAGGTCGTCAGTTTGCCCTTCTCCACGACGGGCACTCCGCCGGCCGCCTCGCTCGGGCCGTCATCGCCCGAGGAGCATCCCGCGACGAGGAAAGCGCCCGCCGCCGCGGCCGCGGCGGCGACACGGATTCGGGGACCTGCGGGGCGCTTGCGGTTTCCTCTGGCCGTCCGGAACACGGTTGACCTCCACGAGTGCGGGTCGAGCGGCGATCACGGGCGGGACCGTCCGCGGCGATCGTAAGCCACGGGCGGCGCCCGCTGAGGGATCTTCCGCCATGCGTTCCGGGGGCGCCAGGGCGGATCCCGGCCATGATCACCCGACTGCCCGGGGCGGGCTCGTACGAACCCGCCCCGGCGTCACGCCCCTGCTGCCGCCGCCTTCACCGCAGGAGCCGTCGCCGTCAGCGGGTCCAGCTCCCGGCGGCGCCGGCTGATCGAGTCGGGGTCCCAGCCCGGACGGGGTACGGAGGCCAGCAGCAGCCGGGTGTAGGGGTGCTCGGGGTCGGTGAGGAGCTCGCCCACCGGGCGGTGCTCCATCGTGCGGCCGCGGTACATGACGAGCGCCTCGTCGCAGACGTAGCGGACGACGGCGAGGTCGTGGCTGACGAAGACCAGGCCGATCCCGGTGTCGCGCCGGATGTCGGAGAGCAGGTTGAGCACCTGCGCCTGGACGGAGACGTCGAGGGCGGACACCGCTTCGTCGAGCACCAGGACGGCGGGTTCGACAGCCAGCGCCCGTGCGATCGCGGCGCGCTGGCGCTGGCCGCCGGAGAGCCTGCGGGGCAGGGCGGCGGCCTCGCGGTCGCCGAGGCCGACTTGGGCCAGCAGTTCCCGTACCCGTGCGGCCCGGGCCGTCCGGTCGGACATGCCGTGCAGCCTGAGCACGCCGTCGACGGTCTCACCGATGCTGATCCGCGCGTCCAGGGAGAGGTAGGGGTCCTGGAAGACGATCTGCACGGCCTTGGCGCGGGCCAGCCGGGCCGGCCTCCCCCGTACGGAAGCCGCCAGCGGCCGGCCCTGGACCAGGATCTCGCCCGCATCGGGGCGTTCCAGGCCGATCAGCATCCGGGCCGTGGTGGTCTTGCCCGAACCGGATTCGCCGACGATGCCGAGCGCCCCGCCGGCCCGCACGGAGAACGTCAGGTCGTCGACGGCGACGACCTCCGTCCCGCCCGTCCGGTAGGTCTTGCGCAGGCCGCTCACCCGGAGGAGTTCCGGAGAGAGGTCCGGGGTGGCGTCCTTGCTCGGAAGGTTGCTCAACTGTCCTCCTTCAGGCCGATTTCGGCGGCGCGGTGGCAGGCGACTTCGGCCGGTCCGTGCCGCACGAGCTCCGGCGCGGACCGGTCGCAGCGGCCCGGTTCGGCGAACCGGCAGCGGGGTGCGAACGCGCAGCCGGGGGCCGATTCCAGCAGGCCCATCGGGGCGCCGGGGATGGGAGTGAGGCGGGCCAGGGGGCCCGCGAGGGGCGGGGAGGATCCGAGCAGCCCCGCGGTGTAGGGGTGCCGGGGAGAGGCGAAGAGTTCCGCGACGGGCGCCGTTTCGACGATCCGGCCCGCGTACATGACGTAGATCCGGTCGCTGACGGAGGCGGCGAGCTCGATGTCGTGGGTGATGAGGAGGAGCCCGAGGCCGCGTTCGCGCTGGAGCCGGCCCAGGACCGCCAGGATCTCGGCCTGGGTGCTGACGTCGAGCGCGGTGGTCGGCTCGTCGCAGAGCAGGAGCCGGGGTTCGGCGGTGAGGGCCGCGGCGATCACGACGCGCTGGAGCATGCCGCCGGAGAGCTCGTGCGGGAACTGGTTCAAGTGGCGGACGGGGTCGGGCAGGCCGACCGCGTCGAGCAGTTCGGCGGCCCTGACGTTCGCCCGGGCCTTGGACCAGCCGTGCACCAGGCGCAGCGGTTCGGTGAGGAAGTCCCCGACCCGGCGTACCGGGTTGATGGCGGCCCGGGGGTCCTGGTAGATCATCGCCGCTTTGTCGGTGCGCACCTCGCGCAGGCTCGCGGGGGTGGCGCCGACGAGGTCGGTGCCGTCCACCCGGACCCGGCCGCCGATCTCGGCGCCCTGCGGGAACAGGCCGAGGGCGGCGCGGGCGGTGACGGATTTGCCTGAGCCGGATTCGCCGACCAGGGCGACGACCTCGCCGGCCGCGACGGTGAGGCTGACTCCGTCGAGGAGGGGGCGGGCCATCGCGGGAAGGGTGACGCGCAGGGCTTGGTAGTCGAGCAGTGTCATCGGGAGTCCCTCCCCGCGAGCCGGTCGCCGAGGTCTTCCCCGACGACGTTGAAGGCGACCACGACCAGGACGACCGCCACGGCCGGCGCGATCGCGGAGAGCGGCTGGCCCTGCAGGACGGCCGCCTGCCCCTGGTTGATCATGGCTCCCCAGTCGGGGGTGGGCGGCTGCACGCCGAGTCCGAGGAAGGAGAGGGCGGCGAGGTCGAGCAGCGCGTAGCCGAAGTTCACCGTCGACTGTGCGAGCAGCGTCGGGGCGATGTTGGGCAGCAGCCTGCGGACGGTGACGTAGAGGGGCGAGTGGCCCTGCACCTGGTAGGCGGCGATGTAGGGCCGGGACTTCTCCCGGACGGCCAGGCCCCGTACGAGGCGTGCGGTGTACGGCATGTAGGCGATGGCCATGGCGATCACCGGAGCCGTCATCCCCTTGCCGAACAGGGCCACCGCGAGGATCGCGAGGAGCAGCGCGGGGAAGGCGAACAGGACGTCGAGGACCCGGCCGACGGCGGTGTCGATCCAGCCTCCGCGCCAGGCGGTGAAGAGGCCGACGGCGACACCGAGGATCGTCGAGAACAGCACGACCGCAAGCGGTCCGGCCAGGCTGGTCCGGGTGCCGACGACGAGCGCCGAGAGGGTGTCGTGGCCGCCCTGGTCGGTGCCCAGCCAGTGCTGGGCGCTCGGCCCGAGGAGGGTGTCGCCGAGCTGTCCGAAGGTGGGGTCGTACGGGGCGATCCAGGGGCCCAGGATCGCGAGGAGCACGAACAGGACGAGGAGCGCCAGGCAGGTCCGCTGGAGCCGGCCGCCGCCGAGGCGTCGCAGCCGGGCCAGCGGATCGCGCCGGGCGCGGGGGGTACGGGGGGTGCGGGTCGTGACCCCCGTTTCGGGAAGGGTGCTCATCGGGCGCTCCCCGCCGCGGCCGTGCGCGGATCGATCAGCGGGTGGACCAGGTCCACGAGGGCGTTGACGACGACGAAGGCGCCCACCACGAGCAGCACGATGGCCTGGACGACCTGGAAGTCGAGCTGGTCGACGGACTGCACCAGCAGGGAGCCCACGCCGGACATTCCGAAGGCGGTCTCGACGATCGCGGTGCTGACCAGCATGCCGGAGACCAGGAGCGCGGAGACGGTGACGATCGGTCCGAGCGCGTTGCGCAGGACGTGCCGCCTGATGACGGTGCGCCGTGGAGCTCCGCGGCTCAGCGCGACCTCCACGTGGTCGCGGCTCAGCTCGTCGAGCATGGCCGAGCGGGTCACGCGGGTCACCAGGGCGGTGAAGGTGACGGAAAGGGCCGCCGCCGGGAGGATCACGTGGTGCAGCCGGTCCATGAGGCCTTCGCCGTTGCCGATGGTGGGGAACCAGCCCAGCTCCACCCCGAACACCGACCTGAGCAGCAGGGCGGCGACGAAGGCGGGGGCGGCCGCGCCCACCGTGACGAGCAGCATCAGGGAGCGGTCGGTGCGCGAACCCCGGCGCAGCGCCCCGATGATGCCGGAGCCTATGCCGAACACGGCGATCATCAGGCCGGATACGGCGATCAGCAGCATGGAGGAGGGCAGCCGCGACCAGATGACCGCGGAGACGTCCTGGTGGAAGAGGTAGGAGCGGCCGAAGTCGCCGTGCAGCACCCCTTCGAGCCAGTTCCAGTACCGGACCAGGAAGGGTTCGTCGAAGCCGTACTGGCTGCGGAGCGCGGCCAGGTCCTCCGGGCTGGGGCTCCGTCCCTTGACGAGGAAGCTCGCCGGGTCCCCGGGTGCCAGGAAGAGGGAGGAGAAGACGAGGAAGGAGGTGACGAGCAGGGTCGCCGCCATGCCGGCGAGCTTGCGCAGCACCCGTACGGCGCGTGTCTTCGCGGCCGTCGCCGCGGCCGTCATCCCTTGGCTCCGATCTCGGCCGCCCACGGGTAGTAGAGGTAGGCGATGGAGGGCTGGACGCCGGTGATCTTCTTGCCCATGAAGACGCTGACGGGGAGGGTGTAGAGGGGCAGCCAGGGCAGTTCGCGCGAGGCGATCTTCTGCGCCTCGGCGTTGGCTGCCGCGTGCCCGGCCGGGTCGTAGGACCCGACGGCCTTCTCGACGGCCGCGTCGAAGGCCGGGTCGGACCAGTTGCCGTAGTTGCTGAAGGCGCCGGTCTCCAGCGAGGCGAACATGTCGAGCGGGTCGGTGATGGACGTGTACCAGAAGGTGAGGAAGAGGTCGATGCCCTCGCGGGCCGCGGGGTCGGTGAAGAGGGTCGTGTACTTGTCCCCGGAGAGGGATTCGATCCGCGGCTTGAGCCCGATGGCGGTGGCGGCCTGGGCGACGCCCTGGGTGATGATCGTGGTCTGCGAGTCCAGCGGGCTGGTGGCGATCACGACCTCCTGGCCGTTCACTCCCGCCTCGGCGGCGAGCGCCTTGGCCTTGGCCGGGTCGTACGGGTACTTCTGCAGGTCCTTCAGGAGGGCTTCGCGGGCCGCGGGGGGTGCGTCGGCCCACAGGTTGTCGGTGACGAGCGAGTCGGAGACCTCGCCGACCCCGCCGGCCCCGGCCTTGACGATGCCCTTGCGGTCGATGGCCATGAGGAGGGCCTGGCGGACCTTGGGGTTGCCGAGGGGGCCCTTGAGGTTGGCGACGACCTCGTCGGCGACGGTGGTGTTGCGGCCGAAGTAGAGCTTTCCGGCCTCGGTGGAGCCGAGTTGGGCGTAGGCGTTCGGCGGGACCATCCAGCCGCCGTCGACCTCGCCGCTCTGGAAGGCGTTGACGCGGGTGGTGGTATCGCCGAGGAAGACGAACTTCACCTCGCCGGACTTGGCCTTGAGCTCCTGGTTCCAGTACCCGTCGAACCGCTTGAGGGTGAGGGACTGGCCGGAGGTCCAGGATCCGAAGGAGAAGGGGCCGGTGCAGTTCACTCCGGTCTGCGGATTGCCGTAGTCCTTGCCGGACTTGGCCAGGGTGGCGGCTGATTCCACGGTGCCGGGGCTCGCGGCCAGGTACTTGTTGAAGGTGGAGTCCGGCTTGGTCAGCGTGACGGTGACCTCCATCGGGCCGGTCTTGTCGATGGACTTGACGTTCTTGTACTGGTTCGCCCAGACGCTGCCGGTCCCGGGGTCGAGGTTGCGGCTCAGGGAGGCGACGACGTCGTCGGCGGTGAGCACCGTTCCGTCGTGGAAGTGCACGCCGGGGCGGATCTGGTAGACCCAGGTGGTCGGCGTCGGGTTGGCGTACGAGGCCGCGAGGCCCGGGGAGGTCGTCAGATCGGGGTTCCAGCGCAGCAGGCTCTCGCAGACGTTGGCGAGGATCTGGTTGGGCGGGAAGTCGAAGGAGTACGCGTAGTCGATGGTGGTCGGCTCGGCGTAGACGGACCAGGTGAAGGAGTCGACGTTGCCGGCGGCTGCGGGCGTCTTGTCCGTGATCTTGTACGCGGTGGCCCGGTCCGCGTCCTTGTCGGGTGCGGCGCCGCCGCAGGCGCTCGTGACGAGTACGGCGGCCGCGGCGAGGGCGGCCGCGGCGCCGTTGCGGATGCGGCGGCCGCGGTGCAGCGGGGATCCCGATCGGGTTGATGACATCGTCTGACTCCCTGAGGGATGAGCTCGGTGGGGTGGGTGACGCTCGGCCGTGGCGGATCGGCCGGTGGGGATGCGGGCGGTCGCGGCTCAGTCGGTCGCGGCTCAGTCGGTCGCGGCGAAGACCAGTTCGCCGTCGATGTACGTGCGCAGCACGCGGGTGTCGGCGATTTCCATCGGGGGATGCGCGAAGGGGTCCCGGTCGAGGACGACGAGGTCGGCGTACTTGCCCTCCTCCACCGTGCCGGTCACCTCGTCGAGGTGGTTCACCCATGCGCTGCCGGCGGTGTAGGCGGTGAGCGCCTGGGAGAGCGTGAGGGCCTGCTCCGGGAAGAACGGCGGCGCCGGCTCGAAGGTCCCGGTCGCGTTGGGGGCCTCGTCGGGTACGGAGCGGTTGACCGCGACGTGGATGCCCCAGAGCGGGTTGGGGCTGCTGACCGACCAGTCGCTGCCGGCGACCAGACGGGCTCCGGCGCGCTGAAGGTCGCCGAACGGGTACTGGAGGCGGGCTCGTTCCGGTCCCAGGAAGGGGATCGTGAGTTCGTCCATCTGGGGTTCGTGGGCGGCCCACAGGGCCTGGATGTTGGCGGCCGCGTCCAGGCTCGCGAAGCGCTCGATGTCCTCGGGGTGGACGAGCTGGAGGTGGGCGAGGTGGTGGCGGTTGTCGTTGGCCCCGTTGGCGTCGCGGGCCTCGGCGAGCGCGTCGAGCACCTCGCGCACGGCACGGTCGCCCAGGGCGTGGAAGTGGATCTGGAAGCCGGAGCGGTCGAGGCGGGCCACGGCCTCGGTGAGCACCTCGGGCTCGATGAAGCTGAGTCCGGAGTTGCCGGTGGCGCAGCCGCAGCCGTCGAGGTAGGGCTCCAGCATGCCGGCCGTGAAGTTCTCGGCGATGCCGTCCTGCATGATCTTCACGCTGGTGGCGTTGAAGCGGCCCACCTGTCCCCCGGCGCGGCGCTCCTCCAGTTCGGGTATCTGCTCCAGGCCGCGTTCGCGGTCCCACCACAGGGCGCCGACGACGCGGGCGCGCAGGGAGCCCTCGCGGGCTGCGCGCAGGTAGACGCCGTAGTTGTCGGGGTTGCCGGGGAAGGAGCCGATCATGGCGTCCTGCCAGCTGGTGACGCCGAGGGAGAAGAGGTGTTCCTGTGCGGCTAGCAGGCCCGCGTGTGCCTCGTCGGGCGTCGCGAGGGGCACGTGGTGGGCCACCAGCTCCACGGCGCCTTCCTGGAGGGTGCCGGCCGGGCTTCCGTCTTCCTCCCGCTCGATCCGGCCGTCGGCCGGATCGGGGGTGGTGCGGTCGACGCCGGCGATCTCGAGCGCCCTGGTGTTGACCCAGGCGCCGTGGCCGTCCCGGTTCGTGAGGAGGACGGGCCGGTCCGGGACCACGGCGTCGAGCATGGCGCGGGTCGGGGTGCCGCCGGGGAAGATGTCCATCGACCAGCCGCCGCCGCGGATCCAGGCCGCCTCGGGGTGGGTCCGGGCGAATTCCGCGACCACCGCGAGGTAGCCGTCGATGGTGCGCTCCTCGCTGAGGTCACAGCCGAGCATCTGGACGCCGGCCACCGCGGGGTGCACGTGGGCGTCCTGGAATCCGGGGACGAGCAGTCCTCCCGCGAGGTCGACGACCTCGGTGTCGGCGTCCGCGAGCGAGCGGACGGTGGCCGCGTCGGCGACGGCGATGATCCGGCCGCCTCCGACGGCGACGGCGGCGTCGATCGGGGTCGGAGAGGTCCCGGTGAAGACCCGCCCCCCTACGAAGACGATGTCGGCACGCTGCCTGGTGTTGCCCATCGACGCATCCTTCGGCTCGGCGGGTGAGCCCCGCACGGCTGGTTCGTTGAGGAGGAGTGAACGGGAGCGCAACAATGTTGTCAACGGTGTTGCGCTGGCTCTGTTCCACATCGTTACACTGGCCCCACCATGCCGAAGTCATCCGACACACCCGCCCGGTCCAAGCGCGCGGGCAGCCAGCTCACACCCGACGCGATCATCGAAGCGAGCCTGCGCATCGCGGCTCGCGGCAGCGAGGACGCCTTCACCGTCCGACGGCTCGGCGAGGAACTCGGCGCCGACCCGACCGCGATCTACCGGCACTTCCGCGACAAGGACGAGCTGTTGCTGTCGGTCGCCGACCGGATGCTCCGCGAGGTGCTCGACAGCATCCCGGCGGGGCTCGACTGGAAGGACCGGCTTCGGGCACTCGCCGAAGGTTCCCTCGAAGTCGCCCTCAGGTACCCGGTGGTCGGCTCCACCATGGCCAGCCGGACCACGCGCAGGCCCAACGAGTTCCGTGTCGTGGAGCTGATCCTCGGCGCGGTGACGGAGGCCGGCCTCGAAGGGGCCGAAGCCGCCGTCCACTACCGGATGGTCGGCGACTCCCTCCTCGCCTACGTCGGCCAGCGCGCCGCCTACCTGCTGTTCGACGCGGACGTACGGGCCGCCGACGAGTCCTCCTGGAACCGCGAGTACCGCCTGGTCGACCCCGATGGATTCCCCAACATCACCCGGCTCGGCGCCCAGCTGGCCGAGGTCACGGAGGAGCAGATCTTCGCGACCAGGGTCGAGGCGCTGATCAACGCGATCGAGACCCGGGTCCGGACGCTGCGCGGAGCCTGATCCGGGGCCGCCGGCCCCCGATCACCCCGTCCGCGGACATTCCTCTGCCAAAAGTGGCGCAACACCGTTGACAACGGTGTTGCGTCACCGCTCTACTCCCCTCTCAGTTCGACTCCTCGCCGTCTCCGCAGGATTCCGAGAAGAGGGATCACATGCAGTACGCGCACCAGCCGGCCCACCGCGCCGGCATCCCCGACCCGCTCCGCACCGCGTTCGCCGCCCACGCCGAAGCCCGCCGCCGCGGCATGCCCGTCGCCGAGGTCCTCGGCGAGCAGGCCGAGCACACCCGCCTCGAGGACACCCGCCGCGAACGCGCCCGCCGCGCCGGGGAGCAGCCCGCCTCCGGCAGCCGTACGCCCAGCCGCCGCCGGATGCTCGGCGCCGCGGGCGCCGCGGGCGCCGCGGCCCTCGCCGCCGCCCTCCCCGGCGGCCTGCTCTCCCCGCGCCGCGCCGCCGCCGCGACCGGCGCCACCGCCCCGCGCGTCGTGATCGTCGGCGCGGGACTCGCCGGGCTGCGCTGCGCGCACCGGCTGTGGAACCGGGGCAACCCGGTCGCCACCACGGTGTACGAGGCCGACTCCACCCGCATCGGCGGCCGCTGCTGGTCCCTGCGCGGGTTCTTCTCGGGCGGCGCGGTCCACGAGCACGGCGGCTCCTTCATCAGCTCCACCGACACCGCGGTCCTCGAACTGGCCCGGAGCCTGGGACTGCAGCGGGAGGTCGCCAACGGCGGCGAGCTGCACGCCGGGGACTACGCGGGCTGGGTCAACGGGACTTCCTACCCGGGGCTCCGGCAGCAGGACGACTGGACCGCCGCCGCCTACGACGCCTTCAGCGCCTCGTACGCCGCCGCCGGCACCGCCCGCTACGACGGATACACGGCGGAGGCGTACCGGCTGGACCACCTCTCCTGCCTGGACTACCTCGACGAGATCGGCCTCGCCCCCGGATCCCGCCTCGGCCAGCTGATCCAGTCCCTCCAGCTCCAGTCGGGCGGCGAGCCCGCCGAGGCCTCCGCCCTGGGCATGATCGGCTTCCTCGGGGCCTCGTCGGTCTTCGCCGGCGGGCGCGGCTTCGACGAGAAGTACCACCTCGTCGGCGGGAACGACCAGCTCGTCAGCGGGATGGCGGCCCAGCTCCCGGCCGGCACGGTCCGCCAGGGGTACGCGCTCATCGCCCTGCGGCGGGGCGGCGACGGCTCGTACACCTGCGTCTTCGACCACGGCGGCAGCACCGTCTCGGTGCCGGCCGATCACGTGGTGCTGGCCCTGCCCTTCAGCACGCTGCGCGACGTGGACCTCTCCGGGGCGGGCCTCTCCTCCCGGAAGCTGACAGCCGTCCGCCAGCAGGGCATGGGCCAGAACGCGAAGCTCGTCACCGAGCTCTCGGCCAAGACCTGGCCCCAGCTCGGTTACAACGGCATCAGCAACACCGGCCCGGCCGGCTACCAGACGGCCTGGGACGGCTCGGTCGCGGGCGCCCCCAACGGGACACCGGCGCTGCTGGTCGACTTCCCCGGCGGGAACACCGCCCGCGACGTGCTCACCGGGGCCGCGCACGGCCCGGCGCCCGCCGCCGACGTGAACTGGTTCCTCTCCCAGATCGAGCGCGTCTACCCGGGCACCACGGCCGCGTTCACCGGCAGGGCGTACGAGGACCACTGGTCCCGGGCCCCGTGGCAGCGGGGCGCCTACCACTACTACAAAGTCGGCCAGTACACCTCGATCGCCGGCTGCGAGGGGATCCAGGAAGGACGGATCCACTTCGCGGGGGAACACACCGACGTGGAGAACTCCACCCTGAACGCGGCGGTTTCCTCCGGCGAGCGCGTCGCGGCCGAGATCGGCTGCCAGATCTGATCCCGGGCCGCGCGCACCGCGCCGGGGTCACTTCTTCGGGGTCAGCCGCTCCCACAGGAAGGTGTGGACCAGCGCCTCGTTGAAGGCGGTCTGACCGTGGTCGGTGGCGCCCGAGTGGCCGCCGCCGAGGTGCTCGTGGAAGAGGACGGGATGCCCCGACTCCCGCAGCCGGGCGGCCATCTTGCGGGCGTGTCCGGGGTGGACGCGGTCGTCGCGGGTCGAGGTCAGCAGGAGCAGCGGCGGGTACGGGGGCCCCTCCGTCCGGACCTGGTGGTAGGGGGAGATCCGCTCGAGGTGGGGCCGGTCGGCGGGGCTGTCCGGGTCCCCGTACTCGGCGATCCAGCTCGCTCCGGCGAGCAGCTTGTGGAAGCGCAGCATGTCCAGCAGCGGCACGTGGGCGACGACCGCGCCGAACAGTTCGGGGTCGCGGGTGAGCATCGCGCCCATGAGCAGCCCGCCGTTGCTGCCGCCTTCGATGCCGAGCTGGGCGGGGGTGGTGACGTCGCGGGCGATGAGGTCCCGGGCCACGGCGGCGAAGTCCTCGTAGGCCCGGACCCGGTTCGCCCCGAGCGCGGCCTTGTGCCAGTCCGGCCCGTACTCGTGTCCGCCCCGGATCCCCGCCACCACGTAGGTGCCGCCGCGCGCGAGCCAGGCGCGGCCGGTGACGGCGCTGTAGCCCGGGACCATGGAGACCTCGAAGCCGCCGTAGCCGTAGAGCAGGGTGGGCCCGGGGCCGGTCCGGTCCTCGGGTCCCACGACGAAGTACGGCACCCTCGTGCCGTCCGCGGAGCGCGCGAAGTACTGGCGGACCGCGAGGCCGGCGGTGTCGAAGAGGGCCGGGCCCTGCTTGACGGTCTCGTCGGCGCCGGCCGGGGCCGTACCCCGGTAGAGGGTGGACGGCTGGAGGTGGCCGGAGACGTTCAGGAAGAACTCGTCGCTCACGTCCGGGTCGGTGCCGACCACGGAGGCCGTGGACAGCGGCGGCACGCCCGCGAGCGGGGTGCGGCTCCAGCCGTCGGGGCCCGGCCCGGGGGTCAGGATCTCCAGTCGGGAGGAGACGTCGGCGCTGGTGGTGAGGATCAGGTGGTGGCGGGTCCAGCTCCAGCCCGCGAGGGCGGTGTGCTCGTCCGGGGTGAAGAGCACGGCCGCCTCCCGCTCCCCCGCCCGGAAGGCCTCGAAGTCGAAGGCGAGCAGGCTGCCCGCGACGTGGCCGAGCCACGGCGACTTCGGCGCGACGAGCAGCCATTCGCGGTGGACGGAGGCACTTGCGTCGTCCGGGACCTGGATCTTCTCGGGACCGGCCTGATCCGGGGTTCCGTCCCCGGGGAGGAGGAGCATTTCCCCGTTCCAGAAGTCGATCTGCCGGTGGACGAAGTCCCGTTCGAAGCCGGGAGTGTCATCGTGCCAGCCGGAGGCGGACAGGTCCGTCGGCCTGCCCTCGTAGACCAGTTCCGCCTCCGCGAGGGGGGTGTCGCGCCTCCACCGGCGCACCTGGAGGGGATAGCCGGACGCGGACATCGAGGCGGGGCCGAAGTCCGTGCCGATCCAGACCAGGTCCCGGTCGATCCAGCCGATCCGGGTCTTGGCCTCGGCGACTTCGAAGCCGCCCGCGACGAACTCCCGCTCCACCAGGTCGAACTCGCGCACCACGCAGGCGTCCGCCCCGTCGCGCGAGAGCATGACCAGGGCGTGGCGGTGATCGGGGGCCAGGACGGCGCTGCCCGCCCAGGCCCACTTCTCCCCCTCGGCCTCGGCGAGCGCGTCCAGGTCCAGGACCGGCTCCCACTCGGGCCGCTCCTTTCGGTACTCCTCCAGGGTGGTGCGCCGCCACAGACCGCGTACGTGGTCGGCGTCCTGCCTGAAGTTGTAGAGGTGGCGTCCCCGACGGGTCGTGTACGGGATCCTGCCGTCGTCGTCGAGGACCTCGCGGACCTCCGATTCCAGCACCTTGAACGCGGGGTCCGAGGCCAGCGCGGACACCGTTTCTTCGTTGCGTTCGCGCACCCAGGACAGGGCGGCCTCGCCGGTGACGTCTTCCAGCCAGAGGTACGGGTCTTCATCGCTCATCCGCCGATTGTGCAGGATCGAACGGCGGCCGCGAATCGCCCGGACCGGCCCCGTCCACGACCGAAAACCGGTTGCCCGGGGACGAGCGGGCACGGACGATGGCCCGTCGTGAGCAGATCCCGTTTCGCCTCCGTACTGCCCGACCTCAGCCCGATGCGGTCCAGCCCCGATTTCCGGCTGCTGTTCTACCAGGGCACGGTCACGTACTTCGGCTCGTTCATGGCCATGATCGCGCTGCCGCTCCAGATCAAGCACCTGACGGACTCACCCCTCGCGGTCGGTGCGATGGGCGCGGTGGAGCTGCTCCCGATGGTGGTCTTCGGTCTCTACGGGGGCGCCCTCGCCGACGCCGTTGACCGGCGGCGGATGATCCTGCTGACCGAGGCCGGGCTCGGCGTGCTCGCCCTGATCCTCCTGGTCAACGCGGCCCTGCCGAGTCCCCTGCTGTGGCCGCTGTACGTGGTCGCGGCCGGCGTATCGGCACTGACCGGCCTGCAGCGGCCGGCCATGGACTCGCTGATGGCACGGATCGTGCCGCACGACCAGCTCACCGCCGCCGCCGCGCTGAACGGGCTGCGCTACCAGTTCGGCGCCATCGCCGGTCCCGCCGTGGCCGGTCTGGTCGTCGCGTACGCCGGGTACGTCAGCGCGTACGCGGTCACCGTCGCGGGGTTCTTCGTCTCGGTACTGCTGTGCCTGCGGCTGCGTCCGGCTCCGCCCGCGCGGGACGCCGAGCGGCCCTCGCTGCGGGGGATCGCCGAAGGGGCCCGGTACGCGTGGAGCCGGCCCGTGCTGCTGGGCACGTACGCCGTGGACATGGCGGCGATGCTCTTCGCCTTCCCGAACGCCATCTTCCCCTTCCTCGCCGACGAGCTCGACGCCGTGTGGGCGCTGGGTCTGATGTACGCGGCGGGCGCGGTGGGCTCGCTGGCCCTGGGGCTGACCAGCGGCTGGGCCTCGCGGGTACGCCGGCACGGGCTGCTGGTGGTGTGCGGGGCCGCGGTCTGGGGCCTGGCCGTCGCGGCCGCGGGCTGGTCCGGGAACATCTGGCTCGTGCTGCTGTGCCTCGCGGTGGCCGGCGCGGGCGACATGCTCAGCGGACTCGGGCGCGCCACCATCTGGAACCAGACGATCCCCGAGGAGCTGCGGGGCCGGCTCGCGGGCATCGAGGTGCTCTCCTACACGGTCGGCCCGCAGCTCGGCCAGGTCCGCGCCGGCTCCATGGCCGGCTGGACCGGCACCCGCCCGGCCTTCTGGAGCGGCGGGCTCGCCTGCGTGGCCTCGGTGGCGTTGCTGGCCGCCCTGCTGCCGAAGCTGATCTCCTACGACGCGGACACCGACGAGGACGCCCTGCGGCAGCGGGCCGCGAAGGAGCCGCAGCCGAGCGGAGCACCGGCCTGAGCCGATGACCTCACCCCGCGGGGGGCTCCTCCCCCGCGGCGCGGCCGCGGCCCGCGAAGGCGGACGTCGCCGCGGCGGTGGCGGTCACGGCCAGCAGCAGTCCGCCGGCCGCCGCGGCCAGCGCCGGGCCCGGTCCCCACAGGGTCCAGGCGGCCCCGAAGAGCAGGGAACCCGCGAACCGTGCCAGGGCCTGCGCCGTCTGGAGCACCGCGAGCCCGGTGGTGCGCAGCCCGGGGGGCAGCAGCGGCCCGGCGGCGGCCATCAGTACCCCGTCGGTGGCCGCGTAGAACAGACCGAGCAGGCCGAGGACCCCGCACACGAGCGCGGGCCCGGGCGGTACCGGGGCCAGGAGCAGCAGGCAGGCGCCGAGCAGCAGCAGGTGGCCGCCGAGGAAGACCCGGTGGCGGCCCAGCCGGTCGGCGAGCCGGCCCACGGGCACGGCGGCCAGCAGGAACACGGCCGCGGTGCCGACCGCCAGCAGCGGGAACCAGGCGGCCGGCAGGTCCAGGCGGCGCTGGAGCAGCAGGTAGAGGAAGGCGTCCCCGACGGTGAACAGGCCGAGCCCGGCGGCGGTCAGACAGAGCCTGCGCAGGCCCGGGATCCGCAGGAGGGTGTCTGCGGATGGCGTCCCGGCTTCCGGCGCCGGCGCGGGGCTCTCCCGTACGAACAGTGCCAGCACCAGGACGCCCAGCACCGCGAGGCAGCAGCTGACGGTGAAGACGGCCCCGTACCCGTCCACCGCCACCGAGAGCACGCCGAACGCGGCCAGCGGTCCCAGCAGGGCCCCGGTCGTGTCCAGAGCGCGGTGCACGCCGAAGGCGCGGCCCTGCTCCCCCGGCGGGCAGGACAGTGAGATCAGCGCATCGCGCGGGGCGGTGCGCAGCCCCTTGCCGGTCCGGTCGGCGGCGAGCACCGCCGCCACCGACCAGGGAGTGGTGACCGCGAGCAGGGCGGCCTTGCAGGCGGCGGAGATCGCGTAGCCGGTGCCGGCGACGAGCTTGCGGCGCTGCGTGCGGTCCGAGACCCGTCCGCCCACGAGGCGCAGCAGCGCGGTGGCGCCCTGGCCGAGTCCGTCCAGGGCGCCGAAGGCGAGCGGGGACATCCCGAGTCCGGCCACCAGGTACAGCGGCAGGACGGCGGTGACCATCTCCGCGGAGACATCCGTGACCAGGCTGACCATGCCGAGCGCGAGCACCGTGCCGGGGACGGCCCGCAGGGGGCCCTTCGGAGCCGGAGGGTCTGCGGCGATGTCCGCCGCTCGGCTGGTCGACAGGTACACGGGTGCCTCCTTTAGAACCAGGTGAGGGTGAGGGGGAAGGTGGTGGTGGCGGTGGCTGTGGTGGTGTCGGTGGCGGTGGCGGTGATCTGGAGGGTTCCGGTGGCCCAGGGTTTGCCGGTGATGCGGCCGGTGGCGGTGTCGAGGGTCAGGCCCCAGGGGAGTCCGGTGGCGGCGTAGCGGACGGGGGGCTTTCCGCCCGTGGTGGTGAGCTGGATGGTGCAGTTCTGGTTGAACTTGCAGCTCTGCGGGCCGGGGTTGGCCAGCTTCAGGTCGGCCGAGGTCGGAGTCGGGGTGGGGGTCGGGGTCGGCGTGGGAGTGGGGGTCGGGGTGGGCGTCGGGGTGGGTGTCGGGGTCGTCGAGCCGAACACCTCGCTGATCGGCTGCACGTTGGCGGCGTTCCCGGCGTGCGTCGCCGTGCCGAACAGGTCCTCGAAGGTGCGCAGCAGGTGGTGGTGGTTGAAGGCCGTGGAATAGGTGCCCGTCTTGACGTTCGCTCCGTAGAAGACGGTGGCGATCTGGTTGGAGCCGAGGTAGTTGTCCTCGTCCCAGGTCAGCACCAGCAGGCTGTTGTTGGCCTTGGCCCACTGTGCGTAGGCGTCGATGTTGTTCTTCGTCCAGGTGTCACCCGTACCGACCGAGCAGGAGTGCATGTCGTTGCACTGGTTGGGGACGACGAACGACAGGTTCGGCAGCGCCGCGAAGTTGTTCTGGGGGAACTGCGCCCAGGTCTTGCCGGTGTTCAGCGGCACGTTCTTGAACGCGAACCACGGGTTGTGCTTCTGGGCGTACTGGCCGTTGGTGCAGGCCGTGGAACCCTCGCTCGGCAGGTCCTCGTTGTACGTCGCGAAGGTCTTGCCCGCCGCGATCAGCTCTTGGCCCAGGTTGGGCGCGGTCATCGACTGCGGGGTGTAGCAGCCGTCCCCGGTGATGCCCTGGGTGGCGCCGGAGAAGAGGTTGAAGTAGTTGGGCTGGCTGGGGTGGGTCAGCGCCTTCATGCCGGTCAGGCTCGCGCCGCCGCTCGCCAGCTGGTTGATGTACGGGGCGTTGGCGCTGCCCATGATCTCGCCGTACTGCTTGTTCTCGTACACGACGACGACCACGTGGTCGTACGCGGGCAGGGCGGCCGTGGCCGAAGGGGCCGCCGAACCGCTCTCGGCGGCTTGGGAGTTGGCGATGGTGAAGGCGCCCAGCAGGCCGATGGCGCCGATGCCTGCGATCAGGGCGGACCGGTGGAGCCGGTGTCTCGCGCGAGGGGTCGCGCTCGCGCTCGGTGTGGTCGGGGGGCTGAGGGGCATGGGTGGTTCCTCCTCGTGATGAGTGGTGGGCTGCTCGGGGTCGGTTCGGGTCGGGGCGATGGCCGGTGTCGGGCCCTGGTGTCACGCCTCGCGGCGGGCCGGTCCGGCGACGGTGATGTTCAGGAACCGGGGCACGGGCAGCCCCCGGTCGCGGAAGTCCTCCGCGACCGCCGCCCGGACCGCCGTCAGGCGGGCCTCGGGCAACAGGACCAGGACGCTCCGCCCTGGCCGCTGCCCGGGCGGCCAGGCGCTCAGGGCTCCGGCCCGCCGGGCGCACCCGACGGCCCGGGCCAGGTCGGCCGTACGGTCCTGCTTGCCGCCGGGGTCCGGCCGCAGGGCCAGCAGCACCAGGCGCGCCCCCGACCCGGCCGGGTCGAAGACCACGTACCGCTGGCGTTGCCGCCGGGCCTCCGGCCGCGGCACGCCGTGGCCGAGCAGCAGGGCCCTGCCCGGCCGGGCGAAGAGGGCCCCCCGGCGCAGGGCGTCGTCGCCGTCCGGGAGCGCCTCCGCCATGAGCCGGGCCAGCCGCACCCGGTCCGGGTCCTCGCCCGGCCGCGTGTGGACGTCGGCCACCGCGAGCACCACCGCGCAGTCGGCCGCCTCCTCCGTGGCCAGCCCGGCGGCCGCGGTGAGGGAGCCCTGCACGTGCAGGTCGGTCCCGCCCCGGCCGTACCCGGCCCGGGCCAGTGCGCGCAGCAGTGCGTAGGGACGGGCGGCCCAGGCAGGGGTGGCCGGCGGCGGGCCGGACAGGGTCAGCGGGAGGTCGCAGCCGTCCGCCGGGTGGGCCAGGGAGCTGAGCCGCACCAGGCCGTCGGAGCGCGGGGCAGCCGCGGCCGCGACCGGCCAGCCGGCTGCCGCGACGAGGCCCGGGGAGCCCAGGTGGAAGGTGTACGGGGCGCTCCAGACGGCGGCCGGGGGGCGGCCGTGGGCGGCCTCCAGGGCGTAGGCGACCAGGCGCAGGAGGGGGTCGGCGGTGGCCCGGCGGGCAAGGTCGCCTCCGGTGGGAGCCCCCGGGCCGGCGGCGGGGACGAGGGCGGGGACGGCGGCGGCGACCGGGCCGGGCTGCGCGCCGGGGCCCGTCACAGCTCGTCCTTGCGGGCGAGCATCCGGTAGGCATTGCCGCCGTCCGTGCGGCGGGCGGCGGCGGTGCGCAGTCCGTCGAGCACCGCCGCGGCGGCGAAGCAGGGCAGCGAGGCCAGCCGTACGGCGCCGGTCAGAACGCGTCGGCCGGTGGTGGCCGGTGGTCCCCAGGGGCGGTCCGGGTCGGGAGCCAGCCTGGTCGCGGTCAGCGCCACCGCGCCGAAGAAGTCGTTGCCCTGGTGGGCCGGCCCGTGTTCCTCGGCGAGGACGGTGAAGCCCCGGTCGGCCAGCGCCTCGCGCAGGTTCGAGGAGGGGATCAGGTGCTGGTGCTGCGGCTGGAACCAGGGCAGCCAGGCCGGACCGAGCAGCCGGGCCATCCGGGACTCGGGGTCGGGGAGTTCGATGGTGAGGTAGCCGCCGGGTGCGAGGACGGCGGCCGCCGTGTCCAGTTCGGTGAGCGGGTCCCGGGTGTGCTCCAGGTAGTGGTACATGCTGACCACCTCGTACTGGCCGGCCAGTTTGACCGCGAACTCCGGGAACTGGCCCTGGTAACCCGTCTCCACCCAGCCGCGCCGCTCGGCCTCGCGGACCCCGTCGCCCATGTCCAGCCCGTCGAAGCGGGTGTCGGGCCAGACGGCGCGGGCCGCGTTGCAGAAGTGGCCGTGTCCGGTGCCCACATCGAGCCAGGACACGGGATCGGTGTGCGGCCGGAGCATTTCGGCCCGGCCGCGGTAGGCGGCGCCGAGCCGGCCGAAGACGGTGGCCGCGCCCTCGCCGCCGCGGCCGTCGTAGAAGTCGCGGTAGTAGAACTCCAGTCCCTCCAGGGAGAGCCGGGGGTTCTGGAACACGTGCCCGCAGGCTCCGCACTGCTCCAGGGCGAACCGGCCGGGCTTGCCCTGGAGCATGTCGGGCACCCGGACCCGGACGCCGAGCTGGAGGGAGCCGCACCAGGGGCAGTCCGGCCGGCGCGGTTCGAAGAACCGGTCGGTCCCGGCGGCCAGGTCGGCCCGGTACGCCTGGACGGAGGCGGCCGGGAGGGAGCCGGCCTGGACGGAGGCGGCCGGGAGGGGGGCTGCCGCCACGGACTCCGATCGGGCGGCCTCGGCCCGGACCGGGTCGGCCCGGACCGGGTCGGCCCCCGGCGTACGGGGCGTCGCGGCGACCGTGCTCAGGGCCGCGCCGAGGGAACGTACGGGCCGGGCGGCCGTGGCCCGGGCGAGGTCCGCGGGACGCAGCGGTGTGCCGGGCCGCCCGAGGGCGAGATAGGGCTGGATCCAGTAGAGCCCCGCCGCGGCGGCCCCCCAGCGTCCCTGGCGTACGGCCACCCCCGCCAGCAGGGCCAGCCCGGCGAGCTGCGCGGTGGCGAGGGCGAAGGGCGGCAGGCCTTGGGCCCGCAGTTCGGCCGCCCGCGCCGGTCCGCCGGCGCCGGCGAGTGGTCCGCAGCTCAGGGCGGGTGCGATCGCCAGTCCCGTGGCGTCGGCGGCGTACCCCTTCACGCGCCGGATCAAGGTCATGAGTTCCGCCGGTGTGGCGTCGGGCCCGGCCGGGTCCACCCCGGCGCGGGCGAGCACCTCCTCGGTGACGAGCACGGCGAACCCGGCGCCGCGCCCCTCGCCGAGCCGGTCCTGCCGGTATCCGGCCGGGTCGACCAGGCGCAGCAGGCTGAGCACCCGCTCGGCGGGCAGGTCTCCCGGCAGCAGGTCCAGTACCCGCAGCCCCTCCCGGTCGGCGTGCGCGCAGGCGGCGAGGAAGGTGGCCGCGTCGGGCTCCACCCCGGCGGCGGTGAGCAGCCGCCACCCGGCGGCGCGCGGTACCCCGGCGTCCGCGTACGCGGCCATGGGCAGCACCGGGACCGCCCGCAGCCGGCGGGCCGCGCGGACGGTGCCCGCGCCGAGGGCGGCGAGCAGCAGGGCAGAGGTCCACCGGAGGCCGGGCGGGAGGAGGGGCCCGGAGAGGCGAACGGAGAGACGCGCCGAGAGGGGAATCGGGGCGGGGGAAGGGAGCGGGGAGCGCGTCATACGAGTTCCTCCAACCGGTCGGCCGCGGCGGCGGCCCCGCCGGCCGCGGCGAATGAGGCCTGGATCCGCCGGGCGCCCCGACGGTGGCCGGGTTCGTCAAGGACGGCCGTCAGCGCGTCGCGCAGTTCCTCGGCCCTGGTCCTGCCGAACCGCACCCGCACCCCGGCCCCGGCCTCCACGACCTGCCGGGCGACGATCGGCTGGTCGTCGCGGATCGGGGCGACCACCAGCGGCAGTCCGTGCGCGAGGGCCTCGCAGACGGTGTTGTGGCCGCCGTGGCAGACGACCGCGTCCAGGTGGCGCAGCAGCTCCAGCTGCGGGACGCTGTCGCGCAGCAGTACGTTCCCGGGGACGGCCCCGACCAGTGCGGCGGGGGCCACCAGGACCAACTGGACTTCCTTGTCCAGCCGTTCGGCGGCTCCCAGCACCGCACCGTAGAACCGGCCCCCGGCCTCCTGGTTGAGGGTTCCCAGTGAGACGAGCACCCGGCGCCGCTCGGGGTCCAGCCGCTCCCAGGGGAATCCGGGAAGGGACGGCCGGGCCCCGAAGGCGGGACCGACGAAGGCGTAGTGCGGCGGGAACTTCCTTTCCCAGCCGACCAGTTCGCGGCTGGAGAAGACCAGGACGAGCCGCTCCGAGAACCGCGGATCCCACGGCCCTGCGGCCGGCTCGGGATCGGCCCCGCACTCCGCCAGCAGTCCGGCGATCTGCGCGGCCACCCACTCGCCGACCTTCGGGAAGTCCGCGAAGGGAAGGGTGAGTTCGGCCGAGGTGCTGGCGGAGGTCACCCAGGGCACACCGAGCCGCCGCGCGGCCACCGGGCCGGCCAGGGCCTGCTGATCGGCTACGACCAGGTCCGGCCGGAAGGCGCCGACCGCCCGCACCACGCCGGGGAGCATCGCCCTGGCCAGGGGGACCAGCGCCTCCTCCCAGAGGAACCGCAGCGCCCCGACCCCGCGCAGATCGCGCCAGCGGGCGTGCATCATCGCGTAGTCGCCGCCCGCCTCCGCGCCCGCGGAGAGGATCCGGGCGTGCTCGGGCAGCAGCCGTGCCAGCGCCCCCGGCGGGCCGGTCCAGGCAACCTCGTGGCCTCGGGCGGCCAGTTCGCCGCCGACCGCCACGGTCGGATTGACGTGCCCCGCGAGCGGCGGCACCGTGAAGAGCACCCTCATCGGACCAGCGCTCCCGCCCGCGGTCGCACCGTCGGCGTCGTGGCCGCCGCCGTCGCCGTGCGCGCCCCCGCCGTGGCCGTGTCCGTTGCCGTGTCCGTGTCCGTCGCCTCGAGGTGGGCGAGTACGGCCGCTCGCAGCGCTCCGCTGTCCTCCTTGAGCACGTCGTGCCCGAGGCCCGGCAGGATCTCGACGGCGGTGACGTGCGGGGCGTGCCGGGCCAGTTCCATGGCCCCCGGGACCAGTTCGGAGTGTTCGCCGCAGACGATCAGGACGGGGCAGCGCAGTGCGGCGTAGTCGGCCGGGGTGAAGGTGCGGCTCGCGGCGATGTCGTCGATGAGGGTGGTGCGGTTGAGCAGGTCGTCGGCGATGGCCGTGAGGTTGGCCGCCTTGCGCAGCCGCAGGGTGAGCAGCTCGGCGGGTACCGCGCTGTCCTCCAGGCTGAGGGCGGCCGCCGACAGGGTGTCCACCATGTTGTCCACCCAGGCCCCGCTGAGCGGGGGTTCGAGCAGGGTGAGCCCGGCGACCAGGTCGGGCCGGGCGAGGGCGGCGTGCAGCGCCAGGGTGCCGCCGTAGCTGTTGCCCACGAGGTGCACCCTGCGGTGTCCGAGGCCGAGCGCGCCGAGCAGGGCGAAGAGGTCCCGTACGGCGGTGCGGCTGTCGTATCCGGCGGCCGGGCGCTCGGTACGGCCGTGGCCGCGCAGGTCGTAGAGGACCGCCTCGTGCCCGCCCCGGGCCACCGGGACGGCCAGGGGGCAGTAGAAGGAGGAGAGGTTGTCGACGACCAGTCCGTGCAGGAACACGACCACGGGGCGGTCGGCGGCGTCGGGGCCGGCGGCGTGCACGGCGGCCGGGAGCTGTTGGACGTGGAAGCGGACGGTGCCCGCGGTGACGAAGGCCATGGCGGGATCAGCCGTCCGATCCGGTCGCGGCGGAGGCGCGGGCGGCGCTCGCCGGGGCACGGGTGCGGGTGGAGTGCGTGAGGGAGGCATGGGTGATCCGGCCGATGTGCGTGACGAGTTCGCCCACGGACATGGCGAGGATGCCGTCCATGTCCTTCTCGGACAGGAAGCCCATCAGGTCGACTTCGGCGCCGTAGCGGTGGTGGAGGAGTTCGGCGAGGGCGACGAACTCGATGCTCTCCAGGGCGAGGTCCTCGTTGAACGTCGTCTTCATCGTGACCTCGTCCGCGAGGAGGTGCTCGTCACCGACGATCTCCACGAGCATGCCGGTGATCTCGGCGAGGATGTCAGCTGCCATGACTGGTCTCCGTGAGGTGGAAGGGGGCGGGGGACGGGGTCGCGGGCCGGACGGTCCAGGCGACCGCGTGGTCGGGGTGGGCGAGTGGCGCGTCCGCGAGCGCGAGCAGGGTGGTGCGCACCGGATACGGGTGTCCGTCCGGGGAGAGCACCCTCAGCTCGCCGGAGCCCGGGTCGCCGGTGGTACGCCAGTCGCGCGGGCGTCCCGCGAGTCCGGTTCCGGCGGCTTTGGCGGCCGCCTCCTTGGCGCACCACAGGGCGGTGAGCGCGGCCGGGAGTCCGGTGCCCTCCTGGGCCGCCAGCCGCTCGGCGAGGGCGAGTTCGCCCGGTGCGAGGGCGATGCGGATGAGCGCGTCGGGGTCGGTGGTCACCTGTTCCACGTCGATCCCGACGGGCAGACCGGGGTGGGCGAGGGCGACCGCGATCCGGTCCTTGTGGGCGATCGTCAGGTGGATTCCCCCGGCCAGGGCGCCCCCTGCGAAGGGCCGCCCGGCCGGGTCGTTGCCGATCGGCACCTCGGCGGGGAAGACCGGCCCGGCTCCGCCGTCCCAGAGCAGGTGGCGCAGCGCGTCCTTGGCGGCGATCCGGCCCAGCAGCCAGGGCGCCCGGGCGCGCGGCCCCAGCCGCTCGTAGGCCGCGCGCTCGGCGGCGCCGAGGTAGCGGCGCATCACCAGCTCCTGCGAGGCGGGGTCGGTCCAGCGGCGGCGGGCCAGGCACCAGCCCTCGGGGCGGGGTTCGCCGATGCCGCAGACCTCCGGGGTGAACTTCATCGGCCAGACCCGCTCGTCGGCGCCGAAGCGGCGGTACGTCCAGCCGTCGATCCGGGCCCACACCCGGCCGTCGGCCCGGAGCAGCTCGATGTCACCGCGCACGGTGACATCGCGCACTTCGCGGATCCGGGCCGTGGCCGCGACGAGCTCGTGGGGGGCGGGCGGGGGCCCCGAGAAACGGATGCCGTCCACGGTGGCGGGGAACACCAGCCGGTCCACGGGGAGCCGCAACTGCATCCAGTGCCCGAAGAGCTGTCCGGCGGCGTCGAGCAGCGCCCCCGGGTCGGGCAGCGCCCGCAGCACGCCCCGGATGCCGTCCGCGGCGACGGCCCGCACCTCGTGCACCCCGGCGAAACGGGGGCCGTGGAACATCCACCGGTCCCGGTAGAGGGCCTCGGCGCTGACGGGGGCCGGCCCGGGATCGTGCAGCGGGGTGGTGTCGGGGCCGGGCAGGGACGCGTAGCGCTCGCCGAGCAGGACGAACACGTCGGCGTACTCCCCGAGGGTGACGCGCACCCGCCCGGAACCGGCGGGCCGTACGGTGACCTCCAGGTCGAGGGCCGGCTCCACGGGGAGCCAGCGCAGGGCCCGTACCCGCTCGTAGCCGATGACGGCCAGGCCGGGCGGGGCGTCCCGCAGCGCGGCCTCGGCCGCCAGCTCCAGCGTCGTCGTCATGGGGACGACGGGGAACCGGTCGGAGTCCTCCGTCCATCCGTCGGGCTGCAGGTAGACGCAGTGGTCCCGTACGTAGGGCAGCGTGTCGAGGGAGAGGCGCAGGGTGTGGGTCCGGCTCCGGGATTCCGGCTCGGGTTGGGGCCGGGGCTCCGGCTCGGGCTGCCCTTCGGTGGGGATCGCGTCCAGGGCGGAGAGGAGCACCGGCCGGGGTTCCGCCGGCACCGGGGCGGCCGGGGTGGGGGCGGTCGGGGTGGTGGCCTGTGGCAGGAGGCCGGTCAGGGTGGCGCGCGCTGCCTCGCCGAGGCGGACCAGCGGCGAACCGAGGTCCAGGAGCACGGCTCGCCCGGCCGCCTGCGCCGCCGGAGTCCCGGCAGGCCCGGCAGGCCCGGCAGACCCGGCAGGGTCAGCGCAGGCCCGGTCCGGGCCTCCCGTTCCGCCGGCGGCCAGGCGGTCCCAGCGCGGGGCGTGGCCCTCGGTCCACAGGGCGGCGCAGGTGCGCCGCAGGGCGGCGAGGCCGGTGAGCCGCGGTGAGGAGGCCGCCACCGAGAAGTGGGGGCGGTCGCGCAGGGTGTCTTCGACGAAGCCCGGCAGGCTGCCCGGGCCCAGCGTGACGAAGCCCCGGACGCCCGCGTCCTCGTACAGCCTCCTCGTCAGCTCACGGAAGCGGACCGGCTCCAGCAGATGGCGGACCACGAGCTCGCGCACTGCTTCCGGTTCCGGGGGGAACGGCGCGCACGTGGTCGCCGACCAGAGGGGCAAGGTCCCGGGCTGGAGGGGCAGCCGGGCGAAGGCGGCGCGGACCTGGCCGAGGTAGGGCTCCCACATGGGCGTGTGGAAGCCCGAGCGGAAGGGGAGTTCCTGGCCGAGGACACCCTCGGCCTTCAACCGCTCGAGAACGGTGGCCACTTCGGCGGGAGCCCCGCAGACGACCGACTGGTGCGGACAGTTGTCGTGGCTGACCACCACGCCGTCCAGTCCGTGCAGCGCGGCCTCCGCCCGCCGGGTCCCGCATCCCAGCGCCGCGTAGACCAGGTCGGGCACCTTCACCGAACCGGGTCGCAGCGAGTCCAGGAAGGTGTCGGCCGCGTCCTGCCGGTACATCCCGGCGGACACCATCGCGGCCCACTCCCCCAGGCTGTGGCCCGCCAGCACATCGGCCCGGATGCCGAGTTCGGGCAGCACCCGGGCGAGGAAGCGGCCCGTCGCGATGGCGTCCAGGGCCCGCTCCGTCAGTTCCTCGCCCCGGGTCAGCCGGGGCCGCTCCAGCCCGAGCCGGTCCGCGACGTCGTCCAGCGCCGGGGCGAACTCGGGCTCCAGGCCGGGGAACAGGAAGGCGAGCCGGCCTCCCAGCGGCTCGGGCGTGAACCACACCTCCCCGCGCCCCCGCCACGGCCTGCCGCGCGCCACCACCTTCGCGGCGAGCGCGAGCCGCTGGGGCGTGGGACCGACGACGGCGAGCCGGCAGGGCCCGTCGCCGCCGGACACCGGGGAGCCGGATGCGAGCCGGGCCGACAGCTCGGCCGCGCCGGAGGCGGCCAGCAGCAGCACCTCTTCCCGCGCGGGCGCCCCCACCGGGGCGGCCGGGCCGCCCACGGGCAGGAACCGGCGTACGGGCGCCGCCGGTCGAGCGGGCGCCGACAGGCCCGGGGCCGTGGCGCGGCGCGCGGCGCCCGGAGCCTCCTCCAGCACCACGTGCGCGTTGATGCCGCCGAAGCCGAAGGCGTTCACCCCGGCCCGGCGCGGCGCCGGCCCGCGTTCCCACGGCTGGGCCGCCGTCACCGGCCGCATCCGGGTCCGGGCCAGGCCGGGGTGCGGCTCCTCCAGGTGCAGGGTCGGCGGCAGCACGCCCTCGTACACCGCGAGCGCGGCCTTGATCAGCCCGGCCATGCCGGAGGCCTGCATGGTGTGGCCGAGCATGGACTTCACCGAGCCGAAGCCGATCGCGTTCCCGCTCGCGTTCCCGGCGTCGAGGCCGGCTTCGGGGCCGGAATCGAAGCCGGTGCCGTGGCCCGCGCCGCCGCCGCGGGACAGTCCGAAAACCTGGGCCAGGGTGTCCAGTTCGGCCGTGTCCCCCACCGGAGTGCCGGTGCCGTGCGCCTCCAGCAGCCCCAGTGCGCCGGGCGCCCGCGGATCGAGACCCGCTTCCCGCCAGGCCCGTTCCAGCGCCCGTACCTGGCCGGCGACGAGCGGGCTCATCAGGCTCGCCGCCCTGCCGTCCCCGGCCACGCCGGTGCCGCGGATCACCGCGTAGATCCGGTCGCCGTCCCTCTCCGCGTCGGCCAGCCGCTTCAGCAGCACCACCCCGGTGCCCTCGGAGAGAAGGGTTCCGTCGGCGCGCCGGTCGAAGGGACGGATCCGCTCGCTCGGGCTCAGGGCTCGCAGCTGCGTGAACACGCTCCACAGGGTGGCGATGTGGCAGTGGTGCACCGCTCCGGCGATCACCGCGTCGCAGCGCCCGCCGGCCAGCAGCCCCACCGCCTGGTCGACCGCCAGCAGGGAGGAGGCGCAGGCCGCGTCCAGGGTGTAGGCCGGTCCGTGGAAGTCGAGCCGGTTGGCGGTCCGGGCGGCCGTGAAGCTCGGCACGAGTCCGATCGAGGCGTCGGGCCGCTCGGGACCCAGCGCCTCCTGGAATGCGGAGCGCACGGCGGCGATCCGCCGCTCGCCGAGCTCCGGCGCCAGCTCCCGCAGGGTCTGCGCCAACTGGTGTGCCGTACGCACCCGTTGGTCGAGCCGGGCGGTGGCCACGCCCATGAAGCCGCCGCGCCCCAGCACGATCCCGATCCGCGAGCGGTCGGCGGGAAGGCGGCTCTCTCCACCCGCGTCGGCGATGGCCTCGGCCGTGGCGTGCAGGGCCAGCATCTGGTCCGGCTCGGCCCCTTCCACGGTGGCCGGCATGATGCCGAACCGGGTCGGGTCGAAGGCCGCGAGCCCGTCCACGAATCCTCCGCGACGGCAGTAGAACCGGTCGCCGGAGACCGGCCCGGCGGCACCGCCCGGGTCGTAGTACACCTCTGGATCCCAGCGCCCCGGCGGGACGTCGCCTATGCAGTCCGTGCCGGCCAGGAGGTTGCGGCGGTAGGCGGCGAGGTCCGCGGCGCCCGGGAACACGGCACCCATCCCGACGATCGCCGCATCGGTGGGCCGCGGGCCGCGGTGATGCCGCCGCTGCCCCAACCTCTGACCCTGACCCTGACCCTGACCCTTGCCCTGGCCCTTGCCCTGGCCCTTGCCTTGGCCTTCACCTTGACCCTGGCCCTGGTGTTGGCCCTGGCCCTGGTCTTGGCCCTGCCGATGGCGGTCAGTCACGCCGTCCACTCCCCTCGTGCCCGTCGGCCGCCATCAGGACCACCTGTACGTCGGTCCCGTGCGCGAGTTCGGCGAGGAACGCGGCGCCGCCCGCCTCCGGGTCGATCAGCGCGATGCCCCGGCGGGTGTACGCGCGCGCCAGTTCGGGGCTGACCATGCCGCCCGCCTCGGCGGACCAGGGGCCCCAGTCGAGGGACAGCACGCGGCCCGGGAAGTTCTCCGCCCAGATGTGCGCGAGACCGTCGAGGGCGTCGTTGGCGGCGGCGTAGTCGCTCTGCCCCCGGTTTCCGTACACGCCGGCCACGCTGCCGAACAGGGCGAGGAACCGGGGCGCGGGCGCCGTGCCGTGCTCGGCCGCAGCGGCGGCGAGGTGGCGTGCGCCGGTCACCTTGGTGGTGAACACCTCGGCGAAGACCGCCGGTTGCTTGTCGCGGAGCAGTCCGTCGTTCAGGGTCCCGGCTCCGTGCACGATCCCGTCCAGCCGACCGTGGCGGGCCCGCACGGCGGCCACGACGCCTCGTACCGCCTGCTCGTCCGTGACGTCCGCGCAGTGGTAGCCGACGGACGCCGCCACGGTCCCGAGCGCGGCCAGAGTCGCCCGCACCTCGCGCTCGGCGAGGATCCGCGAGGCCGCGGCCTCGATCTCCGCGGGGGTGCGCAGGCCGGTGGCGATCAGTGCGGCGCGCAGGGCGACGCGGTCGGCCGCGTGCCCGAACTCGTCTGCTTCCGCTGCTGGTTGAGGCGTGCGCCCCATCAGCTCTACGTGGCACCCGGTGGCCCGGGCCACCGCCAGGGCGGTCCGGGCGGTGATCCCGCGGGCCCCGCCGGTGAACAGGACCACCGAGTCGGCATCGAGGGGCGGCGTTCCGTCCCCGGGGGCGAGCGGTGCCGGTACCGGCCGGGGGGTGACCCGTAGGCCCTCTGCGGTGTAGGCGACGGAGGCGGGGGCGGGGGCCTCCTCGGACGTGGTGGCGGCAGCCGGCTCGGCCGGCCGGCAGCTCAGCTCGGCGAGGAGCTGCGACGCGATCCGCTCCGGGTCTTCCTTGGAGTGGACCTCCACGGCGCGGATCAGCCTGCCCGGGTATTCGAGGGAGGCGCTGCGGGCGAAGCCGTGCACTCCCGCTCCGGCGGACCCGCCGCGGACGGTGACCAGCAGGAGCCGGTGCACACCGCTGGTCAGGGCCCGCTGCAGCCCGGGAAAGCGCTGGGGCAGGACGGGGTCCGTTCCCGGTCGCAGGGCGTCGAGATCCAGGACCGCGTCGAACCCGGCCTCGAACCCGGCGTCGTCTTCGGCCAGTTGCCGGACGTCCGCCCCGTGGGCCCGCAGGGCCCGGTAGAGAGCGGGCAGTACGCCCTGACCGTCCCCGGTCTCGCCGGCCTCCCCGACGACCCCGATCCGCAGACCGCGCAGGGCCTCCGGGTCCCCGGGCGCGGGCGGCAGCGCGTGCGGCTCCACCCGGAGGCGGCCGAGCGCGGGCGGGGCCGACGGCGCTCCCGTGGCCTCCGCTTCGGCGGGCGGGGGCTCGGGGTGGGCGGTGTGGCCGGAGACCCAGTCCACTATGCCGCGCAGGGTTTTGATCCGGGACAGCTCCTCGATCGCGGACTCGGCGGAGCCGCCCGCATCCCGGGGCAGGCCGATCCGGTCGGCCAGGGCGCCGATGATCTCGACCCGCTTGATGGAGTCGATGGACAGGTCCGCTTCCAGGTCCAGCTCGGGAGCGAGCATGTCCCGCGGGTACCCGGTCCGGGTGTGGACGATCTCCACGATCACGTCCATCACCTCCTCGGCGGACCGAGCCCCCGCACGGGCCGCGCCTCCGCCGCCGCCCACGCCCCCGCGGCCGTCACTCCCGGGCACCCCGTCCGCCGGGGCCCCGCCACCGGGCATCCCCGATGCCGAGACCACACCGACGGGCATCCCACCCCCGGGGGCCGCACCACCGGAGGCCGCACCACCCGGGATCCCTGGACCCACCCCCGCCCCGCCCGGCATTCCCGCACCCGGGAACGCGCTGCCGGGCGCCCCGCCCCCCAAGGCGACGCTGCCGGGCGCCCCGGAAGCCGCGTCGAAGCCGCCGGGCATCCCGGAGCCCGCGGCCCCGCCGCCCACCAGCCCGGAACCCGGGACCACACCGTCGAACGCCGGCCCAGCCGGAGCCGTCAGCCACGGTCCGGTCCCTTGGGGACCCGCGGCCTGGCCCCCGACCCGGGCCGCCGACCAGGAGGCGTCGTAACCAGTGACCGCGCCATCGGCGGCCGCACCATTGGCGGCCGCCCCACCAGCAACCGCCGACCACGCACCGAACCCCCCGACACCGGCATCCGCGCCCACCGGGGCCACTCCATGGGCACCGGGCCTCGCCCCATCGACGCCCCCGGGCACGCCTCGGCCGTCCGGCCCGGGCTCGGACCAGAGGCCGGCCGCAGACGCGCTCCGGAGCCCCGGGACGCCCTCCGCTCCCTGCGGAGGCGTGAACCGCTGTCCGGGGCCCCGGTCCCGGGGCGCTCCCACGTCCTGCGGGTCGACGAAGTCACGGGTGGCACCCAGGAGAGTGGGCGGGATCGCGCGGGACGGGCCGGTGGTGACCTCGACGTGCCCGGCCGCAGCCGGGTCGGGGCCGCTCCAGGGCGGCGCCGTCGCACTCGACGCCAGGTAGCCGATCATGACGTCCCGCTGCGCCTGGACCAGTTCGCGCGATCCGCGAAGGTACTCCAGGACCGCCTCCTCCCGGCGGTCCGCCGGCGCGGGTGCGGTGGGCTCGGCCAGGTGACCGGTGCGAGCACCCGCCAGGGCGGTCGGGCCCGCCGGCCGCTCAAGGCCTGCGCCGGGGCCGCCGTTCGCGGTCCAGAAGTGCCGGCCATCCGCACCCCCCACCGACCCGGCCGCCGGAGTCCAGGCCCGGCCGTCGCGCGGGTCCGCGTACCCGCCCACCGGGCCTCCCACCGGAGCGGAACCTCCACCCGAGCCACCGCCACCCGGACCCCCACCCGGCAAGCGGTGTCCGCCCCCGACGGGACCCCCACTCCCCGAACCGCCCGCGCCCGGGCCCGCGCCCTGCGACCAAGGGCCGCCCCCGCCGGGAGCAACGCCGTGCCCGTTGCTCGTGAAGCGGCCGTTCTCGCGGCCGTCCACCACGGCTGCCTCCCGGGCGGAAGTCCACGCCGAGCCGGTCTCGGCAGGGCTGCCGGCAGTCGGCCAGTGCCCACCCCCGGCAGGAGCCGGCGGGCTCGCAGGGCTCCCGTTCGCGTGAGCCTCCGGCTCGGCGGAACTCACCACCTGACCGGTGCCGTTCTTCGGCTGCGCCATCTGATGGGCTCCCTTTCCCTCGGATACCGCGACGTGGACCCGGCGCGCCGGGCGGAGGCCGCCGGGGACGGGGTTGCCGTCCCGGGTGCGGACCAGGTGGCCGTCCACCAGCCAGCCCGGGCGGCGTGGAGCGCGCTCGGGGAGCCGGGAGGTTCGGCCGCGGAACAGGGCTTCGGGCTCCACCGGGACGCCCGCCGCGGCCAGTTCGGCCAACGCCGTGACCAGGCGGAGCAGCCCGTGCTCGCCGGGCACGTCCAGCGGCACCACCGTGTGGGGCCGGTCGCCCAGGATGCGGCCGACGAGGCCGGACAGGACCCGGCCCGGCCCGGCCTCCACGAAGGTCCGCACTCCGGCCGCGTACATGTGCTCCACCTGCCCCACGAACCGGACCGGCTCGGCGACCTGACGTGCCACCAGGTCTCGTACCGCATCGGCGGTCAACGGGTACGGGCCGGCCGTCGTGTTCGACCAGACCGGGACGGTGGCGTCGGCCAGTTCCGTCCCGGCGAGTTCCTCGGCCAGGGCGGTGGCCGCCCCCGCCACGACCTCGCTGTGGAACGCGCAGGCCACGGGGAGCGGGGCCGCCGTCAGGCCCGCCTCCCGCAGTGCGGCCACCGCATCGGCCACGGCTGCGGCCGGTCCCGAAATCACGCACTGCCGGGGCGCGTTGTGGTTCGCGATGACGCATCCGGCACGCGCGGCGATCTCCCGCACCTCTTCCGGCGCGGCCGTCACCGCCGCCATCGACCCCGGATCCGTCCCCGCGGCCGCGAGGATGGCTTCGGCCCGGCGCGCGCTCAGCCGCAGCAGGCTCTCCTGGTCCCACACCCCCGCCGCCCACAGCGCGGTGAGCTCGCCGTACGAGTGCCCCGCCACGCAGTCCGGCCGTACGCCCAGCTCCCCCAGCAGCAGGTGCGCCGCCGAGCCCGCCAGCCCGAGGGCCGGCTGGGCCACCCGGGTGTCGGTGACCGCGGCCCGCTGGGCGGTCCGCCCCTGTGCTGTGAAGGCCGCCGGGGGGAACATCGCGGAGACCACCCCGCCCGGCGCCGCTTCCAGCAGCTCGCGCAGGGGCGGGAAGGAGGTGAACAACTCCCCCAGCATGCCGGGGCGCTGGCTGCCCTGGCCGGGGAAGAGGAACGCAACCTGGCCGGGCTCCGCCCTATCCTCCCGTACATGGACCCCCTCGGCCGGGGTGAAGGCCCGCGCAGGCTCCAGCCGGGCCGCCAGCTCGTCCAGGTCGGCGGCCACGACCGCGACCCGTACCGCACCCGCCCCGGCCGCGGCCTCCGCGGCGAGGTCCCGCAGCGTCCACGGACGCCCGGCCGCGTCGTTCTCCTCCAGTCTGGCCGCGAGCCGGGCGATCGCCCGTCCCGCCGCACGCCGGTCCTCGCCACGGAAGCAGAACAGTTCGGCCGGCCATTCCTCCACGCCGTGCCGGGGCTCCTCGGCTCCCGCGTAACCGGTCAGCACCGCGTGGTAGTTGGTACCGCCGAACCCGAAGGCGCTCACTCCGGCGATCCGCCGTTCGGCGGGCGCCGCCCACGGCCTGGCCCCGGTGTCGAAGGAGAAGGGGCTGGTCTCCGCGTTCCAGGCCGGGACCGGCGCGTCGAGGTGCAGGGTCGGCGGCCGTACGCCCGAGTGGACCGCCCGGACCGCCTTGATCAGTCCGGCGAGCCCGGCCGCGCACTTGGTGTGCCCGATCTGCGATTTCACCGAGCCCATGGCGCAGGCTCCGGTGGCGGCGCCGGACTCGGTGAACAGGGCCGTCAGTACGGACAGTTCGGTGGTGTCGCCGACCACGGTGCCGGTGCCGTGCGCCTCGATGAGGCCGACCTCGCCGGGGTTGATCCCGGCCCGTGCGTAGGCCCGGTCCAGAGCCCTGC
This sequence comes from Streptomyces sp. NPDC006487, assembly GCF_042870555.1. Taxonomy (NCBI): domain Bacteria; kingdom Bacillati; phylum Actinomycetota; class Actinomycetes; order Kitasatosporales; family Streptomycetaceae; genus Streptomyces; species Streptomyces sp. NPDC006487. The sequence continues at coordinate 210,104 of NZ_JBIAHN010000005.1, forward strand.
GCTGCCCCTCCGGCCGGGGTGCGGTCAGACCGAGGGAGCGTCCGTCGCTGGCGGCTCCGACCGCCTTGATCACGGCGTACACCCGGTCGCCGTCCCGTTCCGCGTCGGCGAGCCGCTTGAGCACGAGCGCCCCCACCCCCTCCCCGAGGGCGATCCCGTCGGCGGCCGAGTCGAAGGGCCGGCAGCGGCCGCCCGGGGACAATGCGCGGACCGAGGAGAACAGCAGGTAGTCGTTGATGCCGTTGTGGACGTCGGCGCCCCCGCACAGCACCATGTCGCTGTCCTTGTCGCGCAGTTGGCGGCAGGCAAGGTCGAGTGCGGCCAGCGAGGAGGCGCATGCGGCGTCGACCGTGCAGTTCGCACCGCCGAGGTCCAGCCGGTTGGCGACCCGGCCCGCGATGACGTTGGCGAGCACACCGGGGAAGGAGTCCTCGGTGAGTCGCGGGAGCTGCTCGTCCAGTCCGGGAGGGAGCTCGCCCAGGTATCCGGGGTACAGCGCGCGCAGCCCGTACGCGCCCGCCAGCTCGGTGCCTGCTTCCGCGCCGAACACGACCGAGGTCCGGGACCGGTCGAACTCCCGGTCCTTGCCGTACCCGGCGTCCGCCAGGGCCCGCGCGGAGATCTCCAGGGCGAGCAGCTGCACCGGTTCGATCCCGGCCAGCGAGGCCGGCGGGATGCCGTGCGCGAGGGCGTCGAAGGGCATCGGGCCGAGGAAGCCGCCCCAGCGGGACGGGGTGCGTTCGCCCGCCCGTGCCGGATCGGGGTCGAAGTGGATGGCCGGATCCCAGCGCTCGGCCGGGACCTCGGTGACGGCGTCGGTCCCGTCCAGGATCCGTGCCCAGTAGGCGGCGAGATCCGGCGCACCGGGGTAGGCGCACGCCATGCCGACCACGGCGATGTCCAGCGGCTCGGGCCGTGCGGCGCCGGCGGCAGCGGCCGTCGCGTCCGCCGTACCGCCTTCGGGGTCCGGGCCCGCGAGTTCCTGGGCGCGCTGTCGGAGCAACTCGGTGGCGCCTTGGGTGACTTCGGCGTGCAGGCTGGCAATCGTGGTGGTACCGGAGCGCAGCGTTGCGGCCTGACCGAGCATGAACAGCCCCTCGGAGTCCTGCTGTTCCTCGCCCACCGACTCCAGTCCGGAGCCGTCCGCCCCGCGCCGCAGGCCCTTGCTGGCGATCCGGAGCCGTCCCAGGTTGAGCCGCTCCAGCTCCTCCCACACCTCGCGCGGCTCGGCGCCGCCTTCCGCGAGACGGTTCCGGGTGGCCTCGAAGGTGTCCACGTACGGGGTGACCGCGCAGCGCGTGGCATGCCCGGGCGCGGTGTGCAGCAGTACGGTGTCGGCGCACTCCAGCGCCGCCCGCTGGAAGCCGGCCAGGACCGCGCCCGCGGCCACCGCTTCCTCGGTGAACAGGTACGCGGTGCCCATGAGCACCCCGATGCGGGCACCCCGTTCCGCCAGCGGAGCCGCGGCGGCGGCGGCCATCGCGGCGGAGCGGGCGTCGTGGATTCCTCCTGCGAACAGCACGTCCAGCGCAGCCGGTTCGGGGCAGGAGAGCAGCAGCTCGATCTGCTCCTCCCACAGCGGGAACGAGGCGCGCGGCCCGACGTGGCCCCCGCATTCCAGCCCCTCGAACACGAACCGCCGTGCCCCGTCGGCAAGATACCGCTCCAGCAGGCCCGGCGAGGGCACGTGGAGATGGGTCCGGGTTCCGGCTGCCTCCAGCGGGGCCGCCTGTCCCGGGGTGCCGCCCGCGATGATCGCGTACGGCGGACGCACCTCGGCGACCGCCGCGAGCTGCTCGGCCCGCAGCTCGGCCGGGGCGAAGCCGAGCATCCCCACGCCCCAGGGCCGCTCCCCGAGCCGCTCGGCGGTCTCGGTGAGGAGCCGGCGCACCTGCGGCCCCTCCATGACCGCGAGCGCCAGGTAGGGGACCCCGCCCCCGGCGGCCACCGCTTCGGCGAAGGCCGCCTGGTCGCTGACCCGGGTCATCGGCCCCTGCGCCACCGGGAGCGGCCGCCCCGGGCCGTGGCCGCCCCCCAGCGGCCGGGCCCGTACGACGGCCTCCAGGTGTCCGGCGACGGCCGACCGGACGGCTCGGAGGATGCCTCCGGTCGTCCGGTGGCGGGCGGCCAGCCGGGCCGCCGAGGCCCCGTCCTGGCCGACCGGAAGCAGTTGTGTCCGCAGGTCCCGGGCGCCCAGCAGGCCGGCGGCCGGCCCCTGCGGCGGGGTCAGGTCGGGGCGCGCGTAGACCCGGTGGCCCTGCACCAGCTTCGTTTCGGAGCCGTCCATGGCCCGTACGGCCGCGGCGACTTCGGCGGGCAGCCCGGCCTCACCCTCGGGCGTGAGGGCCAGTTGTACGTCGACCAGCACGCCGGCTGATCCGCCCGCGACCGCCGCGGCCGCGGTGTGCGGCCCGATCCCGCCGTAGGCCCGTACGGGCAGCCCGAACGCGGGTTCGCCCAGAAGCTGTTGGAGGAGTACGAAGGTGGTGGTCCCGCCCACCCGTCCGCCCGCCTCGTGCCCCTTGGCCACGAGCGCCTCCACCCCCGCGGCCACCGCGACCGCGGCTTGCGCCGGATCGGTGACCTCGGCCCACACCCGGGGCCGACCCGCGGCGGCCGCCCAGCCGGCCACCCCGTCGGGGGTGTGGTCCGCGGGGTCGGCGAGCAGCACGGTGTCCACCTCGGCCGGCAGCCCCTCGGGGCCGACGGGGCAGCCCGCGGGCACCCGTACGCCGTAGCGGCCGGCTCCGAGACGGCGGGCGATCTCGGCCAAACCGCGCCGCGCCGCCCCGGCGTCCCGGCCGAGGTCGAGCAGGCCCAGGGATCCGGCGCGCTCCGCGGCGGTGACGATCCGCGGGTTGGGCTCCCCGAACGGGCTGACCGCGACGACGAGGTCGCGGTCGGCGGCGCGGAGGCGCCCGGGCCGCCACGCGGAAGGCGACGGCTCGAGCGGCCCGGGAGCCGACCGCTCGGCCCGCTCTGTTCGCCCTGCCCGCTCTGTTCGTCCTCTTGGCCTTGTCCGCTCGGAACCCGTCGGCCCGGTCCGCTCCCCCGGCGGCGCGGGCTCATCCCCCGACGGCCCGGTGGTCGCGGATCGTGCGGGCCCGGCGGGCCGGACGGGACGCGGAGGCCGCGGAGTGCGGGAGGGCCGCGCCATACGCGGAGCCGGCGGGGGCTGCTGGGGCGGAAGGGCACGCGAGGGCTGGGGGGACGGCTCGGGTTGGGGGGACACGGACGCTCCTCTTCCAGTGCTGTGTGACATGGCGCAGTGCGGGACGGAAGACCGGGAAGGCGTGGGAGAAAGGTGGCGGACGAGACGCCCTCCCGCCGGGGATCCGGGGTGGGCGGCACGCGAAACGGCCGGGCGATGCGTCGGGGCAGGGTTGAACGGTGGTCAAATTCCCTGGCGCCGCGATGCATCGTGCGGTGACGGCCTCGCACTGTCAACGGCCATCCGGAGCCGTTCACTTCGCACCCCCGATGACCTCCGCCCACCCGAACGGCCCCCCGGGCACGCCGTCGGCACACTCCTGCCGAGGCCGTGGCCTGCGGCGTTGCGCCGGGACGGCCCGCCTCCGGCCCGCCGGCCGGTGCGCCCGCGCCGCCCGGGGTCATGCCGCATGGGTATGAGTTGTCACCAGTCCGGCATGAACACCTTTGCGGAGTCTGATGGTTGTTCACCCTCCGCGGTCTTACAGGTACACCCTTGCCCGGTTACCGTCCGGTCATGACCCCCACCCTCGCCCAGCTCCGTTACCTCGTCGCCGTCGCCGACTGCCGTTCCATCACCGGCGCGGCGGCCTCCGTGTTCGTCGCCCAGTCGGCCCTCTCCCGGGCCGTCCAAGCCATGGAGCGCGACCTCGGCGTCGATCTCCTCGCCCGCCGGGGAAGGGGGGTGGACCTCACACCGGAAGGGGCCCGGGTCGTCCGGCTGGCCCGTACCGTGCTCGACGCGGTGGAGGCGATCGACGACATCGGCACTCCCCACGGGCTGGGCGCCAGGGCCGCCCTGGCCGTGGTGACCACTCCCACTCTGGCCCTCGATCTGGCCTCCGACCTGGTACACACCTTCACGGAGCGACACCCCGGCCTCGACGTCAGACTCCACCAGTACGACAGCCGCGAGGCCGTGGTCCAGGAATTGACCCAGGGACGGGCCGAGTTGGCGCTCGTGGACCTCCCCCTCGACGGGGAACTCTCCACCCACCACATCCAGGAGCGCGAGGTGGTGCTCATCTCCCCCGTCGGGTCCGCACTGCCCGACCCGCTGCCGTTCCGGGCACTCGACGGGCTGCCGATGGTGCTGCCCACCCCCGGGACGGGCCGGCGCACCGAGATGGAGGCCATGTTCAGCTGCCTGGGCGTGCGCCCGGTGCCCTGCCTGGAGGTGGACGAACGCCTCGGCTGGGTGACCGGGGTGACCGACGGCCGCGGCTCCCTCATCTGGTACCGCGACGTGGTCGCCAGGGCCTTCGGCAGCAGGGCGGAGATACGTTCCTTCACCCCGCCGCTCCTGCGCCCGGTGGGCATCGCACACGCCCGCCGGCCGCTGAGCCGGGCCGCCCGCGCCTTCATCGCACACGCCCGGCACAAAGCACCCGTACGCGAGCCCTCCCGGTGACCGTGCCGGTCATGGGCGCGGCACGTCCGGGGCGGGCCGCCCGGAGGCCCCGCCCGGCGGCCGGACATGCCCGCCCGGCATTGAACGATGCTCAAACGGGAGGCGATTGACCCTGGCGCCACAACCTGGCTCCCCCTCACATGGTGGGCATGCCCCGACTACTCCTCACACCTCCGCGGGCCGCCGCCCTCACCACCGCGGCCCTCGCCATGGTCCTGCCGGCAGCCGCCTGGCTGACCGGACCCGCCGCCGGGCCCGCGGACGCCGCCCCCACCGTCGCGATGCCCGCGTCCGCACCCCTGTCCGGTGCCGCCGAGGCTGCCGCCGCTCCCGAACGCCAGTGCACCCTCCCCGGGGGTCTGGCCGAGATCAGCGGACTCGCCATGAGCCGCAAACACCCCGGCGTCTTCTACGCCGTCAACGACAGCGGCAACACCAACCAGGTCTTCGCCATCGACTGCAGTGGCGCCACCGGCCTGCTCAAGGCCACGTACACGGTCACCGGGGTCGGCAACACCGACTGGGAGGGGTTGACCATCGGCAAGGACTCCTCCGGCCGCCCCGCGATCCTGGTCGGCGACATCGGCGACAACTTCGGCAGCCGCGCCGAGATCACCGTGCACTCCTTCACCGAGCCCGACCAGCTCGCCAACGCCTCGGTGACGCCCGTGACGTACCGCTTCACGTACGCCGACGGGAAGCACGACGCCGAATCCCTGCTCGCCGATCCCGTCACCGGCAGAATCCACATCGCGAGCAAACTCATCGGAGCCGCGGGCCAGTTGTACCAGGCGCCGCTGCCGCCGGTACCGGGGCAGCCGGGCACCCTGACCGCCGTCCGGCCGGGCCCGGTGTTCGCCACCGACGGCGCTTTCTCCCCGTCAGGCGCCTCGTACACCCTGCGCAGCGGCGGTCCCCTGGGGGCCAACACCGCCTCGGTGTACGACATCTCGGGCACCAAGCTCGCGGACGTGGCCCTGCCAGCACAGTCACAGGGCGAGACGGTGACCTACCTCGACTGCACCACCCTGCTCGTCGGCTCGGAGAACGACACCCAGATCTGGCGCGTCCCCCTCCCCCCGGAGGCCACCCCGGGCTGCGGCGGCACGCCGACACCCACACCCACACCGACCCCGACACCCACACCGACGCCGACCCCCACCCCGACTCCAACCCCCACACCCACCCCCGGTGACCTGAAGCTGGCCAACCCCGGCCCGCAGAGCTGCAAGTTCAACCAGAACTGCACCATCCAGCTCACCACCACGGGCGGAAAGCCCCCCGTCCGCTACGCCGCCACCGGACTCCCCTGGGGCCTGACCCTCGACACCGCCACCGGCCGCATCACCGGCAAACCCTGGGCCACCGGAACCCTCCAGATCACCGCCACCGCCACCGACACCACCACAGCCACCGCCACCTTCCCCCTCACCCTCACCTGGTTCTAAAGGAGGCACCCGGGATCAGTCCCTCGCCGTGTCAGCCGGTCTGCGCGGCGGACGGCGAGGGCGCGGCGGGAGCGGGGCCGGGGCCGGGGCCGGGTGCAGCGAGAGCGGAGTCGAGGCGGCGGATCGCGGAGCGCCGCTGGAGCACCGACAGGGCCGCGATCCCCGTACCGAGGGCCAGCCAGCCAGCGGGTCCGGCCGTCATCACCACTCCGGTCAGGAGCAGCGGCCCGGCGGACTTCTGAACGGACTGGGCCATGCCCGCCACCCCCAGGTACGACGCCCGCGCTTCCCCGGGGGCGAGCGAGACCGCCAGCTCCCAGGAACTCACCGACCGCAGCAGTTCCGCCACCGTGACCAGCACCGCCGCGGTGAGCAGTGCGACCGTCGCGGCCACGGTCCCGGCACCGGTGGTGAGGGCCAGGAGGGTGCAGCAGGCGAGCATCGTCAGCCCGTACACGGAGACCGCCGCCGCGGCCTGGCGGGGTTTCTCGAACCTTGCGGAGACGCGGAGTTGGAGGACGACGACCAGCACGGTGTTGATGACGAGGAAGGCCGGGACCAGCGTGTGCGGCGCGTCGGTGTGTGCCACGAGCCAGAGCGGCAGGCCGACGGCCAGGACCGAGTCGTCGAGGTTCATGGGGATGTCGAGCAGGACGAAGCGCAGGTAACCGCGGTCCCGCCACGGGCTCGGCACCCGTGCCCGGCCGGGCACGGCATCCCCGGGTACGACGTCCCCGGGCGCAGAATCCCCGGACACGGCATCCCCCGTCGCCGCGCCACCCCCGGACGCCGCGCCCCCCGCGCCCGCGGCCACCCGCCCCTCGGCCCGCTGCTCCCGGGTACGCCGGACCAGCGCCGCGGCGGCTGCGAACGAGAGCGCGTTGCCCAGGATCAGCGCCTGGTACGCCGCCGGCGTCCCGACGGCCAGACCGGCGGCGGCGATCCCCGCGCCCACCGCGTAACCGGCGTTCGCCGTACTGCGCGACAGGGCCTGATAGGTGCCGCGCCGTTCACCCGCCACCCGTGTGGCGAAGAGCATCTCCAGCGCCTTGGCCGCCCGGTCGCCGAGGTAGGTGACGGCGACCAGGGCCAGCAGCACGTCGAAGCGGGTGACCACGAGCAGCGCGCCGAGGGTTCCGAGGCGCAGCAGGTGACAGCCGATCAGCAGGGAACGCACCGGGAAGCGGCCCGCCAGGTGCCCCGCCAGGGGCGATCCGGCGATGCCCGCGACGGCCGCGGCGCCCAGGAGGAGGCCGATCCGGCCCGCGTCCAGGCCGATGACGAAAGTGAAGTAGAGGACCGAGGAGGCCGACCAGACGCCCGTTCCGGTGCGGTCGAGGAGCTGGGCGAGCAGCATGATGCGAGCGTCCCGGCCACCAGGCGGCCGCCTCAACTGCGCCACCAGTCCGGGCTGTCGCTCCCGCTTCCGCACCAGTCGCCCCTGCTGCCCCATCCCGGTCCCCGTACCGCGCCACCGCATTCCATGCCTCCGAGCCCCCGCGAAAGTATCTCGATATCGAGATACCAGCGGAAGCCTGCCCGATATCAATCTTGACGTCAAGATACTTTTGAAGGCGGCGCACCCGCCGGACCGGGCCACCTCCCACTGCATTCCGGCAGCGGATCGGGGAAGAAGCAGCCTGCGAGATGGGAGAACATCATGATCGCGCTTGGAATCGTCCTGTTGATCCTCGGCTACCTCCTCGGCATTTCGATCCTGTGGACGTTGGGGATCGTCCTCGTCGTCATCGGGGTCGTCCTGTGGGTTCTCGGCTCCGTCGGGCACGCGGTCGGAGGACGGCGGCACTATTGGTAGCGCGGACGCGGTGGAGCGGACGCGCACGGACGCTCGGGAGACGGTCCATGATTCAGATGTCCATACCGCTCATACCCGCGGATGACGGTGCACTGCTGATCCCCGCCGATCACGTCACCGCCCTCCTGCGCGGCCTCGCGGCCGACTGGCTCGAATCGGAGCACACCGGAGAGATGCGCGGCGACGAGCCGGCCGTCCGGGACCTGGCGGGCGTACTGACCGAACTCGCCGATCAGATCGACGTCGAATGCATCGGGTTCACTTCGGCCGCTCCACGTCCGTAGGACAGCGGCTGCGCGGAAGGACCGGCAGGTGAGGGGCTTCTCCGCCATGGACGGCCCCGAGCTCTCGTCACCGTTCCCCGCGAAGGCCGGAACGGAGCCGGAACGGAGCCGGACGGCCGTCAGTAACCGAGCTCCCGCTTCAGTTCGGCCTTGTCCATGGAGGAACGGCCGTGCAGATTGCGCCGCTTGGCCTCCGCGTAGAGCTGGTCGTACGTCGGCCCCTGCGCGCCTTGGTGCGAGCGCAGTCCGCCGCGCCTGGCCGAGGAGATATCCTCGATGGAGCTCTTGCTCGCCGTCTCGGACTCACCGGCACGGGCCCGCTCCTTGTTCACGGTCCGCGCAGCGATCTCCTTCGCCCGCTCGGCGCTCTCGCCGCGCTGCTCGGCGCTCTCCTTGATGTGCTCGTACTGACGCTCCCGTTTGGCACTGGAACCACGAGGCATGATCGCTCCTCGGACTGGGGGACACGGGCATACGGGACGCCTACCCGAGGCCCCGTACCGCATTCCTCGCCGGACTCCCATAGGTCCTGGCAGCCAACCAGGCAGCCCCAATATCGGGCAATTCGCTACATATTGCAGACCGCCGCCCCCTGACGCATGGTGGCAGCAGCACCCCCCCTCAGGAAGGAAGAAATCGTCATGGGCAAGGCAAAGGGCAAGGCGAAGCAGGCCAAGGGGAAGCTCAAGGAGAACCTCGGCAGCGCGATGGACGACAAGCGCATGCAGGCGGAGGGAAGCACCGAGCGGATGGCCGGCAAGGCCGAGGAAATGGCGTCCGACGCCGCGGACAAGATGAAGAAGGCCAAGGGACAGCGCTGAGGATGCCGGACGAGCACGGCGCGCACGACCCTGCCGGCCCGCCTCCCCCTGCCAGGGAGGCGGCCGTGGTCCGCCTGTCGGGCGAGATCGACCTCAGCCGGGTCGACGAGGTGCGCGCCCTGCTGCTCGAAGCGGTGACCCGCTTGGGCGGCCCCGCCGACATCGTCGTCGACCTCAGTGGTCTCACCTTCTGCTATTCGGCCGGACTGAACCTGCTGCTCCAGGCGCGCCTGCAGGCAAGGGAGTGCGGCCACACGCTGCGCCTGGCGGCGCCGAGCGCCCAGATGCTGCGGCTCCTGGAGATCACCGGCTCCCTCCCCCTCTTCCCCATCGACGCCGTCCCGCCCGCGGCCGGGTTTGGCGACCCGTGACGGGGTAGGCGCGAGACATATCCGGTGTCGAAACCCGAACCACCGGGGAATGGGGTACGCGATGCCCTCGGCGGACGAAGACCGCTTCGCGGTCGACGTGCGACCCCTCGACGGGGCCACCGTCCTGACCTTGGCCGGAGAGCTCGACCACGACACCGCAGAGCCCCTGCGCGCGGCCCTGGAAGCCGCCCGGGCAAGTGGCGGTCGACGCCTGCTGGTCGATGTCAGCGAGCTGGCGTTCTGTGATTCCACGGGACTGAACGTGTTGTTGCACAACCGGCTCGCGGCCCGGGAGACAGGGGGCAGCCTCGAACTGATCGGCCTGCACCGCCCGGTCGCACGCATGTTCCACGTCACCGGCGCCGACGGGCTCTTCCCGCAGCACCCCGATGTGCAGGCGGCCCTGGCGAGCCACCGGCGCACGTAGCGTAGCGAGGAGCGAGGATGGGCGAGCGCCGGTCATCGGAGTGGACCCGGCGTCTGCTGTTGCACGGCACCACGGACGTCGTCGGCCGGTGCCGCGACTTCACCCGCCGCGCCCTCACCGAGTGGCAGTGGCTGCCGGAACCGGAAACCGACAACGACAGCGACAGCGACAGCGACAGCGGCGACAGGGATGGCCGCGCGAACGCCGGCGAGGACGACACCACCGAAGCCGCGGACGACGTACTGCTCCTGGTGTCCGAAGTGGTGGCCAACGCCTGCATGCACGCGGGCGGGCCGAATTCGCTGCTTTTGCGCTACACCGCCGAGCGGCTGCGCATCGAGGTCACGGACGCCAGTCCGGCCCTACCCGTCCACCGGCTCCCGACCGATCCGGCCCGGCCCGGCGGCCACGGGCTGCTCATCGTGAGGCGGCTGGCCCGCGCGTGGGGGGCGGATCCGGTCGACGGCGGTAAGTGCGTGTGGGTGGAGGTCGCCACTCCACCGGCCCTACGGGAGCACGGAGAAACCCCCCTCCCGACCGCCGGCCGGGCCTCCCCGCCCGGCTGAGCGCTTCCTAGTCCCGGCCCGCGCCCCCGCCCCGGCCCGCGCCGCCCTCACCCTCGCCCTGGCCCTCGCCGTCGCCGTCGTCCTCCAGCATCCCGGTCCGCAGCCTGGCCATGATGCGGCTCAGCAGTCGTGAGACGTGCATCTGGGAGAGGCCCAGCCGGTCACCGATCTCGGACTGGTTCAACTCTTGGCCGAAGCGCAGCGAGAGGATCTGCCGATCGCGGTCACTGAGCGTCGCGAGCAGCGGTTTCAGGGTCTCCAGGCACTCGATGCGGTCGTAGGCCGCCTCTTCCTCCCCCACCGGCCACGCCCTGGTGCCACCGTCCGCCTCGGGTCCCACCGGGGCGTCCAGGGATCCCGCCATGTAGCCGTTGGCCGCCCGGCGGCCCTCGTCCAGAGCCTCCGGGGTGATCCCGAGGCACTGCGCGAGCTCCAGGTCGGTCGGGTGGCGTCCCAGTCGCTGTTCGAGCGCGTCGTTCGTCTTGGCGATGTCGAGACGGAGTTCCTGCAGGCGGCGCGGGACCTTCACGGACCAGCTGGTGTCGCGGAAGAACCGCTTCATCTCGCCGGTGATGGTGGGAATGGCGAACGTGGTGAACTCGACCCCGCGCTCGACGTCGTACCGGTTGATGGCCTTGATGAGGCCCACCGTGCCGACCTGGACGATGTCCTCCAGTGGCTCGGACCGGTTACGGAACCGGCGTGCCGCGTATTTCACCAGGCTGAGATTGAGCTCGACGAGCGTATTGCGCACGTACGAGTACTCCGGCGTCCCTTCGCTCAGCTCCTTCAGCCGCCGGAAGAGCGCGACGGACAGGGTCCGCGCCTCGCCGGTGCTGACGGTGAGCGGATCCTCCGGGACAACGGGCATCTCGGTGCGGAGGTCGATGCGGAACGGATCCTTGGTGTCGCTGGAAACGGCTGCCATGAGCTTCCTCCGACGGATTGGTGGGCACCGGCCGACCCCGAGCCGGGCGGCGGGAACCGTCGTGGTCCTTCCGAGGGGATATACCCACATGGGGGAAGGCTGACCCCTTTTACGGAACATCACCGTCCGCTACCCCGTCCGGGACGTGGACGTCCAGGACGCAGATGTCGTCGCGATGCGCCGTCGACAGGGAGGCGAGGGTCCGGGCGAGGGTTTCGCCGCGGCCCTCCCGGAGGAGTCGCACCGCCGTCTCCGCGAGGCGGTCGAGGCCGGCCTCGATGTCCTCGCCCGGCTCCTCCACGAGCCCGTCGGTGTAGAAGAGCAGGTTGTCGCCGGGCATCAGGTCGATGGCGGCCTGTTCGTAGGAGGCTTCGAAGGTCGCCCCGAGGAGGGCGCCCCGGGGCTGCTCGAGGAACTCCGCCCGGTCGCCGCGGATCAGCAAGGGCGCCAAGTGGCCTGCCCGTACCCAGGTCAGCCGCCGGTCCCAGGGCTGGTAGCGGGCCATCACCATGGTGGCGGTGGCACTGCCCGACGGGTCCGAACCGGTGTGCATCAGCAGGGTGTTGAGCCGGCGCAGGACGTCGGGCAGAGGTGAGCCGGTGACGGCCATGCCCTTGGCGGTGAACCGGAGCTGGGCCATGGTTCCGACGGCGGCCAGCCCGTGGCCGGCCACGTCTCCGATGACGAACAGGGCGCTTTCGTCGGGGAGTTCGATGGCGCTGTACCAGTCGCCGCCCACGTTGATCCCGCTGTCGGCGGGGACGTAGGCCACGTCGATGCACAGGCCGGCCAGTTCCAGGGACTGTTCGGGGATCGGCAGCAGGGTGTCCTGGAGGCGCGCCGCGAGCGCGCGCTCTGCCTGGAGCATGCCCCGCTGGAGCAGGACGGCGCGCTCGCTCTCGTGCAGCGCGACTTCGACGTCGTGCTGTGTGGTCAGGTCCTGGAAGAAGCCGTGCACCTCGACGGGTGTGCCGTCGGCGTCCGTCTGGGCCTCGGCGACGATCCGCAGGTGGCGCACTCCGCGCCGGGTGGTGATCCGGAACGGCTGGTCGACGGCCTGCCCCTCGCTCAGCAGCCTCTCGACGGCGGCGCCCAGTCGGTGGAGGTCCTCGGTGACGACGTGGCCCGGCAGTTCCTCCAGCGGCATCGGCCCCCGGACCGGATCCCGGTCGAAGATCGCATAGACCTGATCTGACCAGGTGACGGTGTCGGTGACCAGGTTCCAGCCCGCCCAGCCTAGGTTGCCGAGGCGTTGCATGTCGGCCAGCCTCCGGACCTCGCGCTGGCTGCTGTCATGGCAGATCCAGGACACGACCAGGTGGTCTCCGAGTCTGGACGCCCGGACGGAGTAGACGGACTGCCGGGGGACGCCCGCGACCACTTCCTCGTAGGTGAAGGGGTCCCCCTCGTACCTGGTTCCGGTGGTGAGCGTCCTGAGGTACCCCTCCCACAGGGCAGTACCCGCCACGGTGGGGTACGTCTCCAGGATCCGGCGGCCCACGAGTTCCTTGCCGCGCCGGCCGGCGACGTCGACGGACTCGGGCGCCGCCGCGTCGATCCGGTAGTCCTCCACCTCACCCGTCTCCGAGCGCAGCGGGGTGAGCAGGGTCGCGGGGCCGGCCATGGTGTCCAGGATGAGCTGGACGGCCTCCGCGTAGCCGCCGACGGCCGCTCCCGTGCCCTCCGGGGCACGAGGTGCCGACGCCCCCAGGGGCCCCGCGCACAGCCGGGTCGCCTGGCGCAACAACGCCCGGGTGCCGGCGGCGAAGGGGCCCGGCCGGGTGCGCAGGAACCCGATGGCGGCCTGGGGAGGGCCCTCACCGGGCACGGGGACCCAGGCGCGCGCCGGCCACCGCTCCGGCGGGTCCCCGATCAGCAGATAGCGCCGGGCGTCCTGTTCGGGGTCCTCCAGCCAGAGGGCACGGCGGGCGGCGATGGCTTCGAGGGCGGCGACCCCGCTCAGCGGGGGAATGTGGCGCCACTGCTCCGCCAGGGCATCGGTGATTCCGGCGCTTCCGGTCAGGTCCAGGCTTCCTGCGGCCGCGACGGTGTAGATCATGACCGCGTCCACGTCGACGGCCGACCCGAGCACCGTCACCAGCAGCTCCGCGATGTCATCACCGCCGTGTGCGCCTGCCAGACCGTCGGCGATCCGCGCGAGCAGGCCGTTCAGCTCGCCGTCACCGTCATGGTGACCGGGGAGATGGCGGCGACGGCTGAAGTCCGGGGTCCACGGCTCGTTCCCCGGACCCGTGATCGGGGCGGTGGCCGGGGCCGGGGCCGGGGCCGGGGCCGGGGCCGTGATCAGGGAGATCCGCGCGGTCCCCGGCGATTGTCGAGGGCGGCGAACCTGCCCCAGCGTGAGCCAGCACTCCTCCAGGACGGAGCGGCCGCGGCGTACGGCCCGTTTCAGGAGCAATTCGTACGCCGCGTCGGCGGAGACCCCCGACTGCGCCATGAGGACGCCCTTGGCCCGCTCGACCACGGCCGTGGTCGCGGCGACGCCCTCCAGGTCGACGATTTCCGACCTGAGTCTGGCCACGACCCTGGCGAGCGCCACCACCTCGGGTGCGGCGCCCTCACCCACGGGTGCGGCATCGCCCTTCACTCCTTGAGCATGGCACGCCCGCTCCCCGCCCGCCCGGGTGCGGTCGGGCTTCATTCATCGCGCGGGCCCACCCACCGCGCCCCCTTTCGGCCCGGCTTCCCGGGCTGCTGCGGACGGTCCAGACGGCTGGCTTCGTCCGTGTCGGCCGCCGGCGTGGTCCCGTCGTCGTGGAGACCGGTCTGCGCCTTGTCATCGCGGCGGCCGGCCCGTGCCTTGCCGTGCCCGTCCGGTTTCCGCCGGTCCTCCAGCGGCACTCCTCCGGCGCCACCCTGCTCGTCCATGGCCGTCTCCTCGCTCGAGCTCTACGGGAGCCCCGCGGGCCGCGGCAGCCCCGCACGGGCGGCTTCCCCGGTCCGGGCCGTGCAAACCGGTGTCAGGGCCCGGTCCTGTGGTCACGGTCCTGCGGTCGGGTCCGCATCGGCCGCGCCCGGCTGGGTAGGCGCCCGGTGCGGGGTGCGGCCTCGGCCTCATGGCTGCGACGGGGGTCGCACTCCGTCGTCGAGGATGACGCTCCGACTCAGGTCACGGGCTCCGGCGCCGGCACCGGTCCCGGGAGGGGCCCCGGCCGGGGATGCCGACCGGGACGCGGTACGGGCGGCGGGTCGGGCTCGGGCTGCGGCGGCGCCGGCGGTACCGGGTCCGGCCCGGGGGCCGGCACCGGACCCGGCAGGGGCCCGGGTTGCGGCCCCGGGCCGGGGCCCGGCGCGGGGGTCGGGTTGGGCGGCACCGGATCGTTGGGAGGCGTCCCCATGGACGCCTGCCCTCCCGGTACCGGTTCGGGTCGGGTGGGCGCGCAGCTCTTCGGATTCGTCACAGTGCGTCCGATCGTTCGTCCGGATACCGGCGGCCCGGGCCTCCGGGCCGTCCGGCCGGGCACAGTCCGGGTGCCCGTACCGCGCGGGTCGCCGCCTCCCGGCAGCGCGCGGCGTACCGCGCCTACCCGCGCCGCCGGGCCCTAGACACATCGAGTGCGGCGCCGCGGAGGCCGGGCCTCGGGCGCCCGGCCGCAGGCCCCGGGCCGGAGCAGGAACGGGGACCGGGGCCACCGCGGGCCCGTTCTCCGCTGCCGCCGAGCGGCCCTGTGCTGCTGCGCGTACGGGTGACACGGACAGCGGGGTGCGCGCGCTCGCCGACGGACGTCGCGAAACATCTCTGGCGGCCGGTCACGCGCCGGCCCCGCACCGCCGATGCGGCCGGGCCACCCCGTGCCGCGGCACCGGTCCGTCGCAGGGAGCCCCCGTGCACGTCCTGCTCGTCGCGAGCGCCTTCAACAGTCTCACCCAGCGGGTCCACGCCGAGCTGCGCGATCGCGGCCACAGCGTCTCCGTGGAGCTGGCCCTCCCCGCGGCCGACCTGGCGGCGTGCGTACGGCGCCACCGCCCCGAGCTGATCGTCGCACCGATGCTGACCTCGGCGGTGCCGGAGGAGGTCTGGTCCGCCCACACCTGCCTGATCGTGCATCCCGGTCCGGTCGGGGACCGGGGTCCCTCCTCGCTCGACCGGGCGGTACTGGACGGGGTCCCGCGGTGGGGCGTCACCGTCCTGCAGGCCAATGCGGAGATGGACGCCGGCGACGTGTGGGCCTCGGTGGAATGTCCCGGACCGGACCCGGGCGAGTCGAAGAGCGCCTGGTACCGGGGCGAGGTGGCCGACGCGGCCCTGGAGGCCGTCCTGCTCGCCGTGGAGCGCTATGCCGGCGGAACGTACGTCCCCGCGCCGCAGACCCAGGGCCTGGCCCGCCCCCTGCTGCGTCAGGAGCACCGGCGGATCGACTGGCTGCGGGACGGTACCGAGCAGGTGCTGCGCACCTTGCGCGCCGCGGACTCACGGCCCGGCGTACGGGACGAGCTGCTCGGCTGCGCCTGGTACCTGCACGGCGGGCACCCGGAGGACGGGCTGCGCGGCCGCCCCGGCGAGCTGCTGGCCACCAGGGCGGGGGCGATCTGCCGGGCCACCGTCGACGGAGCCGTGTGGATCCCGGAGCTGCGGGCCCACCGCGCCCCGGGGCAACCGGCCGCGCCCAAGCTCCCCGCCACCCTCGCGCTCGGGGCCCTGCTGCCGGAGCTGCCCGAGCTGCCCGCCCCGGCGGCGGCCGGCCGGGGGCCGCGGCCCCGCACCTGGTCCGACATCGGCTACCAGGAGGTCGGCGGGGCCGGCTTCCTGTCGTTCTCCTTCCCCGGCGGCGCGATGAGCACGGCCCACTGCCGGCGCCTGCTGGACGCGTACCGTGCGGCCTGCGCCCGGCCGACTTCCGTGCTCGTGCTCGGCGGTGGGCGGGACTTCTTCTCCAACGGGATCCACTTGGGCGTCATCGAGGCCGCTGTCGATCCCGCCGAAGAGTCCTGGGCCAACATCAACGCCATGGACGACCTGGTGGAGGCCGTCCTGACCACCACCGACCGGCTCGTGATCTCCGCGCTGGGCGGCAACGCCGCCGCCGGAGGCGCCATGCTGGCCTTCGCCGCCGACGAGGTGTGGTGCCGCTCCGGTGTGGTCCTCAATCCGCACTACCGGCTGATGGGCCTGTACGGATCGGAGTTCTGGACGTACACCCTGCCGCGCCGGATCGGCTCCGCCGCGGCGGAGCACCAGACCACGGAGGCCCTGCCGCTGAGTGCCGAGGCGGCCCGGCGGCTGGGCCTGGTCGACCGGACGGTCGCCTGCCCGCCCGCGGAGTTCGCGGGCCGGGCCGCGGCCCTCGCCGCACGGCTCGCCGGGCACCCCGCCACCACCTCCCGGATCGCCGTGAAGAAGGCGCGGCGGGAGCGGGACGAGGAGCAGCGTCCGCTGGCTTCCTACCGGGCGGCCGAGCTGGAGCGGATGTGGCAGACCTTCTTCGACCCGCAGGCCCCGTACCACGCGCTGCGGCGGGCCTTCGTGGGGAAGGTGCGTCCGGGCGAGACCCCGCCGCACCTCGCCCGCGCCGTGCCGGCCCGGCGCGGTGCGCCGCTGTCCGCGCGACCGGGCTCGTCGCCGGACTCCGTCACCGGACCGGGTGTACATGACGCGGCACCGGTCCGCGGCGGGTGCTAGCAAGAAAGGTGGGGCCGATGAGCCCCTCGCGGTGAGGGGCCCCCTTGCGGGCCCCGCCGCCGCTCCTCCCCCTCCCCCTCCCCAAGGAGGCCTCCGCATGGACGCAGCAACGCCGGCCCCGGTGACGGACGACCCGGCAGCGGACGACCCGTTGATCCACATCCTCTGGATCAACGCGGGCCTGAGCTGTGACGGTGACTCCGTGTCCCTGACCGCCGCGATGCAGCCGAGCATCGAGGAGATCGTGACCGGGACGCTGCCCGGGCTGCCCCGGATCGCCGTCCACTGGCCGCTGATCGACTTCGAGTGCGGTCCCGTCGGGGGCGCGGACACGTTCATCGAATGGTTCTTCAAGGGCGAGCGGGGCGAGATCGATCCCTTCGTGCTGGTGGTCGAGGGCTCCATCCCCAACGAGAAGATCAAGTCCGAGGGCTACTGGTGCGGTTTCGGCGACGATCCGGCGACCGGCCAGCCCATCACCACCAGCGAGTGGATCGACCGGCTGGCGCCCAAGGCGCTCGCCGTGGTGGCCATCGGCACCTGCGCCGCATACGGCGGCATCCACGCGATGGAAGGCAATCCGACGGGTGCGATGGGCCTGCCCGACTACCTGGGCTGGGACTGGAAGTCGCACGCCGGGATCCCCATCGTGTGCGTGCCGGGCTGTCCGATCCAGCCGGACAACTTCTCCGAGACCCTGACCTACCTGCTCTACCAGGCGGCCGGCTCGGCCCCGATGATCCCGCTGGACGACAAGCTGCGGCCCACGTGGCTGTTCGGCAACACGGTGCACGAGGGGTGCGACCGGGCCGGCTATTACGAGCAGGGCGAGTTCGCGGAGACCTACGACTCCCCCAAGTGCCTTGTGAAGCTCGGCTGTTGGGGTCCAGTGGTGAAGTGCAACGTACCCAAGCGCGGCTGGATGAACGGCATCGGCGGCTGTCCGAACGTGGGCGGCATCTGCATCGCGTGCACGATGCCGGGCTTCCCCGACAAGTTCATGCCGTTCATGGACAAGCCGCCTGGCGCCACCGTCTCCACCAAGGCCAGCGGCGCGTACGGCGCGCTGATCCGCAGGCTGCGGGCGATCACCCTTCACACCGTCGATCAGGAGCCCAAGTGGCGCCACACGGGCGAGAAGCTGACGACGGGATACCGCCCGCCCTGGTGAACCGGGCCCGACGGCCACCCGCCCGCTCCGCACTCCTCTCCCCACCCGCTCCCCTCTCCACCCGCTCCTCCTCCACCCGCGCTGATGAAGGGCCACGGCAGACACGATGGAACCGAAGACGAAGGCGGCCGGCGACGGCAGCGGCCTGGTCGAGATGGCATGGGATCCGATCACCCGGATCGTGGGCAGTCTCGGCATCCACACGAAGATCGACTTCAAGCAGAAGCGGGTCGCCGAGTGCTACAGCACCTCGTCGGTCTTCCGTGGCTACAGCGTCTTCATGCGCGGCAAGGATCCCCGTGACGCGCACTTCATCACCAGCCGCATCTGCGGGATCTGCGGCGACAACCACGCCACGTGTTCCGTGTACGCGCAGAACATGGCCTACGGGGTGAAGCCCCCACACCTCGCCGAATGGATCATCAACCTCGGCGAGTCCG
This sequence comes from Streptomyces sp. NPDC006487, assembly GCF_042870555.1. Taxonomy (NCBI): domain Bacteria; kingdom Bacillati; phylum Actinomycetota; class Actinomycetes; order Kitasatosporales; family Streptomycetaceae; genus Streptomyces; species Streptomyces sp. NPDC006487. Next base: position 228,638 of record NZ_JBIAHN010000005.1, read on the forward strand.
CGGAGTACATGTTCGACCACAACATCTTCCAGGAGAACCTGGTCGGGGTCGACTACTGCGAGAAGATGGTCCGCGAGACCAACCCCGGGGTCCTGGAGCTGGCCGAACGGACCGCCGCCCCGCACGCGGGCGAGCACGGGTACCGCACCATCGCGGACATCATGCGCTCGCTCAACCCCATCGAGGGCGAGTTCTACCGCGAGGCCCTCCAAGTCAGCCGGTACACGCGGGAGATGTTCTGCCTGATGGAGGGCCGCCACGTGCACCCCTCCACGCTCTACCCGGGCGGTGTCGGCACCATCGCCTCGGTCCAGCTCTTCACCGACTACATGAGCCGCCTGATGCGGTACGTGGAGTTCATGAAGAAGGTGGTGCCGCTGCACGACGACCTGTTCGACTTCTTCTACGAGGCCCTGCCCGGCTACGAGGAAGTCGGCCGCCGGCGTGTCCTGCTGGGCTGCTGGGGCGCCCTCAACGACCCCGAGTACTGCGACTTCACGTACGCCAACATGACCGACTGGGGACGGAAGATGTTCGTCACCCCGGGCGTGGTGGTGGACGGAAAACTGGTCACCAACGACCTCACGGAAATCAACCTGGGCATCCGCATCCTGCTGGGCAGCTCGTACTACGACGACTGGCAGGGGCAGGAGCAGTTCGTCACGCACGACCCGCTCGGCAACCCGGTGGACCCGCGCCACCCGTGGAACCAGCACACCATCCCGGCCCCGCAGAAGCGGAACTTCGACGACAAGTACAGCTGGGTGATGTCGCCCCGCTGGTTCGACGGCAAGGACCACCTGGCGCTCGACACCGGCGGCGGTCCCATCGCCCGGCTCTGGTCCACCGCACTGTCCGGCCTGGTGGACGTCGGCTACGTCAAGGCCACGGGGCACAGCGTGGTCATCAACCTGCCGAAGACGATGACCAAGCCCGAGACGACCTTCGAGTGGCAGATCCCCAAGTGGAGCAACGCCCTGGAACGCAACCGGGCCCGCACCTACTTCCAGGCCTACGCGGCGGCCATCGCGCTGCACTGCGCCGAGAAGGGGCTCGCGGAGGTGCGCGCCGGACGCACCCAGACCTGGGAGAAGTTCGAAGTGCCGGACCAGGCGGTAGGCGTCGGATTCACCGAGGCCGTACGCGGTGTCCTGTCGCACCACATGGTGATCCGCGACGGGAAGATCGCCAACTACCACCCGTATCCGCCGACTCCGTGGAACGCCAGCACCCGGGACACCTTCGGCACTCCCGGTCCGTACGAGGACGCCGTGCAGAACACGCCCATCTTCGAGGAGAACCCCCCGGAGAACTTCAAGGGAATCGACATCATGCGAGCGGTCCGCAGCTTCGACCCCTGTCTGCCGTGCGGGGTGCACATGTACGTCGGCGGCGGCAAGACGGTCAAAACCATGCACGTGCCCACCGGCCTGAGCGGACTGGGCGGATGAGCGCCGCACGCGCGGGCGCCGCGGGCGCCGCGGGCGCCGCGCCGGACGCACGACAGGCCGGGCAGCGGGTGGACGAGGTCCTCGACCGGCTCGCCGCCACGGGCGACCGGGCGGCCTGCGCCGCCGCCGAGGAACTGGTCCGGGGCCTCATGGAGTTCTACGGGGCGGGGCTCGCCCGGATCACGCAGCGGCTCGGCGACCACGGCCTGGCCCCGCTGCTGGACGACGAGCTCGTGGCGAGCCTGCTGGCCCTGCACGACCTGAACCCCGAGGACGTCCACGTCCGGATCGGGCGGGCGCTGCGGTCCGCTCCGGAGCAGACGGAACTGCTCGGCTTCGACCCGGCCTCGGGCGTACTGCGGCTGGGCGTTCCCGCCGGCGGCGGCTGCGGCTGCGGCGGCTCGGAGACCGATCCCGACGGCGTCCCGCGCGGTGTGGCGGACGCCCTGGCGGCCTTCGCACCCGAAGTGACCTCCGTGGAGGTGGAGCAGGCGTCCCCCGCCCCGGCCCTCCTCCAGATCGGCGCCCGCCCGCAGACCCCGGCACGGGTCCGGTGAGCGCGCCGGCCCCGGCCGCGCGCGGCCTGCGCCGGTTCGCCGGCGCCCGCCCGCCGCGCCCCGAGACCTGCGAACTGTGCGCAGTGGCGGTCGCCGAGGACGGGCACCGCCACCTGGTGGAGACCGAACGGCGGGCCCTGGTCTGCGCGTGCACCGCCTGCGCACTGCTTTTCGACCGGCCCGGCGCGGCCAGCGGCCGGTTCCGCGCCGTACCCGACCGCTACCTCACCGACCCGGCGCATCCGCTGGGTGACGGCGCCTGGGAGACCCTCCAGATCCCCGTCGGGGTGGCCTTCCTGTTCCGCAACGCCGCACTGGACCGCCTGGTCGCGCTCTACCCGAGCCCCGCCGGGGCCACCGAGAGCGAGCTCGACCCCGAGACCTGGCAGCGCGTGCTCGGCGCCGGGCGGCTGGCCGGCCTGCTGGAGCCCGACGTGGAGGCACTGCTGCTGCACCGCGCGCAGGGCCGTACCACCTGCCACCTGGTCCCCATCGACATCTGCTACGAGCTGGTGGGCCGGATGCGGATGCTCTGGCAGGGCTTCGACGGGGGCGCGGAGGCCCGGGAGGCGCTGCGCGTGTTCTTCGAGCGGGTGGAACGGCGGGCCCGGGTGCTGGCCCCGGATCCGGTGGAAGCGGGGCGGCGGCCGTGACGGACTTCGACTTCGCCTGCACGGGGGTGCGCGCCGATCCGTACGCCGCCGGACCCACCCTGGTGTTCCGGCTGCGGCTGACCGCCTCGCCCGGGGTGCGCGTGCACGCCGTCGCCCTGCGCTGCCAGCTCCGTGTGGAGCCGGCCAAGCGCCGCTACGTCCCGGCCGAGGCCGACGGTCTCGCCGACCTCTTCGGCGAACCCTCCCGCTGGGGGTCCACCCTTCAGCCGGTGCAGTTCGCGCTGGTCTCGGTGATGGTCCCGAGCTTCACCGGGGAGACCGAGGTCGACCTCGTGGTGCCGTGCAGCTACGACATGGACATCGCGGCGACCCGGTACTTCGCCGCGCTCAAGGGCGGTGACGTCCCGATGCTGATGCTGTTCTCGGGGACGGCCTTCACCGGGGCGGGCGGCTTCCACGTGGAACCGGTGCCCTGGGACCGCGAGGCCTCGTACCGGATGCCCGTGGCCGTATGGCGGGAGATGGTCGAGCAGCATTTCCCCGGGTGCGGCTGGCTGCGTCTGCCCGCCGACACGATGGCCGAACTGCTCGCCTTCCGCTCGCGGCACGCACTCCCCTCATGGGAGGCCACCGTGCGCGTCCTCCTGGACGCCGCGGCCGGGCCGGCGCCCGCCCCGGTCCGGCTGGGGACGCCGCCGCCGCTCGTCACCGAGAGGACCGCGCCGTGACCACGACCGCCCCCGGCCCCGCGGGCGCCGTCGGCGCCGCGGACTCCCGCTTCGCCACGGCCCGGCAGGTGGCCGACGCCGTCCTCTTCGAGGGGTACGTCCTGTACCCGTACCGGGCTTCCGCGGCGAAGAACCGGATGCGCTGGCAGTTCGGCGTGCTCGTGCCGCCCGCCTGGGCTCCCGCGCACGGGGAGCACTCCTTCCAGCGGACCGAGATCCTGCTGGAACCCCGGGGCGCGGCGACGCTCCATGTGGAGCTTCGCTTCCTGCACGCGCAGCGCCGCACGGTCCAACGGGCCCGCGCCGACGGTTCGTTCGAGGAGGTCGCCGAACTCCAGCTGACAGACCGAGTGCTGGTCCCCTGGGACGAAGGGACCGAAGAGCGGATCGAGTTGTCCGTCGCCTTGGCCGAACTGACGGGCACGGAAGCCGTCTTGCCCTTCGACCGGCCCGCCCGCGAGGAGGTGGAGCCGGTCCTCGACTCCGACGGCCGCACGGTCGGCCGCCTGGTGCGGCGTACGGAGCGGATCGACGGGCTGTTGCGCCTGCGCACCGCCGAACTCGAAGGCCCCTACCGGGTGTCGAAGCTCACCGCGGTGGTGGAGAACACCAGCCCGTGGTCCCCGGCGGATCCGTCCGCGACCCGGGAGGAGGCACTGCCCCGCTCCCTCGTCGCCGCCCACCTCCTGCTGGCGCTGGACTCCGGGTCCTTCCTGTCGATGACCGACCCGCCCGAGTGGGCCAAGGGGGCGGTCGCGCGCTGCGAGAACCGCCACACCTGGCCGGTACTGGCGGGCCAGCCCGGCAGCACGGACGTGGTCCTGTCCTCCCCCATCATCCTGGAGGACCACCCGGCCATCGCCCCGGAGAGCGCCGGGGCCATGTACGACGCCACCGAGATCGACGAGATCCTGGCCCTGCGCACCGCCGCCCTCACCGACCAGGAGAAACGGGAGGCCCGCGGGACGGACCCCCGGGCGGCCGCCGTGATCGAGCTGGCCGATTCGATGCCGCCCGAAGTCCTGGAGCGCCTGCACGGGGCCGTACGGGGCCTGCGCGACATCACCGGTGAGGCCGCCTCCCAGGACGCGGACGCGCTGTTCCGGCCCGGGACGCCCTGGTGGGACCCCGCCGGGGCGGACTCCGCCGCACCTGTACCCGAGCACGTGACGGTCGACGGCGTACGGGTGGGCGCCGGAAGCCGTGTGGTGCTGCGCCCGGGGCTGCGCCGGACCGACGCCCAGGACCTCTTCCTCCAGGGCCGCACGGCCCGGGTGGAGGCGGTCCTGCACGATGTCGACGGAGGGGTTCACCTCGCCGTCACCGTGGAGGGCGACCCGGGTGCCGACATCCGGCGGGAACAGGGCAGGTTCCTGTACTTCCAGCCGGACGAGGTCACCGTCGCCCCCGAGGGGCCGGCGTGAGCGGCCGCACCCCGATCGGCGGCCGCACCCTGATCGCGGGCATCGGCAACGTCTTCCTCGGAGACGACGGCTTCGGCGTCGAGACCCTGCGGGCCCTGTCGGCGCACCCGCTGCCGCAGGGCGTGGAGGCGGTGGACTTCGGGGTGCGCGGGGTCCACCTCGCCTACCAGTTGCTGGACGGCTACGACACGGTCGTCCTCGTCGACGCCACCGCGCGCGGCGGCGCCCCCGGCACCCTGTACCTGATCGAGGTCGGTGAGGAAGACGTGGGCGCCGCCCCGGGCGCGGCCGCTCTCGACGGCCACGACATGTCGCCCGCCACCGTCCTCGCCCTGCTGGACACCCTGTGCGCCGGAACGGGCGCGCAGGCGCCCGGGCGCGTGCTCGTCCTCGGCTGCGAACCGGCCTGCGTCGAGGAGGGCATCGGGCTGAGTGCACCCGTGGCCGACGCCGTGCCCCAGGCCGTGCGCGCGCTCCTGGACCTGCTCGGGCACGGGGAGCCGCACGCCCCCGGAGCGGAGGACCCGAACCGCCGAGAACTGAGGAGTACCCCATGAAGAAGGCAGTCGTCGGCGGAGCCGCCGCATTGGCCCTGGTCGCCGCCCTCAAGCAGCTCCTGCCGGACATCAGGCGCTACTTGCGCATCCGCCGCATGTGAACGCGTACGCCCCGGCCTCCGAATGGAGTACGGGGCGTACCGGTTCCCGGCGTGCCCGGCCGCGCCTCCCCGGTCCTGCCGGTGTAATAGCCCCCGGCAGGACGGAGACCGAATCCGATGCACGAGATGTCGATCGCCATGGCCGTCGTGGGCCAGGTGGAAGAGGCGGCCCCGGAAGCCGGCAGCGCCGTGAGCCGAGTGGAGCTCCAAGTGGGCGAGTTGGCCGGAGTGGTGCCGGACGCACTCGGCTTCTGCTTCGAACTCGCCTGCGCCGGAACGGTTCTGGAGGGGGCCGAGCTCGTCGTCCGGTCCGTGCCGGCCCGCGCGCGCTGCGGCGCCTGCACGGGCGACTGGGCCGTGGGGATGCCCCCCGACCTGTGCTGTCCCACGTGCGGACGGGCCACGGAGGTGGAGCTGCTCTCAGGGCGCGAGCTGCGCATCCTGACGGTGACCTGGGAGGACGCGCAGTCCGCCGAGGCCGCCGCAGCCGCCGTCGCCCCCTGCCGCGCCCCGATCTCCGAGGAGGCCTGACCCATGTGCCGAGTGGTCGACCTGCAACAGGCGGTACTCGCCAAGAACGACGGGGCCGCGCGGGCCCTGCGCGCCGAACTCGCCTCCCGCGGCACGACGGTGGTCAACATGCTGTCCAGTCCGGGCAGCGGCAAGACCGCGCTGCTCGAACGGGAACTGCTGCTCGCGAGGGAACGCGGGGTGGCCGTGGCCGCCCTGACCGCCGACCTGGCCACTGAGAACGACGCGGTACGGCTGGCCCGTTCGGGGGCCCCGGTCAAGCAGGTGCTCACCGACGGGCTCTGTCATCTGGAGGCCACGATGCTGGGCCGCCACCTGCACGGCTGGCTGCCCGAGGAGACACGGCTGCTCTTCGTCGAGAACGTCGGCAATCTGGTCTGCCCGGCCTCGTACGACCTCGGGGAGTCGCTGCGCGTGGTCCTCGCCTCCGTGACCGAGGGCGAGGACAAACCGCTGAAGTACCCCACGGCCTTCGGGCTGGCCCAGCTCGTCCTCGTCACCAAGACCGACATCGCGCGGGCCGTCGAGTTCGACGAGGCCGCTTTCCGGGCGAACGTCCAGCAGGTCAACCCGGGGGTGGAGGTGGTACTCACCTCGGCCCGCACCGGCGAGGGTCTCGGCCTCCTGCTGGACCGGGCGCAGGCGGTCGGAAGGGGAGCGGCGGCGCACACGCCGGTGATGGCCGGCGCCCTTGCCTCGGCGCGGAGCGGCGCTGAAGGCGGCGACCACCTCGCCGGGCCCGGGCCCGGGCCCGGGCCCGGCGAGGGCAGCCGCACGCACCGGACGGCAGACGGGCACGACCACGATCACGGGCACCGGCCGGAGCACGATCACGATCACGGGCACGGACACCGGGCGGAGCACGATCACGGCCACGGCCACGGCCCGGAGCACGAGCAGAGGCACGCCCCGATGCCGGCCCGCACCCCGGCGGCAGCGCCGACGCACGGGCAGACCGGCTGATGGAGTCCGTCCAGCGCCGCCGGGTCACCGTGCAGGGTGTGGTGCAGGGCGTCGGCTTCCGGCCGTACGTCTACGCCCGCGCCACCGGGCTCGGTCTGGCCGGACACGTCACCAACACCCCGGAGGGAGTGGTGACCGAGGTCGAGGGAGCGGCCGCCGCCGTCTCCGCGTTCTGCGAGCGCCTCGCGGCGGACGCACCGCCGCTGGCCGTGGTGGAGGCCGTCGACCACTGTGAGGTGCCGGTGGTCGGGGGCGCGGGATTCGCGATCATCGCCTCCCGGAGGGGCGGCCCGGCCAGGACGCTGGTCTCCCCGGACACGGCCACGTGCGCCGCCTGCCTCGCGGAGCTGGCGGATCCCGGCGACCGCCGCCACCGCCACCCCTTCATCACGTGCACGCACTGCGGCCCCCGCTTCACGATCGTCACCGGTCTGCCCTACGACCGCGCGCACACCACCATGGCCGGCTTCCCGATGTGCCCCGACTGCGCCCGCGAGTACTCCGATCCGGCCGACCGCCGGTTCCACGCGCAGCCCGTCGCCTGCCCGGCCTGCGGTCCCCGGCTGCGGCTGCTGGTCGCCGGCGGCGGGCGGGACCCGTACGAGCTCACCGGTACGGATCCGGTCGCCGAGGCACGCCGCATGCTGGCCCGGGGCGCGATCCTGGCGGTCAAGGGACTCGGGGGCTACCACCTGGCCTGCGACGCCACCCGTCCGGAGGCCGTGGCGGAGCTGCGCCGGCGCAAGTGCCGGGGCGACAAGCCGTTCGCGGTGATGGCACGCGACCTCGCCGAGGCGGAGCGGCTGGCCCACATCGGCCCCGAGGAGCGTGCCCTGCTCACCGGCGGTGTCCGGCCCATCGTGCTGCTCCGCAGGCGGGCCGGGGGCCCCGGACCGTCCGAGGAGGTCGCCCCGCGCAGCCCCGACCTGGGCGTCATGCTCCCGTACACCCCGCTCCACCACCTGCTGTTCGGGCTTCCCGGCGACCCGCCGGGGCCCGGGCTGCTCGTCATGACCAGCGGCAACCTCGCGGGTGAGCCCATCGCCACCGGGGAGGACGAGGCCCTGGCGCGGCTGGCCGGGATCGCCGACGGCTGGCTCACTCACGACCGGCCCATCCACGTACCGTGCGACGACTCCGTGGTGCGGGTCTGCGACGGCGCCGCGCTGCTGGTCCGGCGCTCGCGCGGCTACGCCCCGCTGCCACTGCCGCTGCCGTTTCCGGTTCCGGCCACGCTGGCGACGGGGGGCGACCTGAAGAACGCCCTCTGCCTCGGGGAGGGCCGCCGGGCCTGGCTGTCCGCACACATCGGCGATATGGACGACCTGGCCACCCAGGTCGCCTTCGAGCGGGCGGAGGGGCAGCTGGAGTCCGTCACCGGGGTCTCGCCCGTCCTGCTGGCCGCCGACCGTCATCCCGGGTACCGGTCGGGCCGGTGGGCGGTCCGCAACGCGGGGGGCCGGCCGCTGGTGCGCGTACAGCACCATCACGCGCACGTCGCGTCCGCATTGGCCGAACACGGCCTGGACGGCGGCCACCGGGTGATCGGCGTCGCGTTCGACGGCACCGGCTACGGTGACGACGGCGCGGTCTGGGGCGGAGAGGTGCTCCTCGCCGACTACGCCGGGTACACCCGCTTCGCGCACCTCGCGTACGTGCCGCTGCCGGGCGGCGACGCCGCGGTGCACCGCCCGTACCGCATGGCCCTGTCGCACCTGCGGGCCGCGGGGATCCCCTGGGATCCCGACCTGCCGTGTGCGAGCAGCTGCCCGGAGGACGAATTCCGTCTCCTGTCACGGCAGTTGGAGCTCGGACTGAACTGCGTTCCGACCTCCAGCATGGGCCGCCTCTTCGACGCCGTGTCCTCGCTGGCGGGCATCTGCCAGCTCTCCGGGTACGAGGCCCAGGCCGCCATGGAGCTGGAGTCCACCGCGCTGGGGTCGGCCGCGCCGGAGTACGTCGCGCCCGAGTCGGCCGCGCCGGGGGCGGCGGGGCGGGCCGCCCCGGATCCCGAGCCCCGCCCGTACGCCTTCGCCCTGAACTCCCCGGCTCCCGGCGGCGACGGCCCCGTCACCGCGGATCCGGCGCCCCTGCTGGTGTCGGTGGTGGCCGACCTCCGGGCGGGGGTGGATCCGTCCGTGATCGCGGCCCGCTTCCACGCCGCCGCCACCGCGCTGGTCGCCGACCTGTGCGTCCTGGCGCGCGAACGGCACGGGCTGGACACGGTGGCGCTGACCGGCGGGGTCTTCGCCAACACCTTGCTGTCCTCGGCCTGCGCCCGTGCGCTGCGCGAGCGCGGCTTCACCGTACTGCGGCACCGCCAGGTCCCGCCGAACGACGGCGGGCTGGCACTCGGTCAGCTCATGGTGGCGGCCGCGCGCGGCGTCACCGACCCCCCACAGCGAGGAGAGGCCCATGTGCTTGGCGGTACCCGGCAGAGTGCTTGACATCGCGGAGAAGGACGGCACCCGCATGGCCACGGTCGATTTCGGCGGCGTGCAGAAGGAGGTGTGCCTGGAGTACCTTCCCGACCTCCAGGTCGGCGAGTACGCCATCGTCCACGTGGGCTTCGCCCTCCAGCGCCTGGACGAGGAGTCCGCCCGGCAGACCCTCGAACTGTTCGCCGAACTCGGCATGCTCCAGGAGGAGTTCGGGGATCCGTGGGAGCTGGCGGCCGACGCCGCCGACGGTGACGAGGGAGGACCGCGGTGAAGTACATCGACGAGTTCCAGGATCCCGCCCTCGCCCGGCGGCTCCTGGACGAGATCCACTCCGCCGTGACCCGCCCCTGGGCACTGATGGAGGTGTGCGGCGGCCAGACCCACACCATCATCCGGCACGGGATCGATCAACTTCTGCCCGATCAGGTGGAGTTGATCCACGGACCGGGATGTCCCGTCTGCGTGACCCCGCTGGAGGTCATCGACAAGGCGCTGGAGATCGCCTCCCGGCCGGGCGTGATCTTCTGTTCCTTCGGAGACATGCTCCGCGTCCCCGGGACCGGCCGCGACCTGTTCCGGGTCCGCAGCGAAGGCGGTGACGTACGGGTCGTCTACTCCCCCCTCGACGCCCTGACCATCGCCCGGCAGAACCCGGACCGGGAGGTGGTGTTCTTCGGCATCGGCTTCGAGACCACGGCCCCGCCGAACGCGATGACGGTCCATCAGGCGAAGCGGCTGGGCATCCACAACTTCAGCCTGCTGGTCTCCCACGTACGGGTTCCCCCGGCCATCGAGGCCATCATGCGCTCCCCCAGCTGCCGGGTGCAGGGCTTCCTCGCCGCCGGGCACGTGTGCAGCGTGATGGGGATGGCGGAGTACCCGGAGCTCGCGGCACGGTACCGTGTGCCGATCGTGGTCACGGGCTTCGAGCCGCTGGACATCCTCGAAGGCGTACGGCGGACCGTGCTGCAGCTCGAACGGGGCGAGCACGCCGTGGAGAACGCCTACGAGCGGGCCGTCCGCCCGGAGGGCAATCCCGCCGCCCTCGCCATGCTTGAAGACGTCTTCGAGGTCACGGACCGGGCCTGGCGCGGGATCGGGGTCATCCCGGACAGCGGCTGGCGCCTGTCCGAGCGCTACCGGGAGTTCGACGCCGAGCACCGTTTCTCGGTCACCGGGATCACCACGCGGGAGCCCGCCGAGTGCCGCAGCGGCGAGGTGCTCCAGGGGCTCATCAAACCGCACGAGTGCGAGGCCTTCGGCACGCTGTGCACGCCGCGCAACCCGCTCGGCGCCACGATGGTCTCCAGCGAAGGCGCCTGCGCCGCGTACTACCTCTACCGCCGGCTCGACCTCCAGGCCGCGCCGGCCTCCCCGACGACGCCGCTGGAGGCGAGCCCCGTTGGCTGAGACCGCACCCCTGGACATCACCGGCTGGACCTGCCCGGCCCCGCTGCGCGACCATCCCCGGGTGGTGATGGGCCACGGCGGAGGCGGCGCGCTGTCCGCGGAGCTCGTCCAGCACCTCTTCCTCCCGGAGTTCGGCGGCCCCGCCCCGGCCCAGCTCGGGGACTCCGCCGCGCTCTCCCTCGGAGGCGTGCGGCTGGCCTTCTCCACGGACTCCTACGTCGTGCGCCCGCTGTTCTTCCCGGGCGGCTGCATCGGTGACCTCGCGGTCAACGGCACGGTCAACGATCTGGCCATGTCGGGGGCCGAACCGGCCTACCTCTCCTGCGGGTTCATCCTGGAGGAGGGCGTCGAGATGTCCGTCGTCTCGCGGGTCGCCCGCGCGATGGGCGAAGCGGCCCGCGCCGCGGGCGTGGAGGTGGTCACCGGGGACACCAAGGTCGTGGAGAGCGGGCACGGGGACGGCGTCTACATCAACACCGCGGGCATCGGCCTCATCCCGGCGGGGGTGGACCTGCGCGCGCAGCGGGTCGTGCCCGGAGACGTGGTGATCGTCAGCGGTGAGATCGGGCTGCACGGCGTGGCCATCATGAGCGTCCGCGAAGGCCTGGAGTTCGGGGTGGACGTGGAGAGCGACTGCGCGCCGCTGGGGGGCCTCGTACGGAGCATGCTCGCGGTCACTCCGGACCTGCACGTCCTGCGCGACCCCACCCGGGGCGGTCTGGCCGCCGCGCTCAACGAGATCGCCACGGCCTCCGGCACCGGCGTCCTCGTCCACGAAACCCGGGTGCCCGTGCCCCCGGCCGTCGCGAACGCCTGCTCGATCCTCGGCCTGGACCCGTTCTACGTGGCCAACGAGGGCAAGCTCGTGGCCTTCGTACCGCGCGAGCACGCCGAGGCCGTGCTCGACGCGATGCGGGCGCATCCGCTGGGGCGCGGGGCGACCGTGATCGGCGAGGCCGTGGAGGCCCACCCGGGCATGGTCGTGGCCCGCACCCGGCTGGGCGGCACCCGCGTGGTGGACCTGCCGATCGGGGAGCAGCTGCCGCGGATCTGCTGAGCGCGGCCCCGGCTCCGCCGCGGCACCCCGCCGCGGCGGAGCCCAGGACCGCGGCCGCGTCCGGGGTTAGGCTCGGAGCAGGCCGCGAAGGGGATGGTCCGCATGTGCCGCTGGCTCGCCTACTCGGGTTCGTCCATGCTGCTAGACGCCGTGCTCTACCGGCCCGAGCACTCGCTGATCAACCAGAGCCTCCACGCCCGGATGGGCGTCGAGACGACGAACGGCGACGGCTTCGGGATCGGCTGGTACAGCGGGAACGGGGACGGCACGCCCGCCGTCTTCCGGGACGTCGCACCGGCCTGGAACAACCGCAACCTGCGCGAACTCGCCGCGCACGTGCGCTCGCCGCTGTTCTTCGCGCACATCCGTGCCTCGACGGGTTCGGCCGTGCAGCAGACCAACTGCCACCCGTTCCGCCACGGCCGGTGGCTGTGGATGCACAACGGGGCCATCGCGGACTTCCACCGGCTCCAGCGCGACCTGTGCATGGCCGTCGACCCGGCCCTCTTCCCGTCCATCGAGGGGTCCACCGACTCCGAGGTGATGTTCTACCTGGCGGTGACCTTCGGGCTCGACCAGGACGTGCCGGGGGCGGTGGCCAGGATGACCGGGCTCGTGGAGCGGCTCGGCAAGGAGCACGGCGTCGCCGATCCGGTCCAGATGACCCTGGCCATCAGCGACGGGGAGCGGCTCTGGGCGTTCCGCTACTCCAGCCGGGGCGCCTCCCGGTCGCTCTTCTACAGCAGCCGCGCCGAGACCGTGCGCCACCTCCACCCCGAGGTGGAGTACCTCCACGAGATCTCCGACGACTCGCGCATCGTGGTCTCCGAGCCGCTCGGGGACCTGCCCGGTGTGTGGAACGAACTTCCCGAGGCCAGCTACACGGTGATCCCGTCCGTCACGGACCGGGAGTACGTGCCCTTCGTACCTGCGCTCGGCTGACGGCCGCACCGGGGCCGGCTCGCCGGCGGCTTCCCACGTGGGCGTCGGATCCGAGGGGTACCGGATGGGCCCCTGGCTGCCCGTGCTCCAGGCCCTCGCGGCCTACTCTCCCTTCGACCGGGGCAGGGACTCCGGTTACGCCAGCCGGCGAGCCGTGGAGCACGCCCGCTGGCCGGCCGTCGGGCCCGCCCCCGTCCTGGACGAAGCCGGGTACGAACACTGCGCCGAGGAGCTCGTGCGCAGCGGCACCGTGCTGGACCGGCGGATGATCTACTGGTACGCCCGCCCGTCCGAGCACGTGCCCACGCCGGAGATCCGCGTGGCCGACGTGAACGCACGGATCGGCACGGTCGTCCTCCTGGCCCGGCAGCGCGCCGCGCACCGGCGTCAGGGACGGCTCAGCCGCGTCCGCGTCGTGGACGGCCTCGTGGAGGCGGTGGCCGCGGGCTGAGGCCGCCCGGCCCGGCTGGCCTGGCGCACGCGGGTCCGCGGCCCACGCCCGGGGCGCCGCCGGGCCCGAGCCGGTCGGCCGCACGGGTCATGGAAGTTGTTCGGGCCCTGAACCAGCGCGCCGCGCGGCCCGTGCTCAGACGGCGGGCATACCGTCCCTACGCGGACCACCGCACCGCCCCCACCGCCCCGGACCGGAGGAACCCGTGCTGACACCCGGAGAAACCACTCCCCCGACCCGACTGGCCCCCACCGCGCGGACGCACGGGCACCCCGTGCCGGCGCCGGCCGGCAACCGGGCCGTCGGGATGCTCATGGCCACGACCCCCTGCTCGGCCCGCGACGCGCTGCGCATCCTCGCGACGGCCGCGGATCTGGCCGACGTACCCGTAGAGGACCTGGCGGCCGCGGTGACCGGCGCCTCCTGCGGCACCGGCCTGCCCGCCCGCCTCGAACGCGCTCTGCGCCGCGCCGTGGAGGCCGCCCGGACCCGCGGGACGGCGGGTGGTCCCCGTGCTGCCGGGCTCGCGCCGAACCCCACCCGGACCGAGGAGGTGCTGACCCGGCTGCGCGGTTGTCAGGCCCGGCTCGCGGCCTCGCCCCAGGACCCCGCGGCCCTGCGGGCCATGGACGACACCGCGTACACCCTGTGCGCGCTCATGGGCAGGCCCACCGTCTTCGAAGCCATCACCGCGGCGGAGGAACAGCTCGCCGCCACGCCCTACGAGTCCCGCTCGGGGTCCTCGGGATCCTCCGGGTCGACGCTGGCGGTGTAGCGGACGCGTGCCCACAGGGGCAGCACGAACCAGCACAGCACGTACCAGGCGAACACCCCACCGACGAGCCACGTCGCCAGGGCGTTGCCGGTCGCCACCCTGAGGACGAGCAGCAGGGCCGAGGTGCTGGTGGCCAGGAGCAGCAGAAGGCCCGTGAAGGTCAGGCGCGCGGCCCACGCGACGGCCTCGGGCTTGATCCTGCGCCCCGAGACGAGACGGTGGAAGGCGACGGGGCCTATCAGGGCGCCGGTCGCCAGGGATCCCAGGACCACCGTCACGACGTAGATGGTCTTCTCGGTCTGCGGGAGTCCCGCGAACACGGGGGCGAAGGCCACGGTCAGCAGGAATCCGAACAGGATCTGGACACCGGTCTGGGCGACCCTGATCTCCTGGACCAGTTCCTGCCACTGCCGGTCGGCGCGTTCCTCCGGCGACTCGTCACGTCCCTGCTGATCCGTCCCGTTCGCCATCGGCCGCCTCCCTGGTGAAAGTTCCTCGGGACCCGTCTGCCCCCGAACCCCGACGTCATGTCCGTATGTCCGTCCGCACCGCCACCGAGCCGGCGCCGGGTGGGACGACGCGCCGGAAGGCCGGTGCAGGGGAGCGTCCGGGCAGGACAAGGGGACCCGTACGACGCTGTGGGTGGCCTTGGCCGCCGATCTCGTCATCCGCGCCGGCAAGGGCGGTCGCCCACGGACGGGCCCTACCTGGTCGGGGGCGCCGGCGGAGGTTCGGGCATCGGCTCCGGCTCGGGGAGGGGCACCGGGACCGGCCTGGGCGTGTGCGGTGCGGTCACGTTCGTCATGGTGACTCCGCCTCCTCGCGAACGGTGGGTGCGCTCCGGTGTTGCACGGGGGCGCCTGCCCGCTCCGGCCCGGCCCATTCCCGCCCGGTCATGCCGCCTTGCGCGGGCGGCGGCCGGACCCCGACCCGGAGGCGGTGGCGGCGAGGGCGTCGCGGAGTTCGTCGCGGGTCATGGCGGAGCGTCCGGGGATCCCGGCCGCCGCGGCCTTCTTGTAGAGCTCCGCCTTGGTCATGTGCTGCGGGTCCTTCGGTCCGGCCGCCCCCCGCTCCTGCTCCCGCGCGCGTTCCGGGGGCTTCCCGTTCTTCCCCCGGGCTCCCGCCGCGGCCCGCTCGACGCTGGCACGCAGCGCCTCGGAGAGGTCGACCACGTTGGTCGACTCTGCGGCGGGCTCCGCCTTCTCCACGCTCTCCCCCGCCCGCTTCGCCTTGATCAGGGCGGCCACCTTCTCCCGGAACGTGTCGTGGAACTCCTCGGGTTTCCACTCCATGCTGAGTGCCTCGACCAGCTGCTCGGCCATGCGCAGCTCCTTCGGCGCGGCCTTGGCCTTGCGCGGCAGGGAGTCGATCTCCGCACGCGGATCGCGGATCTCGTCGGCCCAATGGAGCGTGTGGCAGGTGAGCAGGCCGTTCTCCGCCTTGACGGCCACGAGGTATTCGTGGCTGCGCATCACGAACCTGGCTATCCCGGCCTTATCCGCCTTGGCGAGTGCCTGCTCGACGAGGCTGTAGATCTTCCCGTATTCCTTGCCCTTCGGCGCCAGGTAGTACGTCGCGTCGAAGAAGATCGGATCGACTTCGGCCGGATCCACGAACCCCTCGATGTCGAGCGACCTCGACCGGCCCGGCGCGATGTCGTCCAGCTCCTCCGGCTCCACGAGCACGTAGGCGTCGCCGTCGTCGAAGCCCTTGACGATCTCCTCGAAGGGCACCTCCTCGCCGGTCCGTTCGTTGACCCGCTTGTTGCGAACCCGGTCGGAGGTGCCGCGCTGCAACTGGTGGAAGTGGATCGTGTGGCTGTCGGTCGCCGTGTAGAGACCCACGGGCAGGCTGACCAGCCCGAAGCTCAGTACTCCCGCCCACACCGGTCGCGCCATGACCACCACCGCCGTTCTCTGTCGCGCGCTCCCCGCACTCCGGCCCAGGGGCTCCGCAGCCGTCGCGTAGTACCGGCACTCGTTCCCCCGTCTCCTCGACGCCGGGCATGTCCAGCGCGTGCCAGGCGTCCGGGCTCGGCGGCCGGTACGTTACGGGCTCGCCCATGCACCCCTCGGGCGCGGCGGCCATGCCTGCGATGCCGGCCGTGGCGGCGCTGAGGTCGGTGCCGCGGCCCAGGACGGCCAGCCCAGTAGGAGGTCGTGCGCAGGAACGTCGTGGGCACGACCTCCTCGACGAAGCACTGGTCGGCTTCCGTGCGTCCTCGCTGCGAGGGACAGCGTGTAGGAGGCGATGACGGCGGCCTGCGCGCGACCCGAAGGCACGGTATCGACCGGCATGTTCATCCGAGTCGCCGCCCTTCGTCGCCCCCGGGCACGGCGCTCGTCGCCTCCGCCCGCGAGGTGCGGCGCGGCGTCTGCCCGAACAAGCGGTCCATCTGCCCGCGCACCGCTTCGAAGTCGTCCCAGTAGTTCCGTGCCGTCTCCTCGGAGCGGCCTGTCTGCCTCTGGCTCTGATGCGTCCCCTTCACCGTTCTCTCCCTCGGCCCGCGGTCTGCGCTGACCCCCTCGGTCACGTCCGGCGCCTACCCGGAGAGGCGGCACGCACACACGGGGCGGGCCGGCCCCGCGGAGATCATTTGCGGCGGGACGCGGGACGTACCCGGGGCCTACTCCTCTTCGGCGGCGGCCCGGTCGACGCGTTCCGGGTCGCACGGTGGCGAGCCGGAGCCGGTTCCCGTCCGCGACGGAGCGCCGGGCGGGCGCCCGTGCTCGTCGACCATGGCGCCCTCGTCGGGCAGCAGCCCGGGGCGGTGACCGGCCTCGGGCCGGCCGGCCTCGGGCCGGCCGCCCTGAGCACGATGAGGGCGTACCTGCTCCTCGCGTCCCACACCGGGCCGCTGGCGCTTGGCGGCGTGTCCGCTCATGGCTGCCTCCTCCATCCCGTCCGCCCCTCCTGGTCCCTGATCGCCTACCCCGCCCGACCGCTACCAGACAGGGCGACCGCCCCGCCCGGCCCGACACCGCGCCCCGCGCCGGTGGTGGGCCGCGTCAGGGACGGGTGCGCGGACGCCCCGAGCGCCTCGAGTTCGTCGAGCGGTGCACGCTGGACGGCTTCGACCAGACGGCGGCTGTGGGCCCAGACGGCCGCCCGGGCGCGGACCGGGGAACAGCCGCTGCGCTGCGCGAGCACGGCGCCGAGGACCAGTCGGCGGCTGCCGTCGACCTCCTTGTGGGCGGCCCACAGGACGTTGCCTCCGGCCGGGGTGCTGGTGCCCGTCTTCAGCCCGGCGACACCGTGCCGGCCGAGCAGCCGGTTGGTGGTGCGCGCCTCGCCCCGGTTTCCCGGGAGCGTGATCGAGGGGGTGGCGACGATGGTCCGGAACAGCTCGTCCCGCATGACCGTGCGGGCCAGGACCAGCAGGTCGCCGGCCGTGCTGGTGTTCCCGATGTCCATGCCGCAGGAGCCGGTGAACCGGGTACGGGCCATGCCGAGTTCCGCGGCCGCCTCGTTCATCCGGCGCACGAACTCCTCTTCGCGGCCGGCGGTCCGGCGGGCGAGGAGCCTGGCGATGTTGTTGCCCGAGGGGATCAGCATGTACGCGAGCAGCTGCCGCAGGGGGAAGTCCTGCCCTTCCTCTACGGGCACCACCGATTCGACCGTGGAACCGGACTCGCGGGCGGCGGCCCTGTCGACGCGGATCGTGGGGCCGGGGTCCCGCGGGCCCAGGGGATGCTCCCGCAGCACCACGTAGGCGGTCATCACCTTGGTGATGCTCGCGATGGGCACCGGGCGCTGTTCCCCGACCGTCCCGAGGGAGCCGATCCCCTCCACCTCCACGCTCGCCTGGCCCTCGTGGGGCCAGGGCAGCGGCGCCGCCGACACCGCGCGGCGGGCGGCGGCGACGGCCGCGTCCCCGGCGCGGCAGGCCGCGAGCCGGCCCCGCCCGGGCAGTTCGGCGGAACGGCGGAGGAAGGCGTGGACGGACATGACACTCCCGGATCGGGTTCGCGGTGGGGGCAGTGCCCCGCCGCGCCCGGAACGGTCCGGGCCCCGTCGTCCGGCAGCGGAGGGCACACACCGCAGCATGGCCGCCCCACGCATCGAAACCCCGACCGTCGTCCATCGGCGGACGCTCACCCGTGTACCGGTTCCGCGGAGGACCACCGCCCCGGCGGCGCATCGCGCCCACCTCACGGTCCGGCCGCCCGGATTCCGGCGGGGGTCTGCCTGCGGCGGACCCGCGGCCGGCTGAGGGACGCGGCGCACCCACATCTCCCTGCCGTGCCAGGCCGTCTCTTTCGGATCTTGCCGGGCCCGCGACGCCCGGCACCGCGCCCGGCCGCACGGCCGGGGCGACCCCGTACATCCAGTACGGGGTCGCCCCGACAGCACGCCCAAGCAGGGCACCAGACACCGCGAACTCGGCCGGCAAGATCCGAAAGAGACGACCTGGTCCTAGTCCTTGAGGACGTCCTTGGCCTTCTCCTTGGCCTGGCGTGCATCACCCTTCATCTGCTCCGCACGGCCCTCGGCGGTCAGGCTCTCGTTCCCGACCGTGCGCCCCACCGCTTCCTTGGCCTTGCCCTTCGCCTGTTCCTTCTTGGCCTTCATCTTCTGCTCACCCGACACGGCTCTCACTCCGATCGCTGGCGATCATCTGACGTGGCGCGTCTTTCCTGATACCCCTCCGGTAAACCCGCCCGCTCGTAAATCCGCCCGCTCGGCTCCGCGCGTTAGCCGCGAGCGGCTCGGGGCAGGCGCCGGGGGAACGGCAACGGAGCGGAGGCAGTGGTGGAGACCTCGAAGATCGCCTACAAACCCGTGGGGCTGGCACTCGGCGCCACAGGGGGGCTGCTGGCCGGTCTGGCCTTCAAGCAGATCTGGAAACGGCTCGGCCACGAGGACGATGCGCCGAGCGCCACCGACGAGGACCGTACGTGGCGGGAGATCCTCATAGCCGCGGCCCTCCAGGGCGCCGTGTTCGCCGCGGTGAAGGCCGCGATCGACCGCGGCGGCGCGGTGGCCGCCAAACGCCTGACCGGCACCTGGCCCGCCTGAGGCGGCGCCGGCCGGTGCAGGTGTCGTGCCGCCTGCCCTTGGTGTCTTCCGGCCCGGCGTCCGCCCGGGCGGGGGCGGCTTGATCCGGCTCGGAACCGATGGTGCCGGACCCGCTCACGCGACCGGGTCCGCGCCGTTCTGGTGACGCGGGTGCGCGTTCGGCCGGTCGTGGGCCGGGACAAGCGGGGGACCGTCGGCCCACGCAGCCGGTTCACGTGCCGCCGCCGCACGATGTCCGGCTCCGGCGGCGACCACGCGCGCGGCATCGTCACAACCGCCAGGTCGGGCACTGTGGAGCGGTCGCGGTTGACCCCTCGCGCCGCCCTCCCGCCAGGGTGGCGGCGGCTCGGCCCGCGGCTGGTGATCAGCGGTCCGGGCCGTCCTGCGCCTCAGCCTTCGGATCCGCCGCCGGATCCTGCGGCGCGGCGCCGGACGCGGGTGCCGGGGGCCCCGCTCCCGTGACGGCGCGGGCGGGGTGGGCGCGTAGGTGGGTGATCACCGTATTGGCCACGGCGACGAGCGGGACCGCCACGACGGCCCCGCCGATCCCCGCGATGGTGCCGCCCGTGGCGACGGCCAGGACCACGGCGAGCGGGTGGACCCGCACGGCCCGGCCCAGGATGAACGGCTGGAGCACGTGTCCTTCGATCTGCTGCACCACGAGGACGACCATCAGCGCCATCAGGGCCGTGAATACCCCTTCGGTGACGAGCGCCACCACGACCGCCAGTGCGCCGGAGACGACGGCGCCGACGAGCGGCACGAAGGAGGACAGGAAGATCACCACGCCGATCGGAACGGCGAGCGGAACGCCCAGGAAGTAGATGCCCACGCCGATGAAGACCGCGTCGATCATCGCGACGATCATGGTGCCGCGCACATAGGCGGTGAGGGTCCGCCAGGCGGGCGGGCCGGCGCCGGCGACCCCCGGACGGGCCGCCGCGGGGACGAGCCGCAGTGTCCACTGCCAGATACGCCTGCCGTCGTACAGCAGGAAGAGGGTGGCGAACATGGCCAGCAGCAGTCCGGTGATCACCTCCACCAGGACGGTGACGCCCTGGAGGCCGGTGGAGGTGATCTCGCTCGTACTGGTGCCGATGGTGTCGCTCAGACTGTCGGCGATGTCGTTGATCTGCTGTTCCGTGACGTGCAGCGGACTGTCGACCAGCCATTGTTTGAGCTCGCCGATGCCCTCCTGAACCCGGTCCGAGAGGTTGTCGAGGTTGTCGAGCACCTGCCAGACGACGAACCAGCCGACCAGTCCGAGCATCACGAATCCGCAGGTCGCGGTCAGGGCCGTCGCCGCGCCCCGCGACAGCCCACTCCGGTGCAGCCGGGCGACGGTCGGCTGGAGCAGCGCGGTGACCAGCAGCGCGACCACGAAGGCGAGGGCGACGAGCCGCACCGCCCCGATGACCCGCATCAGCACCCAGACGGTGGCGGCGAGCACCAGGAAACGCCAGCCGGCCTCCGCCGCCACCCGTACCCCCCAGGGCACCGCGGCCGCTGGATCCCGGCCTCCGGGGCCGGGCGGTCCGTTCGGCGCCTCCGGCGGACCCGGTTCCTCCCATGCCGCGGCGGCCTCCGCCTCACGTTGGGCATGGAGCCGGGCCCGGCGCTCGCCGAGGCCGGCGGCGCCCTTCTTCACGTGCCCGAGCCATCCGCGCACTCTGGGCAGAGGTCGCTCCACCGTGGGGTTCCTCCGATTCGTCGCGTAGGAGACCTTCCTCCAGGCTGGGCCGTGCGGGGCCTTCCGGCACCCCGGAACCGGGCCGGCTGGGGGGTCAGACCGGGTGTCGGGGGTCGATCGCCCGGACGTCGCCGTACCGCATCAGCTCGGGCACGTCCCGCAGCGCCGGGGAGACCTCGGTGGGCCCGGCGTCCGGCACCGGCCGGCCGCGGCCGTGACGACGTGCACGGGGCAGTCCAGGGCGTCGGCGAACGCGTCCGGTTCCGTTTCCGCCACGACATCTCCTTCCGGGCCGTGCGGCCACCCGTCCCGAGTGGAAAGGTGGGAAGCGGGTACCCGTGCAGGAGGAGGTCCCACCATGCCCGCCTCGGACTGGCTCCTGGCACCTGGAGAACGCGGCAATGCGGCCACCCGGCTGGAGCATCGCCGGGCGGACGGGAGCGCGTGGTCCGAGGGCAACGAGGCCCGTCCGCTCGTCCACGGCGCCACGTACTTCGCCGAGCTCCTCGCACGGGTCCGGGCGATGCGCGCCGGCGACCAGATCCTGTTCACCGACTGGCGCGGCGATCCCGACGAGCGCCTCCGCGGACCCGGTACGGAGATCGCGGCCGTACTGGGTGCGGCGGCGGGGCGCGGTGTCATCGTCAAGGGCCTGCTGTGGCGCTCCCATCTGGACGGCTTCCGGTTCAGCGAGGAGGAGAACCGGTCCCTCAGCGAGGACCTGGAGGCGGCGGGCGGTGAGTGCCTGCTCGACCTGCGCGTGCGGCCCGGCGGCTCGCACCACCAGAAGATGGTGGTGCTGCGGCACCCGGGCAGCCCGGAACGCGATGTCGCCTACGTCGGCGGGATCGATCTCTGCCACAACCGCAACGACGACGCCGACCACCGCGGGGACCGTCAGTCGATGCCCCTGGCACCCCGGTACGGTCCGCACCCCCCGTGGCACGACGTCCAGCTCGCCCTGAGCGGGCCGGTCGTCGGCGACGTCGAAGCCGTCTTCCGCGAGCGCTGGGAGGATCCCGCGCCGCTGAGCCGCAGTCCGCTGATGCGCCTGCGCGAACTGCTGGCCCGGGAGGACACCCACGCGGACGCGCTGCCGCCGCAGGAGCCCGATCCCCCGCCGTGCGGCACGCACGCCGTCCAGGTGCTGCGCACCTATCCGAACCGTCTGCTGCGGGGCTACCCCTTCGCCCCCGACGGCGAGCGCAGCATCGCCCGGGCCTACCTCAAGGCGCTGAAGCGGGCCCGTACGCTGATCTACGTGGAGGACCAGTACCTGTGGTCCCCTCGCGTCGTGGACTGCTTCGCCCAGGCCCTGCGTACGTGCCCCCGGCTGCGGCTGGCCGCCGTGATCCCCTCCGTTCCGGAGCAGGACGGCTTCCTCAGCGGGCCCATGAACCTGATCGGACGGATCACCGCCCTGGAGGAGCTGCGCCGCGCCGGAGGTGACCGGGTCGCGGTGTACGGCCTGGAGAACCATGCCGGGACCCCCGTCTACGTGCATGCCAAGGTGTGCGTGATCGACGACGTCTGGGCCGCCGTCGGGTCCGACAACGTCAACATGCGGTCGTGGACGCACGACTCCGAGCTGAGCTGCACCGTCCTCGACCGGGCCGCCGATCCGAGGCCGCCGAACGACCCCGGCGGACTCGGAGACGGGGCCCGTCCGTTCGCGCGGGAGTTGCGCCTGGAGCTGATGCGCGAGCACCTCGACGCGGGTGACGGGGAGGAAGCGCGGCTGGCGGCGGACGGACTGCCGGCGGATGTGCTGTGCGATCCGTCGGCCGCGTTCGACCGATTGGGCGAAGCCGCCGCGGCGCTGGACGCCTGGCACGCGGCCGGGTGCCGTGGCCCGCGTCCTGCGGGGCGCCTGCGCCGCTACGTCGCTCCGCGGCTGCCGACCGTCCGGCGCCTGCTCGCGACCCCGCTGCACCATGCCCTGGTGGACCCCGACGGCCGCCCCGCCAGGATGCGGCTCCGCGGCGGTTTCTGACACTGCGGTTCACCGCGCTCAGGTCTTGAGCAGGCGGTTGAAGAAGGAGCGGTAGTGCTGCAACGCCTGCCGCAGGTCCTCCGTCTCCACTTCCTCGCCCCGGCCCCACTGGGCCTCCAGCTCCTGCTTGTGCGCGGCGAAGGTGCCGGCCAGGGTCTGCATGACTTCGGCCACCAGGGTGTCCGCGGACCTGACCGCGTCCTGGGGATCGTCGACGAAGCGGCCCTGGATGTCGCTCCACGACTGCCGGAACTCCTGCGTGTCGGAGGCACCGAGGAGGGGCTCGGAGTCACCCTCGGGAGCTCCGCCGGGGGGCGCGTCCGCTCCGGCCGGGGCGACCGTACGGTCTTCCTCCGGGGGCGGGGTGACCTCGTCGCGCATCTCGTGGTCCCCGTAGCCCTCGCGGTTCCCGTAGCCCTCGCGGTCCTCGCTGACTTGCGGGTCCTCACGGCCCTCGGGGGTCTCGCGGACCGCTCGGTCCTGGGTGGCCTCGCCCGGGTACACCGGGGCCGCCGATTCGTCATGGGTCACGGGGCGTGCCAGGTCTTCCGTGGTCAGGCCGGTTTCGGTGGTCCGGCCCTCGTTGTCCGCACGGTTCTCCATGTCACCGGTTCCTTTCGTCCGTCAGCAGCTCCGTGAAGAGGGCGCGGTAGTGCACCATCGCTCCCCGGAGTTCCTCGGTGGTCGCCCGCCCGTCGGCGCTCCGTACCTTGACGTCGTGGGCGGAGCGGTAGTGGTCCAGGGTGCCCGCGTGTTCGACGGACAGGTGGCTCAGTTGCCGGCCGTAACCGTCGGTCGGGTATCCGCGCTCGCTCATCAAGCGGGACACCAGCTCGTCGGCCTCGGCCACGGAGCCGTCCGGCCGGTCCACGAAGTGTTCCTGAACGGTGGTCCACTCGTCCGCGTACTGGCGCCGCCGCTCGGCGGGGAGCTCCTTGAGGTCAAGCCGGTCGTGCCGCTGCTCGCGGGCGCGCAGTTCGCGCTCCGCGGCCAGGGCGCCGCCCTTCTCCTCGACGGTCCGCTCGTACTCGGGCCCGAAGCGGTCGCGAAGGTGACGCCGGCGCGCCAGCACGGTGAAGGTCACGGTCAGCGCCACGACCACCACAACGGCCGCAACGATGATCGCTATGAGTGTGTTGGTAGACATTGCTGCCTCCATCCAGGGCTTCCACAGGGTCGTCGCCCCCTTCGGCTACCCGCTGGGAGAAGGCCAAACCTGCACGCGTCGCATATGCCGCGCCCGGCGACGCCGCAGGTCCGCCGTTCGCCGGGCGGACGGTTCACCTCTTCCACCTGCCGACCGAATGGCAGCACCTCGCTGGTGACGCCATGGGCGCGGTGTCCCTGCTGCTCGCCCTGCTCAAGAACTCCGAACGCCGGGCCGGGCACGCGGTCCTGCGCAAGCTGGACGCCATTGCCAACGCCTGCCTTCATCTCCGGTTCGCCGAACTCGCTGCCGCTGCGCCCGGAGAAGCCGCCGCAGAAACCCTTGGTCCCTGCGACGCCCACGGTCGTACCGGCGAGGCGCAGGGCGACTCCGTCGCCCTCCAAGACGTGGACGCCCGCCGCCTTCAGCTCCCGGGTGACCTCCTCCTGCCGGTCGCTCTGGTAGTCGTGGTTCCCGAGGACCGCGACGACGGGCACCGCCAGCCCGGCGACCTCCGCGGCCACGACCCGCGCCTCCGCCGGGGTGCCGTGCCGGGTGAGGTCGCCGGCCAGCAGCAGCACGTCCGCACAGGCGTGGGCTTCACTCCGGGCAGGCGCAGCGCCATCGCCGCCGGAATCGGCGAGGCGGGTGGCGGAGCCCTGCTCGCGCTGGGTCTGGCCACCCCGGCGGCGGGCGCGGCCGCGGCCGGTGCCATGGCAGGGGCCGTCGCGGTCCACGCTCCCGCCGGCTTCTTCGCCCAAGGAGGCGGCTTCGAGTACCCGGCACTGCTCGGCACCGTCGCCGCCTGTCTCGGCGTCACCGGGCCGGGGCGCATCTCCCTGGACCACGTCAGCCGCCACCGGCTCGACCGGCCCGCCGTCATCGTGGTGGCGTTCGCCCTCAGCGCGGTCGCCGCCACCGTCGTCGTCAAACGGCGCGTCGCCGCGATGGAGGCCCGGGCCGGAGGCGGCGAGGACTGATCCGGCCCGCCCGCGGCGGACGGCCCGACGGCTCCGCTCCCTCAGATGTACATGTTCTTCTCGTCGTACGAGGGCCCGTAGTAGCGCTCCAGGTCCTCCAGGGACTCCTGCGTGCGCTCCAGGCTCTTGGAGATCCTGGCCCTCGACGGAGCCGCCCCGGGGTTCCAGGTCTCCGGCTTCCACAGGGCGGAGCGTACGAAGGCCCGGGAGCAGTGGAAGTAGACCTGCTCGACCTCGACGAGGAGGGCGAGCGTGGGGCGGTGCCCCTTGACGGTGAGGTCGTCGAAGAAGGGCGCCTCGCGCAGCAGCCGGGCCCGGCCGTTGACGCGCAGGGAGTCGCCGCGGCCCGGGATCAGGAAGAGCAGACCGACGTGGGGGTTGCCGAGGACGTTGTGGTAGCCGTCCGCCCTGCGGTTCCCCGGGCGGTCCGGGATCACGAGGGTGGTGTCGTCGAGGACCTTGGCGAAGCCGGGCGGATCGCCCTTGGGCGAGACGTCGCAGGTGCCGTCGGCGGCGGAAGTGGAGATCAGGCAGAGCGGTGACAGGGCGAGCCACTGCCTGTGATGGTCGTGCAGGGTCTGCCGCTCCTTGCCGACCGCCACCGC
The DNA here is from genome assembly GCF_042870555.1 of Streptomyces sp. NPDC006487. Classification (NCBI taxonomy): domain Bacteria; kingdom Bacillati; phylum Actinomycetota; class Actinomycetes; order Kitasatosporales; family Streptomycetaceae; genus Streptomyces; species Streptomyces sp. NPDC006487. The sequence goes on from NZ_JBIAHN010000005.1 coordinate 254,074, forward strand.
GGAGGGTTCGCCGAGCAGCTCGCGCAGCTCCCGCTCGGTGCCGATCTCCTCGAACGCCTGTGTGTCCACTGCCCGCCCCCGCCTCCCGGGCGGCCGGTGCGCCGCCCCCTGCTGCGACTATGCCACGGGCGTCCGTGGCAGAAGGTCGGCCCGGGCAGGCCCGAAGACCGGTCCCGACGAGCAGGCCCGAAGACCGGTCGCGATGACCGGAATCGAATCAAGAGGCGGAAACCCCTGTCTGACTCCGGCTCCGGATGGCAGGCTCTAGTCCTCGAAGCGTCGTCCTGGGGGGGATCACACGTCATGGAGCCGGGTACGGGCATGGGCCTGCGGGGCCGCAGCGGCATCCTGTCGCTGGTCGACGCGTGCCTGAAGGAGAACCCGGCGGCCGAACGGCCCCTGACCATGCTCCTCGGCCCGGCCGGCAGCGGTGCCAGCGAGGCGCACAGCGCGCTCATGGAGCGCTTCGGGCCCGACTACCCGTTCGCCTTCGTCAACTTCGGCGGGGCCCAGTCCCTGCTGCCGCGCTACGCCCTGGGACTCCTGGCCCGCCAGCTCGAGCGCAAGCTGCCCCGCTACGGCCGCTCCCACTTCCCGCTGCTCAGCCTCGGCCTGCTCGCCTCCGACCAGGAGCTGCGCATGCGCAACCTGATGGAGGGCAGGCGGGCGGTGCAGCGCCAGCTCGACCGGTTCCAGGAAGAGAACGAGGCGCGGCACGGCGACTACCTGGCCGCCTTCTTCGAAGTGGGCATGGGCGCGGTCGGCATGCCCGAAGGCGCCTCCAGCGCCGCGCTCGCCCTCTTCCAGGACGCCCTGCGGCGCGGCCGCCGCACCGTGCCCGGCCTGCTCGGCGGCCGGCTGGGCAACCGGCTCACGTCCGGGGCCCACTGGTACGGACGCCACCCCATGACCCGCAGCGCGGACCCCATGGAGGCTCTCGTGGAGCTCAACCTGTGGCGCCACGAAGGCGACGAGAACGAACAGGAGCGGCTCGACCTGGTCCTCTTCTCGGCCTTCCTCGAGGATCTCAGACGCAACACCGCCCGCAATTTCATGCCCCGCTCCTACCTGCTCCTCCTGGACAACTCCCACACGGAGTACGGCCGCCACTTCCTGGACCTGTTACTGCGTTCCCGGCACGACCAGACCGTCGTCGCCGGACACGACAGCGATCCGCTGACCGTGGTCGCCAGCTCCAACCGCTGGCTGCCCCGCTGGGGTCCGGCCACCGGGGACTCCTGGCCCTGGCAGTTGCGCGGCCCCGACCGGGCCTCCCTGGCCGACTGGCACGCCCACCGGCCGCCCCGCGACAGCGAGGACAGCTGGTGGTACCCGCTGCGCCTGCGCGACCTCAACCTGGACGAGGTGCGGATCCGGATTGAGCTCCAGCTCGGCGGGAACAGCGACCTGGCCCCGCTGACCCGTCTCACCCCCTTCGTGCACCGGCTCACCGGAGGGCTGCCGCGCGCCGTCCACCAGGTGCTCGACGTACTGCGCCAGGCCGGGGCGCTCCCGGACTCGGGCCCCCAGCAAGACCGTTGGCTGCGCACCCTGCCCGACCGGCCGCTGCGCACCGGGGAGAACTCCGCCACCCTCGCCGACACCGCCCTCGGGCATCTCCTGCGCGATTTCGACGGGACCCAGCGCGCGGCCCTGGCCGAATGCTCCGCCGCCCGGGACTTCTCCGTGGCCACGCGGCTGCTCAGCACCGACGACTCCCTGTTCGGCGAGGTCCGGGCGCGCTGGCTCCTGACCGGACCCGTCGCCATGGTCCCCGTACTCCACCCGTGGCTGCGCCGGCTGCTCCTGTGGCGGCTCGCGGCACGCCCCGAGGGGTGGGAGGCCGCGCACGAACTCCTCGCGGAGCACTACCGCTACGAGGGCAAGCCGGTCCAGGAGATGTACCACCAGCTCGCCCGCGGGCGGACCGAAGAGGTCACCGCCCACCTGACGCGGCGATTCACCGCCGTGCCGGCCGCGCAGTGGATCTCCGAGTTCGATGCGATCACCTCCGCTCCGAACCGCCTCCCCGCGGGCAGCGGGCCGCTGGAGCTCCTCTCCGGGCTCGTTCCGCGCCGGCCCGGGCGGGTGATGGACACCGAGTCCGTGATCCACACGCTGGTGACCACCCGCTGGGTGTGGACCGATCCGCTGGCCGACCCCGCCATGCGGCTGGGGAACCTGATCGCCGACGGCTACACCCAGCTGTCCCAACTGCGGAGGAACGACATCGTGGCCCTGTTCAACGAGGCCGAGCGGTACCGGCTCTGGCGCGATCCCCAGACCGCGGGCTGGGAGGGCTGAGCACGTGCCCAGACTCGAGTGGCCCCTGCACGTCGTACGGCGCGTCGCGCTGGCCACCGCGGCGGCCGTCACTCTCGTGGCCGCGCTCTGGCTGGGCGTGGGCTGGCTCCAGGACCGCCAGGCCAGGTGCGCCGACGGGGTCGTCGAACGGGGACCGGACCACGAGTGCGTGGGCGTGAGCGACGGCTCCTACGTCTTCGCTCCGCACCTCGACGCCGTCAGCGCGAAGATCGAGGCGGAGAACCGCCGGGTACTCGCCCAAGCGGACAAGGAACCGTACGTCAGCGTCGCCTACTTCACCTCGTTCACCACCAGCGCCGCGGACAGCAACTCCGCCGAGGGCGTCCGGCACGAACTCCAGGGCGCGTACCTGGCCCAGTACCGGCACAACCAGGGCGACTTGGCCGCGACCCCCAAGATCAGGCTGCTGATAGCCAATCCGGGCAGCAAGTCCGCGCAGTGGAAGCACACCGTCGACGCGCTGATCGCCCGCAAGGACTCCCCGGACCGGCTCGTCGCGGTGGCCGGCCTCGGCCCCAGCACCAACGAGAACCTCGCGGCCATCAAGCGATTCTCCGAGAACGGCATCGCCATGGTCGGCGCCACCATGACCGCCTCGGACATCAAGGACATCAACGGCTTCGTCCGGATCGCCCCGACCAACGAGGACCAGGCGTACGCGGGAGCCGCCTACCTCAAACGGCGCGGTGTCACCACCGGCGTCGTCATCCAGGACGTGGCGCAGGGAGACCTCTACTCCACCACCCTCGGCAAGGCCTTCACCAAGGCGTTCCATGACGGGGGCGCACACAAGCTCGTCGCCGAGAGCATGACGTACGACTCCTCCGTCAGCAGCGCCTGGCAGAACGAACTGCGTTACATGCCGAACCAGTTGTGTCAGCAGCGACCACAACTGGTCTATTTCGCGGGCCGCGGCCTGCACCTGACCCGGTTCCTCGACGCGCTCGCCAACCGCAGCTGCACCGAGCAGAAGTTCACCGTGTTCACCGGGGACGACACGACCAACCTGAGCCCCGAACAGCTCGCCCGCGCCGCCGAAACGGGCATCGAGGTCCTCTACACCGGCCTCGCCCACCCCGACATGAACCGCGCGGCGCCGCAGGCGGTGTCCGCACCCTCCGCGAGGAACTTCCAGCCGGGCGGACTGATGGACCAGTGGTTCCCGCAGGATCCCCGCGAGGACGGCGGGGCCCTGATGGGCCACGACGCGGTCCTCGCGGCGGCCCACGGCATCCAGATGGCCGCCCGCTGGCAGGGCGAGGTGGCCGGCGACGCGGTGGCCCGGATGTTCCACCAGATGGACGGCACCCAGCAGGTGGCCGGGGCCAGCGGATTCGTCTCCTTCCAGAACAACGGCAATCCGCGCAACAAGGCCGTCCCGATCCTGCGCCTCAACGCCAAGGGCCAGGTGGAGCTCGTCGAAGTCTCCGCGGCGGAGGGCAAACCGCCACAGGGACAGTGAAGCGCCGGACAGGGCGGGGCAGGGCGCGGCGGGGCAGGGCAGGCCCGGCCCCGCCCTGTCACATCTCACCGCGCAGCCGTGATCGAAACCCCCGACCAGCCGAGGAAGACGTCACACTCGAGCGGAAAACGTGAGACAGGGCAAAGACGTTATCCGCTCGTTATAAATTCGAGGGTCGGGTGGAGATATCCACATATTTCAGGAAACATCGGCCGCGTTGCCCCTGCATTCCTGATCCCTGGAGGACGCCTCCACCTATCACGATCAGCACCCCCTTCGTAACCCCTTGGGCCCGTGCAATCCGCTCCGTCCCTGGGTAACTTCGGCCCGCATGACTGCTCATGCAGAACTGGCCCATTACCGGAAGACCCCGCCGTCCACTCCGTCCACTCCGTCCGCTTCGACCAGCTCGATCACCTCGACCACTCGCATCGACCGCCCCCGCCCCGGTGACGGCCGCCTCCTGTGGCGCCTCGCCCGCGATTCGAGGACGCTGGACCTCAACTCGGCGTACAGCTATCTGCTCTGGTGCCGTGACTTCGCCGGCACCTCCGCGGTGGCCCGCGACTCGTCCGGGCGTCCCGTCGGATTCGTCAGCGGATACCTGCGGCCCGACAGCCCCGAAACCCTGCTCGTCTGGCAGATCGCCGTCGACGAATCCGTCCGCGGCCTGGGCATCGCCGGGGCCCTGCTCGACGGCCTCTCCGCCCGGGTGGCGGCGGAGCACGGACTGAGCTCCCTGGAGACCACCATCTCCCCCGGCAACCTCGCGTCGGAGCGCCTGTTCGCCTCGTACGCCGCACGGCACGGCGCCACGCTCACGCGCAGCGTGCTGTTCGCCCCGGAGGAATTCCCGGACCGCGGGTACTCCCCGGAGGTCCTGCACCGCATCGGGCCGCTCCACTTCTGATCCCGGGCCGGACATCTCGCGCCGAACTCCTGGCGCCGAACGCCCCGTACGCACCACCCCACGCTCATTGGAGATTCCCCTTGACCATGACCGAGCCGCTCCTGTCCGTCTTCGAGACCATGGAGTCCGAGGTGCGCAGCTACTGCCGTGCCTGGCCCGTCGTCTTCGAGCGCGCCTCGGGAAGCCGGCTGTACGACGAACACGGCTCCGGCTACCTGGACTTCTTCGCGGGCGCCGGTTCCCTGAACTACGGCCACAACAACCCCGTCCTGAAGCGGGCCCTGCTCGACTACCTGGAGCGGGACGGCATCACGCACGGGCTCGACATGGCGACGACCGCCAAGAGGGCCTTCCTCGAGACCTTCCGGTCCCACGTCCTCGAACCGCGCGCACTGAACTACAAGGTGATGTTCCCGGGGCCCACCGGAACCAACGCCGTCGAGGCGGCGCTCAAGCTGGCGCGGAAGGCCAAGGGCCGCGAGTCGGTCGTGTCCTTCACCAACGCCTTCCACGGCATGTCGCTCGGCTCCCTCGCCGTCACGGGCAACGCCTTCAAACGGGCCGGCGCCGGCGTCCCCCTGGTCCACGGCACCCCGATGCCCTTCGACAACTACCTCGGAGGCAAGGTCCCCGACTTCCTCTGGTTCGAGCGGCTGCTCGAGGACCAGGGCTCCGGCCTCAACCACCCGGCGGCCGTCATCGTCGAGACGATCCAGGGCGAAGGCGGGATCAACGTGGCGCGCGCGGAATGGCTCCGCGCCCTCGCGGACCTGTGCCGGCGCCGCGACATGCTGCTGATCGTCGACGACATCCAGATGGGCTGCGGCCGGACCGGCGAGTTCTTCTCCTTCGAGGAGGCGGGCATCACACCCGACATCGTCACGCTGTCGAAGTCCATCAGCGGCTACGGACTCCCCATGTCCCTGTGCCTGTTCAAGCCCGAACTGGACCTGTGGGAGCCGGGCGAGCACAACGGCACCTTCCGCGGCAACAACCCGGCCTTCGTCACCGCGACGGCCGCCCTGGAGACCTACTGGGGCGACGGCGTCCTGCGCGAGCGGACCCTCGTCCAGGGCGCGCAGATCGAGAGCGCGCTGCGCGAGCTCTGCGGCGAACACGCCCGGCCGGGCGCGACGTACCGGGGTCGCGGCCTGGTCTGGGGCCTCGAGTTCGCCCACAAGGAGCGCGCTGCAGCAGTGTGCCAGAGGGCTTTCGAGCACGGGCTCCTCGTCGAGACCTCGGGCCCCGTGGGCGAGGTCGTGAAGCTGCTCCCGCCGCTCACGGTCACCGGCGACGAACTCGACGAGGGCCTCGGCATCCTCGCCCGATCCGTCCGCGAAACCGCCTGACCGGCACACCGCCACCCGCCACCCACACGAAGGGCACCACCATGATCGTCCGATCGTTCCGGGACCTCGAGGGAACCGACCGCCACGTCAGGGCGGCATCCGGCACCTGGGAGAGCAAGCGCATCGTCCTGGCCGGGGAACGCGTCGGCTTCTCCCTGCACGAGACCGTCCTGTACGCCGGCACCGAGACGTCCATGTGGTACGCGAACCACGTGGAGGCCGTGGTCTGCACGCAGGGCGAGGCCGAGCTCACCGACGAGGAGACGGGCCTGACGTACACGATCACGCCGGGAACCATGTACCTCCTCGACGGCCACGAGCGGCACACCCTGCGCGTGACGCACGAGTTCCGCTGCCTGTGCGTCTTCAACCCGCCCGTGACCGGCCGGGAGGACCACGACGAGAACGGCGTGTACCCGCTGCTCACCGAGCCCGACCGCGGCTGACGTACGCGAGAACGCACGGACCAGAACGCACAGACCAGAACGCACGGACCACAGAAGATCCAGAGAGGAGAGGCAGGCACCGCCATGACCTCCGCACCCACACGCACGGTGAACGACCTGTATCCGACCCGGGGCCCCGAGGAGGTGCTCACCGGCCGCGCGGACCCCGTCGTCTGGTCCGAGCCCGGTACGCCGGGCCCGATATGGGCCCACGAGCTGGAGAGCTACGAGCGCGACGGGTTCCTGTCCGTCGAGGAACTCATCGCGCCCGACGAGACGGAGGTGTGCCGGGCCGAGATGGACCGGCTGCTCCGTGACCCCTCGACGCTGGCCGACGACCGGTCCATCGTGGAGCCGAAGTCCCGGGAAGTGCGCTCCGTCTTCGAAGTCCACCGGATCAGCGAGGTGTTCGCGGCCCTCGCCGCAGATCCGCGCGTCGTGGGGCGCGCGCGGCAGATCCTGGGCTCCGAGGTGTACGTGCACCAGTCCCGGATCAACGTCAAGCCGGGTTTCGGCGCCAGCGGCTTCTACTGGCACTCCGACTTCGAGACCTGGCACGCGGAGGACGGTCTGCCGCACATGCGCACCGTGTCGGTGTCCATCGCCCTGACGCCGAACTACACCACCAACGGCGGCCTGATGATCATGCCCGGCTCCCACCGGAGCTTCCTGGGCTGTGCCGGTGCGACGCCGAAGGACAACTACAAGAAGTCCCTCCGGATGCAGGATGCGGGCACCCCGTCGGACGAGGCACTGACCACGTTCGCCTCGGCCTGCGGCATCAAGCTCTTCACCGGCAAGGCCGGCTCGGCCACCTGGTTCGACTGCAACGCGATGCACGGGTCGGGTGACAACATCACGCCCTACCCGCGCAGCAACGTGTTCCTCGTATTCAACAGCGTCGAGAACCGCCCGTCGAAGCCCTTCGCCGCCCCGGTGCGCCGACCCGGGTACATCGCCTCGCGCGACTTCACCCCGCTGCGCTGACGCCTCCGCACGGGCCCAGCCCGACCCGGCACCTGCCGGCCCGACCCGGCACCTGCCGGGCCGGGCCGGGTCCGTCCGCCCGCCCGGCTACGCGGTGGGCGTGATGGTCAGGATGTTCCCGGTGATGCGCGCGACGAGCCGCATCGCGAATCCGTTGTCGGTGAGGGTGTCGACGGACTCCTTCGGGCCGTCCGGGGCGTCGGCGATGGCGAGTTGCGCGGAGATCCACTTCTTCTGCCGTGCGGTCGCCTTTCCGTCCAGCACGATGTCCGCACACTCCGCCAGGGTGGTCGCGACCTTCTCCGACGTCGAGTTCAGGGCCATGCACTCGACGCGATGCGCCCGGCCGTCGTCATCGCTGTTCGCCCGCACCCAGAGCGTGAACCCCTCCGGAAGGATCCGCTTGGCCTCGTACGGTCCCTGCCCGTAGCGGCCCGAACGGTGAACCTCCATGCCCCACCGCCCGGCGACCTTGCTCATGATCACATCAGCGCCGGGACCGGGGAACGGCGGAGAGCTGAACGACTCCGTCGGCGAGGGTGAGGGCGTGGCGGACACGGACGGCGACGGGTCAGGGGTGGCTGCCGACTTGTCCGACTGGCCGTCACCGTCCGTGCAGCCGCTCAGCAGAAGCACCGAAGCCGTTAGCAGGAGGCCGGCCGCACGTGTGCGGAGCGGGATGTCTGCTGATCCGGTCCGGCTGTTGTGGTCGCTCATGGGGCCGCACCTTAGCCCGATCAGCCGAAGCCCCGCGCTCCGAGCTGCGCGTACGTACCGGCCAGGTGCTGGGTGTCGCGCCGCCGGCGCGGGGCTGCCGGGACCCCTACCGGGGTCTGCGGTGCTGCGTAGACTCCACCCGCATGACTGCGGGGATGGGCGCATCGGTGCTGGTCGGACGGGATGCGGAGATTCGGGCGATGCGTTCCGCGCTGGCCCGGCCGCCCGCCGTGGTGCTGATCGAGGGCGAGGCCGGGATCGGCAAGACGCGGCTCGTGCGCGCTCGACGACGCCGTGGCCGGAGTCATCAGCGCGGGCATCCCGGTGGCCGTCGCCGCGGGCAACGACGGCAAGGACGCGTGCAACACCAGCCCGGCTCGGCTGCCCGCGGCCATCACCCTCGGCTCCACCGACAGCAACGACGCCCGTTCCGGCTTCTCCAACTACGGCTCCTGCCTGGACCTGTTCGCCCCCGGCGGCTCCATCGTCTCCACCAAGATGGGCGGGGGCACGCAGACGATGAGCGGCGCCTCGACGGCCACTCCGCACACGGCGGGAGCAGCGGCGATCCACCTCTCGGCGCACCCCGACGCCACCCCGCAGCAGGTGCGCGACGCGCTCGTGGACAACGCGCAGTCGGGTGTGGTGACCGGGGCCGGTTCGGGATCCCCCAACAAGTTCCTGAACGTGACGAAGCCCGGCACGCCCACCCAGCCCGGTGAGCCGGTCGCGGACTTCGCGGCCCAGTGCTCGGCTTCGGCCGCCTCCTGCTCCTTCTACACCTCGGCCTCCAAGGACTCCGACGGCTCGATCGCCTCGTACAGGTGGAAGTTCGGCGACTCCACCACGGGCGCCGGCGCCACCGTCGCCCACCGCTACCCGGCCGGGCAGCGCGGCTACACCGCCGAGCTGACGGTGACCGACAACTCGGGTCTGACCGGGACCGCTTCGCGCCGCATCGACTGCTACGGCTTCGGTACCGGCCAGTCCCTCTGCTGCGTCTCCTGATCCTTCCCTCACGCAGACGGCGACCCGGCCCTCCCCCTCCCCGGGGAGGGCCGGGTCGCGCGCGCCGCCACCGCCGGCCGACCGGCCGGAGAGCATGGACGTTGAAAGCGAACGCGGCTAGCGTCTCGCGCATGGACCCGGAGCGTTCCGCACGGCCCAGCAACATCCATACGCCGCGCAGCTGTTACGGACGCGGCAATCGTGCGGCAAGGCCGGTCCGGGCAGTCCGCTGGGCCGCCGTCGGTGTGATCGCCGTGGCACTGACACTGTCGGGCTGCACCCGCAACGGTGGGCACCAGGTCCCCGAGCGACCGACCGTGTCGGCACCCGTGCCCGAGGGCGACGCGTTCTACGACCCGCCGAACCCGCTGCCCCCGGGCAAGCCCGGCACTGTGATCCGCCAACGCCCGTACGCGCCGCCGGAAGCGAAGCTGACGCTGCCGTCGCGCACCTTTCTTGTGATGTACCTGAGCACCGGAACCGACGGCGAGCCGGTGGCCGCGAGCGGGCTGGTGACCGTTCCCGACGGCCCCGCACCCGCGGGCGGACGGCCCGTCGCCGCCGTGGACCACGGCACCATGGGCATCGGCTCGGCGTGCGCCCCGTCCCGCATGCCCGCCTTCGCCGGCCTGGAGGACGGCAGCTCGGTCGCGAAGCTCCTCGCGCGCGGTTTCCTCGTCGTGCAGCCCGACTACATCGGACTGGGGGTGACCGGGGTCAGACACCCGTACCTGAATGGCAGGTCCGCCGCGTACGCCACCCTCGACATGCTCCGCGCCGCCCGCGGGATCGACCCCGGGGCGGGCGCGACCGCGCTCGTCTACGGTGGATCGCAGGGCGGGCACGCGGCTTTGTGGAGCGCGCACCACGCCGCCGAGTACGCCCCGGACATCGACCTCAAGGGTGTGGTCGCCAACGCACCGGCGGTCGGATTCGAGTGGATGCCCGCCCTGTTCGCGGCGCAGAACGAGACCGCCACCCCCTACACCGGGATCCTGCTGACGCTCATCGACGGGGCCTCGGCGGCCGACCCGGCGGTCAAGCCCGCCGACCTCCTCACCCCCGCGGGCCTGGCCGCGGCGGAGCGAGTCTGGACACAGCCCTGCATGGCCGGCGACTCCGATCTCCCGCCCGCGACCGACATCCTCCGGCCCGGCGCCGATCTGGGACCGCTCAACGCCGCCCTCAAGGCCAGCGCCACGGGTGAAGTCGCCGTCAAGGTGCCCGTGCTGTTGCCGCAGGGCGGAAACGACGTGCTGAGCAACCTCAACCAGACACTCGCCCGGGAACTGTGTGACAAGGGGGTCAGTCTGGAGTTCGCGTACTACCCCGACCAGGGGCACACCATCAGCGACGGCCCGCTGGACGATGCCATCGCCTGGATGGACGCCCGGCGCACCGGTACCCCGATGGGCGCGACCTGCGTGTTCTGAGCGGGCGCGCGTCGGCGGTGCGCTCCGGCGGGGCGAAGTGCGGTGTGCCGGCCCGTCCGTCGAGCGGGTCCGTCCTGCGTGCAAACGGGTGACTTACCGCCACGTGTGCCGGCCACAGGCGTTCCCAGGGCGGAACAACCAACGGGTACCGCCCCGCTCCAACGAAGGATTTCCAGGTAATGCTGAAGAAGATGATGGTCACCGCAGTCACCACGGCCGCCGCGATCGGCGCCGGCGGCGCCATGGCCGCTCCGGCCATGGCCATCGGCAATGACAACGGGATCAACACCGTCAACGGCAACGGTGCCGTGCAGGCGTACGGCAACCAGAAGACCCACGGCGCGATGAGCCCCCAGCTCTCCGCGGTCCAGGGCACGCTGAACAAGCCGTGCATCGGTCTGCCGGTCAAGGTCAACGCGCAGTCGCTCGTCGCCATCCTCGCGAACGTGGGCGTCCAGGACATCAACGTCCTGTCCAACCCGCAGAACCAGCAGTGCACCGAGAACTCCACCCAGGCCAAGGGAGACGAGGCGCTCTCCCACATCCTGGACAACATCCCGGTCCTGTCGGGCAACCTGTCGGCCGGAAGCTGACGGCCCCGCCTCAGACCGACTGACCCGGCCCGGCCGCGGACGCCTGCACGAGCGCTCCGCGGCCGGGCCGTCGGCCGCCCGGGACCCGGCCGGTCCGGAACACGGCCGGTCCGGGCCCCGGCCGTCCGGCCCTCGGGCGACGCCCTTCGATCAGCTGGCCGGAGCCATGTCGTAGGTGACCCACATCGTACGAGTGGCCACTTGGTCGTACTTGGCCCGGGCGCGGTGGTTGTCGTCGGCCGTGATCCAGCGGACGACGCTCCAGCCGCGTTCGGCGGCGATCTCGCCCAGGGCCGCGAGCAGCCGATCGGCGGCGCCGGATCCGCGGTGTGCGGGGTCGACGAACAGGTCGTCCAGGTACCCGCCGGTGGTGGCCGACAGGGGACGGGCGAACGGACGGTAGTGCGCCAGGCCGATCAGCCGGCCGTCCCCGTCCTCGGCGACGAGGGCGTTCACTTCGTGGGCAGGGTCGTTCACCCACGTCCACACGCGTGCGGCGGCCTCCTCTGTCTGCTCGACCCGGTAGAAGTCCGCGTAGCCGCGGTACAGGGCGCGCCACTGCGGGAAGTCCGCGTCGCGGACCGCGCGGACGGTGATGGTGGTCGACATGATGCGTACTTTCGTCGTCGGGAAGGGGCTTCGGCAAAGGATCATGCCCGGCCCGCCCGATCCCCGGCATCGCCCGAATGTCGAATCCCGCGCTCCCCCGGGGACGCCGCGTCCATTTCCAGGACCGCCGCGCCGAGTACGGCCCGGCGGCCCGTCCGACATGCCGGACATCGCCGCGCGGGATCTGAGCCCCTCCCGGCCCACCATGGAGCATGATCGACTTAGGTATTTATGCCCCTACATGGAGGGATTTGCCACTCATGCCCCTGATCGCCTTCACCGAGATACGGCCCGCGGCGGACTGCCCCTGCCCCGGGTGCCGTTCCGAGCGCCGCTCCACCGCCGCCCGGCACACGCCGCGCGGGCGGGTCCGGGCACTGGCCGTCGCCACCGTCGCCGGAGCGTGCGGCCTGGCCGTCACACCGGGGATCGCCGCAGCCGCACAGGCCGTCGAGACGGGGCGCACCCCGTTCCCCGACGGCACGCAGTCCACTCCGCAGGGACCGTCCGGCCCACTGGTGCGGGACTCGGCGAAGCGCCTGGGCGCGCCGGGGGCCGCCACCGCGGCCGCCGCGACCACCACCACCCGTGCGGACATCATGCGCCGGGCACAGCAGTGGGTCGACGCGCAGGTTCCGTACAGCATGAACGCCTACCGCAACGGCTACCGGACGGACTGCTCCGGCTTCGTGTCGATGGCCTGGGGCCTCGGTTCCAACCAGTGGACCGGCAGCCTGGACCGGTTCGGGCAGCGCATATCCACGTCCGAGCTGCGGGCCGGCGACATGCTGCTGTTCCACAACCCGTCCGATCCGGGCGCGGGATCCCATGTGGTGCTCTTCGGCGGCTGGGCCGACGGGTCCATGACGCGTTACACCGCCTACGAGCAGACCCGGCCGCACACCCTGAAGCGCACGAACCCGTACGCGTACTGGAACAACTCCTCGCGCTACGTCGCCTACCGCTACACGGGCCTGCGCGAAGGCGGTGGCGGGGAGGGTACCGGCGCGTTCCCCGGGGCGCGCGCCTTCGGCCCCGGAGCCGACAACGCCCACGTCACCCGGCTCGGCGAGATGCTCGTGGCGCGCGGCGGCGGCCGCTTCTACGCCTCCGGGCCGGGACGCGTGTGGGGCCCCGCGGACCAGGCCGCGACCAAGGCCTTCCAGGAGGCGCAGGGGTGGCGCGGTGCCGAGGCCGACGGGATCCCGGGGCCGGCCACCTGGGCCCTGCTCACCGGCGGCAAGGGGCGGAACATTCCCTCCGCGGGCGACGGATCCGCGACCGGCCCCGCCTTCCCCGGCAGGCAGTACTTCCGCCCCGGTCAGGCCGATGACCACGTGACCCGACTGGGCCGCCGCCTCGTGGAGCGCGGCTACGGGCGGCACTACTCCGCAGGTCCCGGGCCCCGTTGGTCCGAAAGCGACCGGCGCAACGTGGAAGCCTTCCAGCGGGCACAGGGCTGGCGCGGCGCGGAGGCGGACGGGTACCCGGGCCCGGAGACCTGGCGCCGCCTCTTCGCCCCGACCGGCCGCTGACCCCGTTCAGGGCTCCACCCACTCCCTCCGCGCCCTCCCCGCCCCTCCCCCGCGACGTCCGCGGCGCGGGGGGCGGGGAGGCCGTACCGGCCGCGACCACGTCAGATCCCGGCCGGTACGTGTCCGCCGCCGGGGGGCTGGGGAACCTCCGCGATTCGGCCAAGGTCCCTTTGCGTCAGTGCCGTTGCGGGAGACGGGTCGGTGTAGTTCCCACCGTCCGCCGCGCCCGCCGTTCCGGGATTTCCCGGCCGTCCGAAAAACGTGCGTTCGAAGGACCGGGGCCGTCGTTGACCTCACGACAGCATCCGAACGCCGAGCCAGGGGCACCGATGAGCGCATCCCGCGAAGGAGCTTCATGACGGGCACCTCGACCGCCGCGTACTGGGATCCCTTCTGGGCCCAAGGCCGCCGGTACCGCCGGCTCGACGACCCGGAGACACGGCTGCTCGACGCGCACCTCGGACCCGGCCGGGGACGGCCTGCCCTCGACATCGGCTGCGGCGACGGAGCCTTGACCCGCCACCTCCACCACCAGCTGGGATACCGGGCCACCGGGATCGACTGCTCCCCGAGCGCCCTCGCACTCGCCGCCGCCCGGGATTCCGCGGACGGGCCCGGACCGCTGTGGAGATGCGCCGACATCGGGGCCGGCGGCCTGAGCGCCTTGCCGGAGCCCGCGTACCCGGCCATCACCTGCCGCCTGGTCTACCGGTGGCTCGACGACAAGGGGGCGTTCGTCCACCGCGTCCGCCGTCTCCTGGTACCCGGCGGGGTCTTCTGGGTGGTCGCCGAGATCGCCGGCCGCCGGAAGGACACCGACCCGTTGCAAGGCCTCGGGATCAGCCCGGCCGAGGCCGAGCTCCTCACCGCGGGCTGGTCCGTCGTCCGGACCCACGACCTCGACGTACTCCGCTGCTACGCCCTGCGCCCCTGACCCGACCCACCCTGCTGGAGGACATGTTGATGGACGTCGAGGCGCGGACCGCCGAGATCTGGACCGCTTACGGGGCGCACCAGCTGACCGCGTGCCCGGACCTTCCGGAGATCGAGCGGTGGGACTGGGGCATCGCGGACACCGGGCCCGGCATCGAGAGCCTCGGGAACGTGAGGGGGCTTCGCGTCCTCGACCTCGGCAGCGGGCTGGGCCGCCATGCCGCACGCCTGGCCGCCCTGGGCGCCGAGGTCACCGCCGTCGATGCCTCCTCCACCCAGCACCAGCGCGCGGTCACCCGGTACCCGAGCACTCCCGGGCTCCGCTTCGTCTGCGCCGATGCCGTCTCCCACCTGCGGGACGCGGCCCCTTACGACCTGATCTACTCCGTCAACGGCCTGCCCTACCTGGACCCCCACCGGCTCCTTCCCGCACTGGCCAACGCCGTCAGGCCCGGCGGACGCCTCCTGTTCTCCGCGTTGCACACCAACTCCGCAGGCGCCGGCCCCTCGACGGCCGTCGCACCGCGCCCGGAGAACTTGCGACTTCCGGGCACCACCCGGACCCATCCCGTCCACATGTGGGTCCTCACCCCCCGACTGTGGGAGGACCTCCTGACCGGGCACGGCCTCACCGTGCGGACGATCACGGCGATCGACGCACCGCAGCCGGACAACGCCGCCTCCTACCGGCTGTACGAGGCCCTGCGCCCACCCCGGGCGCCGGGCCTTCCGCTCGGCCATCCACCCGCGACATCCCTCAGGACAGCCGACCACACCAGCGAACTGCGCGAGGATGCCGCTCAACCACCGGTCTGAACAGGGAGAGTTGCCATCACATCTGCCGGCTTCGCGCAGCGGTTGCGTGCGCTGCTGTCCACCGCGGACGCGGCCGCCGACCTCAGGCGGTACTTCAACGACGAGCTCGAGGGTGCCGCGCCCGCCTTCACCGGCTCCCGTTTCGAGCACCTGGACGGTGGGGGTGACCGGGCGGACATCGCCGACGTCGTCACTGCGGCAGACCTGATAGCCGTTCAGACGCTGTCCGTTCAGGTGCCGCCCGCGGCAGCACTTGCCTTGCTGGAGGGCCCCCTCGCCGGGGAGCTTTCCGTCCTGCTTGGCCGAATACCCACCGATCTCGAGATGGCGAACGCGGAGCCCGGGCTGCTGGAGCCCGGATCCCCGGCCGACCGGGCCTGGCACCTCCTCGAAGGGCAGAGGGGGCTGGGCTGGGTGACGACCAACAAGCTTCTGGCGCGCAAGCGTCCACGTCTTCTGCCGGTCTACGACCAGGTGGTGCGCTGCGCAGTCGGACGACCGCGGTCCTTCTGGCTGTCGCTGCAAGGCGCACTGGCCGCGGACGGCAACGCGCTGCACGAGCAGCTGCTCTCACTGCGGGACGGCGCCGGTGTACCGGGGACGGTCTCGGCCCTTCGGACCTGTGACGTAGTTCTGTGGATGAGCCATGCGGCAGGCCACAAGGAGAAGGATTGCGCGGGCGTACCAGCCTGACTCTCCCCACGCCCTCCGCATGCCACCCTGTTCAACGCAGCGTAACCATCACCACACCTGCACGGGAGGCTGCATCGCATCCCGACTTCTACGTTCCGGCCGCATCCGGCCTCCCCGCAGGCCCGGGGGTGGTGCAGAGGGTCTGCACCGGAACTCGGCCACCGGCTCCGCCCTGCCCGGCATCCGCCGGATGCCCTCCACCGGCCTCATCGGGACCGCCGGCGACCGCCAGGACGGCTCATCCGGCTGCCGCCACCAACACGGCATCCGTCACACTGCGTGCATCACGTCGCGGGTCTTCCGAACGGCTTCCCCGGGCCCTGCCCGGCCCGCCGTCCGACCGTTCATTTTCAGCCACTGACGATCCCTCAGGGGAAGCGCACCTAGGGATGTTTGGGCGGACGCCGGTACAGATCGGCGCACGCATGGGACCGATTCCGGGCTGCGGACGGCCCTTGACGGTGAATGGGCGTTGTGCGAATCTCTCGACAGGTCTGGACCAATTGTCTTCATCGGGCGGGGGCCCGAGCCACCGGATGTGCCGGGGAATCCCGGGATGCCCGTCGGTCCTGACCACTCACGGCCGTCGGCCGGTCCCCGGGGGAGGGCCGGACGCCACACAGAGGCCGGAACCTCAGCGAACCCGGGCTCCGCAGCCTGTCGTCGGCCTCCGAAGCCCCGACGTGCGGTAGCCCGTGCCCAATGCCGCGTCCGCACGCTCACCCGTGCTGCTCCTCCACCCTGCTCCCACGTCCTAAGTGAGCCGCCGAATGTCCGAAGTCCTCCCCCTGCCCGACCGCACCCCGGCCTCACCGGCCCAGCAGGGCGTCTGGCTCACCGATCGGCTGGGACTGGCCCGCGAGGCGTTTCACATGCCGGTGCGGATCTCCTTCGACCGGATCGACACGGCGGCGCTCGCCCGCGCCGTGGACGCTGTGACCGAGCGTCATCCGGCCCTGTTCGCCCGGCTGGTCGAGCGTGACGGCCAGGTGTGGCAGGAGCCCGCGGCGCGGCGGCCCGACCTGGTGTGCGTCGAAGCACCCGGGGACGAGGCCGACTTGGAGAAACGGCTCGAAGAGGAGGCCGCTCGTCCCTTCGTCCTGGAGACCGGCCCGCTCAGCCGCTTCACCTTGCACCAGCGCGCCGACGGCAGTGCCGAACTGCTGTTCACCGCCCACCACTCGGTCTTCGACGGAAACTCCAAGGACGTCCTGACCAGGGACCTCGCAGCCGCGTACCGCGGTGAGGCCCCCCTTCCCCCGGCCACCGCACCGGCGGCGCCGACCGCGCCGACCGCGCCGGCCGCGGATCCGGGCAGCGTCCAGAGGGCTGCCGAGTGGTACGGGCCGCGCTGGGCCGCCGCCACCGAGCCGGTGCTGCCCGGCGTATCGCGCACCCCGACCGTCGCCGGAGCGGGCGAGACGGTCGAATGGCGTCTCACCGGCGCCGAGGTCGCCGAGTTGGCCGCCGCAGCCGACCTCGGCGGTACCACGGTCTTCGAGTTCCTGCTCACGGCCCTGCACGGGCTGCTGCGCCGATACGGCGGCGAAGCGGTCCCGGTGTCCGTTCCGTTCTCCACCCGGACTCCCGAACTCCGTGACGAGATCGGCCTGTTCGTCAATGAGCTGCCCGTCCACGCGCCCGAGGACGACGCGTCACAGTCCTTCACCGCCTTCGCCGCCGCCGTCCGGGCCGAGTTGCGGGCCGGCTACCCGTACCGCAGCGTGCCCTTCGGCGCCGCCGTAGCCGCGCTGGGCCCCCGCGTCGGCCTGGCCGCGGTGTCGCTCGGATACCGCCGGCGCGGCCCGGACCCGGACTTCGCCGGCACTGGTGCCCGGATCGCCTGGGCCGTGCACAACCGCACCGCCCGCAACACCCTCCACCTCCAGGCCGTCGAAGCCCCCACGACCGGAGTCGCCCTCGACGGCGGCATCGACTTCAGCCTGCAGTACGACCCGGCCGTGCTGGCCCCGGACACCGCCCGCCGGATCGCCGGCCACTACAGCACCCTGCTCGCCGGCGCGGTCGCCGACCCCGGCGCCCGGCTGCTCGACCTGCCGCTCCTGGGCGCCGCCGAGTTCCGCGCCGTCACCAGCACGCCGAACGCCACCGCCCGCCCCTATCCGGCGGACCGGACCGTGCTCGACCTGATCCGCGCCCAGGCCGCCGCGACCCCCGAGGCGATCGCGGTCAGCGCCGCCGGCCGCCATGTGGGTTACCGCGAACTACTGTCCCGTGCCGACGAGTTGGCCGTGGCACTGCGCGCCGGCGGGGTCAGACCCGGCGACCTGGTCGCCCTCCACCTGGACCGTACCGCCGACCTGCCCGCCGCGCTGCTCGCCGTCCTCGCCACCGGCGCGGCGTACCTGCCGCTGGACCCCGGCTATCCGGCCGAGCGCCTCGCCCTCGTCCTGCGCGATTCCGGAGCCGTCCTGGTGCTCGCCGACCGCGAGCCCTCTCCCCTGGTCGCCGCCGCGGCTCCTGCCGTCCTACGGCTCCCGGCGCCGTCGGCGCAGGAACCGGCCGGGGCCGCCCCGGAGGCCACCCCGGAGGCCACCCCCGAGGCGGCCCCCGGTCCGGACGACGTGGCGTACGTCCTCTACACCTCCGGCTCCACGGGCCGCCCCAAGGGCGTCGCGGTCGGACACCGGGCCCTGGTGAACCTGCTCACCTCCTTCGCCGACCGCCTCTCCTCGGGCCCCCGGCACGCCTGGCTCGGCTTGACCTCGCTCTCGTTCGACATCTCCGCGCTGGAGCTCTACCTGCCGCTGATCACCGGCGGCCGCCTGGTCCTCGCCCCGGACGGCCTCGCCGTCGACGGACCCGGCCTGCTCGCGCTGATCGGCGCCGAGGGCGTCACCCACGTACAGGCCACCCCGTCCGGATGGCGGGTGATGCTCACGGCGGGGAGCGCGGCCGACGCGCTCGGCTCCGTCACCGGCCTGGCGGGGGGCGAGGCGCTGCCGCTGCCGCTCGCCCGTGAGCTGCGGGCGCGCACGGCCCGGCTGTTCAATGTGTACGGGCCCACCGAGACCACCATCTGGTCCACCTGCTCGGAACTCCCCTCCGCGCCCGAGCACGTCAGGATCGGCGCCCCGATCGCCAACACCCAGGTCTACATCGTCGACGAGCAGCTGAGGCCCACCCCGCTCGGCATCCCCGGAGAACTGCTGATCGGCGGGGACGGGGTCGCTCACGGCTACCTCGGCCGACCTGAACTCACCGCCGAACGCTTCGTGCAGAGCCCGTTCGGCCCGCCCGGCGCCCGGCTCTACCGCACCGGAGACCGCGCCGTCCGGACGCCCGACGGCGAACTCGAGTTCCTCGGCCGGATCGACGACCAGGTCAAGATCCGCGGCCACCGGGTCGAACTCGGCGAGATCGAGTCCGCCTTGCTCGAGCACCCGGCCCTGGCCCAGGCCGCCGTGGCCGTCCGCACCGAGGAAGACGGCGAGCCGTTCCTGGCCGGCTTCCTGGTCCCGGCCGCCGGCGCCCGGCCGCCCGCCCCCGCCGAACTGCGCGACCACCTGATGCGCACGCTGCCGGCCGCGATGGTCCCGCAGCGCTGGCTCACCATGGACCGTCTGCCCCTCACCCCGAACGGCAAGCTGGACCGGCGGGCCCTGCCGGTCCCGCCGCGCGAGGCTCCGGCGCCCCAGGCCGCCGACGCGGACGCCGGTGTCGACACCGACACCGATGCGGGCGACGAGACGACCGGAACGGTCCGCCGGATCTGGGCCGAGGTGCTGAACCTGCCCGACGTCGGCCCCGAGGATGACCTGTTCGATCTCGGCGGGCACTCGCTGACGGTGATCCAGATCGCCTCCCGAATCCGCGACGCGCTCGGCGTGGAACTGGACTTCGACGTGTTCTTCGACGTCCCGACCCCGGCCGGCATCGCCGCCGCCGTCCGCGAGCGCCTGTAGGCCCTGCGCCCCCGTACGCCGGGCACAGGCCACTCGGCCCTGCCCGGCCCGGCCCGGGCCGGGCCGGCCGCACTCTCCGATTCCCCCGCCTTCCCCCGCCTTCCTCCGCCGTACGCCCGAACAGGAACTCGATGACGGATACCCAGGACCTGCCCGCCGACTGGTCCGCAGCCAAGCGCGCCCTCCTCAGCCAGCGACTGCGCGGCGCCGCGGCCCCCGCGCGGGTGGTGGACCCCCGCCCGGTGGACACCGCACCTCCGCTGTCCAGCGGCCAGGAACGGCTCTGGTTCATGGACCAGTTCGCTCCCGGCTCCACGGCCTACACGCTGGCGCCGGCCCGCCGGCTCCGGGGCCCCTTCGACCGCGCCGCGCTGGACGCCGCGCTGACCGACCTGGTGGCCCGGCACGAGAGCCTGCGGATGACCTTCCGCACCACCGAGGCCGGCACCGCCGAGGTCCGGGTGGCCGATCCGGCACCGTTCGCCGCCCAGCACCTGGACGCCGTGGCGGACCCGGATCCGCAGGCGCGTGCCGCCTCCGAACTCGGCGCGCTGATCGCCGAACCCTTCGACCTCCAGGCCGGCCCGCTGCTGCGTGCCCTGGTGGTCCGGATCGCCGAGGACGACCACGTACTGGCCCTGGTGATGCACCACATCATCTGCGACGGCTGGTCGATCGACCTCCTCAACCGAGAGCTCGACCTCCTCTACGCCCACCACGCCCACGGCGCCCCGGCCGAACTCCCCGCGCTCCCCGTCCAGTTCGGCGACTACGCGGCCTGGCAGCGGGACCGTCTGGAGAGCGGGCAGCTCGCCGCCTCGCGCGAGCACTGGCGCACCGAACTCGACGGCGTCCCGGCCCTGGAGCTGCCCTCCGACCGTCCCCGGCCACCGGTGTTCACCTTCGGCGGGGCCGCGACCGAGTTCCACTGGAGTTCCGAACTTTCGCGCCGGATAGCCGAGTTGGCACGGTCCTACGGCGCCTCCACGTACATGGTGCTGATGGCCGCGTTCCAGGCTCTGCTGGGCCGGCACTCCGGCCAGCGCGACTTCGCCGTCGGCTCCGCCGTCGCCGGCCGTCTCCACCACGAACTCGAAGGCGTGGTGGGAGCGTTCGTCAACATGCTGCCGATCCGCGCCAGGCTCTCCGCCGACCTCGACTTCGGCCGGCTGATCAGCCGGGTCCGCGAGACCACGCTCGACGCGTACGCGCACCAGGAAGTGCCGTTCGAGCAGATGGTCGGCGATCTCGCGGTGGAACGCGACGTCAGCCGCGCCGCCGTGTTCCAGACCACCTTCGCCTTCCAGAACTACGGCGACCGCGCCACCACCCCCACCGCCGGCCTTTACTCCGAGGGCTTCGGCTACGAAGCCACCACCACCCACGCCGACCTCGCCCTCTACATGCGCGAGGAGCCGGACGGCGGCCTCTACGGTCTGTTCACCTACCGCACCGACCTCTTCGACGCCGGCACCGTCGAGCGGCTCGCCGAGCGGTTCGAGCTGCTGACCGCGGCCGGTATCGCCGATCCCGCACTGCCGGTCGACCGGCTTCCACTGCTGAACGCGGCCGAGCGGACGGCCGTGCTGGAGACCTGGGCCACCGGTCCCGCGCTGCCGCAGGGAGGTCCCGCCACACTCACCCAGGCGCTGGCCCGGACGGCGGACCGGACACCGGAGGCGCCCGCGCTGGTCTTCGAGGACCGCACGCTCACCTACGGCGACCTCGACCGGCGCGCCACTGCCATGGCCCGGCGCCTGCGGGCGCTGGGCGTGGGGGCGGACGACCGGGTGGCCGTCTGCCTGGAGCAGTCCCCCGAGCTGGCGATCGCCCTGGTCGCCGTGCTCAAGGCCGGCGGCGGCTACCTGCCGCTCGACCCCGAGCAGCCCCCGGCCCGGCTCGCCCACCTGGTGGCCGATGCCGGAGCCAGGGTCCTGATCACCGACGCCGTACTGCGACCGCGGTTCGGCGACCACCCGGCCGTCGACCTGCTGACCGGCGACAACGGGGACCGCTGCGACAGCCAGGACGGCAACGCGGCGGAGGGGGACGGGACGCCCCTGGAGGAGGTCTCGGGCCCCGACCACCTGGCGTACGTGATCTACACCTCGGGCTCCACCGGTACGCCCAAGGGCGTCGCCGTACAGCACCGCCAGATCCTCAACTACCTCGCGGGCGCGGGCGAACGGCTGCGGATCGAGCCCGGGGCCTCCTACGGACTGCTGCAGTCGCTCGCCTTCGACTTCAGCATGACCATGCTCTACCTGGCGCTCACCACCGGCGGCCGGGTCCACCTGCTGCCGCGCCGGATCGCGGGCGTGGAACTGGCCGCGGAGATCGAGCGGGCCGGCATCGACCACCTGAAGATGACGCCGTCCCACCTGGCCGCGCTGACCGCCGACGCACCGCTCGAGCGGCTGCTGCCGCGCCGCACGCTGGTCCTCGGCGGCGAGGCCAGCAGCTGGTCCTGGGCGGCGGGCATCGCCGCACTGGGCCGGTGCGCCGTGTTCAACCACTACGGGCCGACCGAGGCGACGGTGGGGATCACCGTCCACGAGGTCACCGCCGACGGCCTGAACGCGCCGGGCAGCACCCCGATCGGCAGCCCGCTCGCCGGCGGGCGCTGCTACGTGCTGGACGAGGCCCGCAGTCCCGTTCCGCCGGGCGTCACCGGTGAGCTGTATCTGGGTGGGGACCGGCTGGCCCGGGGCTACCTCGGGCGGCCGGACCTGACCGCCGAGCGCTTCCTGCCCGATCCGTACGCCGATCCGTACGCCGACCCGTCCGGGGCGACGCCGTCCGGGGCGGAGCTCGCCACGGCCGACCCGTCCTCCACCGGCCCGTCCTCCACCGACCGGGACGCCCCGGTCAAGGGCGGCCCGCGGATGTACCGCACGGGCGACCTGGCGCGCTGGCGCACGGACGGAACCCTGGAGTACCTCGGCCGCGGCGACGACCAGATCAAGGTCCGCGGCTACCGGGTCGAGCCCGGCGAGATCGAGGCCGCGCTGACCGCCCTCCCCGGGATCACCCAGGCGGTGGTCCTGGCCCGCGGCGAGGGCGTCAAGCAGAACCTCGTCGCCTACCTGGAGCGCCCCGCCGGCGGCGAACCTCCGGCCGCCGCCGAACTGCGCGCCGCCCTCGGCGAGGTCCTGCCGGACTACATGGTCCCGGCCCGCTACGTGGTGCTGGAGCGACTGCCGCTGCTCGCCCACGGCAAGGTCGACCGCAAGGCGCTGCCGGCGCCCGCGGACGGCCCGGCCGCCGGCGCACACGTCGACCCCGAGGGCGTGACCGAGCAGGTGATCGCCGCCATGTGGGCGGACCTGCTGGACCTCCCGCGGGTCGGCGCGCTGGACGACTTCTTCGAGCTCGGGGGCCACTCCCTGCTCGCCACCCAGGTGGTCGCCAAGATGCGCCGGGCCTTCCCCGACCTGGCCACCCCGGTCGGCGTGATGGACCTCTTCAAGCACCCGACGGTCCGCCGGCTCGCCGAGCTGGTGGCCACCCCCGAGGCGGACCGCGGCCCGCGCCGGCTGCTGCACCTGCTCACCCCCGAACGCCGCGAGGCGGCCGCCACCGTGGTCTGCGCCCCCTACGGCGGCGGCAGCGCACTGATCTACAAGCCGCTCGCCGACGCCATGCCGGCGGACTGGGCCCTGCACTCCATCGCCGTCCCCGGGCACGAGCTGGGCGAGGAGGCGATGGACATCGACGAGGTCGCCCGGCTCTGCGCCGAGGAGATCGTCACGAACGTGGCCGGACCACTGGTGCTCTACGGGCACTGCGGGGTCGGCGTCCGGCTGACCGTGGAGATCGCCCGCCGGGTGGAGGCGGCCGGCCGGGAGATCGACGCCGTCCACCTCGGGGGCATCTTCCCGTTCGCCCGTCCGAAGGGCCGCGGCGCCGCGATGGCCGAGCGCTTCGCCGAACTGGCCACCCGCCTGCGCAGCGACCAGGGCATGATCAACGCCCTGGCCGCGGCGGGGCTGGACGTGGACGAGGTGGACGAGGACCAGCTGCGGCTGATCGTGCACAACCGCCGGGTCGGCACCCAGGGCGCCGAACGCTACTTCGGCGAGCTGTACGAGAGCGAGGGCGGCGCCATCACGGCGCCGGTGATCGCCGTCTGCGGCGACCGCGATCCCGCGACCGAGTTCTACCAGGAGCGGTTCCGCGAGTGGCACCGGATCACCGGGACCGCCGCCGTGGTGGTCCTGGACGAGGCCGGGCACTTCTACCTCAAGTACCGCGCCGAGGAGTTGGCCGACATCCTGACCGGGGTGCACCGCTCGATCGCCGCGGGCGAGGAGGCGCGCCACGAGCACACCGCCGACGCCACCTGGTGGCTGGCCGGCCTCTCCCGCGACGCCACCGGGACGGATCGCGCCCCCGAGCCGGAATCCGACCCCGAACCCGGCTCCGAACCCGGCCCCGAATCCGGTCCCGGACCCGGGAAGCCGGGGAAGTCCCGGAAGGCACGCGTGCGCCGCCCGGTCCGCCCGACCATGGGCCGCTTCCTGGCCATCGCCACCGGCCAGCAGCTCTCGATGATCGGCTCGGCCCTCACCGAGTTCGCCCTGCCGATCTGGATCTACCTGCAGACCGGCTCGCTGTTCCAGCTCGGCATGCTCGCCGCCTTCGGCCTGGTACCCGGCATCGTGGTCGCCCCGCTGGCCGGCGCCATCGTCGACCGCGGCGACCGCCGCCGGGTCATGCTGTGGGGCGACGTCGCGGCCGGCTTGACCCAGGCCGCCCTGCTGGCGCTCTACCTCGGCGATTCGCTGGAGATCTGGCACTGCTACGTGATGATCTCCCTGCTCTCCGCCGCACTCGCCTTCCAGCGCGTCGCCTGGGGCTCGGCGGTACCGCAGCTGGTGCCCAAGCGCTTCCTCGGACGCGCCAACGGTGTGGTCCAGATGGCCTTCGGCCTCGCCCAGTTCCTCGTACCGCTGATCGCCGTCGGAATCCTGCACGTGATCGGCCTCGGCGGCATCCTCGTCTTCGACGTCGTCAGCTACCTGGTCGCCACCGGTGTCACCCTGGCGGTGCGCTTCCCCGACGTGATGGCGGCCACCCGCCGCGAGAGCGTCGGCGCCGAAATCCGGGCGGGCTTCCAACGGGCTCTGGGAAGCCGGCACTTCAGAGCCATGCTGTTCTGGTTCGCGGCGCTGAACATCTTCCTCTCACCGCTCTTCCTGCTCATCACTCCGCTGGTGCTCTCCTTCTCCTCGACCGCCGCGGCCGGCTGGGTATCCACCGCGGCCGGCCTGGGCGCCGTGCTCGGCGGCCTCACCCTGCTGGTCTGGGGAGGGCCGCGCCGGATGCGCCTGCGCGGCGTCCTGCTGGCCGCCCTCGGCCTCGCCGCCGCCTGCGTCGTCACCGGCCTGCGGCCCTCGGTGACCGTGGTCGCCGCCGGAGCGTTCGGCATGACCTACGGGCTGGCCCTGCTCAACGGCATCTACGCGACGGTCATCCAGACCAAGGTGCCGATGCGCTTCCACGGCCGGGTGATCGCGGTGAACACCCTCGTCGCCTGGTCCACCCTGCCGATCGGCTTCGCCCTGGTCGCCCCGGCCGGACCCGAGCTGCTCCAGCCCCTGATGGACGAGGGCGGCGCGCTGGCCTCCAGCGTCGGCGCGCTGATCGGCACCGGCGACGGGCGCGGCATCGGCCTGCTCTACCTGGTGTTCGGCCTGGCCATGGCCGCTCTGGTCCTGATCAGCCTCTGCATTCCCGTCCTGGCCCGCTTCGACCGGGAAGTCCCGGACGCCGAGTCCGACGACCTGATCGGCCTGGAAACCCTGCAGGCCCGCGCGAAAGGCGAGATGAACGCATGACCTCCCCGACCCCGATCTCCCGCCATCCACTGACCGACGAGCAGCGACGGCTCTGGTTCCTCCAGCAACTGAACCCCCAGGACGCCGGGTTCAACATGTACCTGAACCGGCGCTGGAGCGGGCCGATCGACCCGCGGGCCCTGAGTGCGGCGCTCACCCGGCTCACCGAGCGGCACGGGGTGCTGCGCACCCGGTTCGCCCTGGACGGCGAGCATCCCGTCCAGCTCGTGGGGCCCGTACGGGACGTCGAACTCGCCCTGGTCCCGATACCGGACGCCGCGGAGGAATCCTTCACGGCGGCCTGCGCCCCCTTCGTCAACGCTCCCTTCGACCTGGGCGAGCGCCCGCCGCTGCGGGCCGTCCTGGTCAGCGCCGGAGAGCACGAGCACGCCCTGAGCGTGGTGGTCCACCACATCGTCTCCGACGGCTGGTCGTTCACCGTGCTGTGGCGCGAACTGCTCGCGCTGTACCGCGAGGAGATCGGCGAGGGCGAGGCCGAACTGCCGGCGCTCAAGCTCCAGTTCGGCGAGTTCGCCCTCGCCGAGCGGACCAGGCTGGACGGCGGCGCCGCCGAGGAGGCGGTCCGCCACTGGAGCGGACGACTGGCCGGTGTCACCGCCCTGCGGATGCCGCTGGATCACCCCAGGCCCGCCGAGCCCGCCCACCCGGCCGGCTTCGCCGACCTCGCCCTCGGCCCCGATCTCGTCGCCGGACTCGACGCCTTGGCCCGTGAGCAGCGCTGCACCCCGTTCATGGTGCTGCTCGCCGCCTACCAGAGCGTGCTGGGCCGCTGGAGCGGCTGCGACGACTTCGCCGTCGGCACCCCGCTGGCCGGCCGGAACGAGACCGCCCACGAGGCCCTGCTCGGCTACTTCTCCCGCACCGGGGTGATCCGTGCGGACCTCACCGGCGGTCCCGATTTCCGCACGGTGCTGCGCCGGGTGCGGTCCGCCACGATGGCGGCTCTCAGTCATCAGGACATCCCGGTCGAGCGGGTGGCCGCCGAGCTGGGGCTGCCCGTGCTGCCCGGCGTCGGCCCGCTCTACCAGGCGGTGTTCGTCCACCAGAGCCAGTACGAGCTGGCCGGCGCCGACGAGCGGACCTCGCTGCCTTCGGGCGTCCGGACGGCGAGCATGGACTCCGGCTTCGACCGGGCCAAGACCGATCTGCTGCTGGACAGCTGGCGTACCCCGGACGGCGGGATGACGCTCTCGTTCTGCTTCGACCGGGAACTCTTCGAGCGCCCCACGGTCGAGGCCCTGGGGCGCCGGGTCCGCGACCTGCTCGCCCGAGTCGTCGAGGACGTCGAGGTCCCGGTGCACGGAGACTGGCTGCTGACCGGCGAGGAGCGCACCGCGCTGCTCGCGCTCGGTGCCGGACCCGCCGTCACCGAGGACGCCGGCCCGATCCTGCGCGGCTTCGCCGACCAGGTCGCCGACCGCCCCGACGCACCCGCGCTCGAATGTGCGGGCAGCGTCCTCAGCTACGCCGAACTCGACCGTGCGTCGGATGAGTTGGCCCGCCGCCTGGGCCCGGTGAACGGCCGTGCCGTGGGCGTCCGGATCGACCCCTCCTTCGACCTGGTCACCGCCCTGCTGGCGATCTGGAAGGCCGGCGCCGGCTACCTGCCGCTCGACCCCGCGCACCCGGCCGAGCGCCAGCGGCTGATGCTCGGCGAGGCCGACGCCGCCTTGCTGCTCACCGGAGGCGAGCGTCCGGACTTGGGAGTCCCGGTGCTCGTGGTCCCGGTGCTCGTGGTCCCGGTGCTGGAGGTCCCGGTGCTGGAGGTCCCGGTGCCGGGAGTACCGGTGCCGGGCCTCGGCGATCCGGACCCCGGCACCGACCGGGCCGGGGCAGGAGCCAGGGCCGGAGCAGGAGCCGGAGCCGGCACCGCGGGCATCGGGTCCGGGAGCACCGTGCCCGCAGGGACCGCACTGCCCGGGAGCGACCCGGGCGGCCTCGCGTACGTCCTCTACACCTCGGGCTCCACCGGCGCTCCCAAGGGCGTCGCCATCGAGCACGCCTCGCTCGCCGAGCGCGTCCGGTGGATGGCCGGACCGGAGGGCTACGGGCTCCGGCCGGGCGACCGGATCGTCCAGTTCGCCTCCATCGGCTTCGACACCCACGCCGAGGAGATCTGGCCCGCCCTCACCGCGGGCGCCTGTGTCGTCCTGCTGCCCGGCGGCGGCCGGATGCTGCCCGACCTGCTGCGCAGCGAGGCCGGACGGTCCGTCACCGTACTCGACCTGCCGACCGCGTACTGGCAGGAACTGGTGTCGCTCGGCGACCAGACCCCGTGGCCGCCGGCGCTGCGCCTGGTGGTCCTCGGGGGTTCCGAGGCGCACGCCGTCACCCTCGCGCAGTGGCGGGAGCGGCACGGCGACACCGTCCGGCTGGTCAACACCTACGGCCCCACCGAAGCCACCGTCATCGTCACCGCGGGCGAGCTGGCGGGCGGCGGCCCCGACGGTGATGTCGGCGCCCGTCCACCCGGTGGGCCCGGCGCCGACCGGCGCCCGCCGCTCGGCCGTCCGCTGCCGGGGGTGCGGCTCTACCTCCTGGACGAGCACCGCGGTCTGCTGCCCGCCGGCTCCGAGGGCGAGCTGTACATCGGCGGCACCGGCCTCGCACGCGGCTACCCGGCCCGGCCCGACCTCACCGCGGAGGTCTTCCTGCCGGATCCGTTCACGCAGGTCCCGGACGGCCGGATGTACCGCACCGGCGACCGCGCCCGGTGGCGCACCGACGGGCAGTTGGAGTTCCTCGGCCGCGCCGACGGGCAGGTGAAGATCCGCGGCTACCGGATCGAGCCCGCCGAGATCGAGGCCGCCCTCACGGCCCATCCGGAGGTGGGCCGGGTGGCCGTGCTGGTCCGCGACGGCCGCCGGCTGATCGCCTACGCCGTCCTGCGGCGGGACGCCGGGCAGCCGTCCGGAGCGGCGCCGCGGGCGGTCGAACTGCGCGAGTACCTGGCGCTGCGGCTGCCGGCCTTCATGGTGCCCGACGCCGTGGTGCTGCTCGACACCCTCCCGTTGAACGCCAACGGCAAGCTCGACACCACGGCCCTGCCCGACCCGGACCAGGTGGGCGCCGCCGCGGGGTACGTGGCGCCCCGCAGCGATGCGGAGGCCCTGGTGGTCGACCTCTGGCAGGAGGTGCTCGGCGTACCGAAGGTCGGCGTCCTGGACGACTTCCTCGCCCTCGGCGGGGACTCGCTCCTGGTCACCCGGGTCGCCGCCCGCATCCGGGCCGGCGTCGGGCTCGACGTGTCGATCCGCGACGTCTTCGACAGCCCCACCCCGGCAGCCCTGGCAGCCCGGATCGAGGCCCTGCTGATCGCGGAGATCGATGCCCTCAGCGAGGAGGAGGCCACCGGCCGGCTGGCCTGACGCCGCCTGCCCGGACGCCTGCCTCACCCTCTTCTCCCCCTCCCCCTTGCTCTCCCCCGAATCACACCGGAGCTCGCCATCGCCACCACCGTGCCACCCGCCGCGACAACCGTCCCGGAGCTCCTCGACGCCCGGGCCGCCGAACACCCGGACCGCGTGGCCCTTCAGGTCGTCGGCGGCGGGGAACTCAGCTACCGCCGCTGGCGCGAGGAGGCGCTGCGCGCTTCCGTCGGGCTGGCCGCCGCCGGGGTCGGGCCGCACGACCGGGTGGTGCTGCGGTTCTCCAACGCACACTGGGAGCGGTACGCCGTCGGCTTCCTGGCCGTCCAGTACGCGGGCGGGGTGCCCGTCCCGGTCCGTGAGGACCTGTCCGAGACCGATGCCGTCGCCCTGGCCGCGCTGGCCGGAGCCGGCACGGTCCTGCGGGAGGGGGAGCGTGAGGGTGAGGGGGAGGGTGAAGGCAACCCGTCCACCATCCCGGGACTGGTGGACCTGCGGCTGGGCGTCCTGCTGGCGGCGCACCCCGAGGTGCCGGCAGGCCCGCCGCACCGGGTCGGCCCGGCCGACCCGGCCCAGGTGATCGGCACCTCCGGCACCACCGGCGCGCCCAAGGGCGTGCTCGCCGCGCACGGAAACCTGACGGCGGGACTCGTCACCCACCCCCGCCGCCGCGCCTACGCGCACTCGCGGCACGCCCTGCACGCCTTCCCGATCGGGACCAACGCGGGACAGGTGATGCTGCTGGGCGCACTGACCGCCGCGCCCACCACGCTCAGCCTGCCCCGCTTCGACGCGGACCAGTTCGGCATCGCGGTCGAGAAGTTCGGGATCGGCACCGCCTTCCTGGTGCCCTCGATGGCGATCGAACTGGTCAACGCCGGCGCCGCCGGGCGGTACGACCTGAGCAGTCTGCGCCTGGTCAACTCCTCCGCCGCCGCACTGCCCGTACCGGTGGCGGCCGCGCTGGCAGCGGCGCTGCCCGGTGCGACGCTGGTCAACACCTACACCTCCGCAGAGGCCTCGCCCGCGCAGATCTCCACCGTGGTCGACACGCGCCGCCCCGGCTCGCTGGGCCGCCCGGCGGACCCCCGTGACATCCGGATCCTCGACGCGGACGGGCTGCCGCTGCCCGCCGGGCAGACCGGCGAGGTCTGGCTCCGCCAGCCCGGACCGCCCCGCGGCTACCTGGGGGCCGCCGGGGAGAGCGCCCGGGTGTTCCGCGACGGCTGGGTACGGATGGGCGATGTCGGCCGCCTCGACCCGGACGGCTACCTGTACTTGGTCGACCGGGAGAGCGACGTCATCAAGAGCGGTGCGCTGAAGGTCTCCACGCTGCGGATCGAGGAGGTGCTGCACGAGCACCCCGGGGTCCGCGACGCGGCCGCGCTCGGCCTGCCGCACCCGGTGATGGGCGCCGTCCCGGTGGCGGTCGTGGTGGCCGGGCCCGGCGGTCTGGACCTGGACGAGCTCCGGCTGTTCCTGAGCGCCCGGTTGAGCCGGCCCGAACTGCCGGTCAGGATCCTGCTCGCCGACGGCCTGCCCGGCAACCCGAGCGGCAAGGTGGTCAAGCACCGGCTCCGCCCGCTGTTCGACGCGCCCGCCGAGTCCACGGGTCCCGCGGTCGCGCCGGCCTCCCCGACGGAACTGCGGTTGGCCGGACTCTGGCGGCGCCTGCTCGGCCGGCCGGTCACCGACGTGGCCGCCGAGTTCTTCGCGCTCGGCGGTGACTCGTTCCGAGCCGTCCAGCTCGCCACCGCCATCAGCGGCGAGTTCGGGATCCGGGCGAGCACCGCCATGGTCTTCGAGCGGCCCTCGCTGCGGTCCCAGGCCGCTTGGGCGGACCATCCCGACCGGCTGCGGAAGCCTGCCGACGGGATGGACGCCGAGCTGTCCGCAGGGGTGTCCACCGGGACGGAGACGACCGTCACGCCCTACCTGGCCGCGCTCCGTGCGCAGCCGCACGCCGTCGCGCTCACCTCGCAGCAGGAGAACTTCTTCCGCTGGATGGCCGAGGCCCCCGGGCGGGACGCCGGCGCGGTGACGGCGCTGTTCCGGGTGACCGACCGGCTGGAGCCGCAGACCCTGGGCCTGGCCCTCACCGAGGTGGTCCGGCGTCATCCGGCGCTGCGGACGCGGTTCGAGGCGGCGGGGGAAGGGGTCGTACGGGCGGTGCTGGACGAGGAGCCCCGGGTGCGGATCACCCTGACCCCGGCCCCCGGGGCCACGGACGCGGAGGTGGACGCCCTGCTGCTGGCCGAGCGCGACCGTCTCACCGACCTGGCCCGGGACCCGATGGCGCGCCTCCTGGTGGTCAGCCGGTCGGAGACCGACCACGTGGTGCTGGTGGCGGTGCACCACATGGTGTCCGACGGCTGGTCGGTCGGTGTGCTGCTGGCCGACCTCGGGGTGTTCTACTCGGCGCTGCGACGCGGACGATCTGCCCCGCCCGCCCGTACGGGCCCGGGCTACCAGGAGTTGGTGGACTGGGCGAACGCGCACTGGCCGGCCTCGCGGACTCACTTCGGATCCGCGCTGGCCGGGGCGCCGGAGGCCGTGGAGCAGTTCGCCGGCCGCCGGGCGGTGGAGGAAGTACTCACCCAGGCGCACGAGTTCGAGGTGTCGGCGCCGTTGGCGCAAGCATTGCGGGCCCGGGCGGCCGAGTTGGGCGCCACGCCCTTCCTGGCCGTCACGGCGGCCTGGACCGGACTGCTGGCGAGCCGCAGCGGCCGGCCGGACCTGGTGGTGATGACCCCGGTGCCCGGCCGCCCGCGCCCGGAGGCCGAGCGGACGGTGGGCTGCTTCGTCCAGTCGCTGCTGCTGCGGGTCGACGCGAGCGGGGGACCTGGTTTCGCCGAGCTGGTGGACCGGCTGCGGACGGTCTACAGCGAGGCACTGGACCACCAGCTGTACCCGTTCGCCGAGTTCAGTCCGGCCGTCCCGTTCGCGGCCTGGCTCCGCTACGAGGCGTGGGCCGCGCCCGCCCAACTGCCCGGCCTGGCCTGCGCGCCCTGGGAGCTGCCGCGCGGCAGCACCGTCCCCTGGCCGCTGCCGGGCGGCGACCGGGGCGTGCCCGAGCTGACCGTGGTCGAGCAGCCGGACGGCGGCCTGCGGTGCTGGCTGCAGTACAACGCGCTGGCCTTCGACCTCCCCGTCATCACCGAGCTGGCGGCGGAGTTCACCGCCGCACTGACCGCCGCCTGCGGGTGACCCGCTGCCGGGTCTGGACTTCGTCGACCGGATCCGGATGCCGTGACCGTCAACCTCCCTCCGGGCCGGAGCGGGGCGCCCGTACCACCGCGCCCCGCTCGGCGGTGCGTCCGGGTCGGGTCAAGAGCACTGCAGGCCGGACTGGGCGCTCGCGACGGCCGTGTCGAGCTTCTGCAGGTCCGGGGTGAGCTTGGTGAGGACCTCGGCGCCGGTGGTGTCGCCGGGCAGGTCCTCGTACGTCTTCTTCACACCGTCCGCGGCGGACTTCACCGCGTCCTTCTGGGCGGCGTTGAACTGCGCGGTGGACTCGGCGACGGTCTTCCAGTCGTCCTGCACGGCCTTGTGTGCGTCCTTGATCTGGTCCTTGGTGGCCGTCGCCGGGTCGAGCGCCCGCAACTTCGCGTTGTCGGCCTTGAGTTCGGTCAGACTGCTGCACAGCTCCGTGGTCGCGTCGTCGGTGGGCGCGGCGGCGAAGGCCGAGGCGGCCCCGCCGGCCACGAGAAGCGCTGCGGCGGCCGTGCTCACGGCCGTGGCGAGAAGTCGGTTCATCTGTGATGCACCCCTTCGGGGAAGACGCCCCCCGGTTCAGCCCCCACTCGTACCAACCTGGCACAGGGACCCCGAGCCCGCATCCGCACACCACACCCCCGACCCACCGGAATTCCCGACGAAACCGCAGGTCAGTGGGGATGCGCGGCCGGTCGGATCCCGCACGCGGCCCGGTCGGCCGGGCCGTCCGCAGGAGGCTGTGGGGCCGGCCGTCACTTGCGGGCACGGTGCCGGCGTGCGATTATGCCCCCCCCATCGGGCCCTTCGAGAACACCGTGCCGACCCCCGGTCGTCTCGCCGAGCCCACCCCGCCCTGGCACGAGCCGTCGATGGCCCGGCCAACCGACGGGCGCCGGACGTCAACAACCGGCGATCTTGCGGATGCTCGGTCGGGGCGGATCCAACAGGGCCACTGCGCGGCCCTGTTGGATCGTGAGCCTCAGACGCGGCGGGCGCAGGTCCAGGCCCCCATTCCCTGGATCTTGGCAAGCCTCCTCGCCGTGGCGATCTGCTCCGCCTTGGTGGCGAGGTCGGCGCGCGGTGCGTACTTGCGACCTCCTGCCGCCTTCCAGCTCGACTGGGTGAACTGCAATCCGCCGTAATGGCCGTTGCCGGTGTTCGCCCGCCAGTTCCCCCCGGATTCACACCTGGCGATGGCATCCCAGTCGGGGCTCTGTTTGGAGTGGACCGCGGCGGCATGAGCCCCGGAGACGTCCAAGAGGGAGGTCGCCAATACCACGATCAGAACGAGCAGTTGACCGATCCTGTTCCGGCTTCGCCGGTCCTTTCGGTAGCGCGACATCAGTCCTCCTTCGCTGTTGGGGCCGAACCTGCCGCGAACAGCGGGCGGGCCCGCGTACGACCGCCTTCCGGTCGTGGCCACAGCACAGCACGGACCGTCCTAATTCCAGGCGCACTTACGACCGGCGAAGGGGCAACGCCACCCGAACGGACGCTCTACGCCCCTCGCACAGCCGCAATCACCCTCCGAAAACGAAAACGATGGTCACTTCTCCCCCATCCGCGAAGCCAGTTGCTCCCGGATGGCACGAATTGCCGCCCAGAGGTTTCAGTCGCCGATTCCTGGAAATTGTCGGACCGCCTTAATTTCGCAGGGAGTTGACGAACCCTGGCGGCCGAATTCCAATGACAGGCGATCCGGTGATTTTCATCCTATTGCTGCATGTGGGCTACTGGTGATCTTCGTCAAGATTTTCCGTGCTTATGATTCCGGCGCTATGACAGAAAGTCAGAATTTTCGAGGGTTACGCGCCTCGGCCGATGTGGTCGTGCTCGGCGCCGGCCCCGCGGGCCTGGTGCTCGCCAACCTCCTGCTCGGCGCCGGGATCGACTGCGTCGTTCTCGAGCGCGCCGACCGCTCGCACGTCCAGACCCGGGCCCGGGCCGGGTTCCTCGCTCCGAACACCGTGCGGATCCTGGACCGCCACGGCCTCGCCGACGGGCTGCACCGGCACGGGCGCACCCACGGTACGTGCGAGTTCCGTACCGGGGACGGCAGCTTCCGCCTCGACTACGGCTCCCTCGGCCGGGGCGAGCGGCACACCGTCTACCCGCAGCAGAACCTGGTCACGGACCTCCTGGCCCACTACCTCGACGCGGGTGGCAGGGTCCACTTCGCGACCGAGGCACTGGCGGTCCACGACGCCGACGGCGTCCGGCCGTACGTCACCACCCGGGAAGCGGACGGCCGCCCCACCCGATGGGACGCCCGGTACGTCGCCGGCTGCGACGGCCGCCACGGAGCGTCCCGCCGCTCGCTGCCGCCCGAGGCGCTCCGCCACCACCACGACCACGGCGTCAGCTGGCTCGGTCTGCTCGCCGAGGCTCCACCCAGCCTCGACGCCGTCGGCTACGCCGTCCACGAGCGCGGATTCGCCGGCCACATGGCCCGCAGCCCGCAGGTCACGCGGTACTACCTCCAGTACCGGCGCGGTGCCCCCGCCGACGCCTGGTCCGAGGAGCGGATCTGGGACGAACTCGACCTGCGGATGGGCGCTGCGCAGCACGGTCCGCTGCTCAGGGGGCCGATCATCGAGCGCGGCGTCGTCGACCTCGCGTGCGACGTGGTCGAACCGCTGCGCCACGGCTCGCTCCTGCTCGCCGGCGACGCCGCGAGCCTGACCGCGCCGGCCGCCGCGAAGGGCGCGAACCTCGCCGTACTGGGGGCGGAGATCCTGGCCGGTGCCCTCGCCGAGACCCTCGCCGGAGGGGACGGCGCGGCCCTGGACCGCTACTCGGCACAGTGCCTGGCGCACATCTGGCGCGCGCAGGAGTTCACCCAGTGGATGACCGGGCTGCTGCACGCGATCCCGGCCCGGGACCAGTCAGAGGGATCGTTCTTCCAGGCTTCCCTGCGGCGGGCCCGCCTCGACTCCTTGCGCACTTCCCGCGCCCACCAGGACTGGTTCGCCGAGAACTACGTCGGCATGTGACCACCGCTTCCCCCCGCACTGCCCCCTTCCCCGATCACCGCACAGCCGATCCACCATGCCCCGCTCCCCCGGAGCACCCGCCCCAGCACCATCCGAGGAACCTCCGCGATGACGACGACCCTCCCCGCCGAAGCGACGCGCCCCGCCGGATCGCCGCTTCGAGGCGAAACGATGCCTCCCGACGACACGGCCCGCCTGCGTGCCGCCGTCTCCTTCGTGCGGGAACACGACACCGCCACCCTGTTGCCCCTCCTGCTGCCCGGGCTGAGCGGCCCCGAACTGGAGTCCCTGGCCCCGCACTGCCGCTTCGCCCACGCCGGTCTGCTGCTCTTCCCCACCGACCCGCAGGACCTGCGCCGCCGACTCGCCGCCTGCGGGCTCGCCGTCGACACGCCGTCCCGGCCCAGCGTCGTCGTTCGGGAACGGCTCGCCCGGCGCCACCGCCGTGACCTGGCCGAGCTCGACGTCCGGATCCTGCGCCCCCGCGTCCAGGGGCCGGCCGGAGAGCGCCGCGCGGTGGAGGTCTTCGCCCTGACGGTGCCCGCGCACTCGGACCTGGAAGCGATCGCCGCGCACGAACGCGCCCGGGGCCACGAGGCCCACCTGGCCCTCGAACTGGAGCACCCGGATCCGCTGGTGCTGCGCGGCCTGTGCGCGGTGCTCGCCCGGCACGGCGCCCGCCCCGACGGCGGCGGGTACAACCCGCACGAGGACGGCACCGTCCTCTACTTCACCACCCCCGCGGCCGGGGCCTCGGGGTACCGCCGCCTGGAGCTCTACACGCCCGGCGACCACCGGGACGCCCTCGAGGACCACCTCCGCGCGTACCCCCGGGAGCGCCCGGACGCGGGCCGGCCCGCCGAGACGCTCCTGCGCCTCCTCACCGGAGCATGGACCACCCAGGCCCTCGCCGCGTTCGCACGCCTGGGCCTGCCCGACGCCATGGACCCGCACACGGCCACCGGCACCCGGGAACTCGCCCGCCGCACCGGCACCCGGCCCGAGAACCTCGCCACGCTCCTGCGCTACCTCACGATGCTCGACGTCGTGGCGGCGAACACCGCGCAGGCCGTGGAGACCGAGGACGCCGCCGCAGAGGAAAGCTTCCGCCTCACCCCGCTCGGAGCCCTGCTCCGCGCCGACTCGCCCGACACGATGCGCCCGCTGGCCCTGATGTACGCGGGCCCCTTCTACCGGTCCTTCGCCGCCCTCGACCACACCGTACGGACCGGACAGCCGGCCTTCGACCACCTCTTCGGCGAGAACCACTTCGACCACTTCGCACGCGACCCCGAACTCGCCGACCTCTTCGACCGTTCCATGGCCGCCAGTTCGCGCATGTTCCGTCCGCTCCCCGCCCATCCCGTGATCGCCGGCGCGGCCCGGGCATCCACCCCGCGGACCGTCGTCGACGTCGCCGGTGGCAACGGCGAACTCCTCGGGCGCATCCTGACCGCACACCCGGGCCTGCGGGGCACGCTCCTGGAGCGCCCGCACGCCGTCGAGGCCGCCCGCCGCTCGCTCGACGCCGCGGGCTGTGGCGACCGCTGCGACTACCGCAGCGGCGACTTCGCGGACGTACCGCACGGCGGCGACGTGTACGTCCTCTCCCGCATCCTGCACGACTGGGACGACGACCGGTGCCGTGAGATCCTGCGCCACTGCGCCCGCGCGATGCCCGCCCACGCCGACCTGCTGATCATCGAAAGGCTGCTGCCCGCCGACGGTTCCCCCTCACTGGCCACGGCCTGGGACCTCCACATGATGTGCAACGTCGGCGGTCGCGAACGCCGCGCGGAGCACTACGCCCGCCTGCTCGCCGACGCCGGACTGGAGCTGCTCGACCACACCCCCCTCCCCTTGGAGGCGTACGTCCTGCATGCCCGCAGGGCCCGGTAGCCGTCGGGCGACGTGGCGGGGACGAAGGTGGAGGACGCCCGTCGGGGTCTTCCCCGGCGGGTCGTGATCAGCGCGGCTGGGTGGAGTAGTAGCGCCGGCAGGCGCGGAGCATCCCCTCGTCGGAGAGGGTGAACACATCGACGAAGTCCCGCTGCTGCGGGGCGATACGTCCCATCGCGACCACGCAGTCCCCCTCGGCGACGATCCGGGTGATGTGGTGCCGTGCCCCATCGCCCGGGGGCGCTTCCAGGTCGGGTCCGAGGCTGCCCCCGTGCAGGAGGGACCCGTAGCCGTCGACGTCCCCGCTGTCGAGGTAGTGGTACGCGAGGCGGACGTGGTCGACCCCGGAGTCGGTGATGACGGGGCTGGGCGGGATCCGCCTCGGGTGCCGGCTGGTCATGGGGGTCCTTTCGTACGGCCGCCTCCCCTCCGGGGGCGGCAGGTACACCGTCCTCCAGTCGTGCAACTCGGGGCTATCCCCGCCCTATCACCGGCGCCTGGACCCGCGGGGCCGCCCCAGACCGCGATGGCCTGAACTGCACGGTCCCGTTCATCGCCACGAAATCTCCACACCATGGACAACCGCAGACGTGTTCGGGAAGACTGACCTCCGCTCCACCCGTCTTCCCTCCCGGCTCGACCGCGTCGTGCATGCGGTGCGAGCGGGATCAGGCATGCCCCAGCTGGGAGTCTCATGACCGTTTCGCCCGGCGGCGTTCCGCCAACCCCTGACTCGGTGGTGTTCCGGCTCCTCGGGCCGTTACAGGTGACCGGTCTCGGCGGCCCGGTACGCGTTCCACCCGGCCGGCAGGAGGTCATCCTGGCCGCGCTGCTGCTCGAAGCGAACCGGGTGGTGAGCACCGACTACCTCGTCGACCTGATCTGGGACGACGAACCCCCGGACACGGCCCGCACCCAGGTGCAGATCTGCGTGTCGCGGCTGCGCAAGCTGTTCAGCACGGCGGTGATCCCGGCCGCGATCACCACCCGGCCGCCGGGGTACGTCCTCAAGACGGAGGGCGACCTCGTCGACGCCGCGCTGTTCGCCCGCACCGTCGCCGAGGCGCGCGCGCTGGCCAAGCAGGGCGCACTGGGCGGTGCAGCGGAACTGCTTCGCACAGCAAGCGAGTTGTGGCAGGGAGATTGCCTCAGCGGAGTGTCCAGCGAGACCCTTCGCAGCAAGGCCCTGCAGTTGGACGAGGAACGGCTCACGGTGGCCGAGACCCGGATCGGGCTGGAACTGGAACTGGGCCGACACCACCAGCTCGTCGGTGAGATCCAGCTGCTCGTACGGGTCCACCCGCTGCGGGAGCGGCTGCGCGGGCAGCTGATGCTCGCCCTGTACCGCTCGGGGCGGCAGGCGGAGGCTCTGGAGAGCTACCGGGTCGGGCGCGAACTGCTGGTGGAGGAGCTCGGCCTGGAGCCGGGATCCGAACTGCGGGCGCTGGAATCAGCCATCCTTGCGGGCGAGGTCGCCCCGCCCTCCCGTCCCGGGGCCGGCGGCTACGGCGCCGAGAGCGCGGACCCGGGTACGGGTACGGGTGCCGCTCAGGCCTCCGCCGGTCCCTCCGCGGCGGCGCCGGTCCCGGCCCCCGCGGTCCCGGCTGCCGTCACGGCCGGCGTCACGGCCGGCGACGCACCCGGATCGGAGCGGCCCGCCCCCCTGCCGCCCGCGCTCCCTCCCGTACCCGGGGCCGCCTCGTACCGGGAGGAGATCCCGCGCCAACTCCCCGCCGACACGTCGGATTTCGTCGGGGACGAGGACCGGATCGGCCGGATCGAGCGGACGCTGCTCGGAGAGGGCGGCCGGGCGGTCGGGCTCGCCGTGGTCGTCGGGAAGCCGGGCACCGGCAAGTCCACACTGGCGACGCACATCGCGCACCGGCTGAGCGAAGGCGGCTTTCCCGACGGCCAGTTGTACTGCGACCTGCGCGGAACCGGTACACCCGCGACCTCCTCCGAGGTACTCGGCCGGTTCCTTCGCGCACTCGGCATCCCCGGGGCCGTGATCCCCGAGTCACAGGACGAGCGCGCCGAGATGTACCGCACCCTGATGGCGTCGCGGCGGGTCCTGGTGGTGCTCGACGACGCCGCGTCGGAGAGCCAGATCCGCCCGTTGCTGCCGGGAAGTTGCAGCTGCGCCGTGCTCGTCACCAGCCGGGTCCGGCTGACCGGCCTGCCGGGCGCGCACCGCGTGGAGCTCGACGTGATGAGCACCGAGCACGCGCTGGAACTGCTGGTACGGGTGATCGGCGAGGACCGGGTGAAGCGCGAGGGGGTCGCCGCCGAGGCACTGATCCGCACGGTGGGCGGACTGCCGCTGGCCCTGCGCATCGTCGCCGCCCGGCTGGCGGCCCGGCCGCACTGGACGCTGGCCTCGATGGTGCACCGCCTCGCCAACGAACGGCACCGCCTCGACGAACTGACCCACGGCGAGATGACGATGCGGGCGAGCCTCTCGCTCACGCACGACGGGCTGGCCGCGGCGGACCGCCGGCTGCTGCGGCTGCTGAGCCTCGCGAAGGGTCCGACCCTCCCGGGCTGGCTGGCCGGGGCGCTGCTGGACGACGACCGCCCCTTCCCCTCCGACCTGCTCGAACCACTCGTCGACGTACAGATGCTGGACGTCGTCGGGGTCGAGTCCACCGGCGGCTTCCGCTACCGCTTCCACGAGATCATCCGGGTGTTCGCGCGGGAGCAGCTCGCCGCGCACGACGAGCCGGCCGCGCAGACGGCGGCGCTCGGGCGGATGCTGGGCGGCTGGCTTTCGCTGGCCGAGCAGGCCCACCGGCGCATCTACGGCGGTGACTTCACCGTGCTCCACGGGAGCGCACCGCGCTGGGAGCCGCCCGCCCCGTGCGTGGACGAACTGCTCGTGGATCCGCTGGAATGGCTCGACAGCGAGCACGCGAACCTGGTCCAGGCCGTCGAGCACGCGGCGGCGGCGCAGATGGACGAGCTGTGCTGGGACCTGGCGACGACGCTGACGACGCTATTCGAGGGCCGGGGCTACTTCGACGACTGGGAGCGCACGCACCAGCTGGCACTGGAGGCCGTCCGGGCGGCCGGCAACAAGCGCGGCACGGCGGCCCTGCTCGGTTCGCTGGGCGTGCTGTACCTCGGCCGCAGCCAGAAGGAGGAGTCCCGGGCTGCGCTGACCTCGGCGCTCGGGCTGTTCCAGGAGCTGGGCGACGCCCACGGGCTGGCGCTGTGCCACCGCGATCTGGCCCTGCTGGAGCGGATGCAGGGCAACGAGGACCGGGCGCTCACCCTGTACGACCGGGCGCTGCGGGATTTCGACCAAGTCGGTGACGTGGTGGGCCGGGCCATCGTCCTGACGCAGAGCGCACAGATCTGGATGGTGCGCGGCCAGGTCTCCGCCGCGCAGGACCGGCTGGACGAGGCGCTCGGCATCTACCGTTCGGTGGGGTACACGGGCGGGCAGGCCAGAACCCTGCGCAGGGCGGGCCAGCTGTCGCAGGCCCGTGGCGAACACGAGCGCGCGGTGCGCACGTTCACCGAGGTGCTCGAGCTGTGCCGGGACACCGGGGACGTGATCGGCGAGGGGCACCTGCTGCGGGACCTGGGCCACGCGCACGCCGAACTCGGCCGGGGCGAGGCCGCCCGGGGCTTCTACGCGCAGGCACTGTCGGTCCGCGAGCAGATCATGGACCAGGGTGGGGCGGCGCTGGTGCGGCTGGATCTGGCGAGGCTGCTGGTGGCGAGCGGGGGCGCCGGTGAGCGCTCGCGGTCGCGGGAGCTGCTGGAGAGTTCGGTACGGGTCTTCCGCGATCGGCGGATGGACTCCGAACTCGCCGAGGCGATGCGGCTGCTGGGTTCGGCCGCGCTGCCGGCCCGGCCGGTGGTGGTCCAGGCGGCCGGTGAGGTCATCGGTGGTGTTCATCCGGACCCGGCCGTGAGAACGGCCCTGGGCCTCGGGGTTCCTCACGCACCGGCGAGCGGTGCGGCGGCCGGGGTCTGACGCGGAGGTCCGACGCCGGGGGTCTGACCCGGGGGGCTACCCGGGGGGCCGGCGCTGGGGGCTGAACCGGGGGGGCTGGCGTCGGGGTCTGAACGCTCGGGGTCTGACCCTGGGGGGCTACCCGGGGGGGCGACGCTGGGGGCTGAACCGGGGTCCGGCGCTGGAGGTCGACGCTGAGGGTCTGGCTCGCGGGCTGACACCGGGGTCTGGCCCTGGGGGGCCTACGCAGGTGTCTGTCGCCGGGGCCCTGCCGGGACGTCAGTCCCACGGGTTGGTGTCCGTGGTGGTGCTCGGCGACGGGGTGGCCTGCGGGGCCGGGTTGCCGGCCGTGGTGGCGGGGGCGACCGGGCCGTCGGCCTGGGCGACCTGGGCGCCGAGCACCGCGGTGGCGGCGATGGCGACGGTGACGAGGGCGGTGCGGAAGGCGGTGGCGAGCGTCATTTCTGAGTCCCTTCGTCGGTGCGCTCCGGGTCTTCCGGGGCGCTTCCTTCGTTCTGGGACAGACATTAGGAAGAGCCGGAATCTCCGCACCGTCCCCAGCCCTATCCCCGCGCTATCACGGATCTCCACGGGCGGTGATAGCCGCCGGCCCGCCGGCCGATAGCGGCGGCCGGGGCCGTGCAAGCGGGCCCGCGCGGTGATAGGCGGGCCCACCGGAGGCGGTTCGTCCGGGGATGCCGGGGGGATAGCGCGCTGCCGACGATGGGAGTCAGGAACCGGGCCGCTTCACCCCAGGCCCTGTCGTTCCCCACCACCACCGCCGGGAGCGCACATGCACAGCACGGCCGTCGCCGC
Organism: Streptomyces sp. NPDC006487; assembly: GCF_042870555.1. Taxonomy (NCBI): domain Bacteria; kingdom Bacillati; phylum Actinomycetota; class Actinomycetes; order Kitasatosporales; family Streptomycetaceae; genus Streptomyces; species Streptomyces sp. NPDC006487. The sequence goes on from NZ_JBIAHN010000005.1 coordinate 295,930, forward strand.
CGCAGTCCCCCTCGCACAGGAGGCCACCCGACTGGGAGTCCTGATCCGGGCCCACCGGCTGCGGATCGGACTCACCCAGCGGGAGCTGGCCGATCTGTCCACCATCAGCGTCCGCGCCATCCGCGATCTGGAGCAGGGCAAAGCGAGACGGCCCCGCCCCGAGACCCTGCGCCTGATGGCCGACGCGTTGCGGCTGGGCCCGCGGGCCCGGGCCTCGCTCGAGGCGGCCGTCCAGCGGGGGCGGGCGACCGGTGCGGGCTGGGAGCAGCCGCCCGCCCCACCGACGGCCCTGCACCCGATGGTGGGCCGGGAAGCGGAACTGGCGGGGCTGGAGCGAGAGCTCTCCTCGGGCGCGGAGCGGCTGGTCCACCTGGTGGGGCTGGCCGGTGTGGGCAAGACACGGCTGGCGCTGGCGGTGGCCGAGCGGCTGCACGCGGCCGGGATGCCGGTGCTCTGGCACGCGTTCCCCGGTGCGGCGGCCGACCACCTGGGCTGCGCGGACGGCGAGCCCGCGGCCCGGGTCGCGGCGGCGGTCACCGAACTGCTCGCGCCGGCGGACGGGGAGCGCCACCCGGGGAGTGGTCCCGGTGCCGGTTCCGGATCCGCCGCGGGCTCGCGGGGTGCGGTGGACTCGCTGGCGGAACTGCTCGGCGATCAGGCCGTGTTGCTGGTGCTCGACGGTGTTCCGGCGGGTGCGGCCCGGTGCGACCGGCTGACGGGCCTGCTGCGCGCCTGCCCGGGGCTACGGCTGCTGGTGACCTCCGACCAGCCGTGGGAGGTGCCCGGTGAGCGGATCTTCCTGCTGGCCCCGCTGGAGGTCCCCGCCGCCGGCGCGGTGGACGCGTCGGCCCCCGCGGTGAGGGTGTTCCTCGAGCACGTCCGGCGGGTGCGCCCGGAATTCGCCCCGACCGCGGCCGACGCGGAGCGGGCGGTGTGGGTCTGCCGGTGGCTGGACGGGCATCCGGGGGCACTGGCCTCGGCCGCCTCCTGGCTGGTCGTCTGCGATCTCCCCGGGCTGTGCGACAGCCTCCGCGAGGACCCGGTGGCCCTGCTCGACCACCTGGGCGGCCGGCCGGGGGCCGACGGCTTCCGCGGTGTGCTGCACCACCGGCTGGACCGGCTCTCGCCCGCCGCGCGGGACCTGCTGGGGGCCCTGTGCGGCCGGGCCGGGGAAGAGTTCGAGCTGGCCGGGATCACCGCCCTCACCGGCGGCGGTCTGGCGGAGTCCGGCCGGCTGCTGCGCGAGCTGCTGATCAGCGGTGTGGTGCGGGCCGCGCACGAGGGTGGCAGCTCCCGCTTCCGGGTCCTGGGTCTGGTCCGGGCCGCGTGCCGGGCCGCCGCCCGGGAGCCCCTTGCGGCTGCCGCCACTGCCGCCTGAACTGCTGGCCGAGTGCCGGAGCAACTGCCGCAGGCCCCGGGGGCCCGCCGGTTGGATGGCGTACGGCCGGACCGCACGGCAGAACCCGGACCGGGGTCCGGACCCCGCTCGACCGCCCGCCACGGAGACCATTTTGAGGAGCACCGGCATGTCCCCCAAGCCCGCTGAACCGAGCAGCACCGCGCACGGGCCGGTCGCTGCGCGGCTGCCGCTGTCGGCGGCGCAACGCGACATCTGGATGGCCCACGGACTGGACGCCTCGGGCTGCCGCTACAACATCGGGGAGTACCGCGAGATCCTGGGCGACCTCGATCCGCAGCTCCTCTCCCGGGCCTGGTACCAACTGGCCCGCGAGGCCGACGCGCTGCGCATCCGCGGGACAGGTGCGGACGAGGACGGCGGCCTGTGGCAGCTGGTGCGGGCCGAACCGGGCGACCGGCGGCTGGAGTTGCTGGATCTGAGCGGCGAGGCGGACCCCGCGGGGGCGGCCCGGGACCGGATGGACTCGGAGCTGGCCCGGCCCTTCGACCTGGTGGACGGCTGGCTGACCCGGCACATCCTGATCGACGCGGGCACCGCCCCCGGCGGCGAACGGCGCTGGTTCTACTTCCACGCCTTCCACCACCTGGCCGTCGACGGACTGGGTGTCGCCCTGATGGACCGGCGGCTGGTGGAGCTGTACGAGCGGGGCGCGGCCGGGGAGCCCTGGGGGCCGAGCCCGTTCGGGACGCTGGAGGCCCTGTTCGCCGAGGACGCGCGGTACCGGACCTCGCCCGAAGCGGCGGCGGACCGGGCACACTGGGCCGGGCACCTCGCGGGGCTGCCGCAGACCCCTCGGCTCGGCGAAGGCCGCAGCGGCGGACCGGCGCCGGGCGCGCTGCCCTTCGTACGGCGCACCGTGGTGCTGCCGCCGGACCGGTCGGACCTGCTGCGGGCGGTGGCGCGGGACCGGCGGGCACCGTGGACGATGCTGGTGATCGCGCTCGTAGCGGCCTACGTGCACCGGGTGAGCGGTAGCTCCGAGCCGGTGCTCGGGCTTCCGGTGACGGGGCGGCGGACCGAACTGGCCCGGTGCACACCGGGGATGATGTCGAACGTGGTGCCGCTGCGGGTGCCGGTGGCGACCGACGGGACGCTCGCCGAGCTGTTGGCGGCCGTGGTCAAGGAGACGCGGCAGGGCCTGGCGCACCAGCGCACCCGGTACGAGGACATGTGCCGGGACCTGGGTGTCGGCGAGTCGGAACGGCGGATCACGGCGCCGCTGGTCAACATCATGGCCTTCACCCCGGGGATGCGGTTCTGCGGTTTCCCGACGACGCAGCACAATCTGAGCAACGGTCCCGTGGAGGACCTGGCGGTCGGTGTCTACGACCTGGGGCCCGAGGGCGGCCTGCGGATCGACTTCGACGCGGCGCCGCAGGTCTGCGACCTCGCCGCGGTGGCCGGGCACCAGGACCGGTTCCTGCGGTTCGTGACGGCCGCGCTGGACTCCGCGCTCGACGTTCCTTTGTCGGAGCTGGAGTTGCTGGGTGATGTCGAGCGGCGCCAGGTGCTGGAGGAGTGGACCGGCCGCCGCGCCGGCATCGGTGAGGAAACCCTCGTCGACCGCTTCGAGGAGCAGGCCCGCACCCGACCCGAGGCCCTCGCCCTCGTCTTCGGCGACGAAGAACTCACCTACGCCCAACTCGACACCCGCGCCAACCGGCTCGCCCACCACCTCGCCCAACACGGCCTGGGCCGCGGCGACCTCGCCGGCGTCCTCCTCGACCGCGGCACCGACTTCGCCACGGCCCTCCTCGCCGTCCTCAAGACCGGCGCCGGATACGCCCTCCTGGACCCCGAGTTCCCCGACGAACGGCTCGCCGGGACGGCTGTCGAGGCCGGTCTGCGGGTGCTGGTGAGCGACGGGACGCACCGTGCCCGGGTGGGCGGCGGGCCCTGGGCGACCGTACTGGTGGACTCCGAAACGGAGATCATCGGCCGGCAGCCGTCCGGCCCCCTCGGCATCCGGCTGACGCCCGCCGACCCGGCCTGCGTGATGTTCACCTCCGGCTCGACCGGACGCCCCAAGGGCATCCTGTCCTCCCACCGCAACCTCGTCTCCACCGTCACCGCCCAGACCTACGCGAACTTCGGACCGGACGAAGTCTTCCTCCAGTGCTCCCCCGTCTCCTGGGACGCCTTCAGCCTCGAATTCTGGGGCGCCCTCCTCCACGGCGGCACCACCGTCCTCCAACCCGGACAACGCCCCGAACCCGCCGCCATCGCCGCACTGGCCCCGAGCCGGGGCGTCACGATGCTCCAACTGTCCTCCAGCCTCTTCAACTTCCTGACCGACGAACACCCGGACGCCTTCGCCACCACCCGGATCGTCTACACGGGCGGCGAACCCGCCTCCCCCACCCACGTCCACCGCCTCCACGCCCGCTACCCCTCGCTCACCATCACCAACGGCTACGGCCCCGCCGAATCCATGGGCTTCACCACCACCCACCCCATCCCGGTCACGGACGAGGCGGAGGCCACGGTGTCCATCGGCCGGCCGCTCACCAACAAGCACGCCTACGTCCTCGACACGCGGCTGCGCCCCTCCCCTCCCGGCACGACCGGCGAGCTGTACCTGGCCGGCGACGGACTGGCCCACGGCTACCTCGCCCAGCCCGCCACCACCGCCACGAGCTTCGTCCCCAACCCCTACGGCCCACCCGGCTCCCGCCTCTACCGCACCGGCGACCAAGCCCACTGGGACACCGACGGAAACCTCCACTACACCGGCCGCACCGACACCCAGATCAAGATCCGCGGCTTCCGCGTGGAACCCACCGAGATCGAGACCGTGCTGACCGGGCACCCGCGGATCGCCCAGGCCACCCTGGTGCACACCACTCACCTGACGGCCTACGTCACCCTCGTCCCCGGCCCGGAGCTGGGCCCGGCCGAGCTGAAGAGCTGGCTGCGCGAGCGGCTGCCGGAGCACATGGTCCCGGCGCAGTTCGCCGTGCTGGACCGGCTGCCGCTCACCCCGAACGGGAAGATCGACAAGCGGGCCCTGCCGGCCGTCGAGCTTCCGCTGACCGCCGGCGGCCGCCAGCCCCGTACGGAACTGGAGGAGATCGTCCGGACCCTCGTCAGCGAGGTACTCGGCTCCCCCGCCCCGCTCTCCATCGACGACGGCTTCTTCGACCACGGCGGCCACTCGCTGCTCGCCGCCCGGCTGGTCAACCGGATCGGCGCCACCCTCGGCGTCACCCTCACCTTGCGCGACGTCTTCCAGCACCCCACCCCGGCGGCGCTGGCCCGCCAGGTGACGGCCGCATCGGGCCGGCCCGTGCTGCCGCCGCTGACCCGGGCCGCCGTGCGGCCGGAGCGGCTGCCGCTGTCCTTCGCCCAGCAGCGCCTCTGGCTCGTGTCGGGGCTCGAGGAGCAGGGGACCTCGTACAACGTGCCGATGGCGGTCCGGCTGGACGGCGCCGTGGACGTGGCGGCGCTGCGGGCCGCCTTCGGCGACCTCGTCGGCCGCCACGAGCCGCTGCGGACCAGGTTCACCACCGTGGACGGCGACCCCCGGCAGCTCGTCGACCCGGCGGGGCCGGCCGTCTTCGAGGTCCGTACGGTGGCCCCGCAGGACCGGGACGCCGAACTGCTTTCGGCCGCCCGGCACTCCTTCGACCTGGCCGCCGAGCATCCGCTGCGGGCGACCCTGCTGCGGACCGGGGAGACCGAGTCCACCCTGCTCGTCCTGATGCACCACATCGCCACCGACGGCCAGTCGCTGCGCCCGCTCTTCGAGGACCTGTCGGCCGCCTACGCCGCCCGCCGGGAGGACCGCGCCCCCGACTGGGCCCCGCTGCCCGCGGACTACGCCGACTACGCGCTCTGGCAGCGCGCCGCGCAGGCGGACGGCGGAGTGCTCGAAGGGCAGCTGGCGTACTGGAAGTCCGCGCTGGCCGGGCTGCCGGAGGAGCTCGCTCTGATCCCCGACCGGCCCCGGCCGGCGGTGGCGGGGCAGCGCGGCGGGGCGGTGCGCGTCGACTTCGGGCGCCGGCTGCACAAGCGGATCGTCGAGCTGGCGCGCGCCGAGAGGTGCACGCCGTTCATGGTGGTGCAGGCCTCGCTGGCCGCGCTGCTGACCCGGCTGGGCGCGGGGACGGACATCCCCCTCGGCTCACCGGTCGCCGGGCGTACGGACGAGGCCCTGTCGGACCTGGTGGGGTTCTTCGTCAACACCCTCGTGCTGCGGACCGACACCTCGGGCGATCCTGCCTTCCGGGAGCTGCTGGCCCGGGTGCGGGCCGCCGACCTCGACGCCTTCGCCCACCAGGACGCCCCCTTCGACCTGGTGCTGGAGGCTGTCAATCCGACGCGTTCGCTGGCCCGGCACCCGCTGTTCCAGATCTGCCTGGCCCTGGAGTCGGGCCCTGCGGTCACCCCGGACCTCCCGGGCCTGCGGGCCGGGACCGCGGAGCCGCTGGTGACGGGGGCCGTCAAGTTCGACCTGGAGTTCCTGCTGCGGGCCGAGCCGGACGGGCCGCTGACGGGCGCGGTGCTGTTCAGCTCGGACCTCTACGAGCGCGCCACCGTGGAACGTCTCGCGGACATGCTGCGGCGCACCCTGGAACACGTCGTGGCCGCTCCCGACGTTCCTTTGTCGGAGCTGGAGTTGCTGGGTGATGCCGAGCGGCGCCAGGTGCTGGAGGAGTGGACCGGCCGCCGCGCCGGCATCGGTGAGGAAACCCTCGTCGACCGCTTCGAGGAGCAGGCCCGCACCCGACCCGAGGCCCTCGCCCTCGTCTTCGGCGACGAAGAACTCACCTACGCCCAACTCGACACCCGCGCCAACCGGCTCGCCCACCACCTCGCCCAACACGGCCTGGGCCGCGGCGACCTCGCCGGCGTCCTCCTCGACCGCGGCACCGACTTCGCCACGGCCCTCCTCGCCGTCCTCAAGACCGGCGCCGGATACGCCCTCCTGGACCCCGAGTTCCCCGACGAACGGCTCGCCGGGACGGCGCGGGACGCGGGGGTGTCCGTCCTCGTCACGGACTCCGGGCACCACGCCCGGGTGGCCGGACCGTGGGCCTCCGTGCTGGTGGACTGCGAGGCCGAAGCCATCGGCAGGCGGGCCGCCACCGGCCCGGGCGTCGCCCTGACCCCGGCCGACGCGGCCTGCGTGATGTTCACCTCCGGCTCGACCGGACGCCCCAAGGGCATCCTGTCCTCCCACCGCAACCTCGTCTCCACCGTCACCGCCCAGACCTACGCGAACTTCGGACCGGACGAAGTCTTCCTCCAGTGCTCCCCCGTCTCCTGGGACGCCTTCAGCCTCGAATTCTGGGGCGCCCTCCTCCACGGCGGCACCACCGTCCTCCAACCCGGACAACGCCCCGAACCCGCCTCCATCGCCGCACTGTCGCGCCGTCACTCCGTGACCATGCTCCAGCTCTCCTCCAGCCTCTTCAACTACCTCACCGACGAACACCCGGACGCCTTCGCCACCACCCGGATCGTCTACACGGGCGGCGAACCCGCCTCCCCCACCCACGTCCACCGCCTCCACACCCTGCATCCGGCGCTCACCATCACCAACGGCTACGGCCCCGCCGAATCCATGGGCTTCACCACCACCCACCCCATCCCGGTCACGGACCGTCCGACTCCCACCGTGTCCATCGGACGGCCGCTCACGAACAAGCACGTCTACGTGCTGGACACCCACCTGCGCCCCACACCGCCCGGCGCCACGGGTGAGCTCTACCTGGCCGGTGACGGACTGGCCCACGGCTACCTCGCCCAGCCCGCCACCACCGCCACGAGCTTCGTCCCCAACCCCTACGGCCCACCCGGCTCCCGCCTCTACCGCACCGGCGACCAAGCCCACTGGGACACCGACGGAAACCTCCACTACACCGGCCGCACCGACACCCAGATCAAGATCCGCGGCTTCCGCGTCGAGACGACGGAGATCGAGACCGTCCTCACCACGCACCCGGATATCGCCCAGGCCACCCTCTCGACCCACCCCGACCACCACAACACGCCCCAGCTGACGGCCTATCTCGTCGCGACCTCACCCGGCCTCTCGGGGCAGGACGTCCGGCTCTGGTTGCGCACGCTGTTGCCGGACCACATGATTCCGGCCTTCGTGGTCCTGCTGGACCGGCTGCCGCTCACCCCGAACGGGAAGATCGACAAGCGGGCCCTGCCCGTCCCCGAGGCCGCCGCCACGGCCGGCGGGCGCGCTCCGCGCACCGAGCTGGAGGCGTCGGTCCTCGCGCACTTCGCCGACGCCCTGAACACGACGGCGCCGCTCTCCATCGACGACGGCTTCTTCGACCTCGGCGGCCACTCCCTGCTGGCCGCCCGCCTCACCAACCGGATCGGCGCCGACCTCGGCGTCACCCTCACCCTCCGCGACGTCTTCCAGCACCCGACGCCCGCCACCCTCGCGCAGCGCATCGAAAGCCTGCGCCGGTCCGCCCCGGCGGCCCCCCGCCGGGCCCGGCCCGCGCTGCGGCGCCGCACCCCCGACCAGGAACGGAGTTCCTCATGAGCAACGACACGTACCCGGACCTCACGCCCGCACCCGACGACGTGGTGTGGGACCTGCCGGGCGACGGCCCGCAGCGGACCTCGCTGCTGGTCCTGCCGCATGCCGGCGGCAACGCCCACGCGTACGCCGAATGGCGCCAGTACCTGCCCGCCGACGTCCGGCTGCTGATCGGCCAGTACCCGGGCCGGGGCGCCCGCTTCGCTGAGGACCTGCCCCGTACCATCGCCGACCTGGCCGGCCCGGTCGTGGCCTCCCTGCCCGCGGGAACCACCGACGACCTCGTGGTGCTCGGGCACAGCATGGGCTCGCTGGTCGCCTTCGAGGTGGTACGCGCCCTGCAGGCGGCGGGCCGGACCCCGCGGGCCCTGGTTGCCTCGGCCTGCCGGGCCCCCTTCCTCGCCAACCCGTGCGCGGTCCACCCCGAACTCCTGGACGACGACGAACTGGTCGCCGCCATCAAGGAGCGCGGGGGCACCGACGACGGCATCCTCGACGAGCCGGAGCTGCGGGAGATCATCATCCCGTCCATCCGCGCCGACTTCGCGATCGACGACGTCTACCGCTGCGAGGAGTCCGAGGCCCGCGTGGACTGCCCGCTGACCGTGATCGGCGGGGACGCCGACCCGGTCGCGCCGGCCGCCTCGCTGGACCGCTGGGCCCAGCTCACCGACCACCCCTTCGCCTCGTTCGTACTGCCCGGCGGCCACTTCTACTTCCAGCAGCAGCTGCCTGAGTTCTTCGCCGTCCTCGGCCCCGTCCTCGACTCCGTCGCCGTCGGCGGCCGGGCCACGGCCGGCTCCGCCGCCTGACCGCCCGCGCTCCCCCTTCTTCTCGCCTCCGCACCCTCTTAAGGACCTTCCATGACCACGTTCGCAGACGCCCCCGCCGAGACCGGGATCCGCCCGATCCGCGAGGCCGGCAAGCCCGTCGTCGTCCAGACCCCGGCCGGCGCCGACCTGGAGACGGCAGTCGCCTGGCTGAACGCCCACCGCGGCGACATCCAGGCCGAGTTGCACCGCTCGGGCGCCGTCCTGCTGCGCGGGCTGCCCGTCTCGGACGCGGCGAGCTTCGCCGCCGCCCGCGACGCTCTGATCCAGGAGCGCGCCGGATACAAGGAGAAGGCGACCCCGCGCACCGACTTCGGCGAGGGCGTCTTCTCCTCCACCGACCTGCCCGCCGTCCAGCCGATCCGGCTCCACAACGAGAACAGCTACACCCTCGACTTCCCCGGCGTGCTGCTGTTCGGCTGCGTGATCGCCCCCGAGGAGGGCGGCGCCACCACGGTCGGAGACATGCGGGAGGCGCTGCGCCTGCTGCCGCCGGAGCTCGTGGAGCGGTTCGCCCGGGCCGGCTGGCTGCTCGTGCGCAACTACTCGGAGCTCGCGGGCCTGCCCTGGTACAAGACGTTCGCGACCGAGGACAAGGCCGTCGCGGAAGCCTACTGCGAGGAGAACACGGTGGGCTACGAGTGGGTCGAGGAGGACGACTCCATGATCACCCGGCAGCGCCGGTCGGCGATCGTCACCCACCCCGCCACCGGCGAGCAGACCTGGTTCAACCACTTCGCCTTCTGGAACAGCCGCACCCTGGACCCCGACGTCCGCGAAGTGCTCGTGGAGACGTACGGCGAGGACGGCCTCCCCTTCAACACCTACCTGGGCGACGGGACCCGCCTGACCGACGCCGAGGTCGACGCGATCAACGACGTGTACGACCGGGTCACGGTCCGCGAGACCTGGCAGCAGGGGGACCTGATGCTCGTCGACAACATCCTGTGCGCCCACGGCCGCGAGGCCTACAAGGGCGACCGCAAGATCCTGGTCGCCATGGGAGAGCCGGTCGCCCTGGCCGACTGCGCCCCCGCCACCCAGCCGTCCACCACCGTCTTCGCCGGGGAGTGACCACCATGACCGCCGTGCTTCCCGAGCGTTCCCGTACCTCCGAGTCCCTCCCGGGCGACGCCCCGCGCGCCGTGGCCGACCTGCTGGACCGGCTCGCGCTGGTCCCCGCGGCGCGAACCGCCGTCGTCGCGGCGGACCGCGAGCTGACCTTCGGCGCACTGCGCTCCGAGGCCATGCGGATCGCCTCCCGCCTCGCGGCCCGCGGCATCGGCCCCGAGAGCGTGGTCGCCCTCGCCCTGCCGCGCGGCGCCGGCCTCGTGGCCGCGCTGATCGGCACCCTGACCGCGGGCGCCGCCTACCTTCCGGTCGACCCGAAACTGCCCGCCGACCGGCGCCGCTACCTGATCGAGGACTCCGGCGCCGACCTCGTCGTGACGGCCGGCCGGGACCCCGAATTGCTCGGCGCGCCGCTCGGCGCCGGTACCGAGCACCTGTCCCTCGCCGAACTGACCGCGCCGGACGGGACGTCCGATCCCGCCTACGCCCCGGTTGCCGTGTCCGCCGACACCCTCGCCTACGTGATCTACACCTCCGGCTCGACCGGCCGCCCCAAGGGGGTGGAGATCGGCCGGGCCGCCGCCTCCGCGCTGCTCGCCGAGCTGGAGGGCGCGCAGATCGCGGCCACCGACGGCGGCCGGGTCGGCTGGAACGCCTCCCCTTCCTTCGACGCCTCCGTGCAGCAGTGGGTGCGCGTCTGCCGCGGCGACACCCTGGTCATGATCGACGAGGAGACCCGCGCCGACCCGGCGCTGCTGGCCCGATTCGTCGACGAACAGGCCCTGACCGACCTGGACATCACCCCCTCGCACGCCGAGCCGCTGCTGGACCTGCTGAGCGCGGACGGCGGGCCCCGCCCGCTGACGCTCCTCATCGGAGGCGAGGCGGTCGGCCCGGAGCTGTGGCGGCGCCTCGCGGAGAAGGGGGCGCAGGGCGTCCTGCGCACGGTGAACCTGTACGGGCCCACCGAATGCACGGTGGACTCCACGGCGGGCTGGATCGACGGCGCCGACGAGCCGCACATCGGCAGCGTGCTGCCCGGACTGCGCATGCGGGTCCTCGACGAGAAGCTGAACCCGGTCGCCGAGGGCGGCAGCGGGGAGCTGTACCTGGCGGGCCCCCGCGTGGGCCGGGGCTACCGGCGGCGGCCCGCCCTGACGGCGGAGCGGTTCACCGCCGACTCCGGCGGGGACGCCGCGTACGGCGGGCGGATGTACCGCACCGGCGACCTGGTGCGGCTGCTGCCCGACGGGCGGCTCGGCTATCTGGGCCGGGCCGACGGACAGGTCAAGCTGCGCGGGCACCGCATCGAACTCCCGGAGATCGAGGCCGCGCTGACCGCGGTCGACGGGGTCGCGGAGGCGGCCGTCCTGCTCCTCGACGAGGTGCACGGGGCGCCCGGGCTGGTGGCGTACTACCGCACCGCGTCAGACGGGACCGAGGTCACCGAGGGAGCACTGCGCGAGCGCCTGGGGGCGGAGCTGCCCGCCTACATGCTCCCGGCGGCCTTCGTCGCCCTGGACCGCTTCCCCACCACCACGAACGGCAAGCTGGACCGGTCCGCTCTGCCCGCCCCGGCCGCCTCCTCCCCGGAGCAGGCCCCGGCCGCCGAGGGCCTGACCCGCTCGCAGGAACTGATCGCGGGCGTCTGGGCGGCGGTGCTCGGCGCCTCCCGCATCGGACCCGACGACAACTTCTTCAAGCTGGGAGGGCATTCGCTCCTCGCGATCAAACTGGTGTCCCGGGTGCGGGCCGAGCTGGGCGTCGCCCTGCCGGTGAAGGCGGTCTACGCCAACCCCCGCCTGCGGGACCTCGCCTCCCACCTCGACACGCTCGTCGCGGCGACCGCCGACGCGGCCGCCGGCACGAGCGCCGCGCGCCAGGACAGTTAGGACAGTCAGGACATGACCGAGATCCCGTTGTCGTTCGCCCAGCGCCGGCTGTGGTTCCTGGGCCGGCTGCACGGACCGTCCGCCACCTACAACGCCCCCGTGGTCGTCCGCCTGGACGCGGTGCCCGACACCGCGGCCCTCGGCGCGGCGCTGGCCGACGTGGTGGAGCGGCACGAGGTGTTGCGGACCGTGCTGCCGGCCGGGGCCGACGCGCAGCCGTTCCAGCGGGTGCTGGAGACGGCCGCCGTACCGGGGCTCACCACCGCGGACTGCACCCCCGGCGGCCTGGACGCCGCCGTCGCCGCGTTCACCCGGCAGGCGATCGACATCACCACCGAACCGCCGCTGCGCGCCCGGCTGTTGCTCCCGGGCGACGGGACCTCGGTACTCGTCCTGCTCATCCACCACGTGGCCACCGACGGGTGGTCCGTACGCCCCCTGCTGCGCGACCTGTCCGAGGCGTACGGGGCCCGCCTCGCGGGCCGGACACCGGACCGGGAGCCGCTGCCGGTCCAGTACACGGACTACAGCCAGTGGCAGCACGAGCTGCTCGGCGACCCCACCGACCCGGACGGCCTCGCCCACGAGCAGGTGGCGCACTGGCGGGAGGTCCTGGCCGGTGCCCCGCAGGTCATCGCCCTGCCCACCGACCGGCCGCGCCCGGCGGAACCGTCGGGCCGGGGAGCCACCGTGACCTCCGGGCTGGACGCGGCGGGCCACCGCGGGCTGCTCGCCCTGGCCCGCGGCCACCGGGCGAGCCTGACGATGGCCGCGCGCGCCGCGCTGGCGGCGGCGCTCTCGGCCACCGGGGCGGGCGAGGACGTCGTGATCGGGGCACCCGTCGCGGGCCGCCCCGACGAGGACCTGTACGACCTGGTCGGCTTCTTCGTCAACTCCCTTGCCCTGCGCACGGACCTGTCGGGCGACCCGTCGGTCGGCGAGCTGCTGGGCCGGGTGCGGGACGCCGACCTGGCGGCCTACGAGCACCAGGAGCTGCCCTTCGACCTGCTGGTGGAGCGGCTCGCACCGGAACGGGCCCTGGGACACCACCCGTTCTTCCAGGTGATGCTGACGGTGGACGCGGGCACCGGTTCGTCCGCGCCGGTGGAGCTGGCCGGCGGGATCCGCGGCCGGCTGGAGGACGTCGGCCTGGACGCGGCCAAGTTCGACCTCACCTGGTACTGCGCGGAACGGCACACGGCGGACGGGGCCCCCGACGGGATCGACGTCGCCCTCCAGTACGCGGCCGACCTCTTCGACGAGGACACGGCGCGGCTGCTGCTCGAGGTGTACGTGCGGGCCCTCGGCGCGTTCGCCGCCTCGGCGCCGGACCCGGACCGGCTCCTGGGCGAGCTGGACCTGGTGACGGCCGGGGAGTCGCGGGTGCTGGCCGCCCGGCACGCGGCGGCCGTCCCGGACGCGGCCGCTCCGGCTCCGGCCGGGCCGGTGCGCCGCGACGTCCTGTCGCCCCGCGAGGAGATCCTGTGCGGACTGTTCGCGGAGGTGCTGGGCCGCGAGGCGCAGGACCCCGACGCCAACTTCTTCAAATCGGGCGGGCATTCGCTGCTGGCGAGCAAGCTGGTCAACCGGATCAGGGGCGCGCTCGGCCTGGAGCTCGGCATCCGCGACCTGTTCCTGGCTCCGACCCCGACCGCGCTGCACCGCCGCCTCGCCGAACTGGGCGGCGCGGCCACGAGCAGGCCGTCCCTGACGGCTGCGGCCGGCCGGCCGCAGCGGCTCCCGCTGTCTGCGGCGCAGCGGGCGCTGTGGCTGCTGGACCGGATCGAAGGGCCCTGCGCGACCTACAACGCGCCGCTGGTGCTGCGTCTGGCGGAGGTCCCGGACCGGGCGGCTCTCGCGGCCGCGCTGGGTGACGTGGTGGGACGGCACGAGGTGCTGCGCACCGTGTACGGCTCCGAGGGCGGCGAACCGTACCAGCGGGTGATGGACACGGACGGGACGGGGGCGACGGGGTCAACCCGCCTGGAGGTGACGCGGTGCGCCCCGGAGGCGCTGGAGGGGCTCGTCGCCGGCTTCGGCCGCGAGCCCTTCGACCTCGCGCTGCGGCCGCCGCTGCGGGCCCGGCTGTTCCTGCCGGGGGACGGCACCTCGGTACTGGTGCTGCTGGTGCACCACATCGCGACCGACGGGTGGTCGATCGCCCCCCTGCTGCGGGACTTGGGCGAGGCGTACGAGGCGCGGCGCTCGGGCCGGCCCCCCGCGTGGCGGGCGCTGCCGGTGCAGTACGCCGACTACGCCCTCTGGCAGCGCGAGCTGCTGGCGGATCCGGCGGGGCTGCTCGGCTTCTGGAAAGCGGCGCTGGACGGCATGCCGGCCCGGACCGTCCTGCCCGTGGACCGGCCCCGCCCGGCCGAGCCCTCGGGGCGCGCGGTGACGGTCTCGGCGGAGCTGGACCCCGCGGCGCACCGGGCGCTGCTCTCCCTGGCACGCGGGCGCCGGGCCAGCCTGTTCATGGTGGCCCGCGCCGCACTGGCGGCGGCGCTGTCGGCGGCCGGGGCCGGGGAGGACCTGGCGATCGGCACCCCGGTGGCGGGCCGGCCCGACCAGGACCTGCACGACCTGGTGGGCTGCTTCGTCAACTCCCTGGTGCTGCGCACCGATCTGTCCGGGGACCCGGCGGTCGGGGCGTTCGTCGAGCGGGTGCGCGACACCGACCTGGCCGCCTTCGACCACCAGGACCTGCCCTTCGACGTACTGGTGGAACAGCTGGCCGAACCGGGGCGGGCACTGGGCGAACACCCCTTCTTCCAGGTGATGCTGACGGTGCAGGAGGCCGCTGACGACACGGTGCGGCTCGGCGGCGTCCGGGGACGGGCGACGAGCACCGACCTCGGCGCCGCGAAGTTCGACCTTTCCTTCCACTGCGCCGCCCGGCGGGGCGCGGACGGCTCACCGGACGGACTGGACGTGCACGTGCAGTACGCCGAGGACCTCTTCGACGGGGAGACGGCGCGGCTGCTGCTGGAGGTGTACGTACGGGCGCTGCGCGCGTTCGCGGCGTCCGCGGAGACCCGGCTGGGCGCGCTGGAACTGGTGACGGCCGAGGAGGGGGCGGGCCTCGTCCGGCGCCGCGAGCGCCTCGCCGCGGCCGCCCTGGCGGCGCAGGGGCCCGCGGTGGCCGCACCCGTGGCGCTCTCGCCCCGTGAGGAGATCCTCTGCGGGCTGTTCGCCGAGGTGCTGGGCCGCGAGGAGATCGGCGCCGAAGCCAACTTCTTCAAGTCGGGCGGGCATTCGCTGCTGGCCAGCAAGCTCGTCAACCGGATCCGGGCGGTGCTCGGGGTGGAGGCGGGCATCCGGGACCTGTTTCTGGCCCCGTCGGCCACGGCCCTGCACCGGCGGCTGGCCGCGGCGGGCCCGGCGGGGTCCCGGCCGGCCCTGGCGCCCGCAGAGCGGCGGCCCGAGCGGCTTCCGCTGTCGTACGCGCAGCGCCGGCTGTGGTTCACCGACCAGCTGGAGGGGCCGTCCCCCGCCTACAACATCGCCCTGGTGCGCAGGCTGGACCGGCCGCTGGACCCGGCGGCGCTCGCCGACGCCCTGGCCGACGTGGCGGCCCGGCACGAGGTGCTGCGCACGGTGTACGGGGCCGAGGGCGGCGAACCGTACCAGCGGGTGCTGGAGCGGGCCCGGCCCCAGTTGGAACTGGCGCGACCGCAGGACGTCTCGGCCGCCGTGGACGAGGCGGCGGCGCACGTCTTCGACCTGACCCGCGATCTGCCTCTGCGGGCCTGGCTGTTCCTGCCGGACGGGGAGGGCCCGCAGACCCTGGTCCTGCTGCTGCACCACATCGCGGCCGACGGCTGGTCCACGGGGCCGCTGCTCGCGGATCTGGCCGCGGCGTACGAGGCACGGCTGGCCGGGCGGGCTCCCGGAGCACAGCCGCTGCCGGTGCAGTACGCCGACTACACCCTGTGGCAGCGGGAGCTGCTGGCCGAAGCCCGGCCCGAACTGGACTTCTGGCAGCGGACCTTGACCGGTCTGCCCCCGCTGATCGATCTGCCGGCCGACCGGCACCGGCCGGCCGAGCCCTCCGGGCGCGGGGCGCTGACCGCTTTCGCGGTGTCCGCCGACACCCACGCCCGCCTGACCCGCCTCGCCCACGCCCAGGGCGCCACGCTCTTCATGGTGGTGCAGGCGGCGCTCGCCGCGGCCCTGACCCGGCTCGGCGCGGGCACGGACCTCGCGCTCGGCACGACGGTGGCCGGGCGCGGCGACGACGCCCTGTCGGGTCTGGTCGGCTTCTTCGTGAACACCCTGGTCCTGCGCACCGACACGGGCGGCGACCCGACGTTCGAGGAGCTCCTCGGCCGGGTCCGGGAGGCGGGCCTGGCCGCGTACGCGCACCAGGACCTCCCCTTCGACCTGCTGGTGGAGCACCTGAACCCGCACCGGTCCGCGGCCCACCACCCGCTGGTGCAGGTGATGCTCCAGGTCAACCGGGCGGACGGGGGCGCGGACGCCGCCGCCGGGGGCCCGCTGGCGGGAGTGGAGCTGCCGTACGGCTCGGCGACCGCGAAGTCCGACCTGACGTTCGCCCTGACGGAACGCCCCGACGGCGGCCTGTCGGGCGTGCTGGAGTACGCCACCGACCTGTACGGGGAGGAGGGCGCCGAGCGCCTGGCCGGGCTGCTCGTGGCGGCGCTGGAGCTGTTCGGCGCCGAGCCGGGCCGCCGGGTCGGCGACCTGCCGGCGCCGGCCGACCGGCGGGGTGCCCGGCCGGTGGCCGGCGGCTACCGGATCGATGTGGAGCACGTCGCGGCGGTGCTCGCGGCGCACCCGGCGGTGGCCGGGGCGCGGGTCCGCGTGCTCGAGGACCGGCTGGTCGCGGAGGTACTGGACCGTGAGGGCCCGGCCGGCCCCCTGACGGAGGCGGCCCTGCAGGAGTGGGCGGCGGAGCGGCTGCCGGAATACGCGATCCCCTCGGCGGTGCGCCTCCTCGCGGGGGCGGCACCGGACCAGGAAGCGGCGCGGGGACCGGCGCGACCCGCGGCGGGGTCCACTGCGGGGTCCACGGCGCAGGCGGCGGGCGAGGCCACGGCGCAGGCTCCAGCCGGCTCCGCGGCGCACGCTTCGGGCCGGACGCCCGCTGCGGACGGCGACGACCGGCGCGGCGACGACCGGCTGGCTCCGGCACTGCTGCGGCTGTTCGCGGAGGTGCTGGAGCGTGGACAGCTCGGCCCGGACGACAACTTCTTCAAGTCCGGCGGGCATTCCCTGCTGGCGGTGCGGCTCGTCAACCGGATCAAGGCGGAGCTGGGCCGGGAGCTGACCCTGCGCGAGGTGTTCCGGAACCCGACGCCCGCCCGGCTGGCGGCGCTGCTGGCGTCGGCGCCCCCGGTCCCGCCGACCCCGCCGCCGGCCCTGCGCCGCCGCACCCGTGCGGGCTCCCGGGTGCGCCAGCCGTAGCGGCGACGCGGCACAACACCCTTTCCCCTCCCCGGAATCCGCACGTGAGGCCCTCCCCGACAGCCTGCCGGGGAGGGCCTCTCCGTGGCGGTCACCCGTCGGCGGGCGGGACGGGTGTGGCCTGGTGGTAGTACATCCGCCACGTGGTGGCGGCGCCCTGCCTGCGCCAGAGCGAACTGCGCCGTGCCCGGTTTCCGTCCAGGGTCGTCTCGTAGGTGAGGTGCACCAGCCCGGGTGCCAGAAGGACTCCGGTGAAGTCGGCGGGCTCGTGGCGCGGACGCCCTTCTTCCGCACCGTCCAGCTCGGGCAGCGCGGCGAGCATCTCGTCATACGTCCACCGCCGCCCCGACGCCCCGACCTCCACGAACTCCGGGTCCAGCAGCTGTCGGGCAAGCGGGCGTGATGCCCGCACCCCGGGGTCCATCAGACGCAGCTCGCCCGCGATCGCTTCGCGGACCTCATCCGTCATGCGGTCCTCATCCCTCATGCGGACCTCATTCGTCACGCGTACCTCATCCGGCTCTTGGCTCACGCAGGCATCGTCGCCCAGGTGACCGGGCCCCTCGCAACCGAGTTGCCACGTACAGAGCAGGGCTCGTCGGGGACGTGCGCTCCGGGCGACCGGCCGGACCCCGGGTGACCGGCAGTTCGGGGCGGCAGTAGAGCGAGCCCGGAGCTGCCGCGGGGACTGCCCGGCGGGGCGGGGCGCGGTGCCTAGCGTGGGGGCACGGACTCCGCTCCGCATCCCATCCCCCGCCTGGAGGCTCCGCGATGCCCTCGACCGCCCCCACCGCCTCCGCCGTCCTGGACGGCGGACCGGCGATCACCCCGGCGCCCCGTGTGCTCGACCGGATCGACGCCCGGGTCGCCGACGGCGCCGAGCGGCTCGCCCTGGTGCACGGCGAGCGCCGGATGACGTACGGGCAGCTCGCCCTCGCCGTGGCGTTCCGCGCCGAGGAGCTCGCCGCCGAGGGCGCCGGGCCCGGCCGGCTGGTGGCCGTGCACCGGCCGCGCGGGATCGACGCGGTCGTGGGGCTGCTGGCCGCCCTGCGGACCGGCGCCGCCTACCTGCCGCTGGACCCCGCCGCACCGGCCGCCCGTACGGCCGCCATCCTGGCGGACTGCGCCGGGCAGGACGTCCGCCCGGCGGAGGGCGAGTCCGTCCTGCCCGGTCCCGGTGTCCCGCAGGACGCCGCGTACGTGATCTACACCTCCGGCTCGACCGGAACCCCCAACGGGGTGGTGGTCGGGCAGGACGCCCTGGCCCACTTCACGGCCGGGGCCACCGTCCGCTACGGCATCACCGCCGAGGACCGGGTCCTGCAGTTCGCGCCGCTGCACTTCGACGCGAGCGTCGAGGAGGTGTTCCTGACCCTGGGCGCCGGCGCCACCCTCGTCCTGCGCGACGAGGAGATGCTGGACGTACCCGGGCTGCTGGCCGGGTGCGCCGCGCACGGCGTGACCGTACTGGACCTCCCCACGGCCTATTGGCACGAGCTGGCCCACGCCCTCGCCGCCGGGATCGCCGAACTCCCCTCCACCGTCCGCACGGTGGTCATCGGCGGGGAGGCAGCCCTGCCCGAGCGGGTGGCCCAGTGGTGCCGGGCCGTGGACCCGGACCGGGTGCGGCTGCTGAACACGTACGGCCCGACCGAGGCCACCGTCGTCGCCACCGTCGCCGACCTCTCCCGGCACCCGGGCGGTCCGGTGCCGATCGGGGAGCCGCTGCCGGGCGTGCGCGCGGCCGTCGTGGACGGCGAGCTGTGGCTGCTCGGCGGAGGTCTGGCCCTCGGCTATCTCGGCCGGCCGGAGCTGACCGAACGGCGCTTCGCGGCGCTGGGCGCCGAGCGCGCGTACCGGACCGGTGACGTGGTGTTCGTCCGTCAGGACGGACAGCTCGGCTTCCGGGGGCGCGCCGACGACGAGGTCAAGATCAACGGTCACCGGGTGGACCCGGCGTCCGTCGAGTCGGTGCTCACCGCCCACCCGGGGGTCCGCGAGGCCGCCGTCGTGCCGCAGGAGACCGCGGACGGAGTGAAGCGGCTGGCCGCCTTCGTCGTCGCGGATCCGGAGGTGGACGCCGACGCACTGCGCGCCCGGGCACGGGCCCACCTGCCCGCCGCCGCCGTGCCGTCGGTCATCACGCTGGTGGAGGCCCTGCCCCGCACCTCCTCCGGCAAGATCGACCGCAAGCTGCTGCGTGCCGCGCCCTCCGGGGACCGGGCTGCCGTCGCGTCGGTGTTCGACGGGACGGTCCTGCCCTCCGAGGACCGGATCCCGCTGTCCTTCGCGCAGCGCCGGCTGTGGTTCCTGGCCGGGCTGGAGGGCCCCTCCACGACCTACAACCTCCCGCTGGTGCTGCGGCTGGACGCCGTCCCAGACCGGGACGCGCTGACCGCGGCCCTCGCCGACGTCGTGGAGCGCCACGAGGTGCTGCGCACGGTGTACCCGGCCGTCGACTCCGAGCCGTACCAGCACGTCCTGGAACCGCTTCCGGTCCCGCTCGCGGTGACGGAGTGCGCGCCGGGCGAACTCGACGCACTGGTCGCACGGTTCACCGCCGGGACCTTCGACCTCTCCTGTGAACTCCCCATCCGCGTCCGGCTGTTCATCACGGGCGACGGGGTGGCCACCCTCGCCCTGCTGACCCACCACATCGCCACCGACGGCTGGTCGGTGGGCCCCCTGCTGCACGACCTCGGCGAGGCGTACGCGGCCCGGCTGGCCGGCGACGCACCCGGCTGGGAGCCGCTGCCGGTGCAGTACGCCGACTACACCCTGTGGCAGCACGAGCTCCTGGAGGATCCGGCCGCACTGCTGGACCACTGGCGGGCCGCCCTGGACGGGATGCCGACCGTACTGGACCTGCCCGCCGACCGGCCGCGGCCCGCCGAGCCCACCGGGCGGGGCGGCGGACTCACCGCGCGGCTGGACGCCGACTCGTTCCGGCGGCTCGCCGCGCTCGGCGAGGAACGGGGCGCCAGCCTCCTGATGGTCCTCCAGCCGGCCCTGGCCCAGGCACTGGCCGCCGTCGGCGCGGGAACGGACGTCCCGATCGGAACCCCGGTCGCGGGCCGCGGCGACGAGGCGCTCGACGGCCTCGTGGGTTTCTTCGTGAACACCCTGGTGCTGCGCACCGACGTGTCGGGCGACGTCCCGTACGCGGAGCTCGTGGACCGTGCCCGGGACGCCGACCTGGCCGCCTACGCCCACCAGGAACTGCCCTTCGACCTGCTGGTGGAACACCTCGCCCCGGACCGCTCGCTCGCCGTCAATCCGTTCTTCCAGGTGATGCTGACGGCCCAGCAGCAGGACGCTCAGACCTCGGAGCCGGCCGGCGCACTCACCGGCCGGTTCGTGGAACCGGGCCTGGAGGCAGCCAAGTTCGACCTCAGCGCCGCCTGCGTCGCCGCACCGGACGGCACTCTGGAGGTGTGGTGGCAGTACGCGGCGGACCTCTTCGACGAGGAGACGGCGCGGCTGCTGCTGGACGTGTTCGTACGGGCCCTGACCCGGGCGGCGGCGGACCCCGGCGGGCCGCCCTCCGCGAGCCCGCTGCTCGATGAGGCGGAGCTGCGGGGCCTCGACGGGCGCCGGACCCGCGTGGCCCTCGCCCGTGCGGCGCAGGCGGAGGCCGAGGCGGTGCGCGCGGCGCAGGCCGCGCCCGCCGGCGGCCCGGCCGCCGAAGGGGTGCTCTGCTCGCTGTTCGCCGAGGTCATCGGCATCGACCGGGTGGCCCCGGACGACAACTTCTTCTCGATCGGCGGCCATTCCATGATGGGCGTGCGGCTGGTGAACCGGATCCGCGCCGTGCTCGGCCTGGAGGCCCGGATCCGCGACCTGT
Source organism: Streptomyces sp. NPDC006487 (assembly GCF_042870555.1). Taxonomy (NCBI): domain Bacteria; kingdom Bacillati; phylum Actinomycetota; class Actinomycetes; order Kitasatosporales; family Streptomycetaceae; genus Streptomyces; species Streptomyces sp. NPDC006487. Next base: position 316,916 of record NZ_JBIAHN010000005.1, read on the forward strand.
TCCTCGCACCGACCCCGGCCGGGCTGGCGCTGCGCCTCACCCGGGACGGTGCGGGCACCGGACGGGCGCCGCTGGTCCCGGTGGCGGAGGCCGACCGGCCGGAGCGGGTACCGCTGTCGTACGCGCAGCGCCGGCTGTGGTTCGTCGACCAGTTGGAGGGCCCGAGCCGCTCCTACACCATCCCGTTCGCCCTGCGCCTGGACCGGCCGCTGGACCCGGCCGTGCTGGCCGAGGCCCTCGCCGACGTGGCCGGGCGGCACGAGGTGCTGCGGACCGTGTACCCGGCGGTGGACGGGCAGCCGTACCAGCGCGTACGTGAGTCGGCGCGGCCGGTGCTGGAACGGATCACGGCGCCGGCCGGCGGACTGGAGGCGGCGATCGACGCGGCGGCCGGGCACGTCTTCGACCTGGCGGCCGAACTCCCCTTCCGCGCCACGCTGATCGACCCCGCGGACGGACGCGCGCACGGAGACGGCGAGGGACACGGGGACGAGCACGGTGACAGCGGCGGCGACGGAAGCGGACAGGTGCTGGTGCTGCTCGTCCACCACATCGCCGCCGACGGCTGGTCGACCGGCCCCCTGCTGGCCGACCTGGCCGCCGCCTACGGGGCCCGGCAGGACGGGCGGGCCCCCGGCTGGCAGCCGCTCCCCGTGCAGTACACGGACTACACCCTGTGGGAGCGGGCGGCCCTCGACGGCGGGTCCGCGGCCGGACACGTCGCCCACTGGAAGCAGGCCCTGGCCGGCGCGCCCCCGGTCCTGGAGCTGACGGCGGCCCGCACCCGGCCCGCGGAGGCCACGCACCGGGGCGCGGCGACCCCGCTCGCCCTGGACGCCGATGTGCACGCCCGGCTGGAGCGCCTCGCCCTGGACCACGGGGCCTCCGTGTTCATGGTGGTCCAGGCGGCCCTGGCGGCGACGCTGACCCGGCACGGCGCCGGCACCGACCTGCCGCTGGGCACGGTCGTGGCGGGGCGTGACGACGAGGCGCTGAACGACCTGGTCGGCTTCTTCGTCAACACGCTGGTGCTGCGCTGCGACACCTCCGGCGACCCCCGGTTCGCGGACCTCCTGGAGCGGGTCAAGGACACCGACCTCGCCGCGTACGCCCACCAGGACCTCCCCTTCGACCTGGTGGTGGAGCAGCTCAACCCGGCACGCTCCACCGCCCACCACCCCCTGGTGCAGGTGGTGGTGCAGGTCCATCCCGCGGAACCGGCGGCCCCGGCGGACGCGGCGCTGTCCGGGACCCCGCTGGGGACGGCCTCCGGGTTCACCAAGTTCGACCTGACCGTGTCGCTGCGCGAGACGCGCACGGCGGACGGCGCCCCGGACGGGCTGGAGGGCGTACTGGAGTACGCGACGGACCTCTACGACGAGGGGACGGCGGCCCAGCTGGCCGCGCACCTGGCCCGCACGCTGCGGGCGGTCGCCGAGGACCCCGGGCAGCGCATCGGGGACATCGCCCTCCTCTCCGCCGAGGAGGAGTTCCGCCTGGTCACCGAGTACAACGACACGGCGACCCCGCGGGAGGCCTGCGGGCTGGTCCACGAGCGGTTCGCCGCCCAGGCCCGCCGCACCCCGGACCGGATCGCGGTCTCCTACGAGGAGGAGACGCTGACCTACGCGGCCCTCGACGCCCGCGCCAACGCCCTCGCGCACCGGCTGCTGGCGGCCGGGGTGCCCCGCGACGGGGCCGTCGGCGTCCTGATGGACCGTACGCCGGACCTGCTGGTGGCGGTGCTCGCCGTACTCAAGTGCGGGTCCGCCTACGTCCCGCTGGACCCGCGGCTGCCCGACAGCCGGGTGCGCATGGTGATGGAGGACGTGGCGGCGCGGGTGCTCCTGACGCAGGAGTCGCACCGCGAGCGGCCCGCCGTGCTCCAGGAGGCGGCGGCCGGGGTCCTGGTGATGACCGCCGCCCCGTCGCCCGAAGGCAGCGGGTCCGGGGCGGGTGCGGGGACGGAGGCCGCGGCCGGGGCGGACGCCTCCGATCCGGGGATCGCCGTGGGCGAGGACGCCCTGATGTACGTGATGTTCACCTCCGGCTCGACCGGCCGGCCCAAGGGCGTCGGCGTCACCCACCGCAACGTGGTGGAACTGGTCACCGACCGCTGCTGGAACCGGGCCAACCACCGCCGGATGCTGGTCCATTCGGCCATCGGCTTCGACGCCTCGACCTACGAGCTGTGGGTCCCGCTGCTGAACGGCGGACAGCTGGTCATCGCCCCCGGCGACGGCACCGACGTCGCCGAGCTCGACCACACCGTCCGTACCCACGGCGTGACCGCGGCCTACTTCACCATGGGCCTCTTCCACATCATGGCCGACGAGGGCCTGGACACCCTCAAGCTCCTCGACGAGGTCTGGACCGGCGGTGACGTGGCCTCCCCGAGCGCGCTCCAGCGGGTTCTGGACCACTGCCCGGAGACCGTGCTCGTCCACTCCTACGGCCCGACCGAGACCACCTTCGCCTCGCACCAGCAGCGGATCCCGGCGGGACGGGGCACCCTCCCCGGCGTGTTCCTGGGTGCGGCCCTGGACAACACCCGGGTCCACGTCCTCGACGAGCGGCTGCGGCCGGTCCCCATCGGGGTGGCCGGCGAGATGTACATCGCCGGCACCCAGGTGGCCCGTGGGTACCTGGGCCGGCCGGGGCTGACGGCCGAGCGGTTCGTCGCCGACCCGTTCGGCGCCGACGGCGGCCGGATGTACCGCACGGGGGACCTCGTGCACTGGACGCCCGAAGGCGAACTGCGTTTCGTGGGGCGGGCGGACGGCCAGATCAAGCTGCGCGGCTTCCGGATCGAGCCCGGGGAGATCGAGTCGACGCTGGCCCGCCATCCCGGCGTCGGGCAGGTCGCGGTGGTCGTCTTCGAGGACGGCCCCGGCGGCAAGCGGCTCGTGGCGTACGCCGTGCCTCGCGCCGGCCACGGCCTCACGGACGAGGGGCTGTTGCGCTGGGCGGCGGGCGAACTCCCCGAGCACATGGTGCCGTCGGCGGCGGTGCTGCTCGACTCCATCCCGCTGACCGTCAACGGCAAGCCCGACCGCAAGGCCCTGCCGGCGCCCGCACTCGCCGTACGCCCCTCCGGGCGGCCCCCGCGCAATCCGCGCGAGGAGATCCTGTGCGGCCTGTTCGCCGAGGTGCTGGGCGTGGAGGGGGTCGGCATCGACGACAACTTCTTCGGCCTGGGCGGGCATTCCCTGCTCGGGGTGCGCCTGGTGAGCCGGATGCGGACCGTGCTCGGGCTGGAGCGCGGGGTGCGCGACCTGTTCCGCACCCCGACCGTCGCGGGCCTGCTGGGCGACGAGCCCAGCGACTTCGACCCGATGGGCGTGGTGCTCCCGCTGAGCACCGGCGGGGCGCGGCCGCCGCTGTTCTGCGTCCACCCCGGCACCGGGGTCGGCTGGCCGTACGCGGGCCTGGCCCAGCACCTGGGCCCGGACCAGCCGCTGTACGCGATCCAGGCACGGGCGCTGAGCGAGCTGGGCCACTCCCCCGCATCGGTGGAGGAGATGGTCGCGGACTACCTCCCGCTGATCCGGGAGGTCCAGCCGCACGGCCCGTACCGCTTCCTGGGCTGGTCCTTCGGCGGCACGGTGGCCCACGCCCTCGCCGTACGTCTGGCCGAGCTCGGGGAGCGCACCGAGCTGCTGGCGATGATGGACGTCCACCTGCTGCCCACCGAGCCGGTGCGGCGGCGGATGACCCCGGCGCAGAAGCGGGACATGCTGGTCGGCGACGCTTCCGAGGAGCCGGCCGACGCGCCGTTCGACGTGGACGCTCTGATCGGCCTGGTACGGCTGAAGGACCCGGTGCTCGGAGCCTTCTCGGACGAGGAGATCCGCTCCGTGATCGGGGCCTCCATCAACCACGCCGAAATCATGAACCTGTACGCCCCGCGCCCGGTCGCCACCGACATGCTGTTCCTGGCGGCCATCGAGGACGGGGAAACGGAAAACACTCTCGCGCAGCACTGGATTCCCTATGTGGAAGGCAGCGTCGAGAATCACATCATCGGGGTCCCGCACACCAGAATGGGCGAACCCGAACCGCTTGCCCTGATCGGCCGTATTCTTTCCGAGAAATTGAGGAGCCTGTCATGACCAATCCTTTCGACGACACCGAGGGCACGTTCCACGTCGTGGTCAACGCCGAGGGGCAGCACGCCCTGTGGCCCGTCTTCGCCGACGTTCCAGCAGGCTGGGACGTTGTGTGGGGCGCCGGCACACGGACGGACGCGCTCGCCTACGTGGAGCGGAACTGGACGGACATCCGCCCCAAGAGCCTGGTCGCCCAGTACGCCTGACCCCACTCGAACCGCTCAGGAAAACCGTGTCCCGCACTGCGGGGCGCGGTTTTCCGTTTTTTCCGAACGCATCCCTCCGGGAGTTTCCACCGCCCCCATACTGCCGGTCCAACTTCCCCTCGACCGGGCCACCTCTTCCTATATTCATCCGTATGCGACGACGGAATGTGAAAATCCTTCTCACGGGTACGGCTTCGGATTCCCACACATGGAACCTGGTCTATCTGCAGCTGCTCCTGGAGGAGCTCGGGCACCCTGTCTGCAATCTGGGGCCCTGTGTGACGGACGAGCTCCTGACGGCGGCCTGCGCGGCCGAGCAGCCCGGCCTCGTGGTCATCAGCACTGTCAACGGGCACGGCTACCGGGACGGGCTGAGCGCCGTGCGCGCCGTGCGCCGGGCCGGCCTGACGCTTCCCGTCGCCATCGGCGGCAAGCTCGGCGTGGCCGGCGCGGCCGACCCGGAGCAGCGCGCACGGCTCCTCGACGCGGGCTGCGACGCCGTCTTCGACGACGGTGACGTCACCGCCCTGAAGTCCTTCCTCGCCGCCCTCGGCGCGACCTCGCCGACCGGCCGGCACATCGTGCCGAGGGCCACCCCGCGGGCAGCCGCCCGGCAGGCCGTCGCATGACCGCCGCCACGCTCGCCGCACCGAACGTGGCCGCCCCGTCCGCTTCCACGTCTTCCACGTCTTCCACTGCTTCCACGTCTTCCTTCGGCGCGTTCGTCGCGGACGCCGCCGCCTCCGGGCAGCTGGTCGTCCAGCCGCGGATGGGTTTCGGCGATCCGCGCCGGATGCGGGCCGGTCTGGAACGCACCAAGGCCGCAGTGGCCACCACCGTCGGCACCCTCACCATCGACAGCTACACCCGGGTCGGCGACCACGCCGCGGCGCGCGACGCCCTCGCCGAGGGCACCCCGCTCAACGGCTACCCGATCGCCACCCACTCCGCCGAGCTCACCCGGAACCTCCTCGCGGGCGTGCTCGACGCCGGGTTCCCCGTCCAGGTACGGCACGGCTCGTCGCGGCCGGAGGCGATCGTCCGGGCGCTCGCCGCCGCCGGACTGGACGCCACGGAGGGAGGGCCGGTCTCGTACTGCCTGCCCTACGGGCGCACCCCCCTCGCCGAGTCCGTGAAGAACTGGGCGCACTGCTGCGAACTGCTCGCCTCGCTCGTCCAGGCGCCGCGGACGGCGCACGTGGAGAGCTTCGGCGGCTGCATGCTCGGCCAGCTCTGCCCGCCCGGGCTGCTGGTCGCCATCAGCCTGCTGGAGGGCCTGTTCTTCGTCCGGCACGGCATCCGCAGCGTGTCCCTCAGCTACGCGCAGCAGACCGACCCCGGGCAGGACGCGGAGGCGGTACGGGCACTGCGCCGGCTGGCCTCGGAGTTCCTGCCCCCGGACGTGGACCGGCACGTCGTCCTCTACACCTACATGGGCGTCTTCCCGCACACCGAGCGCGGCGCCACGCGACTGCTGGAGGCCTCGGCCCGGCTGGCCGTCACCTCGGGGGCTCAGCGGCTGATCGTCAAGACGGCCGCCGAGGCGCACCGGATCCCCACCGTGCTGGAGAACGTCCGCGCCCTGGAGACGGCCGCGGCGACGGCCGCCCTGACCGGGCCGCCGCGCGAGGCGGCGCGGTCGGCGGACAGCGAGGTGTACCGGGAGGCCCGGGCCTTCGTGGAGGCCGTCCTGGAACTCGGCGAGGACCTCGGGAAGGCCCTGCGCACCGCTTTCGCGCGGGGAGTCCTGGACGTCCCGTACTGCCTGCACCCCGACAACGCCGGGCGCTCGCGCAGCTTCGTCGACGCGGGCGGACGGCTGCGCTGGTCCGAGACGGGCGCGATGCCCGTCGCCCCCCACCCGGTGCGCGGCGGACGGGTCCCGGGATCCGTCCGGTCGATGACCTCGGACGGGCTGCTGGCGGCGCTGGGCCGGGTGGCCTCGCAGTACGACGGCCCGCCGGCGCCCGGTTCCGCGGGCTCCAGCGGGCCCCGGGCCGGGGCTCGAGCGGCCAGGGCCCCCGCGTGAACCGCCCCGACCGCGGAGCGCCCGGGTCCGGTCCCCGTCACGCACGCACGCACGCACCCGTACGTCACGACCACGAACAGGTAAAGGAACAGGACCCGACATGGACTTCTCGACCCCTCCCCCGCTGGGCGAGCACCTGCGCTCGCCCCAGCTGCGGTCCGCGATGCTCGTCCAGCAGGAAGCCCTCCACGCGGCGCGGCAGTTCCTGCGCGGCGAGGGTTTCGTGGAGCTGCTGCCGCCCCTGGTGGGCCCCGTCACCGACCCGGGCGGGCGCGGCGCGAAGGCGCTGGACGTCGACTACTACGGGCAGCCGTACAAGCTGATGACGAGCGCGATCCTCTACAAGCAGGCTTCCCTGAAGGGCTTTCCGCGCCTCTTCTACATCGCCCCGAACGTCCGGGTGGAGCCTCCCGAGACCGCCGGCACGGGCCGCCACCTGGTCGAGTTCCACCAGATCGACGTGGAGATGGCGGGCGGCAGCCGGGCCGACGCCCAGGAGATCGCGGCCGGCCTGCTGACCAGCGTGGTCGACCACGTGTGGACGGCCGTCCCCGAGGTGCTCCGTGAACTGGGCCGGGACGATCTGGACTTCGCCGAGCTGCGGTCCGGGAAGTTCGACTCCTGCACGCACGAGGAGGCGGTGGCCCGGCTGATCGGGCAGGGCCACCCGCAGAGTCCGGACGCGGAGATCGACTGGGAGGGCGAGAAGGTGCTCTCCCTGGAGGCCGACCGGCCGTTCTTCATCGACGACTACCCGAAGGGTTCGCGCGGCTTCTACGACCGCGAGGACCCCGAACGCCCGGGCGTGCTGCGCAACTTCGACCTGATCGCCCACGGCGGGTTCGGCGAGCTGGTCAGCGGGAGCGAGCGGGAGTCGGGCTACGCGGCGATCGTGACCCGGATGCGCGAGAGCGGCGAGAACCCGGCCAAGTACGCCTGGTACCTGGAGCTGGCCCGCGAGGGCATCGAGCCCAGCGCGGGCTTCGGCATGGGGCTGCAGCGCCTGGTGCGGTACCTGACCGGGCTCGATGCCCTCTGGCAGGTCAGCGCCTACCCGAAGCTGCCGGGGGTGATCGCGCCGTGAGCTCACTGGGTGCGCCGGGCTTCCCGGAGCGGGCGGTACGGGCCAGGGCCCGGGCGGGCACGGCCGAGGTGTTCCCGGCGGCGGACGCCTACGGGGCGGAACTCTTCGGGTCGGCGGCCGACGGGTACGGGGACGGGGCCTGGTCCCCGGGAGCCGCCCCCGACGCGTTGGACGCGCTGCGGATCGCGCCGCCGGTGTTCATGCCGCGGCGGCTGGAGAAGCTGATCGACCTGGGCCGCGAGCCCTCGTACGAGGACGTGGACCTGGGCACGTCGATCGGCGGGTTCACGGCCCGACTGCCGCTGTACCTCTCGGCGTTCGGCTCCACCCGGGCCGGCAGCGGCGACCTCGGCGTGGCGGCCGGGCGGCAGGCGGCTCAGCTCGGGATCCCGATGGTGATCGGCGAGAACATGGTGCCGGTGCACGGGTACGCCCGCGGCGGCGACGGCGGGGCCACCCGCTCGGCCCTGCTGGAACGGGTGGCCGCCTACGCGGAGTCCGTCCCGGACGGGATCGGCGGCGTCGTCGTCCAGCAGTCCACCGAGGACGCCGACTCCGAGGTCTGGAACCTGCTCTACAGCGACCCGGGGACCCGGCCGCTGCGCGACTCGGGCCGGCTCGGCTTCGAACTCAAGGTGGGCCAGGGCGCCAAGCCCGGGCTCGGCGGGATGACGGTGGTGGGCGCGCCGGAAGCCGGCCGGCTGGCCGGGCAGTTCGCCGTCCGGGACCTCCTGGGCGATGCCGACGGCAGGCGGCTGCGGTGTGCGACGCCCGGCACCTTCACCGAGGAGATCGTCCGCCAGCAGCTGCGGTTCATGCGGAACAACTTCCCGCTGGCCCGCACCTGGGTGAAGTTCCACCCGGGCCGGGACATCGCGGCGGCCACCGCCACCGCCTGGGCGGCGGGCGCGGATGCGGTCACGGTGGACGGCGCCGAGGGCGGCACCGGCTGGGCGCCGAGGGTGTTCCTCGACCAGGTGGGGCTGCCGCTCGGGGAGTGCCTGCGCCGGATCGGCCGCCCGGCGGGGGACCTGCTCGCGACGGGCCGGATCTGGGAGGGCGGCCGGGCGGCACGGGCCCTGGCCCTGGGCGCGACCGCGGTGGGCCTGGGCCGGGCTGCGCTGCTGGCGGTGGACGAGGACCCCGAGGAGGGCCTGATCCGGCTCGTCGAGGCCTTGGCCCTGGAGCTGCGGCTGCTGGTCAGCGCCCTCGGGAAGTACCGCGTCGCCGATCTGGACCCGGCCGACCTGTGGTCCCCGGACACCCCGGTGCCGGGAGCCGTGCCGGCCGTCGCGCTCGGGAGCCCGTCATGAGGGCGCCCGGCCCGGCCCGGCCCGCCGTTCCCGCCGTCGCCGGCCCGCTGTCCGGGCGGGACGTCCCGAGGCCGGTGCCGGGCGGCCGGCTCGCGGGGCCGCCCGGGCGCCGCCGGCGTGCGGCGTGCGTCCGCGGACGGTTCCGGCTCTCGGAAGTACCGGGGGTCAGTGCGGCCGCCGTCCCCGCGGCGGGCCCGGCCGCCACCGCCGCCGCGGCCACGGCCGCGTACCGGGCGCTCGGAGCGGCGGGCCTCGGACACCTCGGGGGCCGCCTGGAACTACGGACGTACGGCGGCGCCCCCCGCGGCTCCGACCTGGCGCGCGCCGCACGGCGGGCCGTGGCCCTCGCCCTCGCGGGCCCGCACCGCCACGGTGACCGGCGATGAACCACCCCACCCCTCCCTCAGCCCACACAGAGAACAGGTGCACCATGGACACCCCCGTAGAGCAGGTTCCGCAGGCCTCCCCACCGGTCCAGTGGGGCCGGGTCGGCTCCCTCGTCGGCGGCCAGGCCTCCGTGCAGCTCGGCAGCTTCGCCCTGCTCATCGCCATGAACTGGACCGCCGTCGAGCTGGGCGGGACCCGTGCGGTCACCCTGCTGATGCTCGCCGCGACCGTGCCCCGCGCCCTCATGCTGATCTTCGGCGGGGCGGTGGCCGACACCCTCGGGCCGCGTTTCATCCTCCTGCGCACCACGGCCGCCCGCGTCGTCCTGCTCGCCGCCGGCGCCGTGGTCACCGCCACCACCCACCAGCTGTGGCCGCTGGTGGTGATCGCGCTGATCGAGGGCATCCTCCTGGGCCTGGCCGGACCGGCCTCCGGCGTCCTGCTGCCGATGTTCGCCCGCGGCGACCAGCTGGCCCGCGCGAACTCCCTCTACGCGATGGTGCTGCGCGTCGCCCCCATCCTCGGCGCCCCGGCCGGAGCGCTCCTGATCACCGTCGGGGAGCTGTGGCTGGCGATGCTGGTCGGCGCCGTCACCGGAGCCATCTGGCTCGGCTGCCTGCTGCACGTCACCCACGGCTTCGTCCGCCCGAAGCCGGAGCCCGGCGTCTCCCTGGTCAAGCGCTCCGGCGACGGTTTCCGGCTGCTTGCCGCCCACCCCCGGCTGCGCTGGATGTTCGTCGCCGCCCTCTGCCTCGACCTCGCTTTCAGCTGGCCCGCGGAGGTGGCTCTGCCGCTGCTGGTCTCCGAACGCGGCTGGGGCGTCAGCGCCGTGGGCGTGGTGCTGGCGGCCTTCAGCGTGGGCGCGCTCGGCTCCAGCGCGGTGGGCGCCGCGATGGCGCACCGCATCCCGATGTTCGTGCGCCTCGTCGTCACCGGCGCCGGCCTCGCCGCCGGAATCCTCGTGATGGCCCTGATGCCGTCCGTGGTCTCGCTCACCGCCGTCGCCGCCGGAGTGGGACTGCTGTCCGGCCTCAACGGCCCCGCGATCGTCACCCTGTACCAGCAGTCGGCCCCCGAGGACCGGATGGGCGCGGCGATGTCCACCCTCGCCCTCGCCGGAATCGGCACCGCCCCCATCTCCATCGCCGTCTTCAGCTCGCTCTCCCTCGTCCTGGGCATCCAGACCACGTGGCTGTTGTGCGGCGCGATCGCCTTCGTCTCCCCGGTGGCGGCGGTACTCGCCCTGCGCCACCCCGCACGGGCCGAGGAGCCTGCGCCGGTGGAGCAGATCCCCGTCCCCGCGGCCGCCTGAGGAGGTCCCCCATGTCCGTACTGACCCGGCAACTCCTGGTCCCGGAAAGGCTGTCGGACCCCGGTCCGGCGCAGGCCGCCCTGGTGGCCGCGAGCCCGCAGCTGTGGCTCGTGGACACCACGGACTACCGGGTGCACGCCGCCCGGCACGCCCCCGGCACCCTGGACGCCCAGGAGCTCGCCCGCGCGGCCGAGTTCGTCCAGGCAGCCGACCGGGACGCGTACGTCTGCGCGCACGTCGCGCTGCGGCGGCTGCTCGGCGCGTACCTGGGCATCGTCCCGCGCGAGGTCACCGTCGAGCGGGCTCCGTGCGCACACTGCGACGAACCGCACGGACGCCCCGTGCTCCCGGGCGGGGCCCTGCACTTCTCGCTCTCGCACTGCACCGACATCAGCCTGCTGGCGTTCGCGACCGCCCCGGTCGGGGTGGACGTGGAGGAGCTGGTGGCACCCCGGACCATCCCGGAACTGGCCGACGTCCTGCACCCGCGGGAAGCCGCCGAACTGGCGGCCCTCTCCCCCGGGGAGCGCTCGGCGGCCTTCACCCGGGTCTGGACCCGCAAGGAGGCCTACCTCAAGGGCCTGGGGGTCGGGCTGTCGGAGAACCCGGCCGCGGACTACGTCGGTTCGGGGGCCGAGCCGGCCCGCCTGCCGGGGTGGACCCTGACCGACGTCCTGGTCCCGGCCGGCCACTGCGCGGCCCTCGCCCTGCACACGCCGTGACCCGGCGGGCCCGGGGCGGCCCGGCCGGCCGGTGTGCTCCCCGCGCCCGGTCGGCCGAACGGGCCCTGTGCGCTGCGGCGTTCGAGCACGGGCGGACCGGGCGGCCGGAGCGCGGCCTGCTGACGGTCCGGTAGATTCGGTGACGCAGCTGATCTTCAGGGGAGCGGCGGGTGCCGCGCGTACGACACGGGGGCAATGAGTGCGGAGCAGTGACGCGCAGGACCATCGGCGCAGGGCCCTGCTCGAGTGCTGGCGCGCGATCGAGCTGTTCAGTCCGCCGACCATCCCCGCGCTGCCCCGGCGGCGCCCCTCCGCACGCTCCGCGGCGAGGGACGAGTACGTCGTCGACCTCACCCCGGAGCCGGGCCGGCTGCCGCCGCTCCTGCCGTGGGCCGGGGACCACCCCCAGACGGGGGCGCGGCGGGCACCGCACCGTTGGATGTGGCGGCACGAGGTCTACTGCGGTGTCTTCGAGCTGGAGTTGCTCCGCCAGGCGATGATCGCGGTACTGCCCGCGGGGACCGATCCGGACCCCGGCGTGCCACAGAGCGAGCTGGTGCTGTCGGATCAGAGCGCGATGTTCGCGCTGGTCCTGGACGAAGAGGGCCGGCCGCTCGAGGACACCTCCGTGATCTCCGCATGCGGCTGGGCGACGGGGCGTCTGTTCGATCCGGGACCGTCCGCGGCGGGGTGGCTGGACGGCTTCGAGGAGCTCGACGACGCGTTCGGCACCGCGATCGACGATCTCACCGCCACCGCGATCCCTTACGGTCCCGCCGCACCGGCCGCGGGTGCGGCGTACGAGCGCACGCCCGGCTCCGGGACCGGGCCGGAGGCCGGCCGCGGGAGCTGGCAGCGGCTGCTCGCCGAGATCCTGGGCGGCGCTGCCGTCGGCGCGGTCGGGGCCCTGTTCGGCGAGGTCGCCGGCGCCGCGTTGCAGGGCGCGGCGGACCCCCTGGTGCGCCGCGCCGCGGACTGGGCCGCGGCGCGCCGTCCTGCCGAGGAACAAGCGGAGTCCGGGCGGCCCGTGCGCGCCGCGGGCGCCCCCGAAGGTGCGCCCGCCGACGGTCCCGACACGCCGGCGGAGTCCGGGACGAGCGCCGACACCGGTCCCCGTGCGCTCGGGTTCGCCGATCTCGTCGCCCTGACCGCGCAGATCGCCGACCTGTGCGGGGTACGCGACCACCTGCGGCCGCAGGTGGTCCGGGTGCGCAGCAGGCTGGTCCGCCGGCCGGTGGACCCGGGGAAGAAGGCCGCCGTCGCGGCCCCGTTCCTGAACAGTCTGCTCCCGCCCGACCTCGCCCGGGTGTCCGCGGCGTTGGACGAGGGCATCGGCCCGGCGCTGGCGGCGTACCTGACCGAGCTCGACTCCGTGGCCGTGGGGGCGCGGACGGATGTCCGCCAGGAACGCGGGGTCGTCCTTGACGGGGTCGCTCCGGACCTTGTTCCGGCCGGCCGCTGGCCCGCACCGGCGCGGTTCCCGCTCGCCCTGAGCCAGCAGTTCGCGGTCGACCGCATGCTCGCCGACCGGGCGGGAAGCGAGGGCGGGATGTTCTCCGTGAACGGCCCGCCGGGCACGGGCAAGACCACGATGCTGCGTGACCTGGTCGCCGCCCTGGTCGTGGAGCGAGCGGCGGTGCTGGCCTCCTTCGACCGGCCCGGTCAGGCGTTCACCGGTCCGCCGTGGCGTGGCCGGGACCGTCAGGGTCGACACCCCCGCTTCGTGTCGCGGCTCGACCCGCGGCTGACCGGGTTCGAGATCGTGGTCGCCTCCTCCAACAACGGCGCCGTGGAGAACATCACCGCCGAACTGCCCGGCATCGGTGCGCTCGGCGAGCACTGGCACGGCGGCCCCGACCACTTCTCCGACCTTGCCTCCGCGCTCCTCTGCGGCCCGGCCTGGGGGCTGGTCGCGGCGGTGCTCGGCAACAAGTCCAACCGGAAGGAGTTCGGAAACCGGTTCTGGTGGGGCCAGCTGCCGGAGAAGGAGACCGAGGCCCGCTCCGACGCGGGACTGCCACCGCTGCGCGGCATGGAGAGCATCCTGCGCGACTGGATTCCGCCCAAGCCCCCGCCCGCCGGCCAACGTCCGGTCGTCCCGGCGGGCCAGGCCCCGGCTGCGCCTGCCGCACCCGCCCACCCCGTGCCCTCGTGGACCGGGGCCGTCGCCGCGCTCCGGGCCGCCCAAGCCGAGGTGGAGCGGCTGCGCTCCGGGCGCGCCCGGCTGGCCGGGTCCCTGTCCGCCGTCGAGTCCCCGTCGGCCGGGCAGCGGATCGCGGACCTGGAAGCCGACGTGTCCAGGTCCGACGGGCAGGTCGCCGCCGCCGCGGCGGTCCTGGACCGGGCCGCCGCCACCAGCGCCGCCGCCCGGACCGCCACCGCGCGGGCCGAGGCCGGACACAGGGCGGCTTCCGAGCACGTGCCACGGGCCCGCCAGGAGCTGGCCACCGCCCGCGCGGACCTGTCCGCCGCCCGTGAACTGGCCGCGCAGCAGAGGGAGTACGTGAGCGCGCTCACCGCGCGCCACGACGCGCCCCCAGCCACGGAGCGGGGCCTGCGCGGCGGACTGCGCCGCCTGCTGCAGAGTTCCGCCGACCGGCAGGCCGCCGAACGGCAACAGGAGCACTCCCAGGCCGAGATCGCCTACTTGCTCGTCCAGCAGCGCACCGCGCTCGAGGACTCCCTGGAGCAGGTCGCCGCCGCCGCGCGCACCGAGTCCCTGGCCGCCACCCGGCAGACCCGGTCCGGCGCCGACCTCGACGAGGCCGCTGCCGGTCTCACCGCCGCCCTCGCGTACGAACGGGCGGCGAGCGCGCGGGAGGCCGCGGCGGCCACCGCTCTGCGGCAGGCCCGGCAGGCCGCCGACTCGTCCCGCCGCGGCCTGCGCGCCGCCGTGTCCGAACTCGACGGCCGCCACCGCGAACTGCGGGAGGCGGCGCGGGCCCTGACCTCCTTGCCGCTCGGCTGGGCCCACCTCGACGAGGCCGACCAGGAGTTGGGCTCGCCCTGGTCGGACGAGGCCTGGTCGACCGCGCGCAGCGACCTGTTCCTGCGCGCCCTCGACCTGCACCGTGCCTTCGCCGCCGGGGCCGCGAAGAAGATCCGCGGCAACCTCCAGCTCCTCATGGAGCTGATGGCCGGTACCAACGGGCACGTTCCCGACGAGGAGGTCGAGCGTGCCTGGCAGACCCTCTTCCTCCTGGTGCCCGTCGTCTCCACCACGTTCTCCTCGGTCGGCAGCATGTTCGCGCGCCTCGGTCGGGAGTCGATCGGCTGGGTCCTCGTCGACGAGGCCGGACAGGCCACCCCGCAGGCCGCCGTCGGCGCGCTGTGGCGCGCCCGCCGCGCCGTCCTGGTCGGCGATCCGCTCCAGCTCGAACCCGTCGTCACCATGCCCACGGCCCTGCAGCTGCGGCTGCTGCGCGCCCACGGCGTCGACGAGCACTGGCTTCCCTCTGCCACCTCCGCCCAGGCCGTCGCCGACCGGACCAACCGCTACGGCACCTACCTCCCGTCCCCGGAAGCCGACGACGAGCACGTCTGGGTGGGTTCACCGCTCCGCGTGCACCGCCGCTGCGAAGATCCGATGTTCACGGTCAGCAACGAGGTCGCCTACGGAGGCCTCATGGTCTACGGCACCGAACCCAAGGCGTTCCCCGATGCGGAACGCGGCGGCCTGCTCCCCAGCCGCTGGCTCAACACCGACGACCCGGCCCGCCCCTCCGACGCCCCGTGGGGCGAACGCGACCGCCGGGCCTTCGAGTTCGTCCTCGACGGTCTGCACCGGCACGGCGTCGAGGTCGAGCGCGTGCGCGTGATCGCCCCCTTCCGGGCCCTCGTCGCCGAATGCCAGAGGGTCTGCCGCGGCCGTGAGGGCTGGACGTCCGAGCTGATCGAGGAACGCTGCGCCACCGTCCACCGGGCCCAGGGCAAGGAAGCCGACGTCGTCGTCCTCGTGCTCGGCGGCGGCCGTCCCGGCGCCCGCGAGTGGGCGGCCCGCACCCCGCACCTCCTCAACGTCGCCGCGAGCCGCGCCAAACGCCGCCTCTACGTCATCGGCGAGCGCAGCCTGTGGGCCCCGCTCCCCCACTTCGACGTCCTCGCCTCCGAGCTGCCGCAGTTCCACCATGTCCGCGACCGCGCCACGTGGCCGCCGGACACCGAGTGAGCGCTCAGCGGGTGTGCACGTGTTCGGTGCGTTCTCCTTTGCGCACCGTGCTGAGCTTCGGCTACACCGGGTGCGTCACGTCGTCACGAGCCCGGCTTCGTAGGCGAACACGACGGCCTGCGCGCGGCTGGTGAGGGCGAGTTTGGTCATGCAGCGGTGGACGTGGGTCTTGATGGTCGCCGGGCTCAGGACGAGCCGGACGGCGATCTCGCCGTTCGACATCCCGGCGCCGACGAGGGTCAGGACTTCCCGCTCCCTCGGGGTGAGGGCATCGGCCGGGTGTGAGGCCGTCGGCGGCGCCGCGGGCCGGACGGCGCAGAGGGCGAGGAGTTCCTGGAGGGCGGCGGGACTCAGGAGGGTGTCGCCTGCGTGGACGGTGTGGATCGCGGCGATCAGGCGGTCGGGCGGGGTGTTCTTGAGGAGGTACCCGCCGGCTCCCGACCGCAGGGCCTGGAGGACGTAGGAGTCCAGGTCGAAGGTGGTCAGGATGATGATCTTGGGCGGGTTCCCGGGTGCGTTCTCCAGGATGTGCCGGGTGGCGGCGATGCCGCCGATGCCCGGCATGCGGATGTCCATGAGGATGACCTCGGGACGGAGTTCGGCCGCGGCGACGATGGCCGTTTCGCCGCTTTCGGCCTCGCCGACGACCGTGATGCCGGGCGCGGCGTTCAGGAGCGCGACCAGTCCGGACCGGACGAGGATCTGGTCGTCGACGACGAGGATCGTGGGCATGAGCTGGTTTTCCCCCGGGGCACGGCAGCAGTGACCGGCGGCCGCGATCACTGGTGGTTCGGTATCGGCAGGGTGAGGTCGACCTGGTATCCGCCCTGGGGGCGGGGGCCGGCAGCGACGCTACCGCCGTAGATTGTTGCCCGCTCCCTCATGCCCATCAAGCCGTGACCTGGGAAATCTCGCTGTGCGGGCAAGGATTGGCCGGTTCCGTCATCCGTGATGCGCACGCTGAGGCCCGACGTGTCGTGGCGGAAGGTCATCTCGACGGCGGCGTGGTGAGCGTGTTTGAGGACGTTGGTGAGGGCCTCTTGGACGATGCGGTAGACGCACATGTCGATGCCCGCGGGAAGGCGGGTGGGGACCTCTCCCACGACCCGTACGGCGACTCCGGCCGCGTTGACGCGTTCGATCAGGGGCGGGAGTGCGGCCAGTCCCCGCGGTTGTACGTCGTCCTCGCCGGGACGGGAGCCGGCCCGTTCGGTGCCGTGCCGCAGGACGGTCAGCATGCGCCGCATCTCGTCGCCCGCCTCGCGGGCACTGTCCGCAGCCGTGTGGAGGGCCTGGCGGGCGGCGGCCGGGTCGGAGGTGAAGACGTAGTCGGCCACCCCCGCCTGGATGGAGATGACGGAGACGTGGTGGGCGATGACGTCGTGGAGTTCGCGGGCGATGCGCATGCACTCGTCGGTGACCGCGCTGCGCGTCCTCTCCTCCTGTTCGTCCTTCAGTTGCCGGGTGAGGGCGGCCAGGCGTTCGCCGCGTTCCGCGAAGCGGCGGGAGACGTCACCGGTGACCCAGGTGACTGCGGCGGTGGACGTGACGAACGCGACGCCGAGGCCGCCGATCCCGGGCTCCAACAGACGGGTCCCCCACAGGAGTACGAGCCAGGTGACCACTGCGGCGGGCACGGAGACGGTACGGACCCGACGGGAGGCGACGGTGTAGCAGGCCAGGCCCAGCCCGCACACGGTCACGGCGGGATAGTGGGCCAGGGTCAGGTAGACCAGGTCGCACAGCACGACCCAGACCAGGACGGGGACGGGGAACCGGCGGCGGACGGCGAGGGGGAGGTAGACCGCGCACACCAAGCCGTAGGACCACAGGTCGTTGTCGCGCCAGTACCCGTTGGGGTCGGGCCAGTTGTGAAGCATGGCGACGGAGATCCCCAGCGAACCCAGCGCGTAGACCACGTCCGCTGTCTGGGCCAGGAGCTGAAGGCGCGGGATCGTGAACGGGGCGGAGGGTCTTGTCATGGCCGCAGCCTAAACACCGCTCATCCGGTGACCGCTCATCCGGTGACCGCTCCGCCGGAGTGCGGCCCCGCCCGGCAGCCGGAGGTCAGGCCGGCCGACCGGTCGGTCATGATCATGCCGAGCGACCGACCGGTCACGGGCGGGCAGGTCCCTGCCGCGCGCCGAGGCGGTTCCCGCCCGGTCCAGCAGGCCGGTGATCGGGTCCGGCGCCCGGGAGCGGGCCCCGGGCCGGTTCGCCGGAGTGCCGTGCCTCCATGAGGTGGATACTCTGGGAATTGTGATCGAGTCTGGACCGCCGCGGCACCGTAGGCGCCCAGGCCCGGGAAGCCTTGTACGGCTGTCGCCGGTCATCCTGACCGTCGTCATCGCCAGCCTGGCCTACACCACACCGCCGGACATGGCCTTCAGCCGCCTCCTTCCCGCGGCGCCGGCCCTGGCCGCCGCGATGTGGCCGGTCCTGCCCACCGTCCTGCTCGGGACGGTCTGCCTCCTTCTGATGATCGGCCTCAGCCTCGTTTTCCCCGATCTGGGTACCTGGTGGACGGCCTCGGGAATCATCGCGGTCACCGTGGCCGCCGCGTACGGGAGCCACGTCCGGCTCCAGCGCGAGCGCACCCTCTTCCAGGTGAGGCTCGTCGCCGACGCCGCGCAGCAGGTGGTGCTGAGCCCCATGCCGCGCCGCTTGGGCAACATCGAGATCGAGTCGCTGTACCTCGCGGCCGCGGCGGAGGCCCGCATCGGCGGGGATTTCTACGAGGTGGTCGACACGCCTTTCGGGATCAGACTGCTCATCGGTGACGTGCGCGGCAAGGGCCTGCCGGCCGTGGGAGCCGCCGCCGCGATCGTCAACGCCTTCAGGGAGGCCGCCTTCGGCGAGGCCGCCATGGTCAACGTGGCACGCAGGCTCGACGCCAGCAGCACCCGTTACAACTCCGCGTTCCCCTCCGACGGGGCGATGGAGCGCTTCGCCACGGCCCTTCTCGTCCAGATCCCGCACGAGGGCGGACGGATCGACATCCTCAACTGCGGACACCCCCCGCCGATGCTCCTGAACCGCAGGAGACTTCGTGTCCTGGAGTCCGCCATTCCCTCGCCGCTGATCAGCCTCGCGGAGCTGGTCGGCGATCACTACAACGTCGAGACCTACGACTTCGCCCCCGGCGACCTGCTGCTCCTCTATACCGACGGGATCGCCGAGGCCCGCGCCCGCGACGGCGAGTTCTTCCCCCTGGCAGCCTGGCTGCGCCGGCAGCCGCCGACGCCGCCCCGCGAACTGCTCACCGCTCTTCACCGCGATCTTCTCCACTACAGCAGAGGACGCCTCGACGACGACGTCGCGGCCCTCGCCGTTCGTCTGTGCGAGCCCTGAGGGATCCTCCGATATCCCTGTCCGCCCACGGCCCCGCTCAGTGTTCCGGCAGCGGCTGCTCGGACCAGATGATCTTCCCGGTGCGCGTGTACCGGGTGCCCCATCGGCCGCTGATCTGAGCCACCAGGAAGAGTCCACGACCCCCTTCGTCCGTGGTGGCGGCGTACCGCAGGTGGGGTGAGGTGCTGCTGCCGTCGGAGACTTCGCAGGTCAGCAGCCTGCCGTCGTTCAGCAGCCGTACGCGGACCGGTGCGCTGCCGTGCCGGATGGCGTTCGTGACGAGCTCGCTCAGTACGAGTTCCGTGCCGAAGGCGAGCTCGGAAAGGCCCCATTCCTCGAGCTTCTCCACGGCGCGGGCCCGCACGCCCCCCACGGCGGTCGGCTCGAACGGCACCTCCCAGTCGGCGATGCGGTCCGTGGCCAGCGCGTGCGTCTGCGCGATGAGGACGGCCACGTCGTCCTTCGGGCGTACCGGCATCACCCCCTTCAGGACCGCCCGGCAGGTCTCGTGGGGCCCCGGGCCCGCGTGCGAGAGTGCCGAGCGGAGCAGCTCGAGCCCCTCGTCGATGTCGCGGCCCGGGGTCTCGATCAGGCCGTCGGTGTAGAGCACCAGCTGCGAGCCCTCGCTCAGGTCCAGCTCCGCCGACTCGAAGGGGAATCCGCCGAGCCCCAGCGGTGCGCCCGGGGGCAGGTCGGGCATCACCGCCGATCCGTCGGGACGCACCACGAACGGTGGCACGTGCCCCGCGCGGGCCATCGTGCACCGCTGTGTCACCGCGTCGTACACGGCGTACAGGCAGGTCGCGCCGATCAATTCGCCGTCGGTGCCGCCACCCTCCCCGCTCTGGTCGATGTACTGGACGAGGTCGTCCAGGCGCGCCAGCAGCTCGTCCGGAGGAAGGTCCAGGGACGAGAAGTTGAGCACGGCCGTACGCAGCTGGCCCATGGTCGCCGCGGCGCGCAGTCCGTGGCCGACGACGTCACCCACGACCAGGGCGACCCGGCTGCCGGGAAGCGGGATCACGTCGAACCAGTCGCCGCCGACGCCGGAGTGGGCGGGCAGGTAGTAGTGCGCCACCTCCACGGCGGTCTGCTCGGGCAGCTCGCGCGGCAGCAGGCTGTGCTGGAGCGTCACGGCCAGGGCGTGCTCACGGGTGTAGCGGCGGGCGTTGTCGATGGTGACGCCGGCCCGCGCCACGAGCTCTTCGGCGAGCGAGAGGTCCTCGTCGTTGAAGGGCTCCGGTTTCCGCGAGCGCCAGAAGTTGGCCACGCCGAGCGTGACCCCGCGGGCCGTGAGCGGGGCGGTGATCAGGGAGTGGATCCCGAACTCTACGATCTTCCGGGTCCGCCGCGGGTCCTGGGCGTGCCAGCCGGGCGCGTCGGCGAGGTCGGGCACCACCTCGGCCCGGCCGCTGGCGAAACCGCGGGCCTGCGGTGTGGACGGCAGGAAGTCGATCAGCCTGCCGCGCGGATAGAGGGGCGCATCGTCGCGGATGCCGCTGACCCCGGTACGGCGCAGCTCCGCGTCCGAGGCGGGCTCGTCCCCGTGGAGCACGCTCTCGGCCAGATCCACGGTCACGAAGTCCGCGAAGCGCGGCACTGCGACGTCGGCGAGCTCCTGGGCCGTCCGCTCCACGTCGAGGGTGGTGCCGATGCCGGTGCCGGCGTCGTACAGCAGCTTCAGCCGTCTGTGGGCCGCGTCGGCCCGTGCGCTGAGCACGCGCATTTCGGTGGAGTCACGGATGGTGACGGCCGCTCCCTCCGGCCCGCCGCCGGGCCGGGTCGGCCTCTGGCTGATCACCAGCAGCCGGTCGCCGGCCTCGTGCACCTCGTCGGTGGCCTCCCGACGGGAGATCAGGAGATCGGACACCTGCCGATCGAGACCGGGCAGGTCTTTGATGAGGGCCCCTTCGGCATCGGGGGCGAGCCGCAGGAGCCGCTTCGCCTCGTCGTTCGCGAGCAGGAGCCGACCCGCGCCGTCGGTGATCAGCACCCCCTCGCGGACGGCGTGCAGCACCGCGTCGTGGTGCTCGTACATCCGTGTCATCTCCAGAGGGCCGAGGCCGTGGGTCTGGCGCCGGAGGCGTCTGCTGATCAGGGCCGCGCCCCCGGTGGCCAGGGCGAGGCCGGCCGCGCTGACGCCGAGGATCACGGGGAGTTGCCGGTCGACGACGCCGGTGACGCTCTTCACGGTGAGGCCCGCCGAGACCAGTGCGACGACCCGGCCGTCGTCGGCGACCACCGGCACCACGGCCTGGATCTCGTTGCCCAGCGGACCGTGGACGCTCTCCGTGTAGACGTGGCCGGCGAGCGAGGGCGCGATCGTCCCCACGAACCGCTTGCCGATGCGGTCGGGCAGGGGGTGGGTGTAGCGGATCCCCTTGGTGTCCATCACCACGATGAAGTCCACCCCGGTGGCCTTGCGCGTCGACTCGGCGAGCGGCTGGAGGATCGCGGAGGGATCGGGCGAACGGAGGGCCTCTTGCAGCCCGAGCGAGCGGGCGAAGGTCTCGGCGACCGCCACGGACCGGCTGCGGGCCTCGCGGTCGATGTCGTGGCGGGACTGGAGCACCAGCGCCAGCACCGCACCTGCCGCGAGCAGCACCACGACCGCCACCTGCAGGACGAACACCTGCCGGGCGACGCTTCGCGGGCGATTGCCCTTCAGTGACCGCACCGACGTCCCCGGTACGGGTTACAAGGAGAGGTCACAAATCAGTTGTAGCATTCCCGGCCGCCCGTCGTTCGGCACCGGCGCATCACTGCGCGGGCCGTACACGATCGCGGGAACGTCCGGCGGCTCGTCGAGCGGCTCGTCCGGCACGTCCTCGACCCTGGTCCGGGCATCGCCCGCGGCCGCTTCGGCACGCTCCGTGACCCCGAATTGCCGTCTCCGCACCGGCCTACCGGGAAGGTGAGGGGGGCGGGCCGGCGTCCCCCGGCCCGTCCGTCCTCACGCCCACCCGGCCGCCGGCCGCCAGCAGTGCCAGTACGGCCAGGACGGCGAGCAGGATGAGGGCCAGGAGCAGGACCGTGAGCACCGTGGGGTGGTTCCACAGGGCGAACACGAGGGCGAGGACCAGCAGCACTCCGGCGGTGAGCAGGCGCCGGTGGGCCTGCACCCACGTGCCGACGCGGCCGGTGTGCACTCCGTGGGCGGCGCCCCAGCCCGCTGCGGAGTCCGCCGCGCGCTCCGCCGTGCCCCGCACACCGCGGGGCAGTCGGCCGGCACCGGACAGCCAGGCACCGAGGGCCACCACGATCCCGAGGACCAGCGCGGTGCGAAGGCTGACCCTGAGGAACCGCACGAGCGTGTCGAAGACCGCCGCCGCGGCCGCGGGCGACTGGACCTGCTCCGGAAGGTGGTCGAGGTAGTAGCGGCGGGCGACGACGAGGCCGATGGCGAGGATCAGGCAAGCGGCGGCCGCGCACAGCACGGTGGTGACCAGCGCCCTGCGCCGGCGCCGTGCGACCAGTACTCCGATGGTGCCGAGAACCACCGTGAGCAGGGGAAGCCAGTTGCCGAGTACGTCGAGGAGGTGGACGGCTCCTCTGATCTTCGCAAGCTTGTCGGACTGGAAGAGCACCATCTGCTTGTCGACCTCGGGGATCTTCTCGGCGGGTTCGAGCCCCGCCTTCACGAGGTCCTGCTTGAGCGTCTCCACGGCATCCCCGAGGTCGAGCGTGACGGTGCCGCCCTCGACCTCCACCGGGCCCCGGCCCTCGCCGGTCAGCGCCCGCACCACGGAGGAGTGCGCGGCACGGTTGGCGGTGACCCAGACCTTCTCGAAGCGGTCGCTCTCCACGAGGCGGGTCGCCACCTTGGTGACGGCCGTGTCGGCGGCGGCGTCCAGCTGCGGGCCCAGCGCCTTGACCGCGGTGCCCACGCGGGCCGGCAGCCCCTGGGCCTCGAGCCAGGCCGCCAGGTCGGAGGTGACCTGGGCGCCGTCGACGCGGACGTCGGCGGCCTCGGAGATGCGGTGCACCGCGGCCGCTTCGATCGCCGGGTCGGAGGCGAGGGGGGTGACGGTGGCAACGTACCGGTCGGTGTCCAGCACGATGTCGTGCACCCAGACCGTGAGGAGCGAGACCGGTACGAAGATGCACGTCAGTGTGATCAGTACCGCCGAAACCGCGCTCGTCACGATCCGCCGGGCACGCCCTCCACCCTTCCGAACCAGTGCGGGTGACCCATCTGACGGTTCGGGCGGCACACCCATGACGCTCCCTGGGGGGCGGAGACAAAAAAGGACCGGTTCTGGGCCATTGGACACGCCGGACCACGGTTCCGCGCGTTCGGTTGCGCCTGCGGTGGAAGGAGCCGGGCACCCGTGGGGCCGCCGTCACCTTGCCGGGGAGCTGACGGGCGTGCGGAGCCAGCGCATCGGCAGGGGCTCGCGGGCCACCACGTATCCGACGGCGATGGCGGCCGTGGCGACGATGAAGTAGACGATCAGCCAGGACAGCAGGACGAAGACCGAGCCGAGACCCCCGAACTGCCGCAGGCTGCGCTCCACGGCATGCGGCATGTAGATCCTCGACCCCCAGGAGAGCAACTGCGCCCCGGACGCGACGAGCAGGGCCCCGGGCAGCAGCGGCAACCACGGAATCCGGGCGCCGAGCAGGAGGTGCTGGGTCCACCACCACAGCAGCGTGTTGCCGGCCAGCGCGAGGAAGAAGCCCCCGGCCAGACCGGCGCCGAAGGCGTCCTGCAGCGCCCCCTGAAACAGCACCACGGCCAGGCATACGGTGAGCCAGGCCAGCCACCGCCAGGCGGCGAGCCTGGCCTTGGCCTTGGGCAGGTGCCAGGACCGCTCGCACGTCATCTGCATGGCCCGGCTCCACGCGGTCGCCGACAGCAGCGTCACCACGATCCCCACCCCGCTCACCGAGACCGTGTCGCCGGTGGCGGCGTACACCGACTGCACCTGGTCCAGCGCGGCGCCCTGGAGCCCCAGTGTCGTACGGAGGGACGTGACCACCTGCTCCCGGAGCGAGTCGGGGGCGAGCGATCCGACGACGAAGAGGGCGGGCAGCGCACCGAGAAACGCCTGTGCCGCCAGCCTGGTCGCACAGTCCAGGACGTTGACGGCGGCGAGCTGTTCGAGGATCCGGCCCAGGAACGGCGTGTGCCGGCGCATCCAACCGGGCACGGCGAGCCGGCGCGGCCTGCCCTCTGGTTCAGACACGGTGGACTCCTCACGAGGAACGGTTCGCGACGGCTGCGACCACCCTTCCACGAGAAGGGACGAAAGGGCTCATTTTCGACATTCAGCGGGAGCGGGACCCGTCCGCTCACATCGTTTGCGTCCGACCGCGTACAGCGCGACGGTGAACGCATGAGCCCTGCCCCTCCGACACGTGACGAACGATCGGTCCGGCACGGAGCGCGCGGCGGCCATGCTGCTTGACCTGTTCCTCATCGGCCTGGTCATCACGCTCTACCCGTTGCCGATCATGGCCTTCGTGCTGGTGCTGTCCGCGCCCAGGGGCGTGTGGAAGGGGCTCGTGTTCATCCTCGCGTGGCTCGCCTGCCTCGTCGCCGTGATCGCCGCCGTCATCCTCCTCACGGGTGGCGAACCGCCCCCGCCCCGGTCGCCGCCCTCCAACGCCGCTCACGCGGCGAAACTGGCCATCGGCATCGGGCTGGTCCTCTATGGCGAGCACCGGCGCCGCAGGCGCCACGATGTCCCCGTTTTCGCGGTGCCTTCCCGGTCCGATTCCTCCGGCGGCGGCGCGTTCGCGTCCCGGATGGACCAGGCCACCGCATGGTCGGCGGCCGGGCTCGCCCTGCTCCTGCAGCCCTGGGGCATGGTCGGTGCCGGAGCGGCCACCGTCGTCGAGGCGGACCTCTCCCTCAGCGGGTCGTATCTGGCCCTGACGGCCTTCTGCGTCCTCGCCACGTCCAGCCTCCTGGCCATGGAGCTGTCCATGGTGTTCGCGCCCGACAGGGCCGCGGTGGCGCTGACGAACCTGCGCGCGTGGCTGTCAGGACACAAGGACCGGGCCATCGTCGTCACCTGCCTCGTCCTCGGGCTGTGGCTGGTGGGCAGGAGTCTTTACGAGCTCACGCGCTGAACCGGGAGATGCGGGAGGTGTGGTCGATACGGGGAGCTGGGGGGGAGATGCGGGGGATGCCTGAGATGCAGGCCGCCGCGGCCGATGCTGCAATGGCTGCAGAGCTCTGCCCGCCAGAGGATGCCGAGGAAGATCCCGGTCCGGTGCGAGGAATGGTGATGAGCGACGACGAGAGGGGCGGGCTCCCACCGCGACGGCGCCGCCGCGTACTGGTGGGCTGTCTGCTCCGCTCGGCCGCATCGGTCGTACTGCTGACCGCCCTGTTCTATCTGGCCCCCCTGGAGCGCGGGTTCGGCGTCCTCGCCGTCGCGCTCCTGGTCCTCGGCCTCGCACTGTTCGGCGGTCTGGTCGCCTGGCAGGTCTCCGCCATCACCCATGCGGAGTACCCCAGGTTGCGCGCCATCGAGGCGCTGGCCACCGCCGTGCCGCTGTTCCTGGTCCTCTTCGCCGTGTCGTACTTCCTGCTCGCCCAGGAGGTCCCGCAGTCGTTCTCGGAGCCCCTGAGCCGGACCGACGCGCTGTACTTCACCGTCACCGTGTTCGCGACCGTGGGCTTCGGGGACATCTCCCCCACCACCGGGGTCGGCCGCGCCTTGACCACCGTGCAGATGATCGCCGACCTGATCGTGGTGGGAGTGGTCGCCAAAGTGCTCTTCGGCGCCGTCAGGATCGGGGTGCGAAGGCGAGGGGAAGGGAAGTGAACCCATGAAGGAGCCGCGCCCTGCGAGCGACCCGTCCGTCACCGGGACGCAGCCGGAAGAGGCGGACGTCCTGCGGGACATGCTCCGCAGACCCGGTTACCTCAAGGCGCTCGTCCTCTGCGCTCTCATCGGCATCCCGGTGTCCCTCGCCGCATTCTGGTTCCTCGTCGTGCTGCACGAGCTCGAGCACGCACTGTGGGCGGACCTCCCCCGCGCGATGGGCTGGGACACCCCGCCCTGGTGGTGGCCGCTTCCCTTGCTGCTCGTCGCCGGAACCGTGGTCGGCCTCGTCGTCACGCACCTGCCCGGATCGGGCGGCCACACCCCCTCGTCCGGACTGCACACGGGAGGCGCCTCGTCGGCGACCCTGCCCGGAGTCCTGATCGCCGCGGTGGCGAGCCTGCCGTTCGGCGCGGTTCTGGGACCGGAGGCACCTCTGATCGCACTCGGCGGCGGCCTCGCCCTGATGTTCCGCGACCTCACGCGGGCAGCGGCGACCCCGCAGAGCACCGTGCTTCTGGGCGCGGCCGGAGCCGCCGCGGCCATCTCCGCGATCTTCGGCAACCCGTTGATCGCGGCGGTGCTGCTGATCGAGGTGGCAGGCGTGGGCGGGCCGCAGCTGTTCGCCGTCATGCTGCCGGCCCTGCTGTCCAGCGGGGTCGGGGCCCTGGTCTTCACCGGCCTCGGACGCTGGACCGGGCTGGCCACGGGAGATCTCTCCCTGAAGCTCCACGTCCCGTTCCCCCGCCTGGACGTGGCGGACGTGCTCTGGGCGGTGGTCATCGCCGTGGCCCTCGGCGCCGTACTGCACCCTCTGCTGGCCGGGGCGCGGGCGATCGCCTCGTACGTCGCGGCACGGTACCTCGTACGGACCGTCCTGTGCGCCTTGGGCGCAGCGGCCTGCGCGGCCCTCTACGCACTGATCACCGGGCGCTCGCCCGCCGAGGTCGTCTCGTCGGGCCAGGCCGGCCTCGCCGGACTGGCCGCGGACCCGCATGCCTGGGGCGTCGGCGCACTGCTCGCCGTTCTGCTGTTCAAGGGCGCCGCCTACATGCTCTGCCTCGGCAGCCTGCGAGGCGGCCCCGTGTTCCCGGCGCTGTTCCTCGGAGCGGCGGCGGGCGTCCTCCTCGCACCCCTGCCGGGCCTGGGAGTCGTGCCCGCGATGGCGGCCGGCATGGCGGCGGCCTCGGCCACCACGCTGCGGCTGCCGGTGAGCAGCGTCGTGCTCGTGATCCTGCTGCTCGGCGGCTCCGCGATGATGCCCATTGTGATCCTGGCGGCCGTGGTCGCCTTCATCGTCACCGAGCTGCTGCCCCTCTTCAGGCGAACCGGTCCATGAGGATCATCGCCACGTCGTCCGTCAAGCGGCCCTCGGTGTGCCGGATCAACGCCTTGTGCACTTCGTCCAGGAACTCCTGTGGTGAGGTGTCGGCGGGTATCCGCTCCATGATCTCCGGCAGCGGGAGGAACTCGTCGTCACGGTTGCGGGCTTCGATCACGCCGTCGGTGTAGAGCAGGAGCCGGTCGCCGGGCAGGAACGGGTAACTATCGGGCTGGGCAGGAGGGCCGCTGAAGAGGTCTTCGAGACCGAGCGGTGGCAGTGGTGAGGTGGGCATCAGGGTCTGGACCCTGCCCTCGCGCAGCACCAGCGCGGGCGGATGGCCGCGGTTGACCAGGTGCACCACCGGTTCGTCCGGCACCTGGGCGATGAGGGCGGTGGTGAATCCCTCCATGAGGACTTCGGGAAGTTCCGCCTGGGAGTAGGTCCCCTGCACGGCGGCTTCCCGCCGCAGCGCGGCCGCGCAATGGTTCATGACCTCCTGCACTTCGGCCTCGTAGTGAACGGCTTCCCGGAAGGCGCCCAGGGCCACCGCGACCGCGCGTATGGCGGACAGGCCTTTCCCGCGGACGTCCCCCACGATCAGGCGGACGCCGTAGCGCGTCTGCACGGCCTCGTACAGATCGCCGCCCACCAGCGCCCCCGTCCCGGCCGCGAGGCACAGACTGGCCGCCCGTACCGGGCCCAGGAGCTCGGGAACGGGCCGCAGGACGACCTCCTGGGCCGCCACCGCGATCCGGCGGACCTGGTCGAGCTCGCTCTGTCGGCGCGTGCGCACGGCGTTGCTCAGGATGACACTGGCCACGGACACCACGATGATCCCCAGGAAGTTGCCGATGATCAGCTGGGTCTGGGTTCCCCACGACTGGTTGTAGGTGGCGGAGGTCGCGTTCACTCCGGCGGCGAGGGCTGCCACGGACAGCGTGCCCACCGGTCCCATCGTCAGCGCGGCCAGGGCCGGCGTCGTGGTGAGGACGGGACCGGTGACCAGGTCGTGTGCGGGCGAGAGCTCGATCCCCAGCACGCCCAGCGCGATCGCGAAGGGCACGACCCGCCCCAGCGTGAACAGAGCCTCGCCGTGACCGCCCGCCCCCGGCCGCGAGGACGCTCCTGGCCCAACGCGCGACCGAGGATGTGACCTCATGGGACCAGCCTGCCTCGCGGAAGCCGCCAGGGCCTCCCGGAGGCTCGTCCGGACTGCGCCCGCCGCGGCGCGGACCTACGCTGATCAGGTGACGGCCGTGTCGGAGGCGGCCGCAAGGAGGTGAGGCCGGATGTCCGCATCCCGGGCGGTCGCGGCCCGCTGCGCGGCGGCCGCCGGAGCCGTCTCCTCGTTGATCCTCGTGGGCGCGGGAGCCGCCGCGGCCGACGACAACGGCATCGCCGGCAAGAGCGCCCAGGCCATCGCGGACGCCTCGCGTGAGGCCATGTCCGGCGTCACGTCCATGCGCATGGTCGCCGAGGTGACCGACAAGTCGGGCACCACCGCTCTGGACCTCCGATTCGACGAACGGGGCGACTGCGTCGGCACCGTCACGCCTCCCGGCGGTTCGGGCACGGCCGACATCATCAAACGCGGCGAGGACGTCTGGATGAAGCTCGACGACGCCCTTCTGCGGGCGCAGGTACCGGGCCTCGCGGCCGAGGGTGCCATCGCGCTCGTCAACGGCCGTTACCTGCACGGCACTACGGACAGCTCGCTGTTGCGGGACTTCGCCGAACTGTGCGACCTGGACTTCTTCAAGGAGGAGTTCTCGTCGAAACCGGTGAACGAACAGCTGGACAAGGGACCGCGGACCACCGTCGACGGGCGCCCGGCCATCTCGGTCACGAGCCGGCACGACGACGAAACGGGCACCTACCAGGTCTCCACCGAGGACAAGCCGTACCTGCTGCGGATCCAGGGCACCGAAGCGCCCGACAAACGCGTCGAGGCATCCTTCTCCGCCTTCGACGAGCCCGTCCCGGCCAAGCCCCCCGCACCCGCCGACTCGGTCGACGTGTCCCGGCTCCAGTAGGGGTGCCATCACGCGGAGGGACGGGTGACGGGTGTGCCCACACCCGTCACCCGTCCCTCCCCGTCATCGTCACCGCCACCGCGTCCTACGCGAACCCGCCCCACACGGCTGCGCCGCCTTCCGCGGCAGCGGTGGCGGCCTCGATCCGGTACGTGTCGTCCTTCGCGTCGCGGCCGCCGGGAGCGTGGTCGTACTGACCGGCGAAGACGTGCTCGCCCGACGGGACGGTCCTGCCGGGCTTCAGGGTCCACCGGTATACGAGGAAGCCGCCTTCCCTGCGAGCGGAGAGGTCGAAGTCCGCGGCGGGCCGGGTCCGCCAGCTGCCGGTGTCCCTCACCCCCTCGGTCAGGGCGATGCGCAGCTCGACGACGAGCGAGGTGAGCGGCTTCCTCGCCTTGAGGGTGACGTTGCTCTGTGCCCAGTAGGTGTTGCTGTGCGGGTCGACCGAGCCGTCGGCCCACAGCGGGCCGTTCTCGGTCCGGCTGCCCTCCGTGGGCGGCGCCGGGCGGTCGGCGGAGGACGGGGCGGCGGCCGTCGGGGCGGCGGCCGTCGGGTTCCGTGGCGGCTCCGGGGCCTGCACGGCGGTGACCACCGCGAGGGCGCTCACCGTCAGGGTTCCGGCGGTGGCCAGGGTCGCGAGGGCGATCTTCGGCCAGGACAGGACGCGGACGCGCTCCCCGTTCCGCGGCCGGGGGGCGGTGCCGCGCTCGACCCGGGCCAGCATGCGGGCCCGGTCGGGCAGGTGGGCTTCGGCACCCTCGCGCAGCAGTCCCCGCAGCTCGTCGGTCACCGGCTTCCCCTTCCCGCCAGCTCGTCGGCGGCCCGGGCACCGAGCAGCCGCTGCAGTTCCGCCGTCCCCTTCGAGGTCTGGCTCTTCACCGTACCCACCGATATCCCGAGCGCCGCCGCGGTGTCCTTCTCCGAGAGGTCGAAGGCGTACCGCAGCACCACGCAGGCCCGTTTGCGGAACGGCAGCCTGGCCAGGGCTGCCCGTACGTCCATGACGGCGGCCATGTCCGGGCCGTCGGTGCGTTCCGGGGCGTGCGACCAGAACAGCAGGACCCGTCGCCGCTCGCGCACCGTACTGCGGATCCGGCTGCGGGCGAGGTTCGCGACGATCCCCCGGGCGTAGGCCGCCGCGCAGTCGGCGCGGCGGGCCCTGTCCCAGCGGTGCCAGAGCGCGACCATCGCGTCCGCGGCCAGGTCGTCGGCGGCGTCCGCCTCGCCGGTCAGCAGGTACGCCAGGCGGGAGAGTTCGGTGTGGTGGCGTTCGAAGAACGCGTGGAAGTCCGCGGCCGCCTCGTCTTCGGTCATGGCCTCGGTACGGTCTCTCGGTGCGGCGGGGGCGATCTCAGGAAGGTACCGGAGAGTAGCAGTCCGTTCGCGTGGCCGTTCGGACGCCTTCGGCCGCCCGGGCCCGGTCAGCACGGTGGCGCCCATCAGCCCGTCGGATTCCAGCCGTCGGTGCCGGCCAGGTAGGTGCGGGCGGTGTGGCTCGCCGCCTGGTCCGGGCCGAGCTGGGGCCGGTCGGTTCCGGTTCCGGCGCCGGGGCCCGTGTTGGCGTACTCGGCGAACCGGGCCGACTTCCAGGAGAAGCCCCCCATGTCGGTCCACGGCCCCTCCGTCTTCACGGCCGCGGGCAGGCTCGTGTTGCGGACGACCAGCCGGCCGACCGCGCTCGCGCCGGGGTGCCAGGGCCGGCCGAGGTAGTAGGTCCGGGGCCGGGCGGGGCTGCTGATCGTGCTGTCGGTGATGAGGATCCCGTACGGCTTGGCCGCGTCGGTGTTCGGTGCGGCGAGGTATCCGTTGTGACCGCCGGCCGCGGCGCCCCGGTCCCGCAGGGTGATGTTGACGTGGTCGTAGACGGCGGTGGCGTTGCCGAAGAGGAAGTCGACGTCGCCCGCGACGAAGCAGTGGCGGAAGTACTGGCGGTACTGGCCGGTGGCCGAGGGAGCCCAGTTCAGGACCGTGTCCTGGTGCCCGATGAAACGCGAGTTGAGGTACTGCTGGCGGTCGCCGGACGCGTTGAGCGCCACCGCCTGGGTGTCCTTGACGCCCGGGTGCGCCGACCTCTCCCAGGTGTTCTCGACCGTGACACCGGTGACGGTGACGTCGTTCGCCGAGAAGGTCGCGGTGGCACTGCCCGCGGTTCCGTACGTACCGCCTCCCGGCTTCGGCGTGCCGGAGGCGTTGTCGTAGGTGATGACGACGTCCTCGGCATTGCCGGTGGCGCCCTTGAGCGTCAGCCCGCGCTTGGAGGCGGGGACGTTCACCGTCTCCCGGTAGGTGCCGCGCGCCACGAGGACGGTGTCGCCCGCGGTGGCGGCGTCGACGGCGGCCTGCACGGAACGGTGGGCGGCGGAGCCGTCGGCGGCGACCGTCAGCGTGCGGCCCCCGGCGGGACGGGACGGGGCGGTTGCGGACGGGGTGGGAGCGGACGGGACGGGCCCCTTGCCTCCGGTCTCGGTGAGGACCCCCGCGCCCGCCTGCACCGCGAGCTTCTTCGGCAGTCCGGCGGCGGGTTCCAGTCCGGCGGTGAGGGTGGGCTTCCAGTCGACGGTGGTCTTGATCTTCTTCCCGGGGTTGGCGCCGTTGTGGGCGGCGACCAGGTCCACGGGGGCGCCGCCGACGAGGTTGCCGCCGCCGGCGATCGCTCCGGTGCCGTCGCCGCTGAACAGCTGGGAGGCCTTCCGGTCGGAGGAGAGCTTCCAGTGGTTGTTCTGCGCGACGACCTGGGCTCCGGCGCGGGAGTTGACGCTGTAGCTGTGCGCGTAGCCCTCGGACGCCGTGGTGTCGTAGGAGTTGTCGTACAGGTGGATCCGGCCCACCCGGGCGAGCGGGGCGCGCTGGACCACGCCCTGGAAGACGTTGTGGTGGAGCGTCACCCGGAGTTTGGTGTCCTGGTCGCTGCTGCCGATCAGCATCGTCTTGTCGTGGTTGGCGAACCTGTTGTACCCGACGGTCACCAGGTCGGAGGCATTGGTGATGTCGAGGGCGCCGTCGTGGACCTGGTAGTGGCGGCCGAAGCGGAGCGGCTCGGCGGAGTCCGGGTGCGGGAGGTCGGAGAAGCTGTTGTGGTCGACCCAGACGTGGGTGGCGCCGCGCAGGCTGACGGCGTCGTAGGCGGAGTTCCAGTTGCCGGTGGAACCGTCGGTCGGATCCCACTGCGGGAAGCAGTCCCGGACGTCGGTGAGCGAGAGGTTGCGGATGATCACGTTGTCAACGTTCTTCACCACCAGGCTGCCGCCCCGGATGCCCGCTCCGGTACCGGGCACGCCGATGACGGTGGTCCGCGCCGGCACCGTGAACACCATGCGGGCGGCCTGCCTGGCCTGGGCCGCCCTGCGGGCGTTCTCCTGGGCGCCGGACGGCAGTTCGCCGCGGCCCCAGACCGCGGGATCGTAGGCCTTGAGGTAGGCGTCGAGCGAATAGCCGGTGCCCGCGGCGTAGTCGGCGCAGTTCTGGCGCTTCCCGCCGTCGTCGGTGCTCGCGTCGATCAGTCCCTTGACGCGGACGATCCGCGGGGCGTCGGCCGGGCCCGCGGCCAGGGCCTTCGCCAGTTCGGCGCGGGTGGAGACGGTGAAGACGCGCGCCGCGGCCGCGGCCTGGCCGCCGGTGGTGCCCGAGCCGCTCGCTGCCCAGCCGTCCCGGGCGGGCAGCGCGCCGTGGGCGAGGTCGGCGGGTGCCACGGCATCGGCCTTCACGACCAGCGGTACGGCGCCGAGACCGGCGGCGACCAGGGTGGCCGCGCCGGCCATGGCGAGCCTTCGGCGCCCGACGGGGCGCTGGTGGGGGGAAGCGGGCATGGGGGTGACTCCTTGGGACGAGGTGCACTGTTCACCCCTCAGTTGCCGCCGGAGCCCGAAAGGTTGCCGGGCACCCGCCGCAACGTCAACGGAATGTCCGGCTGCCACGCGGGCCCACACCCCGCCGCAGACATGGGCCCGTTCGCTTCCGCCTACCGCGCAGGCCCTACCGCGCAGGCACTACCAGGACGACTTCGTGACTCCGGGCAGGAAACCGGCGTGCGCCTGTTCACGCATCCGTACGCGGGACAGCCCGAACTTCCGCAGGTGTCCGCGGGGCCGCCCGTCGACAGCGTCCCGGTTGCGCACCCTGGTCGCACTCGCGTTGCGCGGCTGCTCGCGCAGCTCGGCCACGGCCGCTCCCCGTTCGGCGTCCGTCGAGGACGGCCTCCGGATGATCTCCTTGAGCTCCGCCCGCCGGGTGGCGTAGCGCTCGACGATCGCCTTGCGCTTCTCGTTCTGCGCGATCTTGCTCCGCTTCGCCATCAGACCTTCACCCCCCGGGCGCGGATGCGTGCCACGGCGGCCTCGACACCGATCGCGTCGATGGTCTTGATCGCCTTGGCGCTCAGCTTGAGGCGGACGTGGCGCCCCTCACCGGGAAGCCAGTACCGCTTGCTCTGGATGTTGGGGTCGAAGCGCCGGGAAGTGCGCCGGTGCGAGTGGGAGATGGCGTTGCCGAAGCCCGGCTGGGCGCCGGTCAGCTGACAGTGGGCGGACAAGAGGGGTACCTGCCTCTCCGAACGGGGGTTGTTATTGGAAATGATTTCCATTCCCGTATAGTAGCCCCATGGCACGCAACGAAGTACGCCCGATCGTCAAGCTCCGCTCCACCGCGGGCACCGGCTACACCTACGTCACCCGCAAGAACCGGCGGAACGATCCCGACCGGATGGTGCTGCGCAAGTTCGACCCTGCGGTCCGCCGGCACGTCGACTTCCGCGAAGAACGCTGACCCCGCCCCCACTCCCCCTGCCTGAAGGACACGCCGTGAAGCCTGGAATCCACCCCGCCTACGGACCCGTCGTCTTCCGCGACAAGGCCGCCGACTTCGCCTTCCTCACCCGCTCGACCGCCACCAGCGACACGACGGTGGAGTGGGAGGACGGCAAGACCTACCCCGTCATCGACGTCGAGATCTCCTCGCAGAGCCACCCCTTCTACACCGGCACCGCCCGCGTCCTGGACACCGCCGGCCGCGTCGAGCGCTTCGAGCGCCGCTACGGGAGCGGCAAGTGAGACTGCCCGTCGTCATCGTCGGCGGGCTGCACCGCGACGCCCGCGAAGAAGTCGTGGACCGGCTGCTCCGGTCCGTTCCCGGCAGCGTCGCGCTCCACCACGACCTGGCCACAGCACCCGCCGGTACCGTGCTGCGCGTCGTGCGCGACGCCTCGGGTGAACTGTCCCGAGGCGAGGCGCCGCTCTTCGACGACTGCGCCTGCTGCGCGCTCCGCGAGGACCTGGTCCCCGAGCTCGAACGGCTGGCCGACGGCGGAATGACGAGCCTGGCCGTCGTCGAGCTGTGGGACTCCGTCGAGCCCAAGGCGATGGCCGAGGTCGTCGCCGGGCACGGCGGCGGCGTACTCGATCTCACCGGCGTGATCACCGCGGTGGACCCCGCGCTCGTCCTGCCCTATCTCGTCAACGGCGACGATCTGGCGGACGTGGGCCTGGCGGCGGCCGCTTCGGACCGGCGCACCGTCGGGGACACCTGGGCCCGGCAGCTGGAGTACGCCCCCGTACTGGCCCTCGTGGACGGGCACCACGCCGACAACGCCAAGGTCAACGCCACCGCCACCGCCACCGACGATGACCTCGCCCTCCTGGCCCAACTCCATCCGACCGCCCGCCGGGTGTCCGCCGGATCCGGGGAACTGGCCCAGGCCGCCTTCGCCGGCTTCGACGTGGAGACCGCGGACGCCGCCCAGCACCCGGCCTGCGCCTTGCTGCCGCAGGAGGCGGAGGAAGCGGGAGTCACCACCTTCGTCTGGCACCGCAGCCGCCCCTTCCACCCCGAGCGGCTCTACGAGGCCCTGGAAGACCTCTGCTGCGCCGCCGCCCGCAGCCGCGGCCGGTTCTGGCTCGCCGACCGCCCCGACACCTTGCTGGCCTGGGACGCGGCGGGCGGCGCTCTGTGCGTGGAGAACGCGGGGCCGTGGCTGGCCTCCCTCCCCGACGCCGCCTGGGAGATGGTGCCGCCGATGCGCCGGGCGGCCGCCTCGCTCGACTGGCATCCGGAGCACGGCGACTGCTGCCAGCACCTCGTCTTCACCTCTCCCGGCCTCGACCGCGACGGGCTGGAGCGACTCCTGGAGTCCTGCCTGCTCACGGACGCCGAGTACGCCTCGGGGCGCGAGGAGTGGCGGAGACTGCCGGCCGCCTTCGACTCGCTCCTCGACCCCGTCTCCTGACCGTTCTCGCACCCGTACCTCGACCGCCCAACCCCTTCGAGGAGTCCTCATGACCCGCCGCCAAACGCCCCGCAAGCCGGCGAAGTCCCGCCCCAACCCCCTGGACGCGGCAAAGATCACGTACATCGACTACAAGGACACCGGCCTCCTGCGGAAGTTCGTCTCCGACCGCGGGAAGATCCGCGCCCGCCGCGTCACCCGGGTCACGGCCCAGCAGCAGCGACGGCTCGCCGCCGCGATCAAGAACGCCCGCGAGATGGCCCTGCTCCCGTACGCCGGCAGCCGGTAGGGCCGCGCATGCAGGGCGCGGCGGCGACCGCCCGTAAGTGAACCCACCCCACCCCGTCAGGAGATACCCATGGCCGTTCCCAAGCGGAAGATGTCCCGCAGCAATACCCGCCACCGCCGCGCGCAGTGGAGGGCCACCACCCCGCAGCTCGTCCCGATCACGGTCGACGGCTCGGTGTACCAGGTGCCGCAGCGCCTGGTGAAGGCGTACGAGCGCGGCCTGCTCCGCCCGGAGGGCTGAGCGGCCCCTCGACTTCACACGGCGACCTGCGGGGTGTCGGCGACGACGCCGTGGTGCTCCTCCTCGGGGCGTCCTTGCCGGGGCAGCAGGAAGGTGACGGCGAAGAACGCGGCCAGCAGGCACGCCTGGACGACAAGGGCGTAGTGGAAGCCGCTGGTGAACTCGCCGGCCTTGGCCCGGTCGAAGAACACGGAGCCGAACACGGCGACACCGATGGAGCCTCCGATGGACTGGACCGCGGACAGGACTCCGGAGGCGGAGCCGATCTCGTCGTCGTCCACGGCGGCCAGGATGAAACTGAACAGGGCGGCGATGACCATGCCCGCGCCGATGCCCGAGACGGCCACGCCGGGGGCGATGTCCCAGATCGAGAACGAGGCATCGGTCAGACCGTCGAGTTCGAACCAGAGCAGGGTCGCGCCGGCGAGCTGGACGAGCGGGCCGATCTGGAGGACTTTGCGGCCGATCCTGTCGGCGAGGACGGCGCCGCTGACCGCACCGCCGATGGCCGTGCCCACCGCGAGCGGCAGGTTGCCGAGTCCCGCGTCGCCGGCGGTGAAGTGGCGGCCGATCTGGAGGTAGAGGGTCAGCACGAGTTGCGTGCCGACGAGCCCGGCGAAGAACAGGGCGATGGCGCCGAGCCCGACGGTGAAGGCGGGCTTGCGCAGCAGGCCGGGGGTGACCAGCGGCGCCCGGCCCGCCGCGGCCGTACGGCGCTGCCGCAGCGCGAACAGGGCGAACCCGATGGCCGAGGCGGCCATGGACAGCCAGGTCCACAGCGGCCAGCCTTCCTCCTGCCCCTGGTTCAGCGGCAGGACCAGGAACGTGCAGGCCATCACGACCAGCGCCGCACCGGCCAGGTCGATGCTCACCGTCCGGTCACCGGGCTTCTTCGGCACGCACTTCGCGGCGACGATCAGGGCCGCGATGCCGACGGGCAGGTTGACCAGGAAGACAGACCGCCAGCCGAGGCCGAAGAAGTCGCCCTCGATGAGGAAGCCGCCGAGGACCGGGCCGATGATGCCGCCGAGCCCCAGTACGGGCCCGAAGATCCCGAAGACCTTCGTGAGCTCGCGACCGGAGAAGTTCTCCCGCAGCAGGCCGAGCCCCTGGGGCAGGAGCATCGCCCCGGCGGCACCCTGCAGCAGCCGGAAGGCGATCAGCGACCCGATGTTCGGCGCGAGCGCGCACAGCAACGAGGTGGCGGTGAAGGCGGTCAGGCCGAGCAGGAACATGCGGCGCCGCCCGTACCGGTCGCCCAGCCGGCCGCCCAGCACGAGCCCGGCGCCCAGGGTGAGCGCGTAGCCGCCGATCACCCACTGCAGGCCGACGGAGCCGGCCCCGAGGGACCTCTCCAGATCCGGACCTGCGACGTTGACGATCGAAGCGTCCAGAAGATCCATGATCTCCGCGACGAGCATCACCACCAGGATCAGCCACCGCCATCGGTAGGGCTCGGTGGTCTGGTCAGGGGTGGGGGACGGGTCACGCACGCCAGATACCTCCATCATGGAATAGTTCCATGGTGAAGGTAAAGTGGTGACGGTAGGTTGTCAAAAGCAGGTCGGCGAAGCGGACCGCACGGCAGGAGAGAAGGGCGGAGGGCCTCCATGGAGGAAGCGCAGCGCGACGACGTCGCGGCGCAGCACGAGCGGCTGCTGGAATCGCTG
The DNA here is from genome assembly GCF_042870555.1 of Streptomyces sp. NPDC006487. NCBI lineage: Bacteria > Bacillati > Actinomycetota > Actinomycetes > Kitasatosporales > Streptomycetaceae > Streptomyces > Streptomyces sp. NPDC006487. The sequence continues at coordinate 354,149 of NZ_JBIAHN010000005.1, forward strand.
AGGATCCACGGCCGCCACTACGCCGAGCTCAGCCGGCGCTTCGCCGCCTGGCTGGGCCTGCACTCCACCGACGCGACCGCCGTACTGGAGATCGCCGCCGCCGAAGAGCGCGGCACTCCCCTGTCGCCGGCCCGGCTGAGCGAGCGCATCCCCCTGTCCACGGGGGCCACCACCGCGCTCCTGAACCGGCTCGAAGCAGCGGGGCACATCACCCGGGTCCGCGAACACTCCGACCGGCGCGTCATCACCCTGCGCAGTGGCGGGCACATCCAGGCACGAGCGGACGAGTTCTTCGGCCCGCTCGCCCACCGCCTCGGCAGCGTGATGTCGCACTACCCGCCGCAGCTCCTGGAACAGTTCGACTCGTTCATGGCCGACCTGAACTCCGCCATGGACACCCATCTCGGCGAGCAGGAGACGGCAACGCCGCGCGGATGAGGCGGCCCCGCCCCGTCAGGAACGCGACCGGGCCCCCGCCCCGACCTCGTCCGCAGGGGCGGAGCGACGGCTCTGCCCACCGGAAAAGAAGTCCCGGAACACTCGCGACGAGCGCGGATTCTTCCCGCACTGCCACACGCCGTGCGGGCAGAAGTCCGTGATGCTGTGGTAGAGCGGCCTGTGCTCCTCGATCCATGCCAGCATGCGCCGCACGTACTCGGGGTTGTCGCCGTGCCGGAACAGCCCCCACTCGGGGTACGAGGTCTGCTTGCCGTGGTCCCTGGCGAAATCGACCTGGTGCCGCAGCCCGTAGGGCTGGGCGACCTGCTCGTCGAAGGTCCGGCCGGGTTCCTGGTCGTACGAGTCCATCCCGACGACATCGACCACGTCATCACCCGGGTAGCAGCGGGTCCACGCGATCGCGTCACCGCCACGGTTGGGGGCGAAGTCGAACCGGAAGTCCTGCCCCTCCACGGAGCGCATGGCGGCCACGATGCGCCGCCAGTACTTCTTCCAGTTCTCGGGGTCGGGCCGGCACCGGTGGGTGTAGTCGAAGCCGTTCATCTCCCAGCCGAGCACGATCACCGTGTCCGGCACGTCGAGGGCGACCAGCCGCTCGGCCAGCCGCCGGAAGTGGTGGTCGTACGTGCCCCGTGCACCGGTGCGGATCAGTTCGGCGACCCGGGCGTCGGGGAAGCGTGCTTCGTTGCGCTCCTGCATGGGCACGTTCAGGACGAACAGCCGGTCGGCACGCGCGTTGCGCCAGCGCGCCCAGGTGCGCAAGGAATCGGGCGCCCCCTCGATGTTCGCCCAGGTGTCGCCCGGGAGGTAGGTGTGCCCGGCACGCAGCTCGGTACCACCGAGCCAGCGCGAGAGCTCCTGCATCCGCTCGACGCCGGGCGATCCGTAGTGCAGGTAGGCACCCAGCGCGACCTCGCTCCCGGCATTCCTGCCGGAGTCCTGCCGCGGCTGCGTGGTCAGGGCGCCCCGGGCGCCCCCGGTCAGGAGCAGGCCGACGGCGAGCGCAGTCGCGCAGACGCCCGCTAGCACGCCGGTTCGACGGGACATGACACCTCCACAAGCTGCGCGCACTGATGTCTCTGGCTGCGACGTTAGGCATCTCATCCGATGCACGGCCTGCCCGGTGTCCCGATGCTGGGCCATTCGCGGCAGCCGGCCGCCTCCGCTTGACCCGACCGGGTGAAGCGTCAGCGGGCGCACCGGGCGGGCCCGGCCACGGGCGCCCGATGGCGCCCGATGGCCCGACTTTTCGGCCGCCGGGAAGGGACGACCGGCGCAGGACGCCGGTGAAGACCGGAGCACGTACACGGGCCGGCCGGTCACGCCGGCTCCCGCGGCGGGGAGCCGTGGCCGCTGCGGTAGCGTGGCCGGGTGATCTCCGGTGACATCCTCCTCGAGCGGCTGCGGGAGCTGGCCACCCGAGTCCCGTTCGACCTCGCGGTACAACCCGGCGTCGCGGCTGCCGACTTCGGCCGCTGGCCCGTCCCTGTGCCGGCCGAGGCCCGCGAACTGCTGCTCCGCATCGGCGGCTTCGCCGTGCCTCCGGTGGAGTTCACTCTGACCGGCCACCCCCGCCAGTCCGGCGACCACGGCCTGCCGCACCCCCACTGGCTGGTCACCGACGACGGGGGCGGGGGCGTCACCTGGGTCGACATCGAGGCCGACGGCCGGTGGGGTCAGATCCTGATGCAGTACCGCGAGGGCGGCCTCCATGTCGAGGCCGACTCGCTGCCGCACTGGCTCGACCGGATCATCGGCACGGCGGAGGAACTGGTCGAGGAGACCGGCTTCGAGGAGGGCGTCCAGCCGTACGCCGACGATTTCTGGGACCTCCTGCAGCTGGACGGCCCCGAACTGCCGCTGCACCCCGCGGCCGGACTCCGCGGCAGCCCGGACCCGGTGGTCGCCCGCCTCGCCGCCCGCGTACCGGACGGCGCGCTGATCGCCGACCTTCGCGGAGTCCTGCCCGGCAGCCGTGCCCGCTTCGACCGGGCACTCAGGCGGTACCGCCTGGCCCGGGCCGTCGGCGGCCCGGTGTTCGCCGCCGTTCCCGCCGAGGACTGACCCGGGGCTCGCGCCTTTCGCCGTGACGGCCGGGTCCGGCATACGGTCGGGTGACCGGCCGACCCCTGCCGCGAGCACCGGAACGGGAGCAGACCATGCTTCTCTACGCCCAGACCCCAGCACGGCGGAACCGACAGATCCTCGCGGACCTGATCGCCGTACTGCTGATCGCCGCCACGGTGAAGTTCGCCCTGACCGTCCGCGGCGCGATCATGCGACTGGCCGAACCCGGACGCAAGGTCGAGAGCTCCGGCGAGAGCCTCGCCCACGCCCTCACCGAGGCCGGTGACACCGCCTCCGGCGTACCGCTCGTGGGCGACCTCCTGAGGAAACCGTTCCGGTCCGCGGCCGACGCCGGCACCGGACTCGCCGACGCGGGACAGTCGCTGCAGGACGTCGTCAGCCAGGTGGCCACCCTGGCCACCTTCGCCCTGATCATCCTCCCCGTGGCCTTGATCCTGCTGCTGTGGGTTCCCCTGCGCGTGCGCTGGATCCGCCGCAGCGCCACCCTCCGGGACCTCCTCGACGCGCCCGGGGGCGCCGACCTGCTCGCCCTGCGTGCCCTCACCGGACCTCCGCGCGCCCTCTCCACGATCCCCACCCCCGCAGGCGGCCTCGCCGATGCCTGGCGCCGTGGCGACCGGGACGTCATCGCCGCCCTCTCCGAGACCGCCCTCAGGCGGGCCGGTCTGAAGCCCTGACGGCCCCCGTCGGAAAATGTGTCGACACCCCTCGCGCCGATCAGGGATATTGCGCGGGATGACGAGAATCAACGACACACCGCCCGCGTGGGACGAGCGCACCCAGCTCACCACGTTCCTCGACTACACGCGTGACACCGCCCGCTCCAAGTGCGCTGGCGTCTCCGATGAGAACGCCCGCAAGGCGCTCCTGCCGGGCTCACCGCTGATGACCCTGAGCGGATTGATCAACCATCTGCGCTGGGTCGAGTACTACTGGTTCCAGGTGGTCCTCCTCGGCGAAGAGGACGAGGGCCCCTGGACCGACGAGGACCCCGACCGCGAGATGCGCATCGCCGTCGACTTCCCGCTCGCGCAGCTCCTCGACGAGTACGCCGGACAAAGCGCCCGCTACCGCGAGCTGGTCGCCGAGACGGCCCTGGACCAGCGGGCCGAACGAGCCGTCCGCAACGGCCTCCACGTCGACCTGCGCTGGATCCTCCTGCACCTCACCGAGGAGACGGCCCGCCACAACGGCCACCTGGACATCCTGCGCGAGATGCTCGACGGCACGACGGGCGCCTAGTAGATCTCGGCTTCGAGGACGCCGTCGGCGAGTGCGTGCAACGCGTCCCGGAATTCCAGCGGTGTGTACCCGGCGGCGGACCGAAGGCCGGGTTCCTTGTGCACCGCGAGCGAGGGGCGGATGGCGTCGAGGCCCATGCAGACGCCGGCGATCACGATGCGCGCGTGCAGCTCACGGCCTTCATGCCCGCGCTTGCCTAGGCGTCTCGGTGGGCGAAGTCGGGGAGCTCGGCGGAGAGCAGTGCTTCGGCGCCGTGGTCGAGGAGCTGCTGCATCTCGGTGGAGCGGGGCAGCATGGTCGTCTCGTAGACGCGGATGGCCTCCTCCACGGTATTGCTGCCCGCCACGGCGAGGGCGAGTTCGGTGGCGTCGAGCATGGCGAGGTTGACGCCGACGCCGAGCGGGGGCATGAGGTGGGCGGCGTCGCCGAGGAGGGTGACGGTGGGGTTGTGGTCCCAGGTGTGCGGGACGGGCAGGGCGTTGATGGGGCGGTCGACGTAGGGGCCGTCGTTGTCGCTGATCAGGCGGCGCAGGGCCGGTGACCAGTCGCGGTACCGCTCCAGCAGGTGGGCGCGGATGGCCTCGGTGTCCGTGCCGGCCAGCCCGTTCGCGGCAATCCAGTCGGCGGGGACGCGCTGGATGACGTAGACGCGGATGTGGTCGCGACTGCCCCGCTGGGCGAAGAGGCCGCGCTCGCCGTCGGCTGCGGCGGCGCTGCCCTGGCCGACGAATGCGGCGATGTCGGGGTGGCGGGTTTCGACGTCGTGGAACCAGGCTTCGAGGAAGCTGACGCCGGTGTGTCCGGGGAGGGCCGGGGAGATGGCCCGGCGGACCTTGGACCAGGCGCCGTCGGCGCCGATGACCAGGTCCGCTTCGATGGTGGTGCCGGCGTCGGTGCCGTCGTCGAAGTGCACCTGGCGGGGACCCTCATCGGGTCCTTCGACGGACCACAGGGTGTGGCCCCAGCGGACGGTGCCGGGCTCCAGCGAGTCCAGCAGCAGGGCGCGCAGGTCGCCCCGGTCGATCTCCGGCTTGAAGCGTTCGCCCTCGTCAGGGGTGTGGTGGAAAAGGAGCGTGCCCGCCGGGTCCAGCTGGCGCATCTCCTGCCCCTCGGGGCGGGAGAGCCGGAAGAACTCCTCCAGGAGTCCGGCTTCGCGTAGGGCGATCTGGCCGTTGTCCTCGTGCAGGTCGAGGGTGCCGCCCTGGTCGCGGGCGTCGGAACCGCTCTCGCGATCGTAGACGGTGACGGCGACGCCGTGGCGCTGAAGGATGCGGGCGCAGGTCAGGCCGCCGGGGCCGGCGCCGATGACGGCGATGCGGCGGGTGGGTGCGGTCGTGTTCATGGTGGTGCTCCGTTCGTACGGTTCGGCAGTGCTGCCGTGCCTGTGGGTACGGGGTGTCAGTGGGCCGCCACGGTGGCGTTCCCGGGGCTGTCGGCCGGTGCGGACGGTCCGGCCTTCTTCAGGGGGACTTCGATGACGAACAGTGCGGCGGCGAAGGCGAGGGCGCAGACGATCGCGGCGGTGAGGAAGATGGGGCCGGTACCGTCGGTGACCGCGGTGAGGTAGGCGTGTTCGGCCCCCGCGGGCAGGTTCCGCAGGGCGCCCGGGCCGGTGTCCCCGCCGGACGGCAGGGCGGGCCGGACGGCGCGGGTGAACAGCGAGCCGAAGACGGCGACCCCGAGGGACCCGCCCAGGGTGCGGAAGAGGTTGACCGAACTCATGGCCGCGCCCATGTCGCGCAGGGAGACGCTGTTCTGGGCGATGGTGCCGGCCATCTGCAGGGTGAAGCCGAGGCCTGTGCCGACGAGGACCATGTAGAGGCTGGTCAGCAGGGACGAGGTGTGGGTGTCCATGGTGGCCAGCAGGCCGAGCCCGGCCACCAGGAACAGGGTGCCGATGACGGGGAACATCTTGTACTTGCCGGTGGCGGACATGATCTTCCCGGCGATGGTCGAGACGATCACGACGGGGATCATCATCGGAAGCATCAGCAGGCCGGAGTTGGTGGCCGAGGCGCCCTGGACGGTCTGCTGGAACAGCGGCAGGTACAGGCCCGCACCGAACATGACCACGCCGGCGGCGAGGAGCATGACCATCGCCAGCGGGTAGTTCCGGTGTCCCGTGAAGACGCTCGGCGGCAGCAGCGGCTCGCTCACCCGCTTCTCGACCGGGATGAAGAGGGCCAGGCCCACGATCGCGGCGGCGCCGAGGGACAGGATCTGCCAGGAACCCCAGGCATAGGTGCTGCCGGCCCAGGTCGCGGCCAGGACGATCGCGGTGATGGAGAGGGTCAGCAGGGCGATGCCCGCCCAGTCGATCTTCGCCTGGACACGCTGGGCGGGGACCTGCAGCTTCCGCCACAGCCACACCAGGGCGACCAGGCCGAGCGGCAGGTTGACGTAGAAGGCCCAGCGCCAGTCGAAGTGTCCGGTGACGAAACCGCCGAGGAGCGGTCCGCCGATGGTGCCGATCGCCATGACGGAGGCGGTCATGCCCTGGTACTTGCCGCGTTCGCGCGGCGGCACGAGGGCCCCGATCAGCGCGAAGGCGCCCGCCCCGATGCCGCCGGCGCCGATGCCCTGCACGACGCGGTAGGCGATCAGCTCGCCCATCGAGCCGGAGGTCCCGCACAGGGCGGATCCGACGATGAAGACGGCTATCGAGGCCAGGTACACGGGCTTGCGGCCGAAGAGATCGCCGAATTTGCCCCAGACCGGAGTGGTGACGGCGGTGACGAGCGTGTAGGCCGTGACGACCCAGGAGATGTGCTCCAGGCCGCCGAGGTCGCCGACGATCGTGGGCATCGCGGTACTGACGACCATGTTGTCGAGCATCGACAGCAGCATCGCGAGCATGATGCCGAGCAGTACCCAGCGCACGTCTTTCGGTACGGCCGTGGGGCCGGTGGAGGGGAGGGAGGCGGTCGCGGACATGACTGATCACCCCTTTCGGGCATGAGGAGGGGAAGCGGGAGGGGCGGGTGCTGCTGCGACGCCCACCCTCCCAGAAGAGCACAGTCGATACATAAGTGCAACCGCTAACCTTTTAAATTCACACAACCGAAGAGATGGACTGTTCCCACCCGCGGCACGCCGCCGCCGCACGCCCGGCGCGGCACGCCCGCCGCGGCCGGAGTGCGCCCCCGCCCGACCGGGGATACGTCAACTTTTCTGATTCCAGCGGTGGTTGACGGGCGCACGCCTACGATCAACGGCATGACACCAGTGATCGCCCCGTTGCCGGGCGGTACGCCCGCGCAGCTCGGAGGTCACCGGATCCTCGGGGTGCTCGGGGCCGGAGGGATGGGGACGGTCTACCTCGCCCGCCGCCGGGGGCGTCCGGTCGCCCTCAAGACCATCCGGCCCGAACTCTTCCGCGACGCGGACCTGCGCGAACGGTTCACCCGTGAGGCCGCCGCCGCGGCAGCCGTCCGCAGCCCCTTCGTCGCCAACGTGCTCGACTCCTCGACCGCCGAGCAAGTGCCTTGGATCGCCGCCGAGTTCGTCCCCGGCCCGACCCTCGCCGCTGCCGTACTGCGCCACGGCCCCCTGCCCACGCCCGCCATGCGGGTCCTCGCCGGGGCGCTCGGCCGGGCCCTGACGGCCCTGGGCGCGGCCGCGGTCGTACACCGCGACCTGAAGCCGTCGAACGTCATCCTCGGCGCCGACCGCCCCCGGGTCGTCGACTTCGGCATCGCCCGGGTGACCGGCGACGCCACCTTGACCGCGACCGGGCAGCGCCCCGGAACACCCGGCTACATGTCGCCCGAACAGGTGGTGAAGGGTCCTCTCGGACCGCCGAGCGACGTCTTCTGCCTCGGTGCGCTGCTCGTCTTCGCGCTGACCGGCCGGCACGCCTTCTACGACGGAGACCCGGTCCGCTCGGACTTCCGCATCGCCTACGAGGCCCCCGACCTCACCGGCGTACCGGCCGAGCTGACACCCGTGATCGGGGGCTGCCTCGAAAAGCAGCCGGAAGACCGGCCCACCGCCTCGGAGGTGGCCGCGGAACTCGACCCGCAGGGCGCCGCCCTGCGCGCCGCCGCCCGCTGGCTGCCGCCCACGGTGCTCGCCGACGCCGCCGGGATCTCACGGGCCGCAGCCGCCCTGGGCGCCGGCCCGCGACGGCCCACCCGGCGCGGAGTGCTCACCGGGGCCGGAGCGGCCGTGCTCCTCGCGGCGACCGGTGCCACCGCCCTGCGCATCCTCCAGGAGGACCACGGCCGCGCCCCCTCCCCCGCCCCCCGCTGGAGCGGCCCGCCCGGCACGGTGCCGGTGCCCCTGTGGTCGTACGACGGCGCCTCCGCGCAGCCGGCCTTCGGGCCGGTCGACGTCGACGGCCGGGTGTGCTTCGCGGACGCCGGCGGCGAGCTCCTCCTCCACGATCCCGTCTCGGGCGACCGGCGCTGGCGCGGACCGGTGGTGCGCGACCTCGTCGGCGGCCGCCGACCCGTCGCCCTGGACCCGGACGGCTCCCTGCTGTTCCTGGACCCCGGCAGCGGTACGGTCCGCCATCGCGCCCGCGACGTGGCGACCGGACTGCTCGCCGCGGACAAGGACCAGGTGTACGTCCTCGGTACCGACGGCCGCTTGGCCGCCCTCAAGCTGGCGGACGGCGCGGTGCGCTGGCGCGTGCCCGCCCCCGTGCCGGGCACCGTGCTCTCGGCGGCCGCAGGGTACGGGCGGCTGCTCCTGGCCTCGGCCGCCGGCGGGGTGGTGGCCCTGTCCTCCGCCGACGGCGGCACCGTGTGGCGGCGGCCCGCCGGCACCGACGGCTCGCGGACGGCCCTGTCCGCGGGCGGAGTGCTGCTGGGCGGGGCCGGAGACCGGACGCTGACCTGCCTGGACGGGGGGCGCGGCGAACAGCTGTGGACCCTGCCCGCTGACGACAGCGCGGGCTTCGGCGTGCCCACGCCGGCGGGCGACAGCGTGTACGTCGCCGACGGCCGCCAGCTCCGGAGCATCGACGTGAAGACCGGAGCCCCCGCCTGGACCGTACTGGCCGCCGAGGAACTGGCCAGGGAGCAGGCTCCGCTGGTGGCGGGATCCGGGATCTTCGCGCCGCTGCGGAAGCCCGAGCTCGGCATCCTCGTGGTGCACGGCGGGCGGGCGGCCGAGCAGTACGTGTTCGCACCGGCCCCGGCCGGGGAGGTCCGGGCCGACGTTCCCTGGCGGGGAGTGGTCGCCGCGGGCAGCGCGATCTGGCAACGCGGCAGCGCGGTCCGCGCCCTGCCGGGCATGTGACCGGCCCCGGGCGCGGCCACGAGGTGAGGGAGGAACGCATGGGGGGCGGACGTCTGGAGGAGGGCCTGCGCCCCGAGGACCCGCGGGCGGCCGGACCGTACCGGCTGCTGGCCCGTTGGCCCGGCCCCCGGCCGGAGCCGCCGCGGGGCGGCATGTACGTCGGCCGCGACCGCGACCACGGGCACGCCGTGGTGTGCCTGCTGCCCCCGGCCGCGTACCGGGCGGCCGAGGCGCTGCGCCGTGGGCCCGTGCCGGGGGTCCCGGCCGTACTGGACCTGAGCACGGGGACCGAGCCCGCGTGGGTGGCCCTCGTACACACCCCTGCCGTGTCCCTCTCCGACGTGCGGCGGCCAGGACCGGAGTCCGGCATCCTGCCCCTGGAACGCTCGGTGCGGCTCGCCGCGGAGGTCGCCGCCACCCTGGCCGCCCTGCACGCCCGGGGCATCAGCTACGGCGCGGTGGCACCCGACGGCGTCTGGCTCACCACGACCCGCCCGCTGCTGATGGCCCTGCACGCCTGCCGCATGCCGTCCGCGCGATCGCCTCACGAACCGGGCCGGGGGGAGGTCCTGGGTCCGGGGCCGGGGCCGCGACCCGACGCAGGGCCCGGGCGGCCCGAGCCGCACAGCCGGGTATCGACCGTGCCCGCCGCCTTCATGGCCCCGGAAGTGGCCGCGGGGCGGCCCTCCTCCACGGCCGCCGACGTGTACTCCCTGGCGGTGCTGCTGCTCCACACGGCCACCGGGCGGCTGCCCTTCGGGGACGGCCCACCGCCGGTGCTGGCCTACCGCGCCCTGCACGACCGGCCCGACCTCTCCGGCCTGCCCGGGGAGCTGGGCGAGGTGGTGGCCGCGGCCTTGGCCGCCTTCCCAAAGGACCGCCCGACCGCCGCGGAGCTGTCCCGGACGCTGGCCCCCGGCGGGCAGGACGCCGAGCGGACAGCGGACCCACTGCCCGGCCGGGTCGTCGCCGCACTGGCCGTACGCACGCAGGCGATCGCCGACCTGGAGGTCCCCGATGCCGATGCGGACGGGGTCGGGGACGAGGACAGGCATGCGGGCGACCGGGCCCCGGCGGACGCCGATGCCCAGGAGCACCCGCACCCCGCCACCCTGGCGGCGACGCCCCCGGCCCCCGGCCCGGTTCCGGCCCCGGCCACCCCCGACGCGCCCGCTCCGCCCACCCGCCGCCGGGTGCTGTCCGGCCTGCTGACCGGCGCGGCGGGCGCGGCCCTCGGGGTCTCCGGGACCCTCGCCTGGTCCGCCCTGACCCGCGGGGACCGCCGCACCGGGCCGTCCGCGGCGGACGGCGGTTCCGCTACGAGCCCCCGCGTGCCCGGCATGCCGCCTGCCGCCCTGTGGCGCCGGGACGACCCGACGGCCCGCATCCGGCTCCTCCCGGTGAGCAGCGCCGACCGCTGCCTGATGGCGCGCGGCGACGTCCTGTACGGGCACGACCTGCGCACCGGCAAGGAGGTGTGGCAGCTGCCCGTCGACGACACCACCTCGCCCGTCCAAGCGCCCGGCGACCGCTTCCTCATGGCCACGCGCGAGGGGCTTTCGCTCTGCTCGACGCGTGACGGCCGTACCCAGTGGCTCCAGCGCGACGAACAGCTCGCGAGGGTGCTCGCCGCAGACGGCCCCACCGCGTGGCTGCTCGTGGGGGACGGGAGTCCGACGGGCGGATACCTGCTGGCGGCGTTCGACCTGGACCACCGCAAGGAGTTGTGGCGCACCCCGCTGCCGAGCGGATTCGGCAACGCGCAACTCGCCACCGCGGTCGGCCCCGAGACGGTCGTCGTGGAGGTACAGGTACCCCGGCAGGCGTTCCGGGACGTCACGGCCGTCCGGACCCTCGCGATCGCGGGCTTCGAGCGGAGCAGCGGACGCATGCTCTGGAACCGCTCCTACCCCGACGTCCACGACGGCCCGGCCTCCGTGGTGGACCCGGCGGGCGGCGGACGGCTGTTCCTGCTCTCCCGCGGCCGCGCCCACGCCTACGACCTGAAGACCGGCACCCGGCTGTGGGAGTCGCAGGCCCTGGTCGCCGGGACCAACGCCCCGCCCTTCTTCAGCGGCGGCACCCTGTACCTGGCCGACGACGGCACGGGCCCCATCGTCGCCGTGGACCCGGGCACCGGCCGGACGCTGTGGGAGCAGACGCTCACGGAGGTCCTGGAGTGGAACATGCTCGGGAGCATGACCGCGAGCGCCTCCGGACGCACCCTCTACCTCGCGACGCTGCACCAGGTGACCGCGACCGGCCTCCCCTCGGGCAAACGGCTGTGGCAGACCGGGCTCGCGGGGGTGGAAGCCCGGGAACCGTTCCAACTCGCCGCGGTCCCCGGCACCCTGCTCGTCGCCCGGCCGTCCGCCGTCGTCGCCCTCCCGGCGGACTGACCCCGCGCCCTCCCTCCCCCGCCCGCCCGCCGACGCCCTCCCCCGCCGCCGACACCCTCCCGCGTCCGCCGACGCAGGTACGACCACCGCCCCGCCCCGAAGGAGTCCTCCGGTCATGTCCACGCTCCTGCCCCTGCTGCCCGACGATCCCGAACGGCTCGGGGAGTACACCCTCCTCGGCCGGCTGGGCGGGGGCGGCATGGGGACCGTCTTCCTGGCCCGCACCGCCGGCGGCCGGCTCGCCGCGGTCAAGACCGTCCGGTCCGACCTGCGCGACCAGCCCGGCTACCGCCAGCGCCTGGTCCTGGAGGCCGAGGCCGTGCGGGCCCTGGGGGCGGAGCACACCGCGGCCTTCCTCGGCGCCGACCCCGACACGGCGCGGCCCTGGCTGGCCACGGCGTACCTCATCGGGCCCTCGCTGGCCGAGGCGGTGGCGGCCGGGGGGCCGCTGCCCGAACCGGTCGTCCGCGGACTCGGCTCGGCGCTCGCCACCGCCCTCGCCGCCCTGCACCGTGCCGGGCTCGTCCACCGGGACGTCAAACCGTCGAACGTACTGATCACCGCGCAGGGCCCTCGCCTCATCGACTTCGGGCTCGCCCAGGCCCCGGGCAGCCCCCGCCTCACGGAGGCCGGGGGAATCGCGGGCACACCGGCGTACATGTCACCGGAGCAGGCGCGCGGGGGAACGCCCGGCCCGGAAGGCGACGTGTTCGCCCTCGCTGCGGTCCTGGTGTTCGCCTCGTCAGGTCACGGCCCCTACGACGCCCGCGGCCGTCAGAGCACCCTCGAACTGCTGCGGGACGGCGCCGACCCCGACCTGACGGGCCTGCCGGACGGGCTGCGCGAGACGCTCACCACCTGCCTGTCACCGGAGCCCGCCGACCGGCCCGCGCCCGGCCGACTGCGCGACGCGTGGGGGCCGTTCGACCCCGGGGAGTTCGCCGAGCTGCTGCCGCAGGCGCTCCTCGCCGACCTGTCCCGCCGGATCGGGGAGGTCGCCGCGACCGCCCCCGCCCCGCTGCGCGCCCCCGCCCCGCGCCGCGCGCTCTCCCGGCGCACCCTGATCGCGGGCGCGGCGGCCGCCGCGCTCACCACCGCGGGCGGCGCCACGGCGCTCTGGGCCAACGGCAACCTCCCCGGCTCGGGCGCCGGCTCGGGCGCCGGTGACCGTACCGCTGCGCCCGGCCCCGGCCGGTCCTCCCGCCCGCCCGGCACCCCTCCGGCCCCGCTGTGGTCGGTCCCGTCCCCGTTCTCCGCCGCCCCGGCCGTCGCGTCCGACGAGGTCCTGATCCACACGAGCGACGTCCTGCGCGGCATCTCGACCGCGGACGGCCGGATCCTGTGGGAGACCCAGACCGCCAAGGTCGACGTGGCCGTGGCGGGCGACAGGCTCGTCGGCTGCGTCTTCGACGACGACGGCAACGCGAGCGCGGGATACCTGGACCCGCGCACCGGCCACCTGGCAGCCGAGGCGGCCAATCCGGCCGTCCTGGGCGATCTCACCCAGACCACACAGCTCCTGGCCGCGGACGCCGAATGCCTCTACCTCAAGGCGTACTTCAGATCCGGCGACCGGCAACAGCAAGAACAGGCGTGGCTGCTCTCCTACGAGCTGGGCGCACGGAAACTGCGCTGGCGCACGCGCATCGAGGGCGCCGTCCTGGACTCGCTCGGCTCGCTCATGATGTCGGCGATCATCTCCGGCGGCCGCCTGATCTGCTCGGACCCCGCACGCGTCTTCGCCGTCGACCTGCGCGAGGGCCGCCTGCTGTGGGCCTGCCGGGTCCGCACCGACCAGGAGGCGGCGTCGCCCGACCGGTCGGGAGGCATCAACCCCCCGGTCGCCTCGGACCGCCACGTCTTCGACTTCGAGGAGCGCATCACCGCGGTGGACCTGGTGACGGGCGCGGTGGCCTGGAAGCTGGAGCCGGAGGGCACGAAGCTGCTGAGCGCGCCCGTCTGCGCGAACGGCACGGTGTACGTCGCGGACGGGGCGCTCCAGGCCTTCGACGAGTCGACCGGGAAGAAGGTGTGGACCCACGACCCTGGTGCGTACGTCTCCATGCTGGCGCCTCCCGCCCCGTTCCGCGGGGAGCTCTACGCGGCGGTCGGCGGCGCCGGTCAGGCCGTCGTCGCGGTGGACGTCGCCGCCCGCCGCGTGGCCTGGACGCTCGCCGCGGGCGCCGTGAACATGCCCGACGGCCCGACCATGATCGTCCAGCGCGGCAACCGGCTCTACCCGCAGACCGTCGACCGCCTCGCGGCCGTACCGCTCGACTGACATCCCCCGTGACCCCGGCCGGCTGCGGACGCGAACAGCCCGTACCGCCCGGGTCACCCCGGGCGGTACGGGCTGTTCTTCCGAACGTGCCTATCAGGGGGAGGCAGGGCCTCAGGGGTGAGCGGTCAGGTGGAAGCTCTGGGCGGCAGAGCTGTCGCAGGCGCGCTGCACCAGCTGCACGCCGTTCGCCGCGCTACCTGCGGTGCTCAGGCACTTGCCGCTGTGCCGCGTGGTGAAGTGGTAGCGGCCCGGGGCTTCCCGTACCGGCAGCCACTGCTGGTTGCCGCCACCGCCGTAGGACCACAGCTGCAGCGGTGCGTTGTCGGCTGCGGAGACCCCGGTGACGTCGACGACCTGCTGCGGATTGCCCCGGATCGCGATCCGGGTGTACCCGCCGTCGGTGGGACGGAACTGGAACTGCTGGGCCGTGGTCCCGTTGCAGGTGTACTGCTGGAGCGCCGTGCCGTTGGCCGTGGCCGCCGCCCGCGCGTCGACGCAGACGCCGTTCGCGCTGTCGGCCAATGAGTACCACGCGGTCTCCGAGATCGGGTCGGTCGGCGCGGGACCGCCGGCCACTGCGCCGAGCCACTTGAGCCCGTCGATCAGGAAGCGGTTCTGTGTGGGGCTCGCGAAGGTCGAGGAGAGCCGGGTGCTGGAGGCGTAGTCCATGGCGTTGTGCCCGAAGTTGGCGTACAGCATCTTGTACTGGGTGTTGGTCCAGAGAATCGGGAAGTAGCCGCTGTACCAGGACTGGTTCGGGTCCGTGCCCAGGGGGAAGCTCGTCGGGTCGACCGATGCCAGGACCTTGATGTTCGCGTTGGCTCGCAGGTCGTTCGACCAGCCGTACCACTCGCTGACCGACGAGGTGAACGCAGCGGGCAGCCCGGTGGTCGAGGGGTGCGTCCGGTCCTCCGTGCGCAGCACCGCCGTGGTCGGCCCCCAGGTGTTGGTCCTGAAGTTCCCGCTGCCGAGGAACCCGTTGTAGTACCAGGGCCATGAGCCGGCGTTGGTGGTGAACGCCGAGGAGTGGAAGCCCATCCAGCCGCCGCCGGCCCTCACGTACCGCTCGAAGCCGGACCGCTGGGCGTCCGTCCTGGGTGCGTCGTCCAGGAACAGGACGACCTGGTAGTCGTTCACCCCTCCGTTCGCCAGCAGTTCCCAGTTCGTGGTCGGCGTGTAGGTGAAGTTGTTCTGCGCGGCGGTCCGCGGGAACCACTCGTTGGCTTCCTTGACGAAGTCGATGTGCGCGGCGTCCCAGGTGCCGTTGTAGAAGGCGATCACCTTGAAGGCCGGGGCCGGGGCGGGGGCCTGGGGTGCGGCGGAGGCCTCGAGTCCGGCGTGGGCCGGGGCGGTCGGCCCGAGCGCGAGGGCCAACAGGATCAGCAGCCGTGCTGCGAGCCGCCTCACGGGTAGCTCACCAGGTTGGCCACGTTGGTGGACGCGTTGGAGGGGCCGCCCCGGTCGTTGACGACGTGCCGGATGGTCCCGGTGCCGCCGAGCGAGACGGTCACCATGTTCTGGAAGCGCACGTTCGGGTGGTTGGGGGCCTCGAAGGCACGCTCGGCGGTCACGCCCGGGTTGACGTTGAAGTAGCAGTAGCTGCCGAGCCCGTAGGCCTGGTGGCTGGTGACCGAGTTCGCGACCTTGTACGCCGAGTAGCCCTGGGTGGACCCGTTCATCCAGGCGGCCTGGTTCGGCGGGTCGTACGGCATCTCGTTCTGGTAGAAGTACGTCCGCCCTCCGTTGCCGTTCCAGATGGTCTGGTGCTTCTGGTAGTGCTCGACGAACAGGCCGTACATGGTGACGCCGTCGCCGTTGACGACGAGCCCCGTGTCCGCCGTGTTGCTGTTCCAGCCGATGCCGCTGCCGTGGTCGCCGCGCCAGATCCACATGTGGTCGCCGATGACGTGGTCACTGTTGACCACCAGGCTCGTCGTCGACTTGCCGACCGCGGCGCCACCGACCCGGAAGTAGACGTCGTGCAGGGAGGTGGGGTTCGCCGCGTGGTTCGCGCCGGCGCCGGCCGGTCCGATCTCCATCAGCGTCTGCGAGTTGGCCGTTCCGGCGTCGAAGAGGACGCCTGCGACCTTCACGCCGTCGACATCGGCCACCGTCATGGCCGTGACACCGTTGTCAGGAATGAAAGTGGCGAGGCCGAGACCGAGGACGACGGTGTCGGGGCGGGTCACCTTCAAGGTCTGGCCGAGGTGGTAGACACCGGGAGTGACCAGCAGGTTCTTGCCCTCGGCCAGTGCGGCGTTGATCTGTGCGGCCGTTGCTCCGGCCTTGACGACGTAGAACTGGTCCATGCCGAGCGAGCTGCCCGCCGCGTTCCCGTTCGCCCAGCTGGTGGCAGTGGAGTCGGTACGCAGGGACGGTACGAACACCTTGTACGCACCCGCGCCGTCCACGTACAGGAAGGGCTTCTCGCGGACCGTCGGCGTCTGGTTCACCGTGGTGTACGGCGGATTGGGGAAGGTGTTGCCCGGCACTCCCTGGCTGCCGACGAACACCATGTTCCAGTTGGAACCGGTCCAGCTGCCGAGCTGGGAGTTGCGGGTCAGCCACTGCTGCTGGGTGCCCGACCGGACCTGGCCGTCGATCTTGCTGTCGGCCATGAATCCGCCGCTGGCCCAGCCGCCGTCACTCAGCTCGAGGTTGCCGCGGACGTGCATGCGCCGGTACCCGGACGCCTGCGAGACCGCCCACCGGTCGGTGCCGCCGGTCGGGTTCACAGACAGGTTCTCCGCGCCGCGCCAGAAGTTCTGGGTGGCGTTCTGCGGTGGGAACCAGTCCGCCTCCACGTGCACGGCGCCGTTGATCGTCACCGAGTCGGGCGACTGGCCGAGGCCGAGGACCTGGGTGTAGAAGCCGACGTTGACGTCGTTGCCGTACGTACCCGGCTTGAACATCACGGCGTAGCGCTGGGAGCCGAACTGGTTGGTCTCCTGCTGCTGGAAGATGGAGTTCAGCCTGCTCTGGATGGTGGACGACGGCATGGACGGGTCGAAGACGACCACGTTCGGGCCGAGGTCGACGTCTCCGGGCGCGGTGTTCACGGGCGCCACCTGGAAGCGCTGGGCCGCCGTGCCGTTGCAGGTGTACTGCACGAGCTGGACGCTGTCGGCCGTCGACGCGGCCGGGACGTCCAGGCATTTGCCGCTGTGGCGGCTGACGAAGTGGTACGCGCCGCCGCCCTCGTCGACGGCCTGCCACTGCTGGTTGTTGCCGCCGCCGTAGGCCCAGAGGTGCACGGCGGCGTTGTCGGCCGAGGAGGTGTCGCTCACGTCGACGACCTGGGTGCTCGCGTTGCGGTTGCCGATCCGCACGAAGCCGTCGCCGGTCGGCGTGAAGCTCCACTGCTGCGCGGCGCTGCTGTTGCAGGAGTACTGCTGCACCGCCGTGCCGTTCGCGGTGGCGGCGGACCGTGCGTCCAGGCACTTGCCGCTGCCGGCGTTGACGACGGTGGACCAGCCCGTCGGCAGGTCGGCGGCCGCCTTCGCGGAAGCGTTCGGGGTGGCGGCCCGTGGGGTGGCGGCCTGGCTGGGATGAAGGGCGGTGAGGACCGAAGCGGCCGAGGCGGCGACCACGAAGGCCGCGACCCAGGGTCGCGTGATGCGGGCCCGGCTTGCGCCGGGGCGAACCGCTCGGGGCGTGCGGGGGGAGCTGAGCACGTTCTCTCCTGTGCCGGCTGTACGGCATGAGTGGGGGGGGTGGGGGGTGGGGGAGTCAGCCGTTGTACTGGGCGAAGACGCGGGTGAAGTCCCACGGCTGCTGGGCGACGCCCGAGCAGGTGTCGGCTCCGCCGCCGGTGCAGGGCCGGTCACGATTGACCGACCAGAAGGTCAGCCGCGCGAGGTGACGTTGCTGGGCGTAGCCGAGGATGGTGCGAAAGTCGTCGACGGTCACCGTCTCGCCGTTGTCGGTGATGCCGTTCATCGAAGAGATTCCGGTGTGGCGGTAGGCGAGGTCGTCCGAGTACCCGTAGGCGTTCTTGACCGCGTTCTTGAGGCCCTCGGCCGCACGGACGGTGAGCTGCCCCATGTTCTGTCCGGCGCCGCCGAAGTTGAACGGCATGATCGTCCAGCTGTCCACGGTCAGCCCGGAAGCGGCGGCCTTGCCGATCAGACTGCTGTCGGGGCCGTTCTGCCCGGTGCCGAAGGTGACGTACAGCTTGATGCCGGGGTTGCTCGCCTTGACGGTTTTCAGCGCGTCGACCGTGCGCTGCTGGACGGTCGGGCTGTCGTACGCCGCCGCCTCGATGTCGATGTCGATGGCCTTCAGCCCGTACGCGTTGATGACCTTCTGGTACGCCGCGGCAAGCTCGCCCGCGCTGCCGCAGGAGCTTTCCAGTTTGTTGCCGCTCCAGCCGCCGAAGGAAGGGATGACGTCGCCGCCGTTCGTCCGCACGGTGTTGACCGTCTGCTGATCGACGCCTCCGGTCAGCGGCCTGCTGCCGTCCCACTGCGGGTTGCAGTAGCCGTTGCTGAGGACGAAGGCGAGCGTGAACCACTTGACGCCGGTCGCGTTCGTCACGGTGGTGGGGCTCGGCGGGCTCCCCCAGCCGTTGTACAGGTACGGCGCCACGGCCATGGCCCCCGGTCCGGGCGGCGGAGTGCCTCCCCCGGCCGGGGCCGTCCACTTCTGGTTGGCGGCGCCGGTGCAGGTCCAGATCTGCAGCCGGGTGCCGTTGGCCGAACTGTTGCCCGTCGCGTCCAGGCACTTGCCTGCCTGCGGGTTGACGAGGTCGCGGGCCGCGGTGGCCGACCACTGCTGGGCAGCGCTGCCGTTGCAGTCCCAGAGCTGGATCCGGGTTCCGTCGGCGGTGCCGCCCGATGCCACGTCCAGGCACTTGCCGAGCGCGCGGATCGTGCCGTCGCCGACGACGTTCCACTGCTGTGCGGTGGTGCCGTTGCAGTCGTAGAGCTGTACGGCGGTGCCGTTGGCGCTGCTCGCGCCGGCGACGTCGACGCACTTGCCGCCGAGGCCGGTGATCCGACCGGTCGCCGCTGCCGCGCCGATCGCGGGATTGCCGCTCAGGCCGGTGACGAGGGCGGCTGCCGCCGCTGTGCCCAGCACACCGCGCACGGTGGGCCTGCGCAGGAGTCTCGTGGTCATCGGGTCACCGTCCACTTCTGATTGACTCCCCCGGTGCAGGTCCATATCTGCAATCGGGTGCCGTTGGCCGAGCTGCCGCCCGCGGCGTCCAGGCACTTGTCCGCCTGCGGGTTGACGATGTCCTGAGCGGCGGGGACGGCCCACCTCTGGGCAGCGCTGCCGTTGCACTCCCACAACTGGACCGGCGTACCGTCGGCCGTACCTCCCGAGGCCACGTCCAGGCACTTGCCGAGTGCGCGGATGGTGCCGTCGGTTCCCACGCTCCAGCGCTGGGCGGCGCTGCCGTTGCAGTCGTAGAGCTGGACGGGGGTGCCGTTGGCGGTACCCGCGGCCGCGACGTCCACGCACTTGCCGCCGGTTCCGGTGATGGGACCGCCGCCGCCCGGCTGACCGTTGTCGGTGCTGACCCGTACGTAGTCGACCAGGAGCTGCTGGGGGAAGAGCGTGCTGCCGTTGGGGTCTCCGGGCCAGTAGCCGCCGACCGCGAGGTTGAGAATGAGGAAGAAGGGCTTGTTGAAGACCCATTGCCTTCCACCGAGGTCGGCGGGGGTGCGGCGCTGGTAGACCGTGCCGTCGACGGACCAGGTGATCGCGTTGGGGCTCCAGTCGACGGCGAAGGTGTGGAAGGCGTCGGCGAACGCCTGACCACCGGGCAGGGCGTACCCGGCGCCGATTCCGCCGGCGCCGGAGTACCCGGGGCCGTGCAGGGTGCCGTGGACGGTGGACGGCTCGAAGCCCACGTTCTCCATGACGTCGATCTCACCGGAGTTGGGCCAGCCGACCTGACCGATGTCGCTGCCCAGCATCCAGAACGCGGGCCACATGCCCTGTCCGCGCGGGATCTTCATCCGCGCCTCGACGCGGCCGTACGTCGTGGTGAACTTTCCGGCCGTGTTCAGCCGTGCGGAGGTGTACTCACATCTTCCGTACCAGCACTGGTAGTTGGCCGGATTCTCACGGCGGGCGGTGATGGCCAGGTGGCCCTGACCATCGAGGGCGGCGTTGCGGTTGCCCGCCGTGTAGTACTGCCGCTCATGGTTGTTGACGTTGTCGCCCGTCTCGATCTGCCACTTCCCGCCGTCCACGGCGGAGCCCGCAGGTCCGTCGAACTCGTCGGAGAAGGTGACAGCGGCTGCGGCGGCCGCAGTCGCGGGTGGCCGCGGCGCCGGTGCGGGCGCACCCTGCGCAAGTCCGGTGGACAGCGACGCGAGGGTGAGGGCCGAGACGAGAGACAGCAGCAGGCGTCGGGATAAGTGTGGGGGGTGCATGACTCTCCCTTCCAGGGAGCATGGCGGATAGATCGCCCTGTGGCATGCATATGACAACACTGGGCGTGGGGGCCCGAATGCTTGGTGCACCGACAGGGATGAGGAGCGAGGAGCCGAGCCCAGGGGACCCTTCCATCACAAAATGATTTAAGTAGTGAACGAAAACGCTGTCAAGGGCTTGGTATGGACCACATTCCCGAACGCAGCCGTATCGGCCACCCGGCGCGCGTACCCACCGTGCGCCGGCCCGGCCTCGACGCGTCCGCGAGCCGCCCGCCCGGCCGGACCCGCTCGACGAGCATGGCGGATCGAGGAACGCCGTCCGGTTCCCCCTTCGGGTCGTGACATGCGTCACGGCCCGCATGTCACCCTGTGGCCTTCCGCGGAGATCCATTGCCTTGGCGCATTTCACCGTATGTCCCCGTTTGGCGGGGACATGCCTCACTCCGCCGGAAACGGAATTCGATGCTCCCTTTCCTTCGGCTCCAACAGGGCCGACAGGGATGGGTTCTGGCGGCAGGCCAGGTGCGCGCCACAGGGGCCGCGCCGCGCAGATGCACGATCTTGCGGCCGTTTCAAGCCCGGCCCCGAATACCCCGCGCGCCCGAGTGGGAGCGGCTTGCCAGGCCACTGGAGGGCTTCTAAGAATGGCGATTCCTCCGGCGCCTTCGCGGTCCGGCGCCGGGAGCTTCGCGATCACCGAGTGAGGTCCCGCATGAAGAAGCACCGTAAGAAGACGCACGGCAGGAAAATAGCCGTCGCCGTCGGAGCACTGGCCCTCGTGGCCGTACCCGCCGCGGCCAATGCCTGCCTCGACCCGCAGGGCTCCGACCCGATGCGGTCCGTCGTGTCCGAGCGGGACAGCCGCCACTGGCACGGCGGCCCCGATGCGCAGCAGCCCGTGGAGGTCCCGGTTCAGGTCGACGCCCCCGCCGCGATCATCGAGCAGCCGCCCGTCCAGCAGCCCGCCGAGTACGCGCCTCCCGCGCAGACCGCGGCGCAGCAGCCGGTGGAGCCGCCCGCCGAGCCGGCTGGTGCCCCCGAGCCCTCGGCCTCCGGGGCACCCTCCGGCGCCGTGGCCGAGGTCCTCGCGCTCGTCAACAAGGAGCGCTCCGCCGTCGGGTGCCCCGTACTCACCGTGAACGAGAAGCTCACGAAGGCCGCGCAGGACCACAGTGAGGACATGGCCGCCCACTCCACCATGTCCCACACCGGCTCCGACGGATCCGACCCGGGCCAGCGGATCACCCGGGCCGGCTACCAGTGGCGCACGTACGCCGAGAACGTCGCGTACGGCTACCCCACCGCCGCCCAGGTCATGGAGGGCTGGATGAACAGCCCGGGCCACAAGCGGAACATCCTCGACTGCAACGTCAACGAGATCGGCATCGGCCTCGCGCAGCCCGGCCAGTACTGGACACAGGACTTCGGCGCCACCCGCTGATCCGATCGCGGCTCGCCGGGCAGGGGGCAGGGGGCAGGGGGCAGGCAGGTCCGGGTCAGTGCCGGGCGGTGCCCGCCAGGGGCGCCGTGTCGAGTCGACGGCGTCGCGGACTCCCCATCCGGCCCTCCCCCGGCCCTCTCCCCCGGTGGCCTTGGAGGTTGAGCCGGTCGCCCCGTCGCAGCGCGCCCGGTCGGCCGCCGACCGTCGGGGCCTTCCGGCCGAGCAGGCGCCCTTCCTCCGCCACGGCGGTGGCGGAGCTCCCCGCCCCGGCGACGGGGCCGGGCACCCCGGGGAGGCTGCCCGCCGCGACGGCGGTCTGCCCGGCACCGACCTCGACGACACGGTCCGCCCGGTCGATCCGCAGGGTCCGCGGGCCGGCGAACCACGCCCCGCCCTCGCACACGGCGCCCCGGTCTCTCGGCTCCCGCGGGCGCACCGCTCTCAGCTCGGCCCGTCGGCGCGCCGGCCCCCGGCTTCACCCCAGCGCAGGAACCGGCTCAGGCACTCACCGCCGTTCTGCGGCTCGGCCTCCTCATCGGCCTCCGCCACCACGGCCGCCCTCCTTCTGCGCCGCTACGGCCACGCCCTGAACGCCCGGCCGGCTCCCTCACACAGGCGGCTTCGTCCACTGCAACCGCTCTCCCCTGCCCAGTCTCGCCCGCCACGCGCATCGGCCGCCGGGCTGCCGTGGGCCCGGACGTTCCGTCAGCGGGCCGTGGAGCGCGCCTCCGTGCTCCACCGATGCCACCGGGCAGCGCCTTCCTCACGGGTCGTGACCAAGGGAATTCGACAGGTAGCAATTAGGTGAATCCTTGACTGAATTCCCGTCAATAGGAGTCCACTTGTTATCTCGATTAGATAACGACTGCCCTCGATAAGGCCTGGACCAATACCGCGTGACGCGCGTAACCCCCTTTGTTTTATTGCATCTTGAGTGTTCATCAGATTTGACGGACAGGTAACGGAACGATTTCTCGAACCGCGCCCCTCTTTGTCCGAATTCTCCGCCGCATTCGTCTGGCAGGCTTCCGCGCACCCACTCATCCGACGTTCACTTGAGGTGCCCATGACAGAAGGACGCAGACGGCGTGAACACCGCCGCAAGCCGCGGCGGTTGATGCTCCTCACCGCCGCCACGGCTTCGGCGGCGGTGATCGCCGCCGGCATCGCCTACTCCGGACTGGGCGACGGCGCCCAGGCCGTGTCCGTAAAAGCCGGTACGGAAGCCGCCGCACCGGCCGCCGCGCCCGCCCGGGACCAGGAGCCCGAACCCCTCGCGGCCGCGCCCGCCAACGAGACCGCGCGCGGCATGGTCTACGACGGTCTCGCCCCCGCCCCGAAGGGCGACCGGTGTGCCGGCGTCTACCGGACCGGCGCGGGTCTGTGTACCCACGGCCCCGACGCCCCGCCCAAGGGCGTTGACATAACGAAGGACATCGCGCCCTCCGTCAAGGCATCGGCACCGGCGGCCGACCCGGCCCGCCCCGCCGCCGACGACCCGGCGGTCGGCGAAGGCGGCGGGCGTCCTCAGGACGCTCCCGCGGCCGACGCCGACCGCGCGGCCGACAAGTCCGCCGCGCCCGCGCCCTCCGCCGCCGGCCAGTCCGTCGCCGCCGTGGCCGCCGGCCCCGCGGGCCAGACCGTCCAGTGCGACGGAGACGGCAGCACGGGCAACCGCGTCCAGGTCGTGTACGTCCACGGCCCCGGCCGTAACCGATACGCCGAGTACGTGGCCTCGTTCCGCAAATGGGCGGCCGACGCCGACCTCATCTACTCCGCCAGCGCCCAGGAGACCGGAGGCGTCCGGCACATCCGCTACGTGACGGCCGCCGACTGCACCCCGACCGTGCTCAACATCGAGCTCCCGGACTCCGCGCTCGCGGAGTTCAGCGCGACCAACGCCGCCCTCGCCGGCAAGGGGCTCGACCGCCGCGACCGCAAGTACATGATCTTCGCGGACACCCAGGTCTACTGCGGCATAGGCACCTTCAACGGCGACGAGCGGCCCGGCCAGGCCAACCTCAGCAACTTCGGTCCCTCCTACGGGCGTACGGACTCCGGCTGCTGGGGCGGCCACACCGCGGCGCACGAACTCGGCCACAACCTGGGCGCGGTCAACAACAGCGCCCCGAACACCAGCCGCGGCGCGCACTGCACCGACGAGTTCGACGTCATGTGCTACTCGGACACCCCGTACTACCCGCAGATGCGCAACATCTGCACCAACCAGGCCGCCGAGAACATCCTGGACTGCAACCACGACGACTACTTCCACACCAGCCCCAGGGCCGGCAGTTTCCTGGCCACGCACTGGAACATCGCCGACAACCAGTTCCTGATGAAGAACAAGGGCGGCGGCACCGACCCCGGTCCGAACCCGAGCCCGAGCCCCTCGCCGACCAAGAAGCCGACGCCCAGCCCGACCAAGAAGCCCACGGGCGGACCGGCCGTGACGGTCGGCCAGATCCAGTCGGACTCCGCGGTCGTGAGCTGGCCCAAGGTGGAGGGAGCGGCCTGGTACCAGGTCCTGCTGAACGGCAAGCACCTGGGCTGGGTCCAGTCCCCGGTGCTGCGCGTCTACAACCTCCGGCCCGGCACCTCCTACACGGTCGCCGTCTCCGTCCGCGACAATGCCGGCCGGGACAGCGGAGCCGGCAAGGCCGCGTCCTTCCGTACGAAGGCCACGGGCGGCGGCGCGACCACCCCCGGGACCCGGTACCTGCTCGGGAACGGCAGCACCGGCATGGCCGCCGAGGTGTGGGGCGGGCGCAGCGCCGACGGCACCGTGCTCGTCGGGGCACGCTCCAACGGGTACGCGCAGCAGCAGTGGTACTTCGACGACGCGGGCAGCGGACTGGTCCGCATCCGCTCCGCGGTCTCCGGCAAGTGCCTGCAGCCGGGCGGCACTCCCGCCGCGGGCATGTGGGTCGCGCAGCAGCCCTGCGGCCGCGCCGGTGCACAGAACTGGAAGCTGACCACCCGCGGTGGCGCGGTGAGCGTCACCGACCCGAGCGGCGGCTTCGCGCTGACCGTGAGCAGCCGCCCCTACTACGGGAACTGGTTGCTCGACCTCCAGCGCGCGAACGGCCGGGCCCCGCAGGCCTGGACCGTGCAGAAGGTCGGCTGACCCCGACAGCCCCCTGGAGTCCCCTCTGGCGGACGGCCGCGTCGCGCGGCCGTCCGCCGGCCCCTCACCCCACCCGGAGCACGCCATGATGCGCATGCGAGTCGCTTTCCAGGCCGTCCTGACCGCCGTCGGCCTGATCCTGCTGTCCCCGGCCGTGGCGCACGCCCACGGCGACACCGTGAAGGTGGTGGTCACGGGGCAGCGGGAAGGCCACGTCACCGCGGACGTCACCTGGGAGAACGACGGCGACGCCGTCGAAGAGGCGGTCGCCGCCACCGTGAACGCGGTCAGCGCCGACGGGGCCCGCACCCTGGGTCCCTGGCGGCTGGTGCGCGATCCCGCCGCGAAGCCGGCCGGCTGGACCACGGCCGAGGCCCTGCCGCCCGGTACGTGGAAGGTCAGTGTGGACGTGGGCTTCCCCGCCCTCGGCCACGGCGAACTCGAAGTCGGCGTACCGGTGGTGGACCCGGCCCCGGCCTCCGGCACCCCGGGTCCCCGCCCCACCGCCCCGTCGTCCACGCCGACCGGGACGCAGGCGCAGACCCCGACGCCGACATCTGCGGCGGCCTCCGAGGCGCCGGCGGAACCCGGCACGGGTCCCGCCGTCTGGTGGACGACGGCGGGAGTCGCGGCAACGGCCCTGACCGGGGCGGCCGTCGGCATCCTCCTGCGCCGCAGACGGGCGCGCGGCTAGACCGTACGACGGCGGGTGGCAACAAAGGGCCGACTGCACCGGCTCCGGGGTCCGGCCTGCGTCCCACAGGATGCGGGCCGGGCCTTCGGGGGTCATGAGCGTGGGATCAGCAGGACCCGTTGTCGGTCCAGACTCCCTCCGGGCCGCTGGTGGAGGGGTCCTCGTTCAGGCTCCACCACCTGTTCGTGTAGGTCCGGCCCTTCCAGGAGACCTGGAAGCCCTTGGCCGGGTAGATGGTGTCGGCCTTCCAGCTCGGCGCGGTGCAGGTGCCCGGCGTCGAGGACGGAGAGGACGACGGCGAGCCGGACGGGCTCCCGCTCGGGGACGGGGAGGACGACGGCGAGCCGGAGGGGCTCCCGGTCGGGGACGGTGACGGAGTGCTGCCGGCCGTCGTGCCGCGGGTCAGGTCGCCACCGACCAGCTCGCCCAGCTCTCGGGCGTCGCCGAAGCCCCTCGGGCCTACTGGTTCCACAGGTCCCGACTCCCTTGGCACTAGGAGGCGTTCGGAGCCGTCTCTGATGCGCGCTCCCGGACCGACGGCCTCGATGGCCGTCGGCCGGGGAGCGGGCGGTGTCAGGAGGTATGGGCGGACAGGTCCGCGCGGACCTCGCGGGCGGCGGCGACGAGGTTCTCCAGGGAGGCGCGGGTTTCGGTCCAACCGCGGGTCTTCAGACCGCAGTCGGGGTTGACCCAGAGCCGCTCGGCCGGGATGGCTGCCAGGCCCCGGCGGAGCAGGGACGCCGCTTCGCGTGTGGAGGGGATGCGCGGCGAATGGATGTCCCAGATGCCGGGGCCCGCCTCGCGCGGGTAGTCGTGGGCGGCGAGTTCGCGCGCGACCTGCATGTGGGAGCGGGCGGCCTCCAGGCTGATGACGTCGGCGTCGAGGTCGTCGATGGCCCGGACGATGTCGCCGAACTCCGCGTAGCACATGTGGGTGTGGATCTGCGTGTCCGGCCGGACCCCTGAGACGGTGAGCCGGAAGGACTCGGTGGCCCAGGCCAGGTAGTCCGCATGGTCGTCGCTGCGCAGCGGGAGCGTCTCGCGCAGGGCCGGTTCGTCGACCTGGATCACCGAAGTGCCCGCCGCTTCGAGGTCGTTGACCTCGTCGCGCAGGGCCAGGGCCACCTGACGGGCGGTATTGCCGAGGGGCTGGTCGTCGCGTACGAAGGACCAGGCGAGCATGGTGACCGGCCCGGTCAGCATCCCCTTGACCGGCTTGGAGGTCAGGGACTGGGCGTACGAGGTCCAGCGGACGGTCATCGGCTCGGGGCGGGAGATGTCACCGGCGAGGATCGGCGGGCGCACGTAGCGGGTGCCGTACGACTGGACCCAGCCGTGCCGCGTCGCGAGGTAGCCGGTCAGCTGCTCCGCGAAGTACTGGACCATGTCGTTGCGCTCGGGTTCGCCGTGTACCAGGACGTCGATGCCGGTCTTCTCCTGGAAGGAGATCACCTCGCCGATCTCCTCTTTGATCCGCTGCTCGTAGCCGGCCACGTCGATCCTGCCGGCCCGCAGGTCGGCGCGGGCGACCCGCAGTTCGTCGGTCTGCGGGAAGGACCCGATCGTGGTGGTCGGCAGCAGCGGCAGGCCCAGGTGCGCCCGCTGGGCGGCGGCGCGCTCCGGGTAGGGCTGGGCACGGCGGCCGTCCGTGCCGGTGATCGCGGCGGTGCGGGTGCGGACGGCCGGGTCGTGGGTGAGCGCGGAGCCGGCTCGGGAGGCCAGGTCGGCCCGGTTGGCGGCGAGTTCGGGTGCGATGGAGTCCGTGCCCTGGGCCAGCCCTCGGGCCAGGACGGAGATCTCGGCGGCCTTCTGGCGGGCGAAGGCGAGCCAGCGGCGGACCTGCGGGTCGATGTCCCGCTCGGCAGCGACGTCGATCGGGACGTGCAGCAGGGAGCAGGAGGCGGCGACGTCCACCCGGTCGGCGAGGCCGAGGAGCGTACCCAGCGTGGTGAGCGACTTCTGGTAGTCGTTGATCCAGATGTTGCGGCCGTTGACGACGCCGGCCACCAGGCGCTTGCCGGGCAGGCCTCCGACCGCCCCGAGGTCCTTCAGATTGGCGCTGCCGGCCTCCGTGAAGTCGAGGGCCAGGCCTTCGACCGGAGAAGCGGCGAGGACCTGGAGGGCTTCGCCGAGCCGGCCGAAGTACGAGGCGACGAGCAGCTTGGACCGGTCGGTCAGGGCGCCGAGGTCGCGGTAGGCCCGAGCCACGGCGTTCAGGTCCGCCGGGGTCCGGTCCTGTACCAGGGCCGGCTCGTCGAGTTGGACCCACTCGGCCCCGGCGGCCTTGAGGGCGGCGAGGACCTCGGCGTAGACGGGGAGGATCCGGTCCAGGAGGGTCAGCGGCTGGAAGTCGGCCGCCACGCCCGGGGCGGGCTTGGCCAGCAGGAGATAGGTGATCGGGCCGACGAGCACGGGGCGGGCGTCGAGGCCGAGTGCGAGGGCTTCCTTCACTTCGGCGACCTGCTGGGAAGGGTCCGCGGTGAAGACGGTGTCCGGGCCGAGTTCCGGGACCAGGTAGTGGTAGTTGGTGTCGAACCACTTGGTCATCTCCAGCGGGGCCACGTCCTGCGTACCGCGAGCCATCGCGAAGTACCCGCCGAACGGGTCGGTGGCGACGGCCTCCCGGTGCCGCTCGGGGACGGCGCCGAGCATGACGCTGGTGTCCAGTACGTGGTCGTAGTACGAGAAGTCACCGGTGGGTACCTCGTGGACGCCGGCCTCCGCCAGCTGCCGCCAGTTCGTGCGGCGCAGTTCGGCCGCGGTCGCCCGGAGGGCGTCAGCGGTGACGCGGCCCTTCCAGAAGCCCTCGATGGCCTTCTTCAGTTCACGGTTCTGCCCCTGACGGGGGTAGCCGTACACGGTGGCTCGTGCGGCCGCGGCTGCGGGCTTCGCTGTCACGGAACTCTCCTTCGCGAGATGTGTCCAGGAACGCCCCGGCAACGGGACGCGGACGCGAAGGAACGCCACGACGAACGGCTCGCGCAGCGGAAGGACCGCTCGTGCCGCTCGATGTGTACGCCGACCCGCCCACGAGGTCACCGGGATCTCCGCACACGGAATCGTCCGCGTACGGGCAACGGGCAGGTCTTCGGACTCGCGGGCACGCGGACCACGAAGGCCCGCACCTACTGGCCGTCGCTTCCCAGGACCGGTTCCGGTCCCAGTGCGTATGACGGCGGTCGTTCCCACTCACCGCTGCGGGGCAGTCCCGGATTCTCACCGGGTTCCCTCTTACGACGCATCCCGCCTGGCGGACGGGAGCGAACCAGCTGCGAGGCCCACACTAGGCTGCCGCACCCGAGGACGAACCCTGTTGTCCAGGTGTCGGACAGTGGGATGAGACACGCCGGTCCTGGCCGGACGTGAAACCGGGGACGGCGAGTCGAGCGGTCACGCCGGAAAGCCGCCCCTGGTCACCACGTTGTTACGACCGTACGATTCGTGTGCCCGGTCGGACCGGGTGACAACTGAATCGCCGTGTGGCCAGGGGGAAGCCGGTGTGAATCCGGCGCTGACCTGCAACCGTGTGGAGCGCCTGCGCGCCCCGAGTCGGATAGCCCGCCGTGCGGCTCGTACCGCCTCCCACTGTCACGGACTGCAGCGCGGAGCCTTGAGTCGCCGACTCGCCACAGCCTGCTCCCGCCGCATCGGGGACCGGCGCTGCCGGGCGATGCCGCAGCGGAAGGGCCCGGCTGCGCCCGCCCTGCCCGAAAGGCAACCCATGCGCCCGAACCTCGTCCGTCGCGCCCTCGTCACGACGGCCGCCCTGGGACTCGCGCTCGCCACAGCGCCCGCCGCCGCCCACGCCAAGCCGGCACCGAACACGAACGCCCCGGTCAAGGTCGGCCTCACGGTGCAGGGCCCCAACGGCCTTCTGTTCAAGGGGAAGATAAGGACCAAGGGGCACGACGTCACCACCGTCACCGGCGGGACGCACAAGTGCGACGGCACGAACGGCGCCGCCAACCCGAGCGCCGTGCCCACGCCGACGGCCGCCCTGGACGA
The DNA here is from genome assembly GCF_042870555.1 of Streptomyces sp. NPDC006487. Classification (NCBI taxonomy): domain Bacteria; kingdom Bacillati; phylum Actinomycetota; class Actinomycetes; order Kitasatosporales; family Streptomycetaceae; genus Streptomyces; species Streptomyces sp. NPDC006487. The sequence continues at coordinate 383,518 of NZ_JBIAHN010000005.1, forward strand.
CGCCGCGAAGAAGAAGCACTTCAGCTGGGACGGCACTTGGTACGCCTCGTTCGACGACTTCTCCGTCGACACGATCAAGAACGTCAGCGGTGGCGGCGTCGCCTACTGGAGCATCTCCGTCAACGGCACCCCGACCCCGGTCGGCGGCTGCCAGTTCAAGCTGAAGGCAGGCGACCAGGTCGCCTACACCTGGACCTCCTTCTAGCGGGTACGACAGCCCTGCGGTCGCGCTGCCCGTCTTGGCGCGCGGTGGGGGTGCGGCGACACCACTCGCCACACCCCCACCGCCTCTGGGCGCCTCCGGCGCACCCTCATGGCCGGAGGTCTGCCGGGCCCCTCAGACCCGGCCGTACGTGTGGAACCCGCGGCCGCTCTTGCGTCCCAGCAGCCCCGCCTGCACCATCCGCCGGAGCAACGGGGGCGGGGCGTACAGCGGTTCCTTGAATTCCTCGTACAGCGACTCCGCGATCGCCGTGACCGTATCCAGGCCGATCAGGTCCGCCAGCTTCAGCGGACCCATCGGGTGGGCGCAGCCCATCTCCATGGCCGCGTCCACGTCCGCCGCGCCGGCGAAGCCCGATTCGGCCATGCGGACGGCCGAGAGGAGGTAGGGGATGAGCAGGGCGTTGACGACGAAGCCGGCCCGGTCCCGGGAGCGGACCGTGGTCTTGCCCAGCGTGTCGCGGGCGAACGCCTCGACGGAGGCGAGCGTGTCCGGCGACGTGTGGAGGGAGGAGACGACTTCGACGAGCGGCAGGACGGGCACGGGGTTGAAGAAGTGCAGGCCCACCACCCGGTCGGCCCGGCCGGTCGCCATGCCCAGCCGCATGATCGGGATGGCGGAGGTGTTCGTGGCGAGGATCGCCCCGGGGTCCTCGACGATCTTGTCGAGGGCAGCGAAGACCCGGGTCTTCGCTTCGGGGTTCTCGGTGACGGCCTCGATGACGAGTTGCCGGTCGGCGAGGTCCTCCAGGTCCCCGGTGAACAGCAGACGGGCCAGGGCGTCCTCGGCGGAGCTCCGGTGCAGCTTCCCGCGCCGGACGGCTTGCTCCAGGGAGACGGCGACGCGCTCGCGGGCGGCGCGGGCAGCGGCCGCGTCCGCCTCGGCGACCACGGTGTCCAGTTCGGCGCGGGCGCACACTTCGGCGATTCCGGCTCCCATCCGACCGCCGCCGACCACGCCGACGCGCAGGATCCGGTCCGGCCGGACGGGGGCGTTCACGCGGTCACCTGCGCGGCGGGGGAGGTGCGGCGGACGAGATGGCGGGTGTAGGCCTCCGGGGTGAAGAAGGCGGGGAGCTGCATCGGCAGGGCGGTGTCCACGAAGATCTCCCGTGCTTCGAGGACGCGTGCCTGTGGATCCTCCGCCTCCAGGGCCGCGCATTCGGCGTCCAGGAGATCGACGACCGTTCCCCGGCCGACCCGGTCGTGGCGGAGCCACTGCCAGATCTGGACGCGGGCGATCTCGGCGGTGGCGGCGTCCTCCATCAGCCCGTTCAGGGCCACGGCCCCGCTGCCGCGCAGCCAGGCGTCGAAGTAACGCAGGGCCACCGCCACGTTGGAGCGGACGCCTTCCGAGGTCGGCGGAGCCGCGATCCGGCGGATGGACAGCAGGTCGGCGGCGGCGACGCCGACGTCCTCACGCGTTCGGTCCAGCTGGTGGGGCCGGTCCCCCAGGACGTTGCCGAAGACCTCGCGGCAGACGGGGACCAGCCCGGGGTGGGCGACCCAGGAGCCGTCGAAGCCGTCCTCGGCCTCCCGCTCCTTGTCGAGGCGGACCTTTGCGAGAGCCGCGGAGTCGGCTTCGGTGTCCTTGCTCGGGACATGGGCTGCCATGCCACCGATGGCGTGTGCTCCCCGCCGGTGGCAGGTCCGGACGAGCAGGTCCGTGTAGGCGCGCATGAAGGGGGCCGTCATGGTGACGGCGGCCCGGTCGGGGAGCTGGAAGTCGGTGCGGTGGCCGAAGGTCTTGATGAGGCTGAAGAGGTAGTCCCAGCGCCCCGCGTTCAGTCCCGCGCTGTGTTCGCGCAGTTCGTAGAGGATCTCCTCCATCTCGAAGGCGGCCGTGATCGTCTCGATCAGGACGGTGGCCCGGACGGTGCCGCGCGGGATGCCGAGCAGGTCCTGCGCGAGGACGAAGACGTCGTTCCACAGCCTTGCCTCGTACGCGTTCTCCAGCTTGGGGAGATAGAAGTACGGGCCGTGGCCGGCGTCGATCTGCCGCTGTGCGCAGTGGAAGAAGTACAGGCCGAAGTCGACGAGCGACGCGGGCACGGGACGGCCGTCGATCTCCAGGTGTTCCTCGGTGAGGTGCCAGCCGCGCGGGCGGACCATGATCGTGGCGAGGTTCTCGCCGAGGCGGTACTCCTTGCCGTCGGCCGTGGTGAAGTCGATGCGCCGCTCGATGGCGTCGAGCAGGTTCAGCTGGCCGCCTATGACGTTCTCCCAGGTGGGCGCGGTGGCGTCCTCGAAGTCCGCCATCCACACCCGGGCGCCGGAGTTCAGGGCGTTGACCGTCATGCGGCGGTCGGGCGGCCCGGTGATCTCCACCCGGCGGTCGTTGAGCCCGGGGCCCGGAGGTGCGACCTGCCAGGTCGGGTCGTCTCGGACGGCTCGCGTGGCAAGCGGGAAGACGAGCTGCTTGCCGTCGGCGAGGTGGGCGGAGCGGCGGCGGCGCTCCTTGAGGATGCCCAGGCGGCGGTCGGCGAAGGCCGCGTCGAGCCGGCCGATGAAGTCCAGGGCCGGGGGCGTCAGGATGTCCCCGTGGCGCTCACCCGGCACACCGAGGACCTGGACACTGCTGATCAGGGACTTGAGTGACATGCGGATCTTCTCCTCGACGTGGGGCGGTCGGCGCCCGGGGCGGGGAGGAGCCCCGGGCGCCGTCGGACGGCAAGTGGCAGGACGCGGGCCGGACGGAGGCGCGGGTGGAGTTCTAGTGGAACTGCTCTTCCTCGGTGGAGCCGGCCAGCGCGGTGGTGGAGGAGGCGGGGTTGACGGCGGTGGAGACGAGGTCGAAGTAGCCGGTGCCGACCTCGCGCTGGTGCTTGACCGCGGTGAATCCCTGCGCCTGTGCGGCGAACTCCCGCTCCTGCAGGTCCACGTAGGCGGTCATGCCGTGCTCGGCGTAGCCGCGGGCCAGGTCGAACATGCCGTGGTTGAGGGAGTGGAAGCCGGCCAGGGTGATGAACTGGAAGCGGTACCCCATCGCGCCGAGCTCGCGCTGGAACTTGGCGATCTGGTCGTCGTCCAGGGCGGCCTTCCAATTGAAGGACGGCGAGCAGTTGTAGGCCAGCATCTGGTCCGGGTACCGCGCGTGGATCGCCTCGGCGAACTCGCGGGCCTGGGCGAGGTCCGGGGTGCCGGTCTCCACCCAGATGAGGTCTGCGTACGGAGCGTAGGCGAGGCCGCGGGCGATCACCGGGGCCATGCCGTTCCGCACCCGGTGGAAGCCTTCAGCGGTGCGCTCGCCCGTCACGAACCGGGCGTCGCGCTCGTCGACGTCGCTGGTGATGAGGTTCGCCGCCAGGGCGTCCGTGCGGGCGATGATCAGGGTCGGTGTGTCGGCGATGTCGGCGGCGAGGCGCGCCGCGTTGAGGGTGCGGACGTGCTGCGAGGTGGGGACGAGGACCTTGCCGCCGAGGTGGCCGCACTTCTTCTCCGAGGCGAGCTGGTCCTCGTAGTGGATGCCCGCGGCGCCGGCCGCGATCATCGCCTTGGTCAGCTCGAAGGCGTTCAGCGGTCCGCCGAAGCCGGCCTCGGCGTCCGCGACGATCGGCGCCAGCCAGTCCGTACGGTCGTGGCCGCCCTCGGCGGTGGCGATCTGATCGGCGCGCAGCAGCGCGTTGTTGATCCGGCGGACCACCTGGGGAACGGAGTTGACCGGGTACAGGCTCTGGTCCGGGTAAGTGTGCCCGGCCTGGTTGGCGTCGGCGGCCACCTGCCAGCCGGACAGATAGATCGCCTGCAGCCCCGCCCGCACCTGCTGGACCGCCTGGCCGCCGGTCAGGGCGCCCAGCGCGTGGACGTAATCCTGCTCGTGGAGCTGCCGCCACAGGCGCTCCGCACCTCGCCGGGCCAGGGTGTGCTCCTCGCGGACGCTGCCGGACAGCCGGACCACGTCCTCGGCGGTGTACGTCCGCTCGATGCCCGCCCAGCGCGGGTCATCCGCCCAGCGCTGCTTCAGCTGCTCGGCCGCCGCCGTCGTGTTCGCCTCTGCCATGACCGTCACCGTTTCCATCCGTCGCTTGTTCTGCCAATGCGCCGAGCAGAAGCCCTGGCGCTGGCACTCTGTGCCTGAGTGAGAGTTGCGGCCGCCGGACCCGCCCGTGGGGGCGGGGCTGGGAAATGCTGCCGATCTGCCGGAACCGGGCTGGCCGAATCGCCGAAGTCAGGGCATGAGTCGGGGATCCAGGGTCCGTCCGGACCACCGGTCCCGGCTGGCCGCAGGACCGACTCTGGCATTGGCACTGGGTGTCATCAAGGTGGTGCGGCTGCCAAGGTTTGCGAATCTTCGAGGCCGAGTTTGCCAAGTTTGCGAAGCCTCGGGGCAGGCGAAGTCCCCCTATGCTGACGAAGCCCGTCCGACGGTGGAGGAGTCCGGTGAGCAAGACGTACGCGGGGGCGCGCCTGCGCAGGCTGCGCGAGGAGCGCCGCATGACCCAGGCGGACCTGGCCAGGGTCCTCGGCATTTCACCCAGCTACCTCAACCAGATGGAGCACGACTCGCGCCCGCTCACCGTGCCGGTGCTGCTGCGGCTCACCGAGGCCTTCGGAGTGGATCCCGGCTTCTTCTCCGAGCGTGACACCAGCCGCATGGTGGCCGACCTGCGCGAGGCCCTCGCCCAGCAGGTGGCCGACGCCCGCGTGTCCGCCTCGGATCTGGCGGAGCTGGCCACCCGGATGCCAGCCGTGGCCTCGGTGCTGCTGGACCTGGGCCGACGCGGCCAGCTGCTGGCGGAGCGGCTCGCCGACGCCGCCGACGGCCGCGATTCGCCGGCGGAGGCTCCGCGTTCGCCCCACGAGGAGATCCGTGAGTTCTTCTACCGGCGGCAGAACTACCTCCACGACACCGACCTCGCCGCCGAGGAGCTGGCCCGCGAGATCGGCATCCGCCCCGGGGACGTCATCCGCGCGCTGACCCTCCGGCTCGCCGACCGCCACGGGATACGCATGTGCGCGGACTCCGACCGGCTGCACCACTACGACACCGCCGCCCGGGTGCTCCACCTGTCGAACCGGCTCCGCCCGGGACAGCAGGCCTTCCGGATGGCCACCCAACTCGCCCTGGTCGAGTACGGGGACGAACTCGACCGGCTGGCCACCGAGGACTTCACGCCCGGTTCCCCCACGCACGCCCTGGCGCGGATCGGCATCGCGAACTACTTCGCTGCCGCCCTGATCCTCCCGTACGGCGCCTTCCACCGCGCCGCGGAGGCCTACCGCTACGACATCGAGCGGCTCACGGACCACTTCGGGATCGGGTACGAAACGGTCTGCCACCGCCTCAGCACCCTGCAACGCCCGAGGCTGCGCGGCGTCCCCTTCTCCTTCGTCCGGGTCGACCGGGCAGGGAACATGTCCAAGCGGCAGTCCGCCACCGGGTTCCACTTCTCCCGCGCGGGCGGTACCTGCCCGCTGTGGAACGTGTACGAGGCCTTCGCCGCGCCCGGCCGCATCCACGTCCAGGTCGCCGCCATGCCCGACGGACAGCGCTACCTGTGGACGGCCCGCGCCGTCACCCGGCACCGGGGCGGCTGGGGCGAGCCCGGCAAGACCTTCGCCATCGGGCTCGGCTGCGAGATCCGGCACGCCTCACGGCTCGTGTACGCGGATGGGCTGGACCTCGGCAACAGGTCGGCCGCGACTCCCATCGGCATGGGCTGCCGCCTGTGCGAACGCCTCGACTGCCCGCAGCGGGCCGTCCCGCCCCTGGGACGGGCCCTGGCCGTCGACGAGAACAGCAGCACCTTCGTCCCGTACCCCGTCGAGGGCGTTCCCGCCCCCGCCCGCGGCTGACCCGGGCCCGGCCGCTCACTGCATCCGGCGGGCCTCGGCCGCGGTGACGGGTTCACCCGCCCGCACTCCGTGCAGGACATGGGCGAGCACCTCGGCTCCGCGTACGACTCTCGGTCCGGGGCGGTTGAAGTAGGCGGGCCCGTCCAGCACCCAGACCTCACCGGCCCGCACGGCCGGGAGTTCCTGCCAGCCGGGGAGGGATGTCAGCAAGTCCCTCTCGGTGAGCGTGCGTTCGGGCGGGAAGCCGCAGGGCAGGACCAGCACCACGTCCGGGCGGGCCGCGCGGACGGCGTCCCAGGTCATCGGTTTGGTGTGCTCCCCCGGTACGGCGAGCAGCGGTTCGCCCCCGGCATGCGCGATCTGTTCGGGCACCCAGTGCCCGGCGGGCCACAGCGGGTCGAGCCACTCGATGGCCACGACCCGGGGCCTGGCCCGCCCTTCCGTCAGCCACCGCACCTCGTCGAGCCGGCCGCGCAGCTCGGTCCGCCTGCGCTCCGCCCGCCCTCGTACGCCCAGTAGCTCCCCCACGGTGACCAGGCAGTCGAGTACGCCATCGAGGGTGCGCGGCTCCAGGCTCAGCACGCGGGCACCACCGTCGAGCACGCGCACCGCGCGCGAGACCCCTCCATAGGAAACGGCGCAGACGTCGCACAGGTCCTGGGTGAGGACGAGGTCCGGCACGAGAGCGGCGAGCGCTGCCGTGTCCAGGGTGTAGAGCGAGGAACCGGAGTGGGCGGCGCCACCCACGGCCTCGGAGATCTCCCGGCTGCCGAGGTCCTCGGCGGCGAACTCGGCCCGGGTGACCACGGGTACCGAAGCGACCGCCTCGGGCGGCCAGTCGCACTCATGGGTACGTCCGACCAGGTCGGCGGCGAGTCCGAGTTCCGCCACGATGTCGGTGGCCGCCGGGAGCAGGGAGACGATGCGCATGCACCGACTGTAGGCGCGCGGGCGACGGTCTGGACTTACTAGGACGTCCAACTATATGTTCGTGCCCATAAGGTCCGCGGTGCAGGGAAGCCGGTGAGAAACCGGCACGGTCCCGCCACTGTGACCGGGGAGTGTGCTGCCATCCACACGCCACTGACGAGGTCTGTCGGGAAGGCGGGCGGCACGCGGGGATCCGGGAGTCAGGATACCGGCCGCGGATGTTCCGTGTTGTCCACGAGGATGGAGCAGACACGCATGGCACCGGTTTGTACCCACGACCCTGGTGATCCGGCGGAGCACGCGCACACCATTTCGGCGCGCTCGTAGTCCCACGACGTTCCTCGCGGCGCACCCTCACCGGGTCCGTCCGCGGCCCCGTCGTGCCATCCCCGGATCCAACCTGACGAGAGCAGGCATCCATGGTCCGCGAGCTCACCCATTTCATCGGCGGAAAGCACACCACCGGGACATCCGGCCTCTTCGCCGACGTGCACGACCCCAACACCGGTACGGTGCAGGCCCGCGTCCCGCTCGCCGGGCGCGCCGACACCGAGGCCGCCATCGCCAACGCCCGGGAGGCTCAGCAGGATTGGGCACAGTGGAACCCGCAACGCCGGGCCCGTGTCCTGCTGCGCTTCCTGCAGCTGGTGGAGGACGAGCGGGATTCCATCGCCCGGCTGCTGTCCGCAGAACACGGCAAGACCGTCGCCGACGCCCACGGTGATCTGCAACGCGGCCTGGAGGTGGTCGAGTTCGCCGCCGGGATCCCGCACCTGCTCAAGGGAGAGTTCACCGACAACGCGAGCACGGGCATCGACGTGCACTCGCTGCGCTCGCCCCTGGGCGTCGCCGCCGGGATCACCCCCTTCAACTTCCCCGCCATGATCCCCCTCTGGCAGGCCGCCCCCGCCCTGGCCTGCGGAAACTCCTTCATCCTGAAGCCCTCCGAGCGCGACCCGTCCGTACCGCTGCGGCTGGCCGAACTCTTCCTGGAGGCAGGCCTGCCGGCCGGCGTGCTCAATGTCGTCAACGGCGGCAAGGAAGCCGTCGACACCCTCCTCGAAGACCCTCGCGTCCAGGCCCTCGGCTTCGTCGGATCGACCCCGATCGCCGCGTACGTCTATGCCACCGCCGCCGCTCACGGCAAGCGCGCCCAGTGCTTCGGCGGGGCCAAGAACCACATGGTCGTGATGCCCGACGCCGACCTCGACCAGGCCGTCGACGCGCTGGTCGGTGCCGGTTACGGCTCGGCCGGGGAGCGCTGCATGGCCGTCTCCGTCGCCGTGCCCGTCGGCGAGGAGACTGCCGATGCACTGGTCTCGAAGTTGAAGGAGCGCATGGCCACGCTGCGCGTCGGCCGCTCCGACGACCCCGGGGCCGACTTCGGGCCCCTGGTCAGCCGCGACGCGCTGGACCGGGTGGACCGCTACGTCGGCATCGGAGCAACCGAGGGTGCCGAACTCCTCGTCGACGGGCGCGGGTTCACCCTGCCCGGGCACGAGAACGGCTACTTCGCCGGTCCCAGCCTCTTCGACCGCGTCACCCCGGGGATGCGGATCTACCGCGAGGAGATCTTCGGCCCGGTGCTGAGCGTCGTACGGGCCGCCGACTACGAGGAGGCGCTGCGCCTGCCCACGGAGCACCCGTACGGCAACGGCGTCGCGATCTTCACCCGGGACGGCGACACCGCCCGCGACTTCACCCGCCGGGTGGGCGTCGGCATGGTCGGCGTCAACGTGCCCATCCCCATCCCCGTCGCCTACCACACCTTCGGCGGCTGGAAGCGGTCCGGCTTCGGCGACCTGAACCAGCACGGTCCCGACTCCATCCGCTTCTACACCCGCACCAAGACCGTCACCTCGCGCTGGCCCTCCGGGGCCAAGGAGGGCGCGAACTTCACCATTCCGACGACGGGATGAGCACAGTGGCCACCCTGACCGAGGACCAGCTCGCCCTCGCCGAGGTCACCCTCGACTTCGCCCAGGAGCAGCTCGCTCCCCACGCCGTCCTGTGGGACCGGACCAAGCACTTCCCCGTCGACGTCCTGCGCAGGGCCGCCGGGCTGGGGCTCGGCGGGGTCTACGTCCGTGAGGAGTACGGCGGTTCGGGGCTCTGCCGGAGTGACGGGGTCCTCGTCTTCGAGACCCTCGCCACCGGCTGCCCGTCCATCGCCGGGTACCTGTCCATCCACAACATGGTCGCCTGGATGGTCGACCGCTACGGGAGCCAGGTCCAGCGAGAGCGCTGGCTTCCCGGGCTCTGCTCGGCGGCCACCCTGGGCAGCTACTGCCTGACCGAGCCGGGCGCCGGCTCCGACGCCGCCGCCCTGCGCACCCGCGCCGAGCGGGACGGCGACCACTACGTCCTGACCGGCGTCAAGCAGTTCGTCTCCGGCGCCGGAGCCGCGGGCGTCTACGTGGTCATGGCGCGGACGGGCGGGGCCGGCCCGGGCGGCATCTCGGCCTTCGTCGTCGAACGCGAGGACCCCGGCGTCTCGTTCGGCCCCAACGAGGCGAAGATGGGCTGGAACGCGCAGCCCACACGCCAGGTCGTCCTGGACGGTGCGAGGATCCCCGCCGATCGCCGCCTCGGCGACGAGGGCGACGGCTTCCGCATCGCCATGAACGGCCTCAACGGCGGGCGCCTCGGCATCGCCGCCTGCTCCCTCGGCGGCGCGCAGAGTGCCCTGGACCGCAGCCTTTCCCACCTCGCGGACCGCGAGGCCTTCGGCGGCCGGCTCCTGGACGCGCAGGCGCTCCAGTTCCGGCTCGCCGACATGGCCACGGAACTCGCCGCCGCCCGCGCCCTGCTCCGGCAGGCCGCGGAGGCCCTGGACACGGGCGATCCGCTGGCCCCGCGGCTGTGCGCGATGGCCAAGCGGTTCGCCACCGACACCGGATACGCGGTCGCCGACCGCGCGCTCCAACTCCACGGCGGCTACGGCTACCTCAGCGAGTACGGCATCGAGAAGATCGTCCGCGACCTGCGCGTCCACCAGATCCTGGAAGGCACCAACGAGGTCATGCGCGTCATCGTCGCGCGCGGACTGACGGAGACCCTGCGATGAACCACTCATGCCCCGAAGAACACGACCACGTCCTCCTGCGTACCGAGGGCCACGCGGCTTACATCACGCTCAACCGTCCCAAGGCCCTCAACGCCCTCACTCATCCCATGGTCCTGAGCATCGACGAGGCCCTCACCGCCTGGGAGCACGACCCGGCCGTCGAGACGGTGGTCATCGAGGGCGCCGGCGAACGCGGCCTGTGCGCGGGCGGCGACATCCGTGCCATCCACGAGGACGCCCGCACCGGCGGCACGGCCTCCGCGGACTTCTGGCGCGACGAGTACCGCCTCAACGCCCGCATCGCCCACTACCCCAAGCCGTACGTGGCCCTCATGGACGGCATCGTCATGGGCGGCGGCGTCGGGATCTCCGCACACGGAACCGTCCGCCTCGTCACCGAACGCTCCCGCATCGCCATGCCCGAGACCGGCATCGGCTTCGTTCCCGACGTCGGCGGAACGTACCTCCTCGCCCTGGCCCCCGGCGAGCTGGGCACCCACTTGGCCCTGACGGGGACAGCGGTCGGCGCGCCGGACGCCCTGCTGTGCGGCCTCGCCGACCACTTCGTCCCTTCGGGGACCCTGCCGGCGCTGGCCGCGGACCTCGCGCGCGACTCCGTACACGAGGCGCTGGACCGGTACGTGCGGCCTGCACCCGACGGGGTACTCCACGGCCACCGGGAGTGGATCGACCACTGCTACGCCGCGGACACCGCCGAGGAGATCCTTGCGCGGCTGCTCGCCGCGGACGTACCGGCCGCGAAGGCCGCGGCGGACACCCTGCTGGCGAAGTCCCCCACCGCGGTCAAGGTCACCCTGGCCGCGCTACGCCGGGCCCGGCGGCTCGGCCCCCTGGAACGGGTGCTGGAACAGGAGTACCGCATCTCCCTCGCCGCCCTGTCCTCGCCCGACCTCGTCGAGGGCATCCGCGCCCAGGTCATCGTCAAGGACCGCGCCCCGCGCTGGTCCCCCGGCACGCTCGAAGCCGTCGGCCCGGCAGAGGTCGAACGGTTCTTCGCCCCGCTCGGCGACCGCGAACTGCGTCTGTCGCCGTCCGCCTCACCACAGGAGGTTGCCTGGTGACCAGTACCGTCGCATTCATCGGACTCGGCCACATGGGCGGCCCGATGGCCACCCACCTCGTCAAGGCCGGGCATCGCGTCCTCGGCTTCGACCTCGTACCGGGCCTGCTGGCGGCGGCTGCCGCCGCCGGTGTCGAACCCGCGGCCTCGGCGGCCGACGCCGCCACCCCCGCCGACGTGGTCATCACCATGCTCCCGGCCGGCCGCCACGTCCTGGCCCTGTACCGGGAAGAGGGACTGCTCGCCGCAGCACGGCCCGGCACCCTCTTCATCGACTGCTCCACCATCGACGTCGCCGACGCCCGCACCGCGCACGAGGCCGCCGTGGCCGCCGGTCACCGGGCACTGGACGCCCCGGTGTCCGGCGGCGTGGTGGGCGCCGAGGCCGGCACGCTCACCTTCATGGCGGGTGGCGGCGCGGTGGAATTCGCCGCGGCGCAGCCGCTCCTCGATGCCATGGGCCAAAAGGCCGTCCACTGCGGGACCGCGGGGGCCGGGCAGGCCGCGAAGATCTGCAACAACATGATCCTCGCCGTCTCGATGATCGGCGTCAGCGAGGCCTTCGTCCTCGCCGAGAGCCTCGGCCTGGACCACCAGGCCCTCTACGACGTCGCCTCCACCGCCTCCGGCCAGTGCTGGGCGCTCACCGTCAACTGCCCCGTTCCGGGGCCGGTTCCGACGAGTCCCGCCAACCGCGACTACCGACCGGGCTTCGCCGCACCCCTCATGGCCAAGGACCTCGGCCTGGCCGCCAACGCCCTGCGGGCCGGTGGTGTGAACGCGCCGCTGGGCCACAAGGCCGCCGAACTGTACGCCGCATTCGCCGAAGGAGAGGGCGCCGGAATGGACTTCTCCGCCATCGTCCGGACCCTGCGACCCCAGAACGGAACACCCGCATGACCGCCCGTACGACCTACGAGACCATCCTGCTCGAACGCAAGGGGCGGGTCGCCGTCATCACCCTCAACCGGCCGGAGGCCCTCAACGCCCTCAACCTGAAGGTCATGACCGAGGTCGTAGCGGCCGCGGAGGAGCTGGACCGGGACCCCGAGGTCGGCTGCCTCCTCCTCACCGGCTCCGCGAAGGCCTTCGCCGCGGGCGCCGACATCAAGGAGATGCGACCGCAGAGCTACATGGACATGTACCTCTCCGACTGGTTCGCCGCCTGGGACCGACTCGGCCAGGTCCGAACCCCCACGATCGCCGCCGTTTCCGGCTACGCGCTGGGCGGGGGCTGCGAGTTGGCGATGCTCTGCGACATCCTGCTCGCGGCGGACACCGCGAAGTTCGGGCAGCCCGAAATCAGACTCGGCGTCATCCCCGGTATCGGCGGCTCTCAGCGGCTCACCCGCGCCGTCGGCAAGGCCAAGGCGATGGAACTCTGCCTGACGGGCCGCACGATGGGTGCCGAGGAGGCCGAGCGCGCCGGGCTCGTCTCGCGGATCGTCCCGGCGGGCGAGCTGCTCGCCGAGGCCCTCTCCGTGGCCGAGGCCGTCGCCGGGATGTCGAAGCCGGTCGCGATGATGGCCAAGGAGGCCGTGAACCGCGCCTTCGAGACCACCCTCACCGAGGGCGTCCGGTTCGAACGCCGCTTGTTCCACGCGGTGTTCGCCACGGCGGATCAGAAGGAAGGCATGTCCGCATTCGTGGACAAGCGGCCGCCGCACTTCACCCACGGCTGAGCCCTCAGGCAGTCCGGAACGGCGGTGCGGGCCCCGGTGGTCCGGGGTCCGCACCCGCGAGGATCAGGCGCCCCAGCGCAGGGCGATGGTGTCGCCCACGTTGATCACCTTGCTGCGGGCGGCGCCGGCGAAAGCCGAGCCGTCGACGCTGACCTTCCAGGTGTTGGAGCCGCTGTTGGCCTTGCCGTTGATGCTGGTGATCGTGCCGGTTCCGGACGACGGAGCGACGCTCACGACACAGCCCGACGGGGTCGCACCGGTGCTCGCGGCGTTCAGGACGTCGCCGAGCGTGGTGGTCGTACCGGTCGGCGTGAAGGCCACCGAGCAGACCTTGAGGTTACCGGCGCCGTCGTCGACGGTCAGGGCCAGCTTGGTGGCGGCGCCGGCCGTGAAGGCGGACTGGGCGACCCACTGCGAGGCACCCGGGGTGACGGGCACCGGCGGGGTGGTGGTGAAGCCTCCGCCGGCAACGGCGCGCAGCGCGTCGATGGAGGCGTAGGCGGAGGGCGAGGTGTCGGCGGGCTTGTACTTGAAGCCGCCCGCCGGGTTGTACTGGTTGGCGATCAGGAAGTCGATCGGGGTCTTGCCGTTGGCGGTGAGGAAGTCCCCGGTCTGCGCGTTGATGCCACAGGCGTTCAGGCCCGCCACGCCCCAGCCGTTGGAGCTGGTGTTGACGCCGTACATGGAGTTGAAGGCGCCGGTGGTCGCGACCAGCTTGCCCTTGAGGAAGTTCTTGGCCTGCACGACGTCCGCGTCGGTGTTGGGCACGCCGGAGACGCAGAGGGCGGCCATCGCGGCGCCGGTCATGTCGACGTCGCTCGCGGAGTTGAGGACGGTGGAGTTGCCCTCGGCCTTGTTGAAGGTCCAGCCGCCGTCCACGTGCTGGTTGGCACGTATGCGGGTGACCATCGAGTCGGTGAGCGCCTGCGGGATGCGGTGGGCGCCGCCCTGGGTCTTGGCCCCGCGCAGCGAAAGGGCCGCGAAGACGGTGCCGTTGAAGTTTCCGGACGGGCCGAAGTAGCCGGCCTCGGCCGTCTGCCAGTAGGAGTAGACGTTCGCGACGAGGTTGCGCGAGGCGGAGACGCGCGCCGGGTCGATGCCTGCGGCGTACGCGTTCAGGGTGCCGCGCTCGTAGTCGGTGACCACGGGGGAAGCCTGCGGCCAGCCCGCCGTGGAGAGCAGGTTGCGGTAGACCGTACGGGCGTTCTTCGTCGTGTCGCCGCCGGGGGCGACATCGACGACGGCCGTACCGGCGGCGGCGAAGGCGCTGAACGCCCACTCGTTGGACAGCCCGGACCCGGCGTACGAACCGTCCGCCGCCTGGAGCGACTTCAGGTAGGCGACGCCGTTGGTCTTGGACGTGGCCATCTGCGCCGGGCTGGAGGTCGCGAAGGCGGGCAGCGTGGTGAGGGCGAAGGCGCCGAGCGCGGCGGGAACCGCGAGCGCGAGGCGGCGGGAGGTACGGGGACGGGACATGGCCTGCTCCTGGAATCGGCGAACGCCGGCCGCTTCCTGCCGCACGCCCGCACGTCACCGCACACGAGCACGGCCGGGGCATGGTCGGAGGGCCGCCGTCCGGAACGCGTGGTACGGCTTCCTGTAGTGCTTCGCCGCCTGGGCATTCGGGCTCGGAACGGCCCCCGCCGTCCCATACCGCTGCGCGTCAGCTCCGGCTTCGCACCGGATTCCCCCACGTGGCAGCCCAGGACGCTACCGGAGTGATCAAGGGTCCGCCAGCCACCCGGAGGGCGGGCGGGCGCGGGGCTCTCGAGACCGTCCGCCGAGACCCACGCCACCTTGACGCATCACCGGCATCCGTGTTGCACTCCGGCTGAGAACTGCTCAGTACCAGGGGAAGCCGGTCGAATTCCGGCGCTGACCCGCAACCGTAGGCCCGGGACGTCCCGGGTGAGCCGGAATGCCTGGGGCTGGGTCACAGTACGAAGAACGCCGTCGCGGACTGCGGTGTGGTCGTCGCAGCCTCCCCATGGCGCATGAGCCGTGCGGGGGCGCATCGCCACGTACGCAGCCGCCCGGCAGAGACGAGGGCCGCGGTGGGGACCGAACAGCAGGCGAAACAGCAGTCGGGGACGAGGCGGCGCTTCCTCTCCCTCGTGACCGCGTCCTTCCTGACGCTCGGTGCGGGAGTGGCCTTCCTCACGGTCCCCACCTCGGCGAACGCCGACCCGATCGAGCAGTGCACGGCCACCACCGGTGCCATCGTCGCCGTGGACTTCGGCCCCTTCGGTGGCAAGGTCGAGCGCGGCTGCGACACCACCCCCACCACCGGCTACGAGCTGCTGCACACCGGCGGCTTCACGACCAGGGGCACCGTCCACGACGGTGACGGGTTCATCTGCCGGATAGGCAACGGTTCCTTCAACACGGGCACGGAGTACCCCACTCCGGATAAGGAGGACTGCGTCCTCACCCCGCAGGCCACCGCCTACTGGTCGTACTGGACCGCCTCCCCCGGTCAGAAGAGCTGGACCTACAGCTCGCTCGGCGCCATGTCGCGCATCCCGAAGGCCGGCGACGTGGACGCCTGGGTCTACGGCGGCACGGACATCGGCGGCACCTCCGGCAAGCCCTCCTTCTCCCCCGACGACGTACGGGCCGGGGGCGGTTCCACCCCCGATCCGACCGTCCCCACGGCCCCGCCCACCGTGCCCGCCGGGTCGGTCGACGTGTCCGCGGCCACCCGCTGGATCACCGGGAAGCTGACGGACGGGGAACGCGTCGTCGACGAGGGCGCGACGACTCCGAACCACTTCCTCACCACCGAAGCCGTGTTCGCCCTGACGGCCGGCGATCCGAAGAGCCCGGTGGCCAGGAAGGCCGCCGACTTCCTCGCCACGCCCGCGCAGACCGACGCGTACGCCTACCCCACCGGCAAGGACGGGATCCCCGACGCCACCGCCGCCGCCCGGCTCGCGCTCGTCGCCGAGGCCACCGGCAAGGATCCCCGCGCTTTCGGCGGTCACGACCTGCTCGGCGACCTCGTCGCGTACGTCTGCCCGCGCGACATCGGTGACGGCGAGAGCATCGAAGGCTGCCTGACCAAGGGCGACTTCCGCACCACCGGCCAGTCCGACGCCCAGGCCATGGCCGTCATCGCCCTGCTCAACGGAGGCGTGACGCCCCCGGCCGACGCCGTGAACCGGCTGACCGGCCTCCAGTGCGAGGACGGCGGTTTCACCTCCATCCTCATCCGCTCCGGGGAATGGTGCGACAGCGACGCGAACGCCACCGGGCTCATCACGCTGGCCCTCAAGCGGGCCGGCGGCCACGACGCCACCGTGCAGAAGGCGCGCGGCCACCTCAAGAAGTCCCAACTGGCGACCGGTGCTTGGCCCTCCGCCTCGTACCTGACCACCGGCAGCCCGGCCTCCACCGCCTGGGCCGCCCAGGCCCTGCGCGCCCTCGGTGACGAGGCCTTCGCCGACGCGGGCGTCTCCTGGCTCTCCCACCACCAGTTCCCGGGAGCCGGATTCGGCTTCGAAGAGGACGACACCGAGTCCCGGCTGTTCGCCACCACGCCGGCCGCCATCGCGGGTGCCAAGAGCGACCTGGTCGCGCTGACCACGAAGAAGACCGATCCGCCGACCACCCCGCCGGTCACTCCCCCGGTGACCCCGCCCGTCACTCCCCCGGTCACCCCGCCCGTCACCCCTCCGTCCGGTGACGGGCCGGACCTGAAGAAGGGCTCGGCGTACCTCGCCGACCACAGCCGTCTGATCCAGGGCCGCTACTACGAGAGCGGCGCGGGCACCGGCTTCGCCGACTACGGGCTGACCATCGACGGCGCCTACGCACTCGCGGCCACCGGCCAGGACAACACCACGCTGCGGGGCATCGTCGATTTCCTGGACAAGGGCGGCAAGGACGGCAAGGGCCGCGGCATCAACGACTGGACCCTGATCGGCACCAAGTACGCCGGCGGAGGCTCGCTCGGCAAAACGGCCCTCCTCGCCGAGGCCGTGGGCCGCGACCCACGCGACTTCGGCGGCCAGGACCTGCTCGCCGCGCTCGCCCAGGTCACCTGCCCGGCCAAGACCGACGCCCCGAAGCAGTGCGCGGCCAAGGGCAACTACGCCTACGCCACGTCCGTCTTCTCCCAGTCCCTCGGTGTCATCGCCCAGGTCCGCGCCGGCGAGACGGCGGCCGCGGCCGAACCGATCGCCTACCTCAAGAGCCTCCAGGACCCCTCGGGCGCCTGGCCCAGCCTGATCGGCGAGGCCAGCCAGGCCGAAGTGGACTCCACCGCGATGGCAGCCATGGCCCTCGACCTGCTCCCCGACGCCGCCTCGCAGACGGCCGTCGACAAGGCCGTCGCCTGGCTGGCCACCCAGCAGAAGGACGACGGCGGCTTCCCCGGCGCCTCCGGCAACTCCGTCAACTCCGCGGCCCTCGCCGTGCAGGGCATGTCCCTGGACGCCACGAAGTACGCGGACCGCATCGCCAAGGCCCGCAGGTTCCTCGTCTCGCAGCAGAACGGCGACGGCGGCTTCACCATCGCCAAGGGCGGCCAGCCCGGTTCCGACGTCCGCGCCTCCGCGCAGGCCGTCGGCGGCGCCACCGGCATCTCCTTCGGTCTGCTGACACGAGACCTGAAGGGCACCACCCCGCAGCCCGTCCCCAGCACCACGGGCCGGCCGTCCCCCTCCCCCTCCGCGCCCGCGATCGTGACCCCGGGTGGAAGCGGGGGCGGCTCGGGCTCCGGCACGGGCGGCGGGGGCCTCGCCGCAACCGGCGCCCAGGTCGGCGGCCTCGCCACGGCGGCCCTGCTCCTGACCCTCGGCGGCTGGGGCATCACCCGCGCCGCCAAGCGCCGCCGCGAAACCACCGGGGACGAGGCGTGATCCGCGGCCGCGCACTGCGGATCCCGGCCCGCACCGCCACCGCGCTGGGCCTGACGGTGACGGCCCTCGCCGCCACCGCGGCCCCGGCCGGGGCCGCCCCGCTCCCCATCGGACGGTGCACGACCTCCTCCGGGGCCGTCCTCGCCGTGGACTTCAGCCGCTGGGGCGGCCCGGTCTACCGCTCCTGCGGCAGCACACCCACCACCGGCTACGAGCTCCTCAACCAGGGCGGCTGGGCCACCACCGGCACCGGCCACGACGGTCCCGCCTTCATCTGCCGCATCGGCTACAGCGGCTTCCAGGGCGGCAAGCAGTTCCCCACCCCGCAGCAGGACGACTGCGTGCTCACGCCCCCCGCCTCCGCCTACTGGTCGTACTGGCACGCCGACCCCGGCCGGAACACCTGGGAGTACAGCCAGCTCGGCGCCATGCTCTACAAGCCCAAGCCGGGCAGCGTGGACCTGTGGATCTTCGGCGGCACCAACATCGAGGGCACCGAGGGCAAGCCCAACGTCACCCCCGACCAGCTGCGGGCCAAGAACACCGAGCCGACCGGCGGCCCCGCACCCAAGGACACCCGCACGGCGGCGCCTCCGCCGCCGAACGCCGACACGGGCCCCGCGCCGGAGAGTCCGACCGCGTCCCCCGACCCGGCGCCGCCGTCCGGCCCCGCTGTTGCGGAGAGCCCGTCGGCCCCGCCGAGCCCCTCCGAGAGCGTCTCCCCGGCCCCCTCCGCCTCAGCGTCGTCCAGCGCGCCGGCGGTGGCGGCGCCCACCCCGGGCCCCCGCGTCGTCGAGGCGGCCCCTGCCGCCGACGCCGCCCATGACGTGGGCTCGTACCTGCCCGCCGTCGCCACCGGAGCCCTGGTGCTCCTGATCGGTGGCGCCGCCGTGTACGCGGCCGGGCGCCGCCGCCGTAGTACGGAGTAGCCGCGTGTCCCGCACCACCACCGTGGCCACGGCCAAGACGCCCGCGTCCGGCATCGCGCCGGACGCGGGCGGCCGCCGGCTGCCCCGCACCCTGCACCCGGTCGCCTGGTGGATCTGGGCCCTCGCCCTGGCCACCGCCGTCAGCCGCACCAACAACCCGCTGCTGCTGTTCCTCGTGCTCGCCGTCCTCGGCTACGTCATCACCATGCGCCGCACCGAGGCCCCCTGGGCCCGCGGGTTCAAGTACTACCTGTACCTGGCCCTCACCGTGGTGGCGATCCGGGTGCTCTTCCGCGCCGTCTTCGCCACCGGCATCACCCCCCGCGACCACTTCCTCTTCTCCCTGCCGCACATCCCCACACCCGATTGGTACGCGGGGATCCAGCTCGGCGGCCCCGTCTCGCTGGAGGCCCTGCTGTCCGCCGCCACCGACGGGCTGCGGCTGGCCTGCATGCTGTGCTGCATCGGCGCGGCCAACACCCTGGCCAACCCCAAACGCGCCCTGCGCGTCCTGCCCGGCGCCCTCTACGAACTGGGCGTCGCCGTCACCGTGTCCATGAGCGTCGCGCCCCAACTCGTCCAGAGCGTGCAGCGGGTGCACCGGGCCAAGAGGTTGCGGGCCGGCCGTTCCAAGGGGCTGCGCGCCCTGCGGGGCATCGTCGTACCGGTCCTCGAAGACGCCCTGGAGCGGTCCCTGCGCCTCGCCGCCGCCATGGACTCCCGCGGCTACGGCCGCGCGGGTAAGGCCACCCCCCGCTCCCGCCGGCTCACCGGAGCCCTCATGCTGCTCGGCATGTGCGGCCTGTGCGCCGGGGCGTACGGACTGCTCGACGCCACCGCTCCGAAGCTGCTGGGCCTGCCCTCCATGGGCGCCGGCGCCCTGCTGTGCTTCGCGGGACTGCGTCTGGGCGGCCGCCGCATCACCCGGACCACCTACCGGCCCGACCCCTGGCGCGCAGCCGAGTGGGCCGTGGCCGGCTGCGGGGTCCTCTCCGCGGTCCTCCTCTTCACCAACGTCGGCTTCAACGCGGCGGAACTCAACCCTTCCATCTACCCGCTCAGTTGGCCCACGCTGCCGCTCGTACCCGCCGCCGCGATCCTCCTCGCGGGTACCGCCGGCTTCCTGGCCCCGCCCCCGGCCCCGCCCGCTCGCGCGGTCGTCCCCGCTCAGCGCACCGAGGAACCCAAGTGATCACCTTCGACGAGGTCACCGTCCAGTACGACGACGCGGAGGAACCGGTCCTGCGCGACGTGAACCTCACCGTGGAGGAGGGCGAACTCTGCCTGGTCGTCGGCCACACCGGTGTCGGCAAGTCCACCCTCCTCGGCGCCGTCAACGGCCTCGTTCCCCACTTCACCGGTGGCACCCTCTTCGGCCGCGTGGTGGTCGATGGTCGGGACACAGCGGCGCACCCTCCGCGCGAACTCGCCGATGTGGTCGGCGTGGTGGGCCAGGATCCGCTGGACGGATTCGTCACCGACACGGTCGAGGAGGAACTCGCCTACGCGATGGAGCAGTTGGCCGTCCCCCCGGCCACCATGCGCAAGCGCGTCGAGGAAACCCTCGATCTCCTCGGCCTCGCCGACCTGCGCCATCGCGCCCTGCACGAACTGTCCGGCGGCCAGCAGCAGCGCGTCGCGATCGGCTCCGTCCTGACCGCCCACCCCCGGGTCCTCGTCCTCGACGAGCCCACCTCCGCCCTGGACCCGACGGCCGCCGAGGAGGTCCTCGCCGCCGTCACCCGTCTCGTCCACGACCTCGGCGTCACCGTGCTGCTCGCCGAACACCGCCTGGAGCGCGTGGTCCAGTACGCCGACCGCGTCATCCACCTCCCCGGCGACGGCCGCGTCGTATCGGGCACGCCCGCCGAGATCTTCCGTACGTCGTCCATCGCACCACCCATCGTGGAGCTCGGCCGCACGGCCGGCTGGTCCCCGCTGCCGCTCTCCATCCGTGACGCCCGACGTGCCGCCGCTCCCCTGCGCGCCCGGCTGGCCGACCGCACTCCGCCACCGGTGCGCCCCGCGCCGAGGCCCGCCCTCCCGGAACTCCTCGCCGCGCGCGGCGTCACGGTGACGTACCACGGCGTCCCGGCCGTACGGGAGGTCGACCTCACCCTCCACGGCGGTGAGGTCACCGCGCTGATGGGTCGCAACGGCTCCGGCAAGTCCTCGCTCCTCTGGGCGCTCCAGGGCTCGGGCCCCCGCAAGGCCGGCACCGTGGCCGTCGGCGCTCCCGACGACGACGCGAAACCGCAGGACCCGCAGAAGCTGTCCGCCTCGCAGGCGCGACAGCTCGTCGGTCTCGTCCCCCAGACCCCGACCGACCTCCTCTACCTCGAGTCGGTCCGGCAGGAACTCGACCAGGCCGACACCGAGTCCGCGGTCACCGCGCACGGGACCCGGACCCGCGCCATCCTTGACCGGCTCGCACCCGGCATCCCCGACACCGCCCACCCCCGCGACCTCTCCGAGGGACAGAAGCTCGCTCTCGTCCTCGCGATCCAGCTGACCGCCGCCCCCCGGGTGCTGCTCCTCGACGAGCCCACCCGCGGCCTCGACTACCGCGCCAAGAGCGAACTCGTCCGCATCGTCTACGATCTGGCCGCCGAGGGCCGGGCCGTCGTGATCTCCACCCATGACGTCGAGTTCGTCGCCCGGGCCGCCGACCGCGTCGTGGTGATGGCCGAGGGCGACATCGTCGCCGACGGTCCCGCCACCGAGGTCATCGTCGCCTCCCCGGTCTTCGCCCCACAGACCGCGAAGATCCTGGCCCCGCTCCCCTTCCTCACCGTCGACCAGCTGGCCGCCGTACTCCTCGCCGCCGAGGGAACGGATCCGCACGCGTGAACACGTACACCGCGGCCATCCGCATCCGCCCCCGAGCCGGCATCGTCATCACCATGGCCGCCTTCCTCGGGCTCGTCGCGTTCTTCTGGCCCTTCCTCGTGGCCCCCGGCACGTTCGGATCCAACTACGCCCCACCCCTGATCTTCGGCGTACTGCTGGTCGTCGTCCTCTCCGTCGTGATCTCCGAGATCGCCGAGGGCGGCATCAACTCCAAGGCCCTGGCCATGCTCGGAGTCCTCTCCGCCGTCAACGCAGCCATCCGCCCCCTGGGCGCGGGCACCGCGGGCATCGAGACGGTCTTCTTCATCCTCGTCCTCGCCGGGCGCGTCTACGGCGCCGGCTTCGGCTTCACCCTCGGCTGCACTTCGCTCTTCTCCTCCGCCCTGATCACCGGCGGCGTCGGGCCCTGGATGCCTTACCAGATGTTCGGCTGCGCCTTCGTCGGCATGCTCGCGGGCTTCCTCCCGAAGGCCGCCGGCCGCCGCGAGGTCGCACTGCTGGCGGTCTACGGCTCGGTCTCCGGGTATCTCTTCGGCTTCCTCCTCAACCTCTCCTTCTGGCCCTTCTCCCTCGATCCCAACAGCTCCATCGCCTACCTCCCCGGCCTCCCCTTCACCGAGCAGTTCCACCGCTACCTCGCCTTCGACCTCGCGACCTCCCTCGGCTGGGACACCGGCCGCGCCGTCACCAACTTCGTCTGCGTCTGCCTCGCCGGCCCCGCCGTCCTCACGGTCTTCCGGCGCGCCGCCCGCAAGGCCCGCTTCCAGGCCCCGATCCGCTTCGCACCGCGCACGCGCCCGGCCGAACGGCCCCTACCCGAGCAACCGGCTCCCTGAAGCCGGACCGGAAGACGCCGGCGCCGCCTCGATCAGGAACCGGTGGTCGTGCACGGTGAATCCGCCCGTGATGCCGAGGTGCCGGTCGAGTCGGCGTAGTGCCGGTTCGTGCTCCAATGGCGAAAATCCGGGGAACTGCCATGGGATGGCGCGCACTTGGAAGACCAGCGCTCCGATGTCGTAGAAGGTGTAGGGGCTCATCTCTTCCCGTGCCGTGATCACGTGAAGGCCCGCGGCTTCCAGGGCCCGTACGGCGACACCCAGGGTCCAATCGTCCGGGGCGGCCGGCGAGGGGATGCCGAGGGCTTCGTTCAGTTCCAACTGGTTCCGGCTGCCCACCTGCTGGGTGAGGAGCCGGCCGCCCGGCGCGAGTGCCGTGCGGATGCTTGCCGCGTCCAGCGATCCGTGGCGGTTGAGGATCAAGTCGAAGGGGCCGGGCGGCAGGTTCGAACCCGACGTCCGGTGGACCTCTACTCCCAGCGGTGCGAGGCGTTGCCGCGCCAGGCGGAAGTTGGGCGCCCAGTTCTCGGTGGCCGTGCTCTGCGGTGGCAACGGGGAAAACGAGGCGAGGAGTTCGCCGCCACCGGTGTCGATGTCCAGAAGGCTTCGCGCGCGCGGAAGCAAGGCTCGGGCGAGTTCGCCGTAGTCCCACGAGGGGCCCTCGCCGTCCGCCCGGCCCTTCAGCCAACCGAAGTCCCAGCCCGACATGGTCGCCTGCTGGGCTTCCGCAATGCGCTTCTCATAGCCGTCGGCGGTCGTCATGGGAGCACGCTAGCCCCGCACCCGCCGAGGGACCGTACGGATTTTTCTCCGACCGGACACCTTCGGGCTCCGAGCCCGGACGGGCCAACCTGGTCGCCCGGCTGCCCGAGCCTGCTCGACGCGGTCCTCAGACCGGCCACGTGAGAGCAGCCGCCCCATGGGTGCTGCGCAGTCCACGGTTCAGCGCGGGCCGTCCACGACGAACCGCACGCCCCCGTCGCCGCCGCGCCGGAGCAGGCCGGCCGTGGGGGCGGGGAAATGGGTGCCGATCACGAGCGTCCCCGTGTCGGCGTACCGGTCGACGAAAGCCCGCCGGGTGGCGGCGGCCTGCCGCGCGTCGGTGTCGGCGAGGCCCGCTACATCCGGTTCGATGAACTGCACCGGATGGTGCACCAGGTCACCGGTGATCACCGCTCGTTCGCCGCCGGATTCGACCACGACCGCGACCTGGCCCGGGGTGTGCCCGGGGGCGGCTTCCAGGCGTACGCCGTCACATACGCCGTGGTCGTTCCCGACGAAGTCGAGCAGACCCTCATCGAGCAAGGGCTGCATCGTGTCGTGGAGGCCGGCCTCCGCGTCGTCGGCCCAGTGGTCCCACTCCACCCGGGTGACGAGGTGGCGTGCACGGGGGAACGTCGGCAACGACTTCCCGTCGACCAGGCGCGTGTTCCACCCGATGTGATCGAAGTGGAGGTGGGTGCACACCACCGTGTCGATCGACTCCGGAGGGTAGCCGAGGGCGGCGAGGTCTTCGAGCCACGACGAGTCCAGCATGGGCAGGAACGGCACCGACGCCCGGGCGTTGCCCACGCACGTGTCCACGAGGATCCGGCGTGCACCGGTGTCCACGACCAGCCCGTGGACCGAGAGCACGAAGGTGCCGCCGGCCCTGCCGAAGTCGGGAGCGGGCCACGGGTACTTCTCCAGGAGCGCGGTGTCGTCCGTCCGCAGGACCCCCGCCAGGGGCACGGCCACCTCAGCTTCCAGCACCTTGTGAATCACCGTCGTACCGATGCGCCACGCCGTCATGTGAGCCTCCACGTGATGAGAGATCGAATAATATTGACGGTCGCAAGAAATACGCAATAACCTGTCGGCGCACGATCCCTGACACCTCTCCCCCTCGATCTCTCGGTCCCGGCCTGGAAGGACGCACTGGATGGGTTCCGCTCAAAACCGCACCGCGCCCGTCGTGCACACACGATCGGGCGCGATCCGCGGCGCCGCCGAAGACGACCTGGCCGTGTTCAAGGGCGTGCCGTACGCGGCGCCGCCCGTCGGGCCCCTCCGATGGCGGCCCGCTCAGCCGCACCCGGGATGGAGCGGCACCCTCGACGCGACGGAATACGGCCCCGGTTCGCCGCAGGCCGTCCGCGAGGACGACCCGATACTCGGCGGCCACGGTTTCGCCCCCTTCGACGAAGACTGTCTGACGCTCAACGTGTGGACGCCCGGCATCGACGACGCCCGCCGTCCCGTCCTGGTCTGGATCCACGGCGGCGCCTTCATTTCCGGGTCCGGGGCGATGCCGAACTACTCGGGCGAGACGTTCGCGCGGAGCGGCGACCTGGTGGTGGTGAACCTCAACTACCGGCTCGGACCCCTCGGTGTGCTGTCCATCGCTGCGCAGGACGGCGCGGAGGTCGCCAACGTCTGGCTCACCGACCAACTCGCGGCGCTGCGCTGGGTGCGGGACAACATCGCGGCCTTCGGCGGGGATCCCGGTAACGTCACCGTCGCCGGCCAGTCCGCCGGCGCCCTGTCCGCGACCGCCCTCGCGGGCCACGCCGGTGGCGGCCGGCTCTTCCGCCGGGCCATCCTCCAGAGCGTCCCGCTCGCCATGCCCCTCGCCACACCGGCCGAGGCCCGGGCCCGCACCGCCGCCTATCTGGAGATCGTCGGCGCGAAGGACGTGGACGAACTGCGGACGGTGCCGTGGCCGCGCCTGGTCGAGGCCACCGCCCGGCTCCTCGCGGCCACCGCGGAATGGGGACACTGGACCGCGCCCTTCATGCCCGTGCTCGACGGCGTGACGGCGGTGCGCCAACCGGTCGAGAACCTGCTCGACGGTCCGGGCAGGGACATCGACGTACTCATCGGCTGGACCGCGGAAGAGTCCGCCTTCGTCTTCGCGCTGAGCGAGGCGTACGCGTCGACGACCAAGGAACAGGTGCTCCGGCGGGCACGGGACAGCTTCGGTGACGGCGCGGCCGAAGCGTACGCGGCGTACGAGGCCGCCCGTCCGGACGGCCGGCCGATCGACGTCCTCATCGACCTGACCACCGACGAACTGTTCAAGAAGCCCACGCTGGCATTCGCGGATGCGCGGGCTGCACGGGGCCGCCCGGTCTGGACGTACGAGTTCGCCCTCCCCACCCCCGCGCACGAGGGCCGCCTGGGCGCCCCGCACTGCCTGGACCTGCCGTTCGTCTTCGACAACTTCGACAAGTGGTCGCACGCGCCGTTCCTGGCGGGGTTGGACACCCGGAGCAGGGACGATCTCGCCGGTACTGTGCACCGGGCATGGATCTCGTTCATCCGCACCGGCGACCCCAACCACCCGGCCATGCCGCGCTGGGACCGGTACGACCGGACATCGCGCACCACCATGCGCTTCGGGGCCCCGTAGGAACCTGGACGACGGGCCGGCCCATGGGCCGCTCCCGGGTGCGTCAGCGCCCGGTCGCGGGGTGCGGGCACCGCCGCAGCGCCGGGCTGTCCCTCGTGCGGACGGCGGGGAGCCACGCCGTGGGGGGTGTGGAGCCCGGCGGGAGGCGGACGTGGAACCAGCGGGTGGACTGCAGGTCCGCCTCGTCGATGACGGCCCGGCCCTCGGGCAACTGGCAGTCGACCGCGAGGACGTCGCCGTGCCACACCCGGGACGGTACGACGTTGTCCGCGGTGTACTGGCGCATCGGGTCGATCGCCAGGCCCAGGCTGCACTGCGGGTCCCGGTCAGCCCGCTCCTGGCAGCCCTTCTCCGCGTTGAACACCCGGATCGTGCCGGCCGCCGCGCCCTCCAGGCCGTCCAGCGCGGAGGAGCTCGCCCGAGCCGCGTCCGACCACAGGGTCGTACCGGCGATCCCGCAGAACGCGGTGGTCAGGATCGCGGCGCGGGCCCGGGCCCACAGCCGTCCCGCTCCCCTCCCGCGCGCCTCCTGTCCGGCGGTGATGCGGGCGAGCAGGCTCTCGGCGGTGTGCGGGGCACGCGCCGCGTGGGTCGGGGCGAGGCAGTCCGCGGCGAGCTCGCGCCAGAACGGCGGTACGGCCTGATCCATGCGCAGCGGCGCGCGCCCTTCTCCGTACTCCTGGACGGCGGCGCCGCGCGCCATGGGCGTGGCGCCGGAGAACGGGGAGGCGCCGGAGCCGAACACCTCGTGGATGATGATGCCCAGGGCCCAGATGTCGGCACTCGGCCGGACCTTCACGCCCAACTCCCCGAGGGGTGCCCGCCAGCGCTCGGGCGGAAGGTAGTCCAAGGTGCCCATGGGGGGTGCGTACCCGTGCGTTCCCGTCATCTGGGTGGCGAGCCCGAAGTCGGAGAGCTTCACGGAACGGCCGCCGTCCAGCAGGACGTTCTCGGGCTTGAGGTCGGCGTGGACCCAGCCCGACCGGTGGAGGTGGGCGAGTCCCTCACAGATCCCCGCGATCAGCCGGGCACGGTCCGCCTCGGCCACCCCGGCGTCGAGGAGTTCCCTCAGGCTGCCCGTGGCCCGCTCCATGACCAGCACGATCGCGCCGTCCAGTGCGGGGCGCTCCGGTGCCTCGAGGACGAAGGAGTCCAGGAGGCGGATCAGCCGCGCGTGCCCGGCTCTGCGTCCCAGTTCGACCTCCCGGCGGGCGGACTCCACGATCCTGCGCGTCTGGCGCGGGGCGTACCCGGCGGTCGGCATGATTTTGAGAGCGATGTCGGCGGGTGCCGCTGACGGGTGCGCGGGGGCCCGGCCGGTCCGGTCCGGATACCGGTCGGCGGGCCGTGCGGCGTAGACCGTGGACCAGCCTCCGGCCCCGATCAGGTCGGTGATCGTCCAGCCTCGCACCCGGTGGCCCGGCGGGAGCACGTCCGTACCGTCGCGTTCCGTGATGTCGCGCAGGGTGTCGGGCCTCGTCATCGCGCGGTCTGCCGCTCCCGCCCGCCGGCCCCCGTCAGGGGCGGCAGCAGCGTCAGGTGCTCCTCGCGCACGAGCCCGAACCGCAGGGCGAGCCCGACGATCTCCTCCCGCTTGCCGTTGCGGCGGTCGCCCTTGCCGGGTTCGCGCGGGTCCGAGACGCCGATGCGCAGCTTCTCCTCGGCGAGGTAGTCGATGTGCGAGCTGACCGCTCGCGCGGTCAGGGTGGCGCAGGCGACGTGGCCCCTGAGCCGTTCGACGATCTGGGGCGTGGTGGGGACCGCGACGCGGGACTGGTCGCGCAGGCGCGGTTCGCAGAGCGCGAGGAGCACCAGGAAGTAGGTGGCCGTTTCGTCCAGCGAGTAGGCGGTGACCGTGAGGCGGCCCCAGGGGGCGCCCATGGCCTCCGGGTCCAGGTAGACGTGATCGGGGGCGAACACCTGGAAGGAGACGGGGACGTCGCTGCGGGTGGGCAGCACGACGCGCGAGAACTCGAACGGGACGGGTGCCCCGACCCGTCGGGGCGGGACCCTCAGGTACTCCCCGGCACCCTCCGGGTTCTCCACGAGGTAGCTGTGGGTGGTGCTGTGGTTCGTCAACTGCCAGTGGTCGTCGGCCACGCGGATCTCACCGGCGAGGCGGGAGATCGCCGCGTCGGCGAGGCGGAGCTCCACGGGAATCTTCGCGGATCCGCGTCCGAAGCGGGCGACTTCACCCGGTCCGAGCCGTAACGTCACCGCATCGCCGTACGGTTCCCCGCCGTCGGCGCCACTGCATCCCTGCGGCAGATGGACGACTACCCCGCTCACCGCTCCCCCCGTTCCACACGTCGTGCCGGACCGACGAGTTGAACAATACTCATCTCTCAAGGGAGTTCATCGGCGCACTTCGGCCACTTCGGCCGGGACGGCCCGCCGGGTCGGACAGCCCGCACCAGCTGTCCCGAAAGGCCCTCCGAGCCCCTGGCCGGGAGGCTCTCCGGCCCTCTCCCAGCGGGCGGTTCCCCCTGTGTCCCCGGTCGCTCCGGCCCTCATCCGGCGAAGGCGGTTTGGGGTCGTTTTCGACTCTCTGGCGAGCGGTTCGGGGGAAGTTGTCGTGTCGCGGCGAACGAGCGCTGCATGCCGCCACCGCGGGCGGCCGTGCGGGACCGGCCCTGGCGCCCCCGGTCGCGGACGTCGCGTACGGAACCTGCGGGGGTGGGGAAGGTCACCGTGCCCGAAGGGTCGCGGCCTCACTAAACCGCCCTTTCGCCCCTTTCACTTGGCGCGATCCGCACTCCGGGTTCACAGTGCGGGACGGCCCGATACGACGGGTGCGACCGCCCGGTCTCCGAAGGCCCTCCACGGCCGCCACCCACCGCTCGGCCGATCCTGGACGCGACTGCGCACGCTGCCTTCGGTGGTGACGGCGAAGACGTGCGTGCGCCCGGTGGGATCGGACGCGACGGCGGGCGTGGCGGCGAGCCTGATACCGGGCTCCCCGAAATCCCCGCCGGAATCCCAGCTCCCACCGGGGGTGGTCTGCCAGCGGTGGCCGAGCCGGGCGCCACCGGGCGTCAGCGAGAACGCCTCGAGTCGGCCGTCGGCGTTGGCGGCGAACGCCGGGGCGGCGGCGCTCCAGCCGAACATCGGCAGCCATTCGTCCCAGCCTCCGTTCGGCACGGACTGCCGCCGGCTGAAGGTTCCCACGCCCGACGGTCCGATCGCGGCGACGGTGAGCCGGCCGCTGCCGTCCCCGGCCACGCGCGGCGCGGCACCGGACGCGGTGCCGAAGCGCTGCCACACGGGGTTCCAGACACCACCCGGGGTCTCCTGCCACCGGTGGGAGATCCCGGCACCGCCGGGAGCGAGGGCGAAGACCTCGAGTCGGCCGTCGGCGTTGGCGGCGACCACCGGCGGCGCGCCCGCGGCGCCGCCGAAGCCCGCCTCCCACGGGTCCCAGGCCCGGGATCCCGGTGCCGCTTGCCGCCGCCGGGCGATGGACGCTCCGCCGGGGCTCAGGGCGAACGCCTCCAGCCTGCCGTGGGCGTCGCGCGCGACGGCGGGGGCGGCGCCGGCCGGCCCGCCGAACTCCTCCCAGTCGTACCAGCCGCCGCCCGGCCGCTCGGCCCGGTGGTGCAGGTTGGCTCCCTCCGGGGCGAGCGAGAACACCTCGAGCGCGCCGCCGGCGTCGCGGCCGAGTGTGGGCACCGCCCCGGCCGGCCCGCCGAACGTCTCCCACCGCGACCAGGTGTCGGTGTCCGGGTCGAGCTGGACGCGCCGGAGCATCGAGTGGTCGGAGGCGTCGAGCGCGAACACCGTGAGGCGGCCGGCGGCGTCGAGTCCGGCCACCGGGTTGTCGGCGCTCTGCCACGGCGGTGCCGTGTCCCGCCACTGGAGGGGCGCCACGTGCAGCCCGTGGCGGAACCAGCCGGCGGCGCTGGCGTACCAGGCCTCCCCGTCGGCGATCACCTCCACGGCGTGACCGGCCACGTGGCCCGCGTACCCGGCGAGGTCGAAATGGAAGGGATCCCGGGACGCCAGCACGTCCGTACCCTCGTAGCCGCCCCTCGGGCCGATGAACAGGTAGTACCAGCCGTCCCGTTGGACGA
Organism: Streptomyces sp. NPDC006487; assembly: GCF_042870555.1. Lineage (NCBI taxonomy): Bacteria > Bacillati > Actinomycetota > Actinomycetes > Kitasatosporales > Streptomycetaceae > Streptomyces > Streptomyces sp. NPDC006487. Next base: position 413,234 of record NZ_JBIAHN010000005.1, read on the forward strand.
CGTACGGCGACTCGGTGACCGAGACGGTCGGGTACGTGGCCGCGTCGGCGAACGCGACGCCCGGCTCGCTCCAGTGCACCAGGTCGGCGGAGCGCCTGTGGGCCACGACGTGCCGGCCGCCCGGGCTCGAGAGTTCCGTGTAGTACATGACCCACTCGCCGCCGACCCGCAGCACCATCGGGTCGCGGGCCTCGATCCCGCGGAACAGCGGGCCGGACGGTGCGCGCGTCCAGGTGAACAGGTCGTCCGACGTGGCGAGGCTGATCGCGGCGCCGCCCGCGCCGCCGCCCGCGTAGAACATCCAGAACCTGCCGCCGGCCTCGATGACGTGCGGGGCCCACAGGTGCTCCTCACCGTGGTAGCCCGGCTCGACGGTCAGCGCGTCGGCGTGGCTGGTCCAGGGGCCGTACGGGGCGGGCGCGGAGGCGTGTGCGAAGGCGACCTCCGAGCGACTGTCCGGTGCCTCGCCGGGCGCCGCGCTGTCACCGACGATGCTGAACAGGTGCCACCGGCCGTTCGCCCGGATCAGGGTGTGGTCGTTGAGGTAGCGGCGCCGGCCCGGCGTGGAGGGGTCGTAGACGTGGGTGAAGGAACCGGCGCCCACCCACTGGGACGCCGGCCCTGGGACGGAGGTCGCCGCTGCGGCACGGCCCGTGAGCGGGAGCGCGAGGGCTCCCGCCCCGGCCGCGCGCAGCAGGTGGCGCCTGCTGAACGGATGCACGAGAAGGCTCCAGAGGAACGTTTGCCGTCACTTGATTGCGGGTCCGGCGGTGTCCTTGAGCCAGCCCCACTGGGACCAGGCGGAGAAGCCGGTCTGCCAGCGGTGGTAGACCCCGGTGGGATTGGTCCCGAAGACCTCGATCCGACCGTCCGCGTTGGCCACGGCCGTGATCTCCGTGCCACCCCCACCGAAGGACTCCCACGGGTGGTACGCGGC